>JANDJE010000055.1 GCA_024331095.1 Nitrospira sp. | reverse complement strand
GAATAACACGCCGTTGGCGATCGAGACGAGCAATTCCCAATCGGTCTTGGATCGGCTGGCCGGAGACCGAAAGTCAATGGGAGGCACGACCAAATCTCGACTGTCCGGTCCGTTGCCATCGAGATTCGCTCCGTGGCAGCGGAGACACTGTTGCTGGTAGACCGTTTCCCCAGCCTTGGGATTGCCGCGAAGAACCTGCGCGGTGGCCCAGGGAGCTGCCGCCAGCAGAATGATGAGACTCCCTGCCATGATGATGTTCATGGTCGCTCTCCTCGCTACGGTTGCTTCACCGGATGACCAATACCGGGCATGACACATGATGGACGATCGCATGAGAGACGCTGCCCAACAGAAAGCGCGCGACGCCTCTTCGCCCGTGTGAGGAGGCGATCACGAGGTCCAGGGTTTTGGCTTCTTCTCCGATGAGGGCTGTCGGGCTGCCGATTGCGACTTTGGTGTCGGTTGTATAGCCGGCGCCGGACAGGGTGGCGGCAGTCTTCTTGACGAGCTGTTCGGCGTAGGCCTCTGCTCCCTCCCACCAGGTCCGCGCGTCCATCCCATCATAGGGGCTATCTAGTCCGATGGGAACCACGACGTTCAATACGCGGAGATTCACCGGTGTTGAGAAAGGATATCGAGCCAGCCATTGGGTGATGCGGTCGGCATCATCGAGACCTTCAACAGCAACCAAAGCTTGTCGAATCGGCTGTGTTGATCCCTTGACGATCAAGGTGGAACGGGAGGCATGAGAGAGCACACGATGGGAAACGCTGCCGAGCACCGTTTCAGCGAGGCGGCCTCGTCCCCTCGCGCCGACCACGACCAGGTCGGCCGAAACAGCCTGCGCGTTGTCGAGGATGACTTGGGCGGGGCTGCCAATTTCGTTGATTTTGCGCACCGCCGTCACCTCTGCCGGCACCAGCGCCGCCGCCCGCTCGAGCAGTTGATGTCCGGCGTTGACCATCGCCTTGCGGAAGTCGTCATACCCCTGCAAATTAGCCGCTTCCGCTACGATGGGCTGCTCGAACATGCCCAGATTGACGCCGTGCACTAAGGTAACGTCCGTCGGGCGGTAGAGCTGAAACGTTTGGGTGACCGCCGCAAAGGCTTGGTCCGACCAATCGACGCCGATGACGACTCTCATGAGAATTTCTCCTCTCTTCTCGTCAGAACAGAGCATGAAGGGCCGTGCCGAATGAACGTGTGCGCGGCAGCTCGCCGAGATGGCCCTGAATGGGCCCTCCACCCTGTTCGAGCGCCAGATAATGGCACGTCTCGTCCTCCTTGTCGATTGGAAGGTAAAGGCGCTGGCATCGGTAGAGACTTAAGAAGAAAGTCGCGCATGCTCGCGCAACGCTTCTTCGGCAAGATTCAAGTATTCCACGACTTCCCGGTCGCTCACTTGTGAAAAATCCGCATAGTGATTCCCCACGGCCCAAAAGGGGTCCGGTACTGCCAGGACCGCTAGTTCATCGACCTGCTCCTCAACCAGTTGGAGCGTGTCCCGCGGTCCGACGGGAATGGCTCCCACAAGGCGACGAGGGGCGAGCTGTCTGATCGACTGGATCGCGGCGAAAAACGTGGAGCCGGTGGCGATGCCGTCGTCCACGAGAATGACCGTGCGATGTTCCAGCGAGGGAAACGGCCTGTTTTGCCGATACAAAGCTTGTCGCCGGACGATTTCATCGTGTTGCGACTGAATTAACCGCTCGATGTCGGCGGGGCTCAGACGATACGCCGCTCTCGCCGTCGGATTCCAATAGATCCCTCCCGACTCACCCACGGCTCCCATGGCATATTCTGGATTGTCCGGCGCGCCGATCTTGCGGGCGATGAAGACGTCCAACGGCAGGTGAAGTCCCAAGCTCAACTGATAACCGACCGCCACGCCTCCTCGTGGAAGCGCCAGAATGAGAGTCGCAGGTTGTTCGCGATAGTGAATCAGCTTTTCGACCAGCCGCCGACCTGCTTCTTCGCGATTTTGAAAGATCATCATCGTCTCGCCCGGTCCCTCTCGTTCTGTGGAGGCCCGGTTTTCAGCAACTAGTGCGGCTCCTCGGACGTGGTCGGTGGCGGAACGTCCGCCGACGTTCCGCCACCGGAGACCTCTTGCGTTACAGGAAGGTGTCCCTCCTGTTTCCACTCTTCCCCTTGAGCAAGGCGACGGTCGTACCCTCAACTCACCTTCACTTCAATGGCTTTGGGTTTGGCCTTCTCGGACTTGGGAAGGTGGATGGACAGCACTCCGTCTTTATACACGGCGCTGACCTTGGAGCCGTCGGCGTCTTGTGGCAGGGTGAAGCTGCGCAGAAAACTGCCGTAGGCTCGCTCGACCCGGTGATATTTCTTGCCCTTCTCGTCTTTCTCGTATTTCCGCTCTCCGCTGATCGACAGCACGTCGTCCTGAACGTTGATCTTGATGTCTTCTTTCTTCATCTCGGGCAGTTCGGCCTTGATGAGATATTCCTTGTCGTCTTCGGTGATATCGACGACCGGCGACCACTCGGCGACCGCCAGCGCCTCCTTCTTTTCACCGCTCCCTTCCGGGGGGCGTCCGAAGAAGGTGGAAAGGCGTTTCTCCATTTCTTCAAGATCCTTCCATGGGTTCCACCGCAGAGACGGTTCCCACCTGCTGAGTCCTGGCATGGCATATCCTCCTTTTTTGAGGAGAACCGGTATGACGGTCCCCCTTTCTTCTATGAATCGGTTTGCCGCGATGCTTTTTCGGTCAGACTCGCTTCCGTCATGTCGCTTGTGCATCGATGATGCCATGAGGCGAATGGCGCGACGGCGTTACCATTCATCTGCAGGGTGTCCGGTTTTCCTGGAATTATTTTAATTATTTTATGGATCTGGGGGAGGCCTCTCCGAAGGAGTTCGGCCGCTGTTGCATTACAGGGCAGGTCGGAAAGGAGCGCTGTGGAATCTTTCTTCATTCAATGCCATTTTCTTATGCTTACAAGAGTCAAGATCGGTCCGAAGTCTTGACAAGGAAGATGGAGAAGCATAAGCTTGCGCGCCGAGAACCAACCTGCCAACGGGTGGAGAAGGAGGCCGAGCCACTCGCCGATTCAAACTCTTTCATTTGTGATGATTCCCTAGTTCGGCCGGTCAACAGGTGTTCGGAGATGAACCTTGTAGAAACTATGGTTAGTCACTAAGGAGGAGCCATGGATGCCAAAATCTTGATGTTCATCGTGATCATGCTTGTCCTTCTGGTCGCCGGGATCATCGTTTACAAAAAGGGTCAATAGTACCACGGAGCGATTCTTGCCCCTGCACCGTTAGTGCCTCGTTCGATTCAGCAGAGAGGATGGGTGTGTCCTGTTTTGACAGACAAGATACACCCCGTCCCTTTTTTCCGGTTTCAATCGACAAAGCCAGCGATTATTTGAGAAAGCTGCCCGCGCTTGCTCACGATGAGACGGATCGTCTCAGGGAACGCCCAACCCGTGAAGCGGCGTCAATTCAAAAAAAGAGTTGGGGGGCACGTTACTCTCGAATAGCCTTTGCTCGTTTTTGGAGGTAGGCGTTACGGACGGCACTATAGAGATCGACCGCGGATTCTTCGACTCCTTCATATTTTTCAAGATTCAGAGAGCGCTCGTTGACCACTTCCGTCACCTTTGCACTGAGCAAAATGAGCGAGGTCGTCAAGCGGCTGCTATGGGGGACCGCGGAAGGTATCGTATCGATTTCGATAATGGGCAGAGCCAACCAATAAATAGGGTTGAGAAACACGTCCCCCACGTACCCGACCAAGTCTCGGACCGTAAACGGCGGATAAAGGGGAACAACAAGATAGGGTCCCGGCCTGACTCCATAGAAACCAAGGGTTTGTCCCAGGTCTTCTTCCGGCGTCGTTAAGTCCATGTCGCTTGCCCAATCGACGAATCCGGCAAGTCCGAGCGTGGTGTTTACAAGAAAACGGCCCGCCTCGATTCCCGCCCCGCGGAACTTCCCCTGAAGGATATTGTTGACGAACCGGGGGACGAATCTGGCGTTGTAGAAAAAGTTGCTGACTCCCTGTTGAAGCGGACTCGGCATAATGAAGTCGTATGCGGTCGCCACCGGCTTGAGGAGCCAGCGGTCGATCTGCCTATTGAACTCAAAGACTTTTGTGTTGAAGGGCTCCCAGGGGTCATATTCTTCGAGATCCGATTCGCCGGCTTGGGCAAAGGGATCAAATGGCTCGTCTTGCGGATCGTCGGAAATGGCGGTTTCCGGCGAGGCCGGGGAAGCCGACGAGGAGATCTGGAGGGTCGTGCTCGAAGAGCGAGTGGAAGAAGGCTCATGATCCGCCGCAGACATTGCCAGATTGGCACAACCGAGAATGGATAGGGAGGCAACGATGAGCGAAAGTCCGACCGTTCTCCCTGTCGTCTGAAAGGTCGCTTTCTGTATTCCGGCCTTCATTCTTGTTCTCCACGTTTTGGATGGGAAGGGTCGTCGGATCGACGATCACGCCCCCGACGAAACGCCGAACTTTACCAAAAGTCCGTACGGCCGCCAATCATTTTTTCGGCGTTTCCACGCCCCTGTCATCGTGCTTCACGTCGCAAGTTCTTTCGTCTGGGAGAGAGCCGCAGACCAGGAAGTCGCGTTGGCTGATCGGCGAATCAAGCAGATCGAATGCTTTCCAGATCTTGGGGTTAACCGTCGGTGAGATGATTGAGCAACTCGGCGATGAACCGCCTGGCTTGAAGCGGGAATTTCAGAAAAGTGAAAGGAAGTAGGTGAACATGATAATGATATGTTCGATCATGTCATCGAACTCGGCGGTCGTAGGATGAAACTGAGGCGGCCCTAACCGGCGAGACGGTCAGGGCCGCCTGCGCTTTTCCTTACACCTCCTTTCTTCTCAGCGAGGGTGAAAGAAAACACGTTACTTGCTAGGCACGATCAAAACCATCGAAAAGCTTTCCCCGCTCGCAACCCCTGCTTGCTTCCGTTAGGCGCCTTTCTTGTACACGATCAACCCGCCGATCAGCATCGCCAGCATCACAGCGATAAAAAGCAACAGACTGCTATCCATAGGTCGTACTCCTTTCGGTTAAGTTGTTTTTCTCCCTGATCCAGACCTCTTTTTAATCGTCTTCTTGGGCTCTGAGGGGTTAAAACGCCAGCAACTCTCATGCTCGATTTGTAACCGCGACGCGTCGAAAGACTCTTAGGAAAATGAAGGGGCTACAGGGGATGCGGGCTATTGCGGTGAGATAAATGGGGAAAAAATCAGCAAAACCGTCCAGCTTGCTTGACAGTGTGGTGGTTGGGTCGGGGAACGACTTACATCAGCCGTTCTCTCCCGTGGGGCGAAGTTAAGTCTTGGATCGGACCAAGAGGCACGATCTTGGTGGGATTAATCGCCGGATGGGTCATGTAATAGTGACGCTTGATGTGGTCGAAGTTGACCGTCTCCGCGATGCCGTTCGTTTGGTAGAGATCTTTCAGATATCCGAAGAGGTTGGGGTAATCGATGATTCGGCGGAGGTTACACTTGAAGTGGCCGTGATAGACGACGTCGAACCGGATCAACGTGACGAACAGACGCCAATCGGTCTCGGTGAAAGTCGATCCGAACAGATACCGACGGTCGGCTAGCCGAGCTTCAAGGAAGTCCAGCGCGTCGAAAAGCCGTGCGACCGCTCGTTCGTAGACGGTTTGGGATGTCGCGAAGCCTGCGCGATACACGCCGTCGTTGACGTGCTCATAAATGAAGCGGTTGAGTTCATCGATTTCCGCGCGCAGCCGTTCAGGATACAGATCCGGAGTGGAATCGGTAAACCGATCAAACTCGCTGTTGAAGATGCGCATGAGATCGTCGTCGGAGTTCGTGACGATCCGATTCGTCACCGTATCCCACAAGACAGGGACCGTCACGCGCCCTCGATAGTGCGGGTTGGTGGCTTTGTACGCTTCGCTCAAGAAGCGAAACCCGTTGATAGGATCGGAGGAATGTCCCGATCCCTCGCGGAAGGCCCAGCCTCGTTTGTCACGGATCGGATCTACGACCGTCATCCCAATAATTCCTTCCAACTTTTTGAGCTTACGAACAATGATCGTGCGATGGGCCCAAGGACAGGCCCAAGAAACGTAGAGATGATAACGGTGAGGGACGGCAGGGTGCCCCGAACTGCCGTCCGCGGTAACCCATGATCGGAAGACATCGGCTTGACGCTTGAATTCACCGGTTTCTGACTGCTCGTTGGGAAATTGAGCCTGGCTTTGCATAGAAGAATTGTCTCTCCGCCGCCATAGTATCGCACAAGGGGAGACCGGATGGGCTGATTCATTTTGCCCCGTCACTGTTGCGTATTGCAGCAGATGCGCGGGCATGCGCATGCAATAAACATAAATGACAGGTCAGAGGAGTGGGCATCGATTTTGAAGGGAAAAAGAGAGAGCGCAAGAGAGAGAAGCACAAGACGTTCACGGGCGCCGAGGCGAAAAAGGGCGGGTCCGCGGGAAAAAGGGGAGGGATCGTTCATGAGTGGAACGTTGCTGAGGATAACAGTGCTGACCTGTGTTGTCGGACTGGGGATGAGTGGGCAGACGACCATCGCTTATGCGGCCAAGCCCGGTGACAAGGAACTGGTCAAAGGAGAAGAACTCTTAAAAAACAAACAATATAGTGAAGCACGCACGGTGTTAGAAACTGGCCTTTCAAAAGACCCGTCGAATGTGCAAGGTCATTTCAATCTGGCCGAGGCATGCCGTGCCTTGGAAGATTGGGCCTGTGCGGAGGAACATTACGATAGTGCCTTGCAACTGGATGAGGAAACCGGTGGATCTTCATTACCCAAGACCAAGGCAAAAGTCTGGCGATTGCGCGAAGAAATGAAAGTGTGGGGGCTGCTGAATGAAGCCAAGCGTCTGCTGGCCAGTGGAAGAATGAAGCAGGCAGAGGAGGCTCTGAATACGGCTCGGGATTTGGGTATTACTCATGAGCAGCAGACATTGTTTCAGCAGCTGCAGGCCAAGGTGCCCCGCTCTCGCTCCGCTTCCTCTAAACATGTGAGTGGATTGGCAGGAGGATCGCAAGCTGATTCTCTTGACGCAGAGATGGTTTTTGTTCCGGCTGGCAAATTCACCAGGGGGAGTAATCTGGCTGATGATGAAAAGCCGGTGCGAGAAATTTACCTCAATGCGTTTTACATTGATAAGTACGAAGTGACCGTGGGCCAGTACGCAAGATACTTGGAAGCGACCGACATGGAGGAGCCGCCGGATTGGAACATCATGAATCAGCCTCAGCACCAAAGACGGCCGGTGGTCAACGTCAGTTGGGAAGATGCCGTCAATTATTGCAAATGGGCGGGCAAGCGGCTCCCGACGGAAGCGGAGTGGGAGAAGGCGGCGCGGGGAACGGACGGACGCATCTATCCCTGGGGCAACGAGGCTCCCACTCGGCTGCATGCCAATTATGGCAGAAAAGAGTGGGACGACCATTTTGCCTTGACGCCGGTGGGATCGTTCGAAGCGGGGAAAAGCCCTTATGGCGCCTATGATATGGCCGGGAACGCTTGGGAATGGGTGTTCGATTGGTACGACCACGACTTTTATAAAAACGGTCCGGAGAAGAATCCTATCGGACCGGCCAAAGGCACCGAGAAGGTGGTGCGCGGAGGATCGTGGCTTTATGTGGCGGACTTCCTACGGTCGGCCCACCGATTCAACGCTCAGCCGGCAAATCGCCATTTCGGCTACGGCTTTCGTTGCGCCAAGACGCCGTAGCGGCGCGCGACAAGCCGCCTGCGAAACAGTGGAGGAGGGGCTCCATCCTTGAGAAGGCACGGTGCGGAGGGAGAACGTTCAACCGCGCGTGTTAAACCGTTTCCAAACGAATCAGTACGGAACGAAGGCCGAGCAGCGTCCTTCTCTATCACGAGTTGGAACCGGAGCTTTGCTGCCGGGCTGTCTTGTCTATTGGGGGAAACGACCTGGGGTATGGCGGCGAAGAAGATGATGTCTGTGGAACAAGACCCCGTCGGAGCGACGGGGCATTTGTCACTCGCAGGAGCGAAAGAACCGCACGATGTCTTCGACGACGGGCGCTGAGCCGGGGTTGAGCCAAGACAAGGCGGCGAGGATGCCGCTGTGTCCGACATCCGGATAGACGATCGTTCGCACGCACCCTCCTTGTTCCGTGATCCGTTGCCGAAGCTTCTCCTGATTCCGGTAGCTCACTCTCGCGTCGTCCTTCCCGTGCAGTAACAGCATCGGCGGCTGAGTCCCGTCGATGAAGGTGGTCACCTGCATAGTCGGATAATCGGCCGGAGGGCCGAACAGGTCTTGCAAGTCGGGATCGCTCGGCGTGAACGAATAGGGGCCGGCCAAGCCGACGACATCACGAATGACGGATCGGTCTTTTCCGAGGTCGGCCAAGTAATGAGCATCGGCGGCGAGCAGCGCGCCGATGTGAGCTCCGGCCGAATGCCCGACGACGTGGATGCGATGAGGATCGCCGTGCCACTCGACAATATGGTCGTGCACCCAGGCCACCGCTCTCGCTGCGTCTTCGACGAACGCCGGAAAGCGGACAGCCGGATACTTCCGGTAGTCCGGGATGACGACGAGATAACCGCGACCGGCGAAGGTCGCACCGACGAACCGGTAATCGTGTTTAGTCCCCTCCGTCCAGCGGCCGCCGTAGAAAAAGACGATCACCTCTCGTGGCTGACTCGGCTTCTGAGCGGACATGTAAATGTCCGACAGATGCGATGAATGTGGTCCGTACACTTGGTCCCGCACGACCGTGATCTCCTCGAAGTATGTGGGGAGATTGGCGACGGTGAATGCCGCCGATGAACAGGCCGTGAGGGTAAGCGGAACAAGTGCGGGCAGCATCCAGCGCAGCCGGAAAGAAAGACCGTTCATTCGCTCGTCTCGTCTTGGTATCGATTGACGCGCATCGTCATGCCGGTCCGCCGAGATCCCGACGTCTGACGGGTGACGGAACGCCGTTGAATCATAACGCAAGATTCGTGGACGTTCATGACCCAAAGGCTTGGCAATCCGTCTCCGATCGGGCTAGGATGCACCGGTATGTTCCCTGGGGCCTCGTTGCCGGGTCTCTCGGGTGACGAGGTTCAACGTGCCATGGCCAACATAACCAGACGATCAGGCGATCTTCCCAAACCGGCGCTCGAAGCATTGCGACGCGGCGATCTGATCGGAGCGATCACGGCCGTGCGCCGAGAGCAGGGGGTTGGCTTCAAGGAAGCCAAAGTACTGGTCGAGACCTATGTGGCCTCCCAACCGGCCCTCAAGAAGAAAATGGAAAAGGTGGTGGCCGACGCGCAACGGAAATTTACCCGATGGATGATCGGGTTTGTGATCGTCGCGGCCGGCATCGCGCTGGTCGTGGCGTGGAGACTCTCGACCTCGCAGGGTTGAGGAGAAGACGGAAAATCCGACCGTTGCAAGTTGCGAAAGCGGTGAGGAGAGAAGGACACGGACACCGACGGAGGCCGAGCCCCGAGAATCTCAACATGGAGACTACGGCCTCCGGGGCAGGCAGGCTATGCCCGAATTTTTCTCCGACGAGAACGCCGGCTCTCTGCTGGAATGGCCGACCCTCTCCGGCGTCCCGACCTTCATGATTCCCGAGGAGATCGCAAAGCTCGTCAGCAGCGACGCCACGGCGCTGACCGCGAGGGCATCCTCAACAAGACCCTGTATCCTCGCTCCCCCTCCCCGGCCGCCCGGCGACGTCTCTCGGTACGGCGGCGCGGTGTTGCGCCCCGCGTTTGTCTCGCCGGCGCACGGGTCGGGGCCGTGCCGCGGCAGCCCGCGTGCGCTCCTCTTCGCCGGTTCGTGCGGAGCGCTTCAGAGGTCAGGGTCGTTCAGTACCCTCGTTCAGCACGCTCACGAGCCCTCACGAATGGGAC
>JANDJE010000054.1 GCA_024331095.1 Nitrospira sp. | reverse complement strand
ACTCTTGTACCTGGAACCGGATTCGCCGCGAAGGCCCCCGCCCTGGGGCTGCCTCCGCTCCCGGTCGGCTCGCCGATCACCGTCAAGATCGTCGGCCCATTGGCACAACCCAGGATCGCATTGTAAAGTAGCGGGGACGTTTCCGATTTCGACCAGGGAGAAGCATTTTCCGGAAACGTGAATCATCGCGCGCGGAATCCTCGTCACTTCTGTAAGGTTGATCGATGGCGATCGTGACCGAATGTGTCGGACTTGACGTCGGGCAGACGGGACTCAAAGCCGTCCGTTTTCGCCGGCGATTGAGCGGGCGCGAGTCCATCGACTATTTTCACCGGCCGTTGCCGTTCGCCCGTCCCGAAGATTTGGACCCCGCGCGCCGAGTCCAGGCCCTGCGGGGGTTTCTCTGGCAACACGGCCTCTACGCCACCGATCGCCTGGTCACCGCCATTCCCTGCCATGACTTGTTCGTTCGAACGCTCTCGTTCCCGTTCAAGGACACAGCCAAACTCACCCAAATCGTTCCGTTCGAGGTGGAAAACCTGGTGCCCATGCCGCTTGAAGATCTGGCGATCGGCAGCGTCGTCTTGCCGCCCGGTCGCGTGTCCGACGGATCGCCCCGAGAGCACAAGGGGTCGGAAGTGCTCGTCACCGCCGCTCCGAAAGACAAGGTGGCCGAGCATCTCCGATTTTTGGCCCAAGCCGATGTCGAGCCGTCGGCCGTCAACGTCGACGCGCTGGCTCTCTTCTCCGTCACTCAATATCTGCGCGGCGAACACCAGGAGGTTCCCGATGATCTGGTCGTCATCGACGTCGGCGCGTCGAAGACGACCCTCTGTCTGATTCACGAGGGACGACCGGTGGTGCTTCGAACCATTCTGTGGGGCGGCAACCACCTGACCCGCGCCTTGGCGACGCGGGAGCGATGCGGGTTTGCCGAGGCCGAACGCCTCAAGCGCGGCATGGCGGTCGAGCAGGTGGAAGCGTGGCTCGACCCGTTGGTTCGGGAACTCTACGTCACGATTCAAGCCTACGAAGGATCGCAACGCGGCCGATTGACCCACTGCTGGGTCTCGGGAGGAGGGTCCAAGCTTCGAGAAATGGGAGGATTCGTGGCCCGCCAATTGGGCCTCCATCCCGTCGGGCCCAGGCAAGGATTCGGTCCGGACAGTCCGCGGGCCTTCTCGATCGCGTTCGGGCTGGCCGTCCATCCGAAGATCGTCAAACCCCGCTGGCGATTCACGCCTTCGGCGGACGGCCTGGCCCTCGATTTCAAAAGCGTCTCCGGCGACGAAACATCAAAAGCCAAGGCCTCCAAGTCCGACCTTCGCTTGGCCCTTGTCGCGGGACTGCTCATCGGACTCCTCGCCGTCGCGGACCTGACGATTCATTTCGTCCTGCAACGGAATCGAGTCTCCGATCTGAAGGCGGCGTTACAATCGCGCTATGAGCAAGCCTTCGGATCGACCGCCGCGCCGGGAGACGAGCTCGATCAAGCGCGCTATCGGATCGCGTCGCTGGACAAAACCCTTGCCGTCATCGACGATTCCCGGCAAAAAGTTCTTCCGATACTGTCGGCGTTCGTCAAAGAGCTGCCGTCCGGCACTCCGGTGAAAGTCCGTGAGCTGACGGTCGACGCCGGAACGATTCTTTTGGAAGGAGAGACGTCGTCCTTCGACGCGGTGGACAAAATCAAACAGGCCTTTGCGTCGAGCGCCCGCTTCGAGGACGTCTCCGTCTCGGAAACCCGCGTGGGCGCGGCGCCGAACCAGGTGGTGTTCCGCATGACCGTCACGGTGCGTCGGCCATGACGCAGAATCTCCAAGAACGCTGGCGGCAACTTTCTCCCCGCGAGCGAACGATCGTGCTCGTCGGCGGCGTCGTGGTCGGCCTCGGCCTGCTGTTCGCGCTCGTCGTCGATCCCCTGCTCGATTCGTACGACCGGCTGGTCCGCCAAGAGGCGCGCAAGCGCAAGGACCTCCAAGAATTGGCCGTCTTGAGCCGGGAGTACTCGATCAAACGAGAGCGTCTCTCGCAAACCGAGCAACGCCTGCCGGAGGCGGGCGGTCGGTTTTCCCTGCTGGCCTTTATGGAAGAAGCCGCCGGCACAGCCCGTGTGCGGGACCGGATCGCCGGTATGCAGCCGCAGGTTCAAACGCTCCCCTCGGGATATGAAGAAACGGCGGTCGACCTCCGGCTCGACGGAGTGCAGTTGCCGGAGTTGCTGAACCTGCTCGTGACGATCGACCAAGCGCCCTACGATCTGCAAGTCCGGCACTTGAAGATCCGCCCGAAATTCGACAACCCCGTCGATCTGGAAGCGACGATCCGCGTATTGAGTTATGCGAAAAGCCGATGAACGAGGAGTCGCGCTGCTGCTTTCCCTTCTTGTGCTGGCGCTTCTGACGGCGGTCGTTCTCGAATTCGACGCGGAAGCCCGGCGAGAATACCGCGAGGCGGCCGCGTTCCGAGACCACGTCAAGTCCGGCACCTTAATGCGCGCGGCCGTCCAGGCGGCAAGCGCGGCTCTTCAACAAGACTTTTTGCGCGACAAGCGAAGCGGCGAACAGTTCGACGGCCCGCTGGACCTGTGGGCGCTGCCGATTAAGAATTACGCGATCGGCGACGGATTGTTGAGCGCCCAAATTCAGGACGAACGCGGCAAACTGAATCTCAACGATCTTGTGGCCTCCGCCGGCGATCCCATCCAATCCAAAACCCGTATCGACCGAATCCGTCGGCTCTTCGAATTGCTCCAGATCAATCCCGACCTGGTCGACGCCTTGATCGATTGGCTCGATCAGGATGACAACCCAAGACCGGCCGGAGCGGAAAGCCTGCACTACCAATCGCTGCGCCCCGCCTACCGGGCCGCCAACGGCCCGCTTCAGGCGATCAGCGATCTACGGCTGATCAAAGGGTTTACGCCCGACATCATCGATCGGCTGTCGCGCTACGTTACCGTGTACCCGATTGACGGCGGCGCGCCGGTGAACATCAACACGGCCGAGCCGCCCGTCATCCAGGCGCTCGACCCGGACATCACGCCGACGATGGCGATGGAAATCGTGCAAGGACGGCCCTACAAAACCAAAGAGGAGCTGAACCGCATCGGGAGTTTCGTGGACATCGGCGCCAAGCTGCGCGCATCCGGTTCCGTGTACGACGTCAAGAGCGACTATTTTTCGGCCCGGCTCAGCATCACGGTCAATGAATCGGTCAAAAACGCCTTCGCCGTGCTGCATCGGGAGCCGAACAAGGGCCGCTGCACCGTCAAATATTTACGGGTGTTTTGACCGGCCGGCGCGACGCCCGTGTGTGGCGCCGGTCGGAGGCTCCAAAAGGCCCGCAACCGACACGCGTTCCCGCCCGACTAACCGAGAGGAACCGTGAATGTGACCTCGTTGCCCTGCTCGTTATAGCTGAGATCGGGAAACAAGGAGCGCGCCAGCAACAGCCCTCGCCCGCTTCCCTCGGTCAAACCGATCCAATCCGCCTTGCGACTTAATATCGTTTTCCACTCGAACCCGTTTCCCTCATCACGAATGCAATATCGCAGCCGTCGTGCCCGGGTATCGCAGGAGACTTCCACGACGACACGCCGATCTCTGAGTTCCGGCCTGGCCGATCGCTCCGACAGCAAGACGTCATATCGGCCTTCGGCCACCGCTTGTTTTTTTTCGTCATGGGAAATTTCAAAGTTTCCATGTTCCACGGCATTGAGAAGCAATTCCTGGAGCGCCCCGCGCAGGCCCACTTGCACCGTCTCCGGCGCCATCATGGCCGTCATCTGTGTCATCCACAGAACGGCCTCTTCGACGGAGGTTGGATCGCTCGCCAGAACGAACCGCTGCTCGAACGTCAACAGAGCGGACGACGGAGCCACCGCTCGTGCCGCCAAACCTCGAACACGACTCAACACATCGGCGAATTCTTCCTCGACGATCGGCTTGCGCAGGTAATCCGTCGCTCCCGCGCGAAACGCTTCGGCAACCATCGGTCCCGACGCCTCCGGCGAGACCACGACCACGGGACAGGTTTTGCCGCGACTTCTCAGCTCGTGAATCAAAGCAAGACCGGTTTCATCGGATGAGAATAAATCGGTGATCACCACGTCGGGGGAGTCCCGTTCAAACGATGCCACCGCCTCCGAGGAGTTCGATGCCGAAATCAACGTGAACCCCAGCCGCTCGGCGTCACGTGACAGATCCGCCTGAAGGTCGCGGGAAGGATTCACGAGCAACACCGTACAGGACGATCGCCCCCTCTTCATGCCGCCAGATCCCTCTTCATCTCGGCGCGAAGGGCCTCGAACAGGCGGACCGCCTCGGTTTCCAGTTTCCGAAACAGTCTGTCCGTTTCTTCCACATCGCCGCCCTTTCCCGCCGTTTCCACCGCCTTGGCCGCTTCCACCGCCGCCTCCGCGCAAAACTGCAGCACCGACCCTTTCAATCGGTGAGCGGATCGCGCCGCGGCTGCCGCGTCGCCACGTTCCAGGGCCTCCCGAACCGCCGCCAGATCCTGGGGGCCCTGCTCCAAAAACACCTCGATCATTGCGTGAAGCGTTTCGCGGTCATCATCGACCCGACTTAATGCCTCCTGAAGATCAAATACCGCGTCATGGTTCATCGAGCACCTCGCTAGTCTCGGATCAGAAGACCTTCCGTCATTCTTTCAACTCAATCCCCATCACCGCCACATCGTCCGGGAAACAATCCTGGCCGGACCACCGAGCCGCTTCTTCGACTGCCACGGACAAAACCTCTTTCAATGGTCGGCCGGCTGTACCTTGCAAGGCCAAGGCAAGCCGCTCTTTCCCCCACAATTCCCCCCTCGAATTTGGAACTTCGTAGAGACCATCGCTCAACACATACAGGCGATCGCCTGGCCGAAAGGGCATCTCGACGGTTCGATAGCGATGCGAGGGGTCAAACCCCAAGGGCAGGCTGGGTGGCGTAAACCATTCGACCGCTCCGGATCGCCGGTGAATGCAGGCGCCGGAATGACCGGCGGTGGCATAGAGCAACCGCTCATCTCGCAAGTCCAGCCGCGCGACGAGGATCGTGAAGTAGTCGCCCCGTTCGGTCAGGGGAAACAGCCGGTTGGCCTCCGTCACGATGGCGCCGGGATCGCGAGAGCCGACGTAACGCAGCAGGCTGTCCTCTCGCAGAAACGTGGCGAGCGCGGCGGACCGAAGGGCCGACGACACCCCGTGGCCGGAAGCATCAAGCAGATAGAGGCCCACCGAGTCATCGCCGCACCGGACGACGTTGTACAAATCGCCGCCCAAGGCCAACGACGGACGATAGAGATGATCCAGATCGACACCGGGGAGGATCATGCCGGGAACCGGCAGCAGGGATTCCACATAGCGGGCGGCCGCTTGCAGTTCTCGGTCCAACAGTGCCTGCTTGTTCCGCAACTCCTCCGTGACCTGCTCCAACTGACGAATTAACTTTGCTGTTCGGATGCCGGCCTGAACCCTGGCGATGATCTCTTGGCGACTCGCCGCCTTGCTTAAAAAGTCATCCGCTCCCCGCGCCAATCCTTCCGCGATGTGTTCGGGGTGATCGTTGCTCGTCATCATCAGGATTTGGCTTGAGCCGATGGAGGAATCCTTGCGGACTTCCTCGCAAAACGACGGCCCGTCCAGATCCGGCATCATCCAATCCAGAATGGTCAATTCGGGCCGTTCGCGCCGGAGCAACGCCAGACCCGACAGGCCATCACCGGCTTCACGCACTCGATAGCCGAGTTTTTTGATCCTTCCGGCCATGGCCAGGCGCGCCACCGGATCGTCGTCCACGATCAGCACGGTCGGCGGCTCCTTGGCGGCCATGGCCTCGACGGTTCCCGATCGGTCGATCACATCAGCTTGGGGACAAGATGGCTTCATGATATCTCGCTGGGTTCGGCGCCCAAAAGCTCCAATCCCCCTACGCCGCCTTGGCAGAGGAGGTCACGGCGTCTTGCTCGTTCTCGTACATGGGAATGAGCGATGGGATGTTGGCCAGCGCCATGATTTCACGCACGTAGGCTTGTGGCTTGAGCAAACTCAGCCTGCCTTGCGTCAATTTGAATTGCTGCGCCACCAGCGCCAACAGGCCCAATCCCGAACTGTCGATGAACCGGACATTGGACATATCCAGCACCAAATGCCGAAAACCCCGCTGACGAACCGACTCCACGGCGGTTTTGAACTGTTCGCGATTCGCGTAGGTCAGGTCGCCCGTCAACTCTAGAATGATTCCATTGGGCATGGAACGTTCCCGCGCTTGCATCGACATCGTCGCCTCCTTTGCTTCTTATTGCGTGCTTGAGTTGTTTCTGTTTATGTCCGTCCCACCAATTCCATCACCGCCCCGGCGATCTCGCCGAGCGACAGCACCTTGTCCACCCCCCCAAGCTTGATGGCCTCTTTCGGCATGCCGAAGACCACGCAGGTCGCCTCATCCTGCGCAATTGTCCTGGCACCGGCCTGTTTCATGGCCAACATCCCCTTGGCTCCATCGCCTCCCATGCCGGTTAAAATCACTCCGATGCTGTTGCGGCCCGCATAACGAGCTACTGAATCAAACAACACATCCACCGACGGCCGATGGCGATTGACCGGCGGGTCCTGATTCACCCGCACCATGTATCGGGCGCCGTTGCGATCAAGAGCCATGTGGTACCCGCCCGGAGCGACCAGGGCATGGCCCGGCAGCACGCTGTCGCCGTCCGCCGCCTCTTTAACAGAAAGTCGACACAAACTGTTCAGACGATCCGCCCAGGTTTTGGTAAAGCGAGGCGGCATGTGTTGCGTGATCAGAATCGGCGGGGTGTGAGCCGGCAACGCCATCAGGATCTCCCTCACCGCCTCAGTCCCGCCGGTGGATGAGCCAATGGCGATGATCGTATCGGTCGTCTTGAGCATCGCACTCCCGGAGGGAAAGGAGGAGGGAGAAGGATGGGCGAGCGGGTTCATCATATGCCCCACGCCTGACGCCTCACGCCTCACGTTCGCAACCGCAGCAGCCTTGACCTTGTCGATCAATTCACGGGCCACCTCCTCCATACCTCTTTGGACGTCGAGCTTGGGTTTTGTGATGAAATCGACCGCACCGAGTTCCAAGGCCCGCAACGTGGTTTCGCAACCGGCCTCGGTCAACGTGCTCACCATGATGACCGGCATCGGATGCCCCCGCATGAGCTTTTCCAGAAACGTCAGCCCGTCCATCTTGGGCATCTCCACATCGAGGGTCAGGACGTCAGGATTGAGGGCCTTGATCTTCTCTCGCGCGACATAGGGATCCGGCGCCGATCCGACCACGTCGATATCGGGATCTCGTGACAACAGTGATGTCAACACTTGTCGCATCAGCGCCGAATCATCAACCGTCAGGACGCGAATTTTTGCCATGAATGCTCCCGGGTTTCCGATGTCAAGCAGCCGGCCTTAGTCGCGGCTCTCTTTCAACTTCGACGCCGTCGACTACCGGCACGGATCGCTCACCGTCTAAAACAACGTGACCGCCTCCGCCGCCCCCTGTCGATCGGTTTGCGCTGCAGTTCGTATTTTGGCGGCATACTCCGACTCGCGCTCCATGATCGTCCGATTCTTGAGCCGCTCGATTTTCTTGACCAGCACCCGGCCCAAATCCGTGAAGTAATAGACCTTGCGTGGAAACACATCGCCGAGATCGACCTTCACAGGCTGAAACCCTTCCACCTTCAGATAATTGAGCACCCATTCGATGTTCCTGGCCCCGATATCGATATTGCCCTCGTAGATGCGGCCTCCGCCGAACAGTTTGATCTCCAGTCGGCTCCTCATTCCTCCCCGTTTGAGAATCTCATTGATCAACGATTCCATCGCGAACGATCCGTAGCGCGTGGTTTCCCCCCAGGAATCATTGGCTCCATCTTTGGGCTCGGGCAGCATGAAGTGGTTCATGCCTCCGACCCCGACGACAGGGTCTCGGATACAGGCAGCGACACAGGAACCCAGGACGGTATAGACGATCATGGGCGCGCGGCTCACGAAGAATTCCCCCGGCATGATCGCGGCAATCTCATAGGGAAACCGGTCATCCCGCATGCGGCGAATGTGCCGGAATTCCTCTTCGCCGACCGAAGCCATGCCGATCACAACTCCTTGCGATAGATCGTGGGGGCCACCGACTTAAACGGGTGGCGAACCCACTGGAGACTCTCCGAGTGACCGATGCACAGATATCCGCCTGGCTTGAGATACCGATGAAACTTGTTGACGAGCCTCTCCTGTGTCGGGCGATCGAAATAAATCATGACATTGCGGCAGAAAATGACATCGAGCGGCATCTGAATGGGAAAGTGCTCATTCATGAGATTGATCCGCTGGAACTCGATGATCGAAGCCAGATGCGGTTTCACCTTAAACAGTCCCTCGTTGCTTCCTTTCCCCTTGAGAAAATGCCGCCGGAGGAGATCAATTGGCACATCCTTGAGCCGCTCGGCTTCATACACGCCTGCCATGGCCTGTTCGAGCACGCGGGTCGAAAGGTCGGAGGCCAAAATTTTAAAGTCCCATTGCCTCGAATCCCGAATGCCTTCGTAGAGCGTGATCGCGATCGTGTAGGGCTCCTCGCCTGTTGAACAGGCGGAAGACCAAATCCGAACTCGTTTGTCACGTTCCAGTTGCGGAAGGATCTGCTCCCGCAGAAATTCAAAATGTTTCGGCTCGCGAAAAAAGTCCGTCTTGTTCGTGGAGACAAGATCGAGCATCCGCGCAAACTCTTCCCCGGCCTGGTCGCCCGCGACCAGTTCGTAGTACTGCGAAAAGGTTTGTAAGCCCAACTCGCGGAGCCGTTTCATCAGGCGGGCGACCAGAAGCGATTCCTTCTGGTCGCTGAGCGTGATGCCGCTCTTGTCGTAGATCAACTTCTGAAAACGACGAAATTCGTCCTTTGTAATCGAGTAGGTCATGGCGCTATTCGGTGAATCCTTACTCCTTCGCCAACGCCCTCACGACGGGCAACCGGTCGGTTGGCCAAAGACTGGGATCGAGAACCATGTAGGCCGCCAGGCTCTTAAGCCAGGCCGTCATGGCCGCCGTCAATTGCGAAGACGCCTTGGCATAGTCTCCATCGAGCGCCATCAACTGTTGCGCCTCCTGCTTCTTGCCCGCCAACGCCAGTTCCAAGACCTGAGCGGCCTTCTCGTGAAATTGCGCGTGGAGCCCTCGGACTTCCTTGTAATGAGAAGACAGTTTGTCTTTGGCGTCCAACGTCGGGCCGTAGAGCCACTTCCCGAACGCGCATTGGTTGTCCATGCGAACCGTGGCGACCGTCACGTCTGTCTTGCCCGTCGCAATGGCCTGGGACAGGCGGGTCTTCCACAACCCATGGGCGCTAATCGCCTTTGTGATTTCTTCTTTCTGAATCATGGCATTCTCCTTCCGTTTGTTCTTTCCGTTCGTCTCGTCGATTCCCGAGTCATCGGCTCACGTGTCTCGCCCCTAAAACTCCTCGAAGTCGTCCTGGAACGATTCTCGGGCGCCTTGAGTCGGAGCCCCGACACCGGCCGGCTCTTGACCTTCGGCGATTGTTCGATCGACAGTCCGGTGCTGCCGGTTCCCTTGCGGTCCGGAACCGAGAGGATTCGCCGCCCGCCCATTTGTTTCCCGCTCCTGGAATGTGAACAGATCAATCTGCCGCCTTAATTCTTGCGCCTGCATCTTGAGCGACTGGCTGGCGCTGGTGAGTTGTTCGACCAGGGCGGCGTTCTGCTGCGTGGTGTCGTCCATCGCCATCACCGCCTTGTTCACTTGCTCGATCCCGCTTGCCTGCTCCTGCGACGCCGCGCTGATCTCCCCCATAATGTCCGTCACCCGCTTCACCGCCTGCACCAGCTCCCCCAACGTCCGCCCCGACTGATTCACCAACTCGCTCCCCTCCGTCACCCGCCCCAACGACGCCTGGATCAACCCCTTGATCTCCTTCGCCGCCGTCGCCGACCGCTGCGCCAAATTCCGCACCTCCGCCGCCACCACCGCAAACCCCCGCCCATG
>JANDJE010000053.1 GCA_024331095.1 Nitrospira sp. | reverse complement strand
GGAGGAGGGGTAAAAACTGCATGTGCCGACGGAGTGGGCGGAGTCCTGAACCCGTTTCCGGAACCTGGTCAACCGCCTCTTGTCCTCTTTCACCGGGAGACTCTATAAAGATCAAACATAAAGCGGTAGCATGCGTATTCCAACAGGGGAGGACTTGTGCAATCGATCGACGCCAAGTTGACCGTGGTCGCGACCGGCGGTCCGTTCCGTGAGCCGAGAGAAGAGGTCTTGTCGTATGACTATGCGATTCAACGCTCAACGTGGCCGACTCCGCACGGGGTCCGCGCCAAAGTGTCCATACCGGATGAGCTTGCGGTGTTTAAACGGCGATTGTTGGGCGAGATCACCGGTTCTCCCGGGCAGCAATTGGTGATCAACAACGTGCTCTCCAAGAAAATCGCCGATTGGAAAATCCGAGTCGCCGAGACGGAAGGGCTCTTGACGGAGCGGCGCGATGTCATGCTGGCGCCGTTTGTCGGATCGCTCGCCCACTTGTTTCCCAGGTTGGAAGAGTGGTTCGCCTTGGAACAAGCGGCCGTTCGGGAGGAAATCCGAAAACGGGCCGGGATCTGACGGCGGTCAGAAGATTCTACGGTAGTGTTTGGAATGCACGCCCGACTCGTCGGCGAATCCCAGCGACCCGGTGTCCGGATTGCCGGTGTCGTTGAGATCGATTCGGTAGTGGCCGCGGACGGCCTCCATCGCGACCTCGAACGGGACGGCGCCTGGATAGAGACTGCCCGGGGCGTGGGCGCCGCGAGTCAACGTGCGGAGAGTCTCCGCTTCCGCGAACGACGCGTCGGAAAAAATATAGATGTTGGCGATCGCGTGGTCGCCTAGAAGGTGGCCCGGCGTGGTCGCGGGCAGGTGGTCGCCCAGGGTTCCGGCCAGCCGATCGTGCTTGAGGCGTTTCAACAGCGCCGCGATCTGGCTGTCCGTCGCTTGCGGCGGCACGACCAATCCGATCGCGTTCATCTCCGGGACCGTCGAGCGGACGGTAAAAATGACGGGGGCCGCGTCCGGATCCTCGATGGAAGAGACGGCGGGGCCTTCGGTGCCGGTCGCCTGTTTATTGCGGGAGCTTGGAACAATCAGGGCGACGAACAGCCACAATCCCGCCAACACCCCCAGTAGGACGAGCATGGGATGGAGGCCGGCCCGTTTTCCCTCTTCGTAAGGACCCTGTTGGTCACTCATCCGCGGTCGCCTTTCTCCAAAACGGTCCGTGCAGGTGAAAATGGATCAGGCCGGGGATCGGCCAAACGCCGCTTGGCCTCTTCCCACAGGAGATCCATGTCGGCCACCGTCATTTCTGGGAAAGCTCGTCCTTGTTCTGCCGCTAGGGCCTCGACCAAATGGAAGCGATCGACAAACCGATTCGTGGCCCGCCGAAGGGCCTCTTCCGGGTTCACCTTGAGAAAACGGGCCAGATTCACGAGCGAAAACAGAATGTCTCCCAGTTCCGCTTCCACCTCGGTCTGCTCGGTCGGCGGGGCGGAGGCGGAATCTATGTCGGCATTCCCCAAGGCCTGTTTCAATTCGCCGACTTCTTCCGCGATCTTCTCGAAAATTTGTTCGAGCCCCCCGGCATTGTGCGGCCAGTCAAATCCCACGCGAGCCGCTCTGGCTTGGATCTGAAATGCTCGCAGGAGGGCGGGCAGGGTTTTCGGAACACCATCGAGGGCGGATTGGCTGTTGCCGGCTGCCTGCCGCTCGGCCCGTTTGATCTGTTCCCATTGGCTCAGGACGTGCTCGCTGCTCGTCACTGTGCCGCCTTGTCCGTCTGTCTTGAACACATGGGGGTGCCGGCGAATCAGCTTTTCCGCCAGCGTCTTCAAGACATCGTCGATGGTAAAGGTGCCGGCTTCGGCGGCGATCTGGCTGTGAAACAACACTTGCAACAGCACGTCGCCCAATTCTTCCCGCAGCTTGGCCTCGTCACCCTGGTCGATCGTCTCCAGCACCTCGTAGGTTTCTTCGAGCAGATAGGGCTTGAGTGACTCATGGGTCTGTTTGCGATCCCAGGGGCAGCCATTCGGGGCGCGCAGCGCCGCCATGATGTCCGTTACCTTGTCGAATTGTTCCGACATGATCCGCTATATCCGTCCGATCGATGATGCCCCGATGCGCCGTCACTCTATACCACCATAACAGCGGCTTCAATGGTGGGTGAATGATTCGGGTATTTGTCGATCGTTTGCCCTCGCATGACGGCAGATTGGAAACCGGCATCCGTAAAACTTGCGCGACTCTCCTGGCACGATCGCCCCACGTTCATGCGTGGAGGTCTCTTCCGGGAACCTTTCTCCTGGATGGCCAAAATAGACGGCGAATCTCGGAATCTTTCTTAAGTGGGTAAAGCAGGACGACATCTTCAACAGTGTTGGAGTGTTGGATTGGTCGGCGACTTGCCCTTTATGGACCCTTTAATAGAGAGGGTGCTGAGGCTGGTGCCCTCTGTTGCACGGGTAGCTTACAGGAGTCTTAACAGTTAGCTGAAGATGAGTTCACGGCGCCAGTGATTGCCCGATGGCTTTTTCTGAGCTTTCTGCTTTTCCCGCGAAGAAGCGAGGGAGCACGTTCATGTTGCGCATCCAGATGGTGAGGCGCAATTTTGGAGCGCCCCATCCCTTTCTCTTGGCAGCCAGACGGCCCTGTCACAGAAAAGTTGCCCGCTGTTGAAGAAGTCGTCCTCCGTCGTTTGCGGAAGGTTACCGATGCCTGGAATAAACCATTTGGCCGCTGAGTTTACTCCTATTTCTCAACACGGTTTGTGGCTCCTGCTTGGTGACGAGGAGTCCCCTGATCCTGTTTTCTGAATCTCCTGAGGTTTCGTCGGGCCACTATCGATCAGCTTTGCAATGTCGAAGGGCCTTCTTCCGACCATCTGCATGGGCCTCGGCTCGATACCGATCTGTTGGTTGAGTCCCTTCGATCAGAACGTTTGTTTGAGGTCAGAGGCATCGTCGAGCACCGCGCTCATCTCATATTCATGGGAGGATACGTTGCCTGTTACAAGGCTTGCCGCCAGCCCCGCCCCTTTGCTTCGCCACACCGACGAGAACATTGACGAAATGAGCGATTCGGATGAGAATGCTGCGCGCATATCGGTGCTCTGTTCCTTCGAGTGATTCGAAGCGGCAAAGGTGTCCAGAACCCAGCCGATGCGCTGATCTATGAGTCGCCTTCGCAGTTCGAACGGAACTAGGGCGGTCTGTAGAGCACGCCAACGCGCCTTGTGGATAGAGGTCACACGTCGCTGCACCAAACACGGGCATTGTGCGGGAGCTGGCATGCGGTATTTGCCACCTATGCTGGTCAGTCTATTCATTCATTAAGTTGGGCGAAAAATTTCTTGGTGAGGGGTTCTCTATATGTTAAGCACAGCCGCCGTACTTGATGAGTGGAAACAACGAATATCTCGTTCTCACAGAGCCCACAAGAAAGCGGCGGCATTCTATGAAGCATGGAGCCGCCGGCTTGGAATCATTGCCGCAGTCTTGTCAGCAATGGTGGGTACTACTGTGTTTTCAACGCTGGAGGAGGCGTCACTTCCCATAACAATCAAAGTTATCTTGGGGCTATTGAGCGTTGCTGCTGCCGTCTTTGCCGCGCTCCAGACGTACCTCAAGCTACCCGAACTTGCGCAGAGTCACAGCAAGGCAGCAACAGACTTTGGGGACTTGCGAAGGCGTATAGAGAGACTGGAGATTAATCCTCCAACTCCTGAAAAATTAGACGGTGCCTTGACAGCCCTTGATGAGGAGTGGAGAGCAATAAGCGAAAGGGCCCCCATCATCATCCAGAAAATATATGAGCAAGTAGATCGCCAAGGCACCCACCAAGTCACTCTGGGTGACGCCAAAGAGCGGCGTATGTGAGCCGTGACGTTATACATGCTGACATGTTTCCTTTGGCCAAATCGAGAAGAGAGAATTAGCCGATGCGAGTCAGCGAGGTTCTCCGGCTGCTCCATGATGACGGCTGGTATCTCATCGCCACCCGCGGCAGTCATCGCCTGTATAAGCAATCCTCCAAACCGGGCCATGTGACTGTGCCCGGAAAGCCGAGAGACGATCTTGTTCTGGCACGCTGAATAGCATCCTCAAACAAGCTGGTTTCAAGAAGTGAGGCTCCTCTGCGACGCCATCGTGATCGAAAAAACTCAGAATAATTATTCCGCCTCGGTTCCGGACCTTCCCAGACGCATCGCCAGTCGTCAAGTGTTGCAAGCCTGGCGCAACCGCTTTGCCCGGATGGAATTGCTGCGGCGATTCTGCGGGGACAAAGCGCAGACAGTGGAAGACGAATTTATAGCGTGCTTGGAGCGTGAAGATCACCGATCCCTTGCGACGGTGCACTGCTGCGTTGCCGGCAAGCCCCGTCTGAGATAGCCGTCGGGATCACTGAGTGCGGCCGGTCCGGCGACGTGCGCCATGCGCCACACGGATGACATCCCGTCATCATGCAGCCACCGGGCTTGTCGCGGCCGTCGGCTTGCGGGGTAACAGCCCCTATGGTAGGGTACCCGGCATGCGGGGTTCGTTGATCGAGGAGCAGGGCAGGAGGAGAGAATGAGTGAGCAAGAACAAGGGTTTGTGGTGCGGGATCGGCGGGGGAGCGGCGGGTCGGGGACGGCCGGATCATCGGCGTCCGAAGAGACGAGGGCGGCGTCCCCATCAAGAGCCGACGTCGGGGCATCGCAGGAGGCTCCGCCGCTTCCGGTGACGTTCTCGTCATTCGTCATTTCGTTGGGTTCTTCCGCGTTGATGCTGATGGGGGAGCAACTGGATCCTCGTCAAGAGCCGCTGTCCGTCAATCTCCCCCAGGCGAAGGAAATCATCGATCTCCTCTCGATTTTGGAAGAAAAGACCAAAGGCAATCTGACGTCCGAAGAGCAGACGGTCTTGCGGGATATGCTCTATGCGCTTCGCATGAAGTACGTTGCGTTGGTCCCGTCCAAGTAAATTTCGATCCGACTCTCTCACGGCGGGCTTCTGATTCCGATGGTTCTCCGAGCGAGAGGTGATCGCTCGGCTCAGTGAGGGGGTTGTGTCTTTTCCGGCTCTGGCGGGCGGCCATGGAGAATCGTCAAAGCAAAGAGATTGATCTCATGCCAGAGCCAAGCCGGTCGGCGAACGGTCCCGACAGACCTTCCCATCTCCAGACCGACCACACCGACGATCGCCGGCAGCCGATCTCCGGTCCTCACCCGCGTGGAAACCCTTCGGGCGCTTCCAAAGAGCCGGATCGAAAAAAACCGCACCTCCGCCCCGTCTGGATCGTGTTGATCCTGTTGATTCCCTGCCTGGCGTTGACGTTCTACTACGCGCAAATGGTCGTGCCGGGCGGCGAGGAGAAGGGATCGCTCGTGCCGACGGCCGGCTACGCCATCGTGCTGTTGCTGGTGAATCTCGATTTGATCGGGCTGGTCGTTCTGACCCTGCTCTTGTCCCGCAATTTGATCAAGGCCTATTTCGAGCGCCGCCATCGACTCGTCGGCTCCGGCTTTCGCACCAAGCTCATCGCCGCGTTCATCGGGTTCTCGCTGATCCCGACCGTGTTGCTCGCGATCGTCGCCAGCGGGTTTCTCAACAAGGCGGTGGACGTGTGGTTCAGCGAGCAGATCGAAAACGTCATGCGGGACTCGTATGAGGTCGCGCGGTTGCAGCAGGCCGGGCACATCGCGTTGGCGGTCAACAGCGCGCGGGCGATCGGGCAGGAAATTTATCGCGAGGACATGCTGCTGCCGGAGCAGCGGGATCTTCTCATCGCGGCGATGGCGCGAAAACGCGCGGAATATGGAGTTGCTGGAATCGAGGTCTTTTCGAACAAGATGGAAGCCCTCACCAAGACGTTCGATGCCAGCGTGCCGGAGGGCGTCTTGGATCTGCCGGTCAGCCAACTCGTCCTTCAGGCCATCAACGGCAAGCAGGAATCCACGTCCGTGCAGGAGGCCCAATCGGGCCGGTTGGTGCGGACGGCCATTCCGGTGCCTTCGGGCACGCGAAGCGGCGAGGTGGCCGGCGTCGTGGTGGTCGAAACCTATGTGCCGGAGTCGCTGCTGACGAAAATGGAACGCATCAGCCGACAGTACGAAGAGTATAAGCAGATCAAGGCGATGAAAAATCCGATCAAGGCCGGCGCCTATCTCGTCATCGCCATCGTAACGGTCATGATCCTGTTCAGCGCGACCTGGTTCGGGTTTTACGTGGCGCGCGGCATCACCGTGCCCATCCAACGATTGGCCGAAGCGACCGAGGCGGTGGCGCAGGGGGATCTCACCGTCCAGATCGACGCCAAGGCCACGGATGAAATCGGCACTCTCATCGCGTCTTTTAACCGGATGACTCAGGATTTGCAAACCAGCAAATCCAAATTGGAAGAAGCCAATCTGACGCTCTGGAACACGAACGTCGAACTGGACCGCCGCCGGGCCTATATCGAAACGGTCGTGGCGACCATCCCGACGGGCCTGTTGTCGATCGATCGCCTTGGGACGATCACGACGTTCAACCCGTCGGGCGAGCGCATTCTCGGGCTCGCGGGTGACCGGTTGCGGGGGCGTCAGGCCAACGAAGTCTTTAAGGAATTCGGACTCGACGTCTTCCAGGCCGCCTATGACCGTCTGTTGGCCGAAGAACGGAACGACGTGAGCCTGGAAGGACAGTTGGACGTCCAGGGCAAGTTGATCACGATTCGCTTGAGCGGATCGCGGATGAAAGACGAGGCGAACCAGGATCTGGGCTTCGTGTTGATCTTCGAGGACTTGACCGAGCTGATCAAGGCGCAGAAGGTCGCGGCGTGGCAAGAAGTGGCGAGGCGGCTGGCCCACGAAATCAAAAACCCGCTGACTCCCATTCAATTGTCCGCGCAACGGCTTCGCAAGAAGTTCTTCGAGCAGGCGCCGGATTTCAATCGTGTGTTCGACGAGGCCACGAACGTCATCGTCAACGAGGTGGGCAGCATCAAACATCTGTTGGACGAGTTCACGAAATTCGCCAGAATGCCGGTTCCTCAGATGACGCGCCAGTCGCTGCACGACGTCGTGCGTGAGACGGTGAGTCTGTACGAGCCCATGCGAAAAGACGTCGATTTCGTTCTGGACCTCGAAGAGGCCTTGCCGCCGATCAATTTCGATCGGGAACAGCTCAAGCGGGTCTTCGTCAACCTGTTCGATAACGCCGTTCAGGCCATGAATCACAAGGGGCGGATCTGGGTGAGCACGAAGTACGATACTAAACGGAAGCGGGCGGTGGTGACCGTGGCGGACGAAGGTCCCGGCATCCAGCCGGAGGATCAAGAGCGGCTGTTCGTGCCCTATTTCACCAGGAAGAAGACCGGCACGGGCCTGGGGCTTGCGATCGTGCGGCGGATCATCACGGACCACGACGGGCAGATTCAAGCCGGTAACAATCATCCCAAGGGGGCGGTGTTTACATTCGAGTTGCCGGTCTAACGGGCGAGCGAGAAATTCGAGAGCGAGGAGAGGCGGGCATGTCGGCTTCAATATTGGTGGTGGACGACGAAGAGGCGATTCGGACGTCGCTGCGCAGCATTCTCGAAGACGAAGGGTATCAGGTCATGGTGGCGTCCGGCGGCGATGAAGCGCTCAAAATCTATGGAACCGACCCGCCGGATCTGATGCTGCTCGACATTTGGATGCCGGAAATGGACGGGTTGGAGACGCTGCGCCGGGTCAAGGAACTCACGCCGGCCGCTCAAGTGATGATGATGTCCGGCCATGGGTCCATCGAAACGGCGGTCAAAGCCATCAAGCTCGGTGCCTACGATTACATCGAGAAACCGCTGTCGCTGGAGAGCGTGACGCTGCGGGTGAAGCACGCCCTGGAGCAGTTTCGTTTGGAGCAGGAGAACCGAGCCCTGCGGACGAAGGTACAGCGGAAGTTTGAGTTGGTGGGGCAGTCGCCAGCCATGCAGCAACTCCGGCAATTGATCGGAACCGCCGGTCCGACCAACAGTCGGGTGTTGATCGGCGGCGAGAATGGAACCGGCAAGGAGCTGGTCGCGCGGGCCATTCATCTCAAAAGCGCCAGGGCCGATCATCCGTTCATTGCCGTCAACTGCGCGGCCATTCCCGAGACGTTGATCGAGAGCGAACTGTTCGGCCATGAAAAGGGCGCGTTCACCGGCGCCACCTCGATGAAACGGGGCCAGTTCGAGCAGGCCGACGGGGGCACCCTGTTTCTCGACGAGATCGGCGACATGAGTCTCAGCACGCAGGCCAAGGTCTTGCGCGCCTTGCAGGAACAGCAGTTTACGCGGGTGGGCGGCACCAAACTCATCAAGGTGGACGTGCGGGTGCTGGCCGCGTCAAACAAAGATCTCGAAACGGAAATCCACAAGGGGCGCTTTCGCGAGGATCTCTATTACCGGTTGAACGTCGTTCCGATCGTCGTGCCGCCGCTGCGTGAGCGGCGGGAGGATATTCCCGCGTTGGTCCGTCACTTTATGAAGATCCATGCCGAGGAGCAGGGGTTGCGGATCAAAGAAGTGTCGCCCGAGGCGATGGCGGCGCTCCAACAGTATGAATGGCCCGGCAACATTCGCGAGCTGCGCAATCTGGTCGAGCGGTTGATGATCATGGTGCCGGGTCCTGTGATCGAGGCGTCGCACGTCGCCATGTCCGTGCACGCGAGAACCGTTCATCCCGTCGCGTCCGCTCAGGCGGACGGGCGGGCCGCCTCCATGCTGTTCTCCAAATCCTATGACTCGCTCAAGGACGCCCGCAACGCTTTTGAGAAGGAATACATCGGCCGCAAGCTGCGGGAACATCACTGGAACATTTCGCGAACGGCCGAAGATCTCAAGATTGAACGCAGTCATCTCCATCGCAAGATCAAGCTGCTGGACGTGGAGATGAGACCGGAGGGATGAGCCGCAGAGCGCATAACTCTGCTCCCACAGCAAGGCGCTTTTCTTCCGTTGACCCTCTCCGTGCCCTCCTCTAAGATAGCGCGCCCATGACGACATACCGAGAAGCCGGCGTCGATATCGACGCGGGCGATGAATTCGTCGATCGCATCAAGCCGCTTGTGCGCTCCACCTTTCGGCCGGAAGTCCTGACCGACCTGGGCGGCTTCGGCGGACTGTTCGGCCTTCGGGCGGAGCAGTACAAAGAACCGGTGCTGGTCTCCGGCACCGACGGGGTCGGGACCAAGCTCAAGATCGCTTTCTTAATGGACCGGCACGACACGGTCGGCATCGATCTGGTCGCCATGTGTGTCAATGACATTGTGGTGAGCGGAGCCGAGCCGCTCTTCTTCCTTGACTACTTCGCGACGGGCAAACTTTCAGTCGCCAAGGCCCAGGACGTCGTCAAGGGGATCGCCGAAGGGTGTCGCCAAGCCGGGTGCGCCTTGATTGGCGGCGAGACGGCTGAGATGCCGTCATTTTACCGAGACGGTGAATATGACCTAGCCGGTTTTGCGGTCGGGGTCGTTGAGAAAGCCAAGATGATCGATGGTCGATCGATCGTGCCGGGTGATGTGCTGATCGGGCTGGCGTCGAGTGGTTTGCATAGCAATGGCTATTCGCTGGCGCGCCACGTGCTGTTCGAACGGGCAAAACTGTCGGTGGACAGTTTGGTGCCGGAGCTTGGCCGGACCGTGGGAGAAGAGTTGCTCACGCCGACCAGAATCTATGTGAAGCCGATCCTGACCCTTTGCTGTGAGTTTCCCGTCAAAGGATTGGCCCATGTCACTGGCGGAGGGATGACCGAGAATCTCCCGCGCGTGCTCCCTGCTGGTGTCAAGGCGCGTGTAGATCGACGGGCCTGGACTGTGCCGCCGGTGTTTACGGTGCTGAGCGGGCTAGGGAACATTGAGCCAAACGAAATGTATCGCGTGTTCAACATGGGGATCGGCATGGTCATAGTCGTGCCCTCGCATGTCGCGGAGTCAGTCGTGTCTCGCGCCGCTGATTTAGGTGAACGGGCGCAGGTGATCGGCGAAATCGTGGCATCCCGGTCGGCGGAACCGGAGGTCGAGTATGTGGCTTAGGCGGACGGCTCC
>JANDJE010000052.1 GCA_024331095.1 Nitrospira sp. | reverse complement strand
AGCCGCCGTCTGCGTTCCTGTTATTCTCCGTCACCGCCATTTGCACCTGACGCAGCGTCAGCCCCAGACTGGCCAATCGGCCGGGGTCCGCGAGCACCTCGTACTGTTTGGCAAGCCCCCCCAACGTATCGACGTCGGCCAATCCCGGCACACTGCGCAACATCGGCCGAATCACCCAGTCATGCAGGGTCCGTAATTCCTGGAGGCTTCGGCCCGGCCCTTCCACCAGATACATGAACACTTCGCTCAAGCCCGTGCTGATCGGACCCAACATGGGCTCAAGACCTTGGGGCAGCCGGGACCGCGCTTGTATCAATCGCTCCAGCACGAGTTGGCGGGCGAAGTACACATCGACGGCGTCGTCGAACACGACCGTCACGACCGACAGCCCATAGCGGGAGACCGATCGCAATTCGGTTTTACCGGGCAGATTGGTCAACTCGATTTCAAGCGGAAAGGTAACGAGCCGTTCGATTTCGGTCGGCGCCAACGAAGGAGCGCGCGTGATGACCTGCACCTGCACCGGCGTGATTTCGGGAAACGCATCGATCGGCAGCCGAACAAACGAGATGATGCCTCCCATGCCCAGAGCCAGGGCGCCGAGCAAGATCAGCCATCGTTGCTCCATGGACCAGCGGATGAGCCGCTCAATCATAAGGGCCCTCCAGTGGGCATCTGGTCGCGAAGAATTTCGGATTTCAACATGTAACTCCCTTCGGTCACGACCTCGTCGCCGGCCGCCAATCCTGTCTTCACCTCCACATAATCGTTGGAAGCGGCGCCAAGTTGAACGTCGCGCACTTCAAACCGGCCCGGCCCCCGCGAAAGAAACACAATCGTTCGACTGCCGACCTGTTGCACGGCCTTGCGAGAGACCGTCAACACCGGCTGTTCTGGCACCAGCAACGTCGCGTCGACGAACATATGAGGACGCAACCGCCGGTCTGGATTGGGAAGTTCCAGTCGCACCATGATGGTTCTGGTGGCTGGATCGATCACGGCGCCGACATAGGTCACGGTGCCACGAAACACCGTGTCGGGATAGGCTGAGACACGAACCTCAGCCTCCAATCCCACCCGCAACAGGCCGGCCTGTTGCTCGGGAAAGTCCGCCCGCACCCACACGGTCGAGAGATCGGCCACGGTGAAAAGCGTCTGATTGACATCGACCACTTCCCCGACCGTGGCGTTGCGTTCGATGATGTCGCCGTAGAAGGGAGCCCGTAAAAACACCTGCGCCACTTCCGCATGGGGCAACTCCTTGGCGGTCAACCGTTGGATTTCGCGCTCCGTCATGCCCAACAAATGGAGCTTTTCTTCCGCCTCGTGCAGGTCGGCCTTGGCATTGTCCTGCTCCGCCTCGCGCCGCTGATATTCGGCGGCCCCGATCGCCCCCTCCTCGAACAACAGGCGAGCCCGTTCGAGGGCCTTTTCGGCCATCCGAACGGCCGTTCTTCTTTTTCGATATTCCAACAACGCTTCGCCGACGGCGGGGCTGTCCAGCTTAAGAAGCGGATCGCCCGTTTTGACACGATCGCCGAGATTGGCATAGACAGCCAAAATCCGTCCCGGCACTCGCACACCCAAATGCGCCAAACGATTTTCGTTCGGCAAAATCTTCCCCCCTTGCGCCTTGAGGGTCAGCCCCAGGGGGCGGATCGCTGCCTGGTCTGTTCGAATCTGAGCCGGCGTTTGACTGCTTTCCGGCAATTCAATGAGACCGGGCTGACGTCTTTCGTCTTCTACACGGGGACCTTTTTTCGGCTCGGCCTCCTCCTGCTTGGGCTGACAGGCCGAGCAGATGAGGGCAACAGCCGTAAGGACGGCCAGCCCATAGCCTGCTTCTTTCGATAGGCGATCCCTAACATTCTTTCGCATGAGAACCGCTCCCCTTTCTCAGGCTTCCCCCCGCGAGTGGAATCAATAGAGACCCTGGGACCGGCGCATCGAGTCACGTCCGGCCCGTCGGATCTTTCCGTTCAATGGGAAAAACGGCCGTCCGACCTCGCCCCGTGTTCGCCCACGGAGCAGGACGGATCGAACGGACACAAGACCGGTCAGATGATGAACGAAGGGGGAGCGCGAGAAGGGTACTCGCCCACAGTGGAGAACGAACGTCGTTCGCCGTCGCTCGGTCTTTCGAGACGAAGTTCACGATCAGGATCCCGTGGTATCGATTGGGCGACGCTCAAGGGTTGAGTCGCCGGGGGGAAAAGCTGCCGTCGATCCGACGAGTCTCCGAGCATCGTGAGAGCGAACTCGGCATGGCGATCTCCGGCATGGAACAGAGAATCCCCGGACTCGACATCACCGTCAACATCGTCCTGATCCTGGCCCTGATCCTGATCAGTGGTCCCGTGATGGTCGAATTCGCACGCGAGGTCCGGAGACCAGATGGTATGGACCAGGCCCCCGTGGGTATGCCCTTCCTCTCCATGATGGTGATCCACTTCTGGATGCACATGAACGAAGGGAACCGCCAGCACCCAGAGCCCGACCCACGCCAGCACCATCAAACGACACAAACCGTATTTGGGGAATGTGCATCGCATCACGAATGGACTGTACCACCGTTGAGCATGCACGGCAATCGTGCCCCTTACAGATCCACCCCGCGCAACCGCAGAGCGTTCGAAATCACGGAGACCGAGCTGAACGTCATCGCGGCACTCGCGAACATGGGGCTGAGCAACAATCCCACGAACGGATACAGAACGCCGGCCGCAACCGGCACCCCGACCAGATTGTAGGCGAAGGCAAAGAACAGGTTCTGCTTGATGTTTCGCATCGTGGCCCTGCTCAACCGCCTGGCCCGCACGAGAGCGCGGAGATCGCCTTTGATCAACGTGATGCCGGCACTTTCAATAGCAATTCCCGCCCCGGTCCCCATGGCGATCCCCACGTCAGCCAGAGCCAACGCCGGCGCATCGTTGACGCCGTCGCCGGCCATCGCCACGACGCGTCCTTCCGCCTTGAGCTTGGCCACCACCGCTCCTTTTTGATCGGGCAGCACGCCGGCGATGACCTCGCCCAAGCCAAGTTTTCTTGCAACGGCTTCGGCGGTCTGCCGATGGTCGCCGGTCAGCATAATCAACCGCAGCCCCTCCGCCTTCAACATGATGACCGCCTCCGCGGTCGACGGCTTGATCGGATCGGAGATCCCGAGTAGCCCGGCTGGTTTGCCGCTGAGAGCCACGAACACAATAGTATGCCCATCCTGCCTCAGCTTCTCGGCCTCGGCATCAAGTCGATCCAGCTCATTCGCCCCCTCTTCGACCACTTCGCGGAGGAACGGCAACGTTCCCACCACCACATCCTTCCCGTCCACGACACCGGACACTCCCTTGCCGGTCAGCGACCGGAACCTGGTTCCCGCCGCCAGCGGAAGCCCCCGGTCTTTGGCGCCAGCCACGATCGCCTCGGCCAGTGGATGTTCGCTGCCCTGCTCAAGGCTTGCCGCCAACCGTAACAATTCCCGCTCGGACCACGGCTTGACCGCCACCACCGCCGTGAGTGCCGGCTTCCCTTGAGTCAAGGTGCCGGTCTTGTCGAAGACGATCGTATCGACGTGGCCCAAGGTTTCCAGTGCCTCGGCTTTCTTCACTAAGACTCCCGCCGTCGCGCCGCGGCCGGTTGCAACCATGATCGACATGGGGGTCGCCAAGCCCAAGGCGCAGGGACAGGCGATGATCAGCACCGCGACGGCGTTGACCAAGGCATGGGCCAGTCTGGGTTCCGGCCCCCACAGGGTCCAGGCAATAGCCGTCAGCACGGCCGCGCCGACCACCAAGGGCACGAAGTAGGCGGCCACACGATCCGCAATCCGCTGAATCGGAGCTCGACTCCGCTGCGCCTCACCGACGATCTGGACGATCCTGGCCAGCAACGTTTCACGCCCCACCCGCTGCGCCCGCATCAGAATGCTGCCCGTGCCATTGATCGTGCCTCCTGTGATCGGACTGCCAGGCTCCTTGGCCACAGGCATCGACTCGCCTGTGATCATGGACTCGTCGATCGAGGTCGTCCCTTCGAGCACCACCCCATCCACCGGCACGCGATCGCCAGGACGGACACGCAGCCGGTCACCCACTCGGACTTGCTCGATCGGAATGTCTTCTTCATGACCATCGTCCCGCACGAGCCGCGCGGTGGCCGGCGCCAACTTGAGCAGCGCCCTGATGGCGGACCCGGTTTGCGCACGAGCCCGCAACTCCAACACCTGACCCAACAGCACCAACACCGTGATGACCGCACTCGCCTCGAAATAGACCGGCACGGTGCCATCGGGCCGGTGAAACGAAGCGGGCAACAGCGTGGGGGCGATGGTGGCGATGACGCTGTAGCCGTAGGCCGCTCCGGTTCCCATCGCGATCAATGTGAACATGTTCGGCGAGCGGTTTACGACCGAGGCCCACCCTCGTTGAAAGAACGGCGCACCGCCCCACAGCACAACCGGCGTCGCCAAGATAAGCTGCGCCCATTGCAGCACGGTATTGCCGACCATCTGCTGGAGCGGCATGCCGGGAATCATGTCGGCCATCGCGAGCGCCGTGACCACCATCGCGGGAACGAGGCAGCGCCACAGCCGCCGGCTCATATTATCGAGCTCGGGATTGTCGGTTTCCTCCGCCGAGATGACTTTCGGCTCCAGCGCCATTCCACAGATCGGGCAGGCGCCCGGCTTGGTTTCCAACACTTCCGGGTCCATCGGGCAGATATATTCAACAGTGCTCCCCGGTGGTACCGCCGGCGGCGCGACGACGCGCGGAGCCCGTCGGTCCGGCGGAGTCAGGTAGTAGGCAGGGTCTTCTCGAAATTTGTTCAAACAGCTTGTGGCGCAGAAATAGTAGGTTTTCCCCTGATAGACATGTGAACCGGCCGCTCGCGCCGGCTGGACCGTCATACCGCAGACCGGATCGATCTCCCCCTTTGGAGCCTCCCCTTTCGGCACCTGCATCATCGGAAGCGGTTTTCTGGCAGAAGGAGCGGCCGGAGACGGAGTCTCGGCAGGAGCCGTCATTATGGTCAGCGGCTTTCGCTTCAACGCCGCCTCGGGGTCGGCACGGAACCGTTCAAGACAGGACCCCGCGCAAAAGTAATAGGTGGTGCCCTTGTAGTCGTATTGCCCCGCCGCACGGGCGGGATCGACCGTCATGCCGCAAATCGGATCAATCGCCATGGCGATCAGACCTCGCCGAAATCGGCCGCATGAGAGCACTGAGACCGGGGCCCGGCTGTTGGGCACGCCCGGTCGATACGGGCCGCCGCCTTATTTCTTCGCATCATTCTCCAAGATGCTCCGAATGATCGTGACGACGTTTTCCGGCGTCATGTTGACGCCATCCACCTTGATATTGCCGTCGATCAGAATCGAGGGGGTGGACGAGACCTGAATCCGTTCGCCCCAGCGCCGTCCTTCTTCGAAGGCTTGGGCCGGCTTGCCGCTCGTCAATCCTGCTTCGAACGCCGCGACGTCCAATCCGACTTCGCGGATCAGCAGCTCACGAATCGACCGGTCCAGCACGCCGGTCATTTTGTCCTTGTGAATCGTGCGGAACAACACCGCTTTCATTTCCTCTCCCTTGCCCATTATCTTGGCCTGTTCATACATGTCGAAGGCGGTCGGCAATTTCCCGTGGATGACGGGGAAGCCGACCATCGTGATCTCGATCTTGTCGCCGAACTCACGGCGCAACATCGGGATCGCCGTTTCCTCGAAATGGTGGCAATGGGGACAGTAGAAATCGGCGAACTCGACGATTTTGACCTTCCCCCGCTGATGGGTAGAAGGTTCATCTTTCAAGAGTTCGTACTTGCCTTTGATCTCGGGAACCGCCGCGCCTACGCCGAGCGGTGCGCTCCCGACAGCCGCCAGCACAACGATACCCAATGCCACCTTCCGCATCGATCCGTTCTGAACCATCGTCGCACACTCCTTTCTGCAATGATCCTTGGAAACCGTATTATAGCGAATGCGAAGCCGTTTCGGTTTCTGTTACACTGACTTTTATGGACAGACGATGGGGAGGATTTCTTATCTGTGCCGCGATCGCCTTCGTGGGGTGCGCCTCGACCGGCGAGTATACGGCGCCGACCTCGTCGTTGATTCCCTTCATGGAAGTCGGCCGTGCTCCCGACACGTTCAAGGGACAGACCGTCACCTTCGGCGGCAAGGTCTTGACGGCGAAACGATCGGCGGAGGGAACCCGCCTTGAGATCCTCCAACTGCCGCTGGACTCCTCACTCAAGCCGACGCATGATTTGAGAAAATCGCAGGGCCGTTTTCTTGCGATCAAAAAAGAATTTCTCGATCCTGCCACGATTCCGGCCGGCACGTTCGTCACCGTCACCGGAGAGGTGACCGGGGCCGCCATGTTGCCGCTCGATGAAACCGAGTATCGCTACCTCACCCTGACCATTGCCGCCTTGCACGTCTGGCCGACCGAGGAAGAACGACCGGCTCGTCTGCGTCCTTATCCCTATTACATCATGCCCGGCCCCTATTGGGGCCCGTACTGGCATCCCTATTGGTGGGGCCCCTGGCCGTACTGGTAAGAGAATCGGCATGACTCCGTATAGGGGGCACGCCCGTTCTTAGACCTCGTTTCCGGCACGCTACCTATATCAAAATGAGAGGAAGCAGTGGTGTGTGCGGCGCGCCCTCCGGCGCGCCGCCGTTCGACTTTTTCGAGGAAATGTCCGGAACTCCTGATGCGGATCTCGCGGGATTACTTGGTCTTGCCTTTCGGCTTGTGCTGGTGGGCCTGCTCGGCGTGCGCCAATGATTCCTCGGCGTGTTTCAGCGATTCCTTCGCATGATCGAGAGCCTCTTTGGCATGGGGGTCATTGCTGCTCTTGACGGCTTCCTCCAGGTGCTGAATGGCCTCCTTCGCATGTCCGATGCCTTCTTTGGCATGTTTGACCGTCTCCTGAACATGCCCCCCCTCTCCCGCAAAGGCAGGGAACACCGGATAGCCCGCGAGAACACCGCACACCACGACCGAAACCCAGAACCGTCGCCTCTGACTCATAAAACCTCCTCCCTATAAGTTTAATTTATATTTTGAGAGTGTTAGAAGGAATGCCGCCACCCCGGGAATCTCGCCTCGACCAGGCGCGAGCCCCAAGCTCTGCTCACCCGAAAACCTGATCTGTCCTTGTAAAATGCTGGTTCTCAAATATTCTGCCTTCAGGCATCGAGAGGCCGCCTTTAGCCGGCAAGCCGATTGGGAAAATACCAATTTCGAACCGTTCGATTGACCGGCTGCTCCGCTTCACGATCCACTGGTGCCGGCAATTGGGTCACCCCCTCATCCACGTGATCAAACGGCAGGCAAGATTGTTTACTGGGATGCTTCGCCAGGCGCCGCCTGGCGATCCATCGGGCCAGATCAGCCTCCAAGCTTATTTCATCGCCTCGGCGTGACAATGCCACCCCTCCCCCTTGACACCATTGACGGCGGCCTCGAGTTGCTTCGCCGTCGCCTTGTCACCCTCAACCGTCACGACCGCATGGCCTTTCATACTTTTGAAGTCGACCGCCTTGACGCCGGACACTTTTTTGACCGCCGATTCGACCTCGCCCAAATACAAATCGCAATAACTCCCCCCGAGCATCAACGTAATCCTCTGCTCCGTCGCAGCCTGGGCAAGTTCGAGAGCGCCGCACCAGACACCCGTCACAATGATCGCAGCCACGATTCCCCTCATGAATCCCCTCCTCAATTTCACCTCACACCGACGGGTCCACCGATTGACATTCCAAATACCGCATAAGATCGGTGAACCTTCCCAGAAAAGGGAGGGAGTCGGAGGGAGGCCGCCTCCGACTCCCCACGCAGGCCTAGAGGAAGGGAGGTGCCGACCCTCCAGACCTGAACCTTTCCTAGCGCGGTGACCGTGTATTCCGTTTCTTGCCTTGTGAATGATTCTTTCTTTTCGTTATCGGCCCGTCTCGCCCGGTCCCGCCGTCATCGGTTATCTGAACTTTTCCGATCAAATCTTCCACCGAATCGAGAAAAACCCGGAGGCTGCTGCCTCCGATCTTCGTTGCGCGTAACCGCCCCTCCTCGATCCATCGATAGATCGTCCACTTACTGACATTGAGCAACCTGGCCGCTTCCTGAACCCTGAGCAACACCGGCTCCACTCTGCACCCCATTCGACCAGGCAAAGAGGGGGAGAGCGCCCAACCAGCGCTCTCCCTGATCGGAACGGTGGAAGGAGGCCACCAACAGCGCCCGTTCCGAGAACCTATACATCACAAGCCATCTTTGCCTGACTCTCTCCGTCTTCAGAGTGGAACCAGCAAAAACGAAAGACCGATCGACAGATGAACGACCAGAACCAGCCACGGACAGATGCACAAGAGCCGGAGCCGATTCAATCGTGCGATCTTAAAGAGAGGGAGGAGCGCGAGGATGCAGGGGTGATGAATGACAAGTCGAGTCTATTTGATGGGAAGGTTCGCCGGGCTCATACGCAATAGGAGTATACGACGTGAACGTCGCCTGCGTGGGGGCGTCAGATTGAGACGAAACCTGACACGCCCAGGAGCAGAGGGATGAATGAGCGGCGTCGTGATCATGGTGTTCATGGCCGCCGGCGTTCGCCGAAACGTCAAGTACAGGAGTACACAGGGCCATCAAACACACCAGCCCCACATAGGTCACGGCGGTCAAACTCGCGATGACCATGTGTCTCCGGATGTATCTGAAGAGCCTCATACCGATCTCCTAAGCCTACGTCCCGTTATACGCGCTCGCTTCTTGGCTGTCTACCGACGTCTGCCACTCCCTGCAACAAAAAATCGGTTGTCGAGCGGGCGTCGGCATGACTTCCTATGCGCATCGCGTCGCCGACGGACGCCGATTGCTCCGCGACAATACTCCGAAACGGTTTCGTCGAGATGCGCGTTTGAGAAATGTCACGCTGGCCTTTACCGGCGTCTCCGCGCACTTTCTCCGATCCCTCAGGGGATCGTCGAACTCGTCTCGTTGAGCCGACTGCGCGAGCGTCGTTCTCGAAAGACGTTCGATGTTCCGCCCCGCGGATTCGGACGAATATCGCACCTTGAGTTTGAATCCGACGCCTTTGATGGCGACGATCTCGCAACCATGATCGGCGTCACGGCTCAGCAGCTTCCGAAGAGCGTGAATGTGGACGTCCAGGGTATGTTCGCCGACGGCAAACCTCGGCCCCCAGACCAGTCCGATCAGTTCCTCGCGTGCGAACACCTTGGAGGGCGCGCTCATAAACACCTGCAGGATCGCAAACTGTTTGGCGGAAAGATGGACGGTCTCCGATCCAATCGTCAGCTCGTGGGTGTCGGCATCCAATTGAACGTCGCCTATCTGATACACGCCTCGACGCGCCATATCATGCCCCGCTCTTCGGCAATAGGAGCCGATCATCGCCAGAAACAGCTTATGACCGTCTCGGCATGAATATACGCCGTCCGCTCCCCGCTCCAAATCGGCCGCGATGTCCTCGTCGTTTTCCATCACTTCGCGGGAAATCAAGGTCAAGATGGGAACGTGCGCGATCGCCTGCTCCGTCCGAAGCATGTCCCAGTCCGCGACTCGTCGATCGACCAACACCAACGCCGGCGGACGATGACGAGCCCACTCCAAGAGCTCCGCCACGGAAGTCGCCGCGCGGTATTGATAGCCGGCCCGCTGCAATTGTTCCTCAAGATCCGACGAGAAGGTCCGATCGGACGATAAGAGAAAGACCTCACACGAGCGGGTGACTTGCGACGGACAAGTCGAAACCCCGGACTCAAAGTCCTGACGCCTGACAGGTCCCTGTCGACGCACCACGATCCCGACGATTCCACAGAGACCGGATCCGAACAGAACGACCGCGGCCGGAATAGGCACCTGTTCCGTCGTCGTCTTACGAGCCGCCCCTCCACGATCGCCGGCCATCATGACAAACGGCTGCATCAATGCAACCGTGCGCTCCCATGAAAGGTCCAAGAATACGCTTCCGAAGATGCTTCCCGATTCTTCAGAGACACCGTCGCCAGGATCACCGGAGGCCACTGGAATGGTCAGTAACGAATTCAACGATGCTCCCAGCCGTCCGATTCCAGCAAACAGCGGCATCATTGGAAGCGG
>JANDJE010000051.1 GCA_024331095.1 Nitrospira sp. | reverse complement strand
CTTGTCGTCAGTTCGACCGTGTGCGAGAGGCCGGCAAGGGATTGGTGGAACATCAAGTCGTCGAGCACGAGCGGAACCAGTGCCGGTGCTGTCTCGGTAACGTGGTGACCCAAGCGGCGCGCCAGTTCGTAGCCAAACCCATCGCTTCCGGTCCGAGGGAGGGAACGGCCGCCGGTAGCGACAATCACCCGCTTAGCCAGCAGGCTGCCGTGGCGATGGGTGATGAGGAAAGTTGCCTGGTTTGTAGGCTCGATCATGCTGACACGGTGATCCGGTCGAATGTGGACGCCCAGGTTTCGGCATCGATCGAGGAGAGCGGACAGGACGGTGCGTGCCCTGTCGGTCACAGGAAAGAGTTTGCCCGTTGGTTCACGCTTGAGGGTGACCCCCAGTGAGGCGAACCATCGGATGGTGGCTTCGATGGGGAATGAGGCCAGCACGTTCTTGACGATCCGGCGGTTGCCGAAGTAATCGGTCGGTGTGACAGTTTCGTGCGTGACGTTGCAGCGGCCTCCGCCGGAGACGAGGATTTTGGCTCCGATCGTTCGAGCCCCATCCAATAGGACGATGCCACGGAGCGAGCTGCCGTTGTTCTCCTCACCAGCGGCGATGGCAGAGGCCAAGCCGGCGGCGCCTGCGCCGATCACGGCGATCTCGTAGGTCTCGAATCCTTCCACATTAGACACTTTTAACTGCCGATTAACGTGGGTTTAATCTCGTGATGTTACCGTCTTGCCACGCAGAGGCGGTGGAAGTGCCGACCCGGGCGTATGATGAAAAGAGGAGGGCCTTATGACATGTAAAAAGTGCAAAGGATTCATGATCGAAGAGCGACAGCCCGATCTGTCACCTTGTCAGACCGTCCTTCGTTGCGTCAATTGCGGGTTGGTCGTGGATCCGCTGATGGTCCAAAATCGGCTCCAGCAATTGCGAGAGAGACGAACATTGCCCCAGGCGGCATAACGGTGGAAAGAAGAAATATCTCACCCTGATCCTTGCGGAAAAGAATGCTGTGCAAGTGGTCGGCCATGGTGGGTGTCGCGCTTGCGGTTAGATCGAAAATTCGGCCCAGAGAAACGTGTGATCCGACGGGTCTTTCGCTCGCCGCGGCTCGACGTCCACGTCAGCCTTGATGCATTTTTCGGCCAGGGGCTTGGTCGATAGAATGTGATCGATACGCCAGCCTTTGTTCGCCTCCAACGAATTCGGCGCCCGGTAATCCCAAAACGTATACTGCTGTCTGGTGGGGTGGAGTTTCACGAACACATCCTCAAACCCCCAGGCGACGGTCTTCTCATACGCCTTGCGGACGGCCTCGTGATAGCACACGTGGTTCAGATGTTTTTCCGGACTGTGAACGTCCATCGGTCTGGGAGCCACGTTCATGTCCCCGCACCAGATCGCCGGCGCGTCCGGCGAGAGATGCTTGTCGAAGTACTTCCGCAGCCGCTCATACCATTCCAATTTATACGCGTATTTAGGTGAGTCGATCTCAAACCCCTGGGGCACGTAGGTGTTGACGATCGGGATCCCATCGATCACGACTCTCAGCAAGCGGGCGTCGTCCGGCTCGCCACCGTCGTCGAATCCATAAAAGACGGCGTCGGGTTTCTTCCGGCTGAGCACGGCCACGCCGTTGTAGGACTTCATGCCGCGATAGGTGCTCTCGTAGCCGGTGTGGGTCAAGGCCATCAGCGGGAATTCACTGTCCTGGACCTTGGTTTCCTGTAGACAGAGGACGTCCGGTTGATGGCGCTCGAGCCACGCCAAGATGATCGGCAGGCGTTTGCGCAGGGAGTTGACGTTATAGGTGGCGATTTTCACGGTCTCAATCTCGGGCCCGCTGAAAATGGCCCGCGCATCCTAACAAATGCGGTTACGGTCAACAAGTGCCGAGCTTCATCGTCCCCCATTGGTTGACTTACGAATTCTGAGTCGCCTAGACTTGCGGCCAGCGACATGAGGCGTGTGCTCACACATCACATTGAAAGTTATCCCTCAATCAATGATATGGCGAAAGGAGGAAAGCCGATGAGGCGACACAACAAATTTGGAGCGGTGGCGCGAATCGGAATGTTGGGATTGAGTGTGGCGGTGGCTCTTCCGCTTTTCTCGGTGGTCCAGGCGAGCGCCGAGTCGGAGCCGACCCGCTCGTTGCAGGATCTGTTGCGCCCCTTTTTCGGCGGCGAGAAGGAACCCGCCGCAACCAAAACATCGGGCGGGGTGGTGAAGTTGCCGCAGCTTCAAGGATTGGAGGACCCCAATGCCTACGTGCCGGCCGATAATCCGTTGACGGCGGACAAGGTCGAGCTGGGGCGGATTCTGTTCTTTGACAAGCGACTCTCCAAGAACAATACGATCGCCTGCGCAAGTTGCCACATGGCAGAGAAGGGGTTCACGGACGGCATGCCGGTGTCGACCGGCATCAACGGGCTCAAGGGCGGACGGAGCGCTCCGGCGTCGTTTAACCGGGTGTTCAGCAAGGCGCAGTTCTGGGACGGACGGGCGGCGACGCTGGAGGATCAGTCCATCGGTCCCTTCATCAATCCGGTGGAGCATGGATTCGCCAATCATGACGAGATGATCGCCAAGATGAAGCAGATTCCCGGCTACCGGAAGCTGTTTCAAGACGTCTTCGGCCGTGAGATCAACATTCAGGACGTCGGTCGTGCCATTGCAAGTTTCCAACGGACCATCCTTTCAGGGAACAGTCTGGTGGACAAGTTCGATATCGGAGGGGATGAAAAGGCGTTGAGCGAATCGGCCAAGCGAGGGCTGGAACTGTTTCGTGGCAAGGCGCGGTGCACCCGTTGCCACTCGGGGTTCAACTTTACCGATGAGAAGTTCCATAACCTGGGAATAGGCTGGGACACGAATACGGTGGACTTGGGCCGTTACATGGAGACGAAGAATCCGGAAGACGTTGCGGCGTTCAAGACGCCGACGTTGCGCGAGATCGCCAGGACCGCTCCGTACATGCATGACGGACGGTTTAAGACGCTCGAGGAAGTGGTGGAGTTCTACAACAAAGGCGGCATTAAGAATCCGTTTTTGGACAACACGATCATTCCGCTGGAATTGACGGAGCAGGAGAAGCAGGACCTCGTGGCGATGCTCAAGTCGTTGAACGGCGAGGGGTGGCAGCACGTCTCCGAACCCAAGTCGTTCCCAAAGTAACACCCCAGGCAGAGAAGACCGGCGGCTGAAAGCCTCGGCGGAAGGGGCTCCTCCAATTCAGGAGGAGCCCCTTTTCTTTCCGCCGTCTCAAGAGGGGGGTGATTGCCGCAAGGGAAGCGGCAGCTCGGTCAGGAAGCGGCGAAGAATTGCCTGTTCGACGCGGGATCGCCCTCGGTGGGGCGCGGGAAACCGCAACACGAACTGCATCTTGCCCGGCTCGGTCAACTGGATGGTCACGCGAGGTTCCGGGGAGGGGGCTGCCAGCATATTGGTTTGCTCCAGCATTTTCATCTGGTGCGCCGCCAGTCGTCGTCGGTTTTGAAGGGGACGACGAGGGTGTACAACCCGTAATCCAAGCCGGGGTTTTCCTTGACCAAAGGGTTTGAAAACAACAGGCTGTTGGGGAAGGCGATCACGCGGCCTGTATACAAGTGGGCGGATTGCCCAGGCCCGATTTCCAACAGCTTGGTCGTAAAGATGTCCTGATCGAGGACGGCACCGCGCTGCCCGGCGATTTGAACACGGTCTCCCACCGTATAGACCTTGCCGCCGACCCGCAACGCGGCCCCATGAAAGCCGGACCTTGCGAAGCGTGCGTCCGTCTCCCCAAGCGTTCCCCCGTTGACACGTCTCTCTAATGGGCGTACAGACAGACTCGCGGCCCATGATTTCTTGACAGGCGAGAGATCGGGCAGACCGCGCGGCTGCCGGCCAGGTCTCTTGCGAGATCTCAAGAAAGGAGGGGTGAGATGGAAGAGTCAACGCCACCTGGTCCATCAGGCCCGTCGATGCCGGGGTCGGTTGTTCGTCGGCCATGCGAGCCGGCTTCCCTCTGATCGTGCCTCTCGGCACCCGTCATTCGGTTGGAAACACCGTCAGGGAAAGCAAAGCCGGGCTGCGGCATGAAGGGTCACGTACCGAGGAACAAAATTCTTCCCGGCTGACTACTTGCATGAGCGGCATCGTTCGGGTCTGACGGGCCGCGACAATTGATCATCCGCTGCGGCGTCCTAAGCGCCGGCCGAAGGCGGCCTTTCCGACGGAAAGGGCCGCCTTCGGTTTGTAAGCGCCGCGTGCGCTCTCCCAAGGCTCTTCTCTCGCTATCCCAACGGAATGCCGCAAGCCGTGTATTTCTTTTGTCGGTGGGATGCCCTACCATAATGCGACATGGGCGAGACCAAACGGAGAAACACGTCGGCCTCCACGACCGTCAAACGGCGGAGTAAAATAATCAGAGCCTCCGTCGGATTATCGGCCCGCGACCTGCAAGCCCTGACACCCCCCGCCTCGGTGACGGAGCTCCAGCGGGCGATCGAGGACGATGAGGGGCAGGTCCTGGCGGCCTATCGCGAGCCCTACGGAGGGCAGTGGTTGGTCTTGGCAGGGCTCCCCATCCAAATCGTTGAGCCGACTCCCTATCAACGGAATGTATCCGACGCGCATGTCAAGAAGCTGGAAACGGCGATCGGCAAGATCGGCCGGTTTCTCGATCCGATTATCGCCGTGCGGATGCCCAAGGCCGATCACGCGGCCCGCTACTGGACACCGAACGGCAATCACCGGCTTTCAGCCATGCGAGCGTTGGGGGCCAAGAGTATTGTGGCGATCATCGTGCCCGAATCATCGGCGGCGTATCAGATCCTGGCGATGAATACGGAAAAGGCCCATAACCTGCGGGAACGGGCGCTCGAAGTGATTCGCATGTATCGGGAACTGGCAAGACTCGATGGGACCAATGCGATGGAGGAGTCGTTCGCATTGGAGTTCGAGGAGCCGGCATTGATTACGCTGGGGCTCTGTTATGAAGCGAGGCCTCGCTTCAGCGGCGGCGTCTATCATCCGGTGCTGAAAAAGATCGAGACCTTCCTCGCGCAACCGTTGAGCGCGGCGATGAATATTCGGCGGCAACGGGCCCAGGCCGTGCTGGAATTGGATGAGATAATCGTCAAACATGTCGAGGCGCTCACGGCGAGAGGAATGACGAGTCCCTATCTCAAGAACGTTGTGGTCGCCCGCGTCAATCCCATCAAGTTTCGTCCCAGGGCTGCCGCTCCCCTGTCGTTTGATGAAGCGATGGAGCGGATGACGAAAGCCGCGCAGAAGTTCGACCCGAATGCCATCAAGCCGGATGATCTGGCCAAGGCGGGCGGTCCTCCGCCGGAGGCCGAGTAGCCGGCTTGTGTCAACAAGGATCGGCTCTTTACAATGACGTTGGACAATCGGTGATGAGAAAGGAGGGACGGTATGAGTTTGGCCGACAATCGATGTGTTCCGTGCCGAGGCGGGGTGCCTCCTCTTCCGCCGGAGCGCATCCAATCGCTTCTGCAAGAGTTGGGAACAGGGTGGGAGTTGAACGCCCAAGGCCACATCGAACGTCTCTACACGTTCAAGGATTTCGCCCAAGCGTTGGATTTCGTCAATAAGGTCGGTGCCATCGCGGAGACCGAAGGCCATCACCCTGATCTCTATCTTGCCTGGGGCAAGTGCAAAGTTGAGATTTGGACGCATAAGATCAACGGCCTGACGGAAAGCGATTTCTACCTGGCGGCGAAGGCCGATCGGGCCTATGAACCTTTTCGGACCGCCGCGTAACGTCGGACCGTCCACTGCTCATCACGAAGAGGGATCCGCACATGAGCGGCAAGGCCCGTGTCGCGCTCGTCAACATGCCGTTCAGTTCCGCCAAGTATCCGTCCATCCAACTTGGCACCCTCTCTGCCCTTCTGAAATCCCACGGGATTCCGGTTGACTGTCACCATTTGAACGTTCGGTTCGCCCACCTAATCGGCGTGGAGTTGCACGAGTCGATCTGTGAGAAGCGGGCGCTGTTCGGCGAGTGGCTGTTTGCAGCGATCTTGTTTCGGGATAATCCAAAGCGGGCGGAATATCCCACCGTCTTCAAACCGGTCTTCGAGCGGGCGGCGCGGGAGAGCGGGAGACCGATCGGCTATTTCGAGGAACTGGGGAATCGGATCGCTCCTCAATTTTTGACGTGGGCGCTGCGCGAGATCGAGTGGGGCGACTATCACCTGGTCGGGTTTACGTCCACGTTCGATCAACATGTCGCCAGCCTCACCATGGCGAAATTGATCAAGGACCTCTATCCGCACATCACGATCGTCTTTGGAGGAGCCAATGTCGACGGCGAAATGGGACTGGAGCATCTGAGAGCCTTTCCCTTCATCGATTATGTCGTGATGGGTGAGGGAGAGACGACCTTTTTGCCGTTGGTTCAGCATGTGCTGTCCGGCGGGGTGCCCGACGGTCAACTGCCCGCCGGAGTGACCTACCGAACGAACGGGCAGGTGGTTGCTGTTCCCAATCAAGCGCTTTTTACGGATTTCGCCAAGGCCGGTCCGCCGGATTACGATGACTACTATCGTCTGCTGGCGGAGTTGGGTCACACGATGCAGGGGCTTGATCGCATTCTTCTCTATGAAGGTTCTCGCGGCTGTTGGTGGGGCGAAAAACACCACTGCACGTTTTGCGGGCTCAATGCCCAGAGTATGAAGTTCCGAGCCAAGACGCCCTCGCAGGTATTGCAGGAATTGGCCGTTCTGTCGCACCGGTATGATGCGGTGCGGTTTCGCTTCGTCGATAACATCATCGACCTCGGCTATATCGAGGGCGTCTTCGACAAGCTGGCGGCGGACCATTGCGATTTCGACATTTTCATCGAAACCAAGAGCAATCTGCAAAAACAGCACATCAAAACCTTGGCGGCCGGCGGCGTGAAGTGCATGCAACCGGGGCTGGAAAGCCTGAGTCTCAACCAGCTCCGTGCGATGGACAAGGGCGTGACGCCGATGCAGAACATCGTGTGTCTCAAGTGGAGTCTGTATTATCGCGTGACGGTGCTTTGGAATATCCTGCTGGGGTTCCCAGGCGAGACCGACCAAGACTATCAACGGCAGCTCGACATGATTCCTTCCTTGCTCCATCTTCAACCGCCCGAGGCCACCGGCAAATTCTGGCTGCAGCGCTTCAGCCCCTACTTCACCAGACCGCACGAATACGGCATCCGCGTCACCGGTCCGGGGACGGCCTACGAGTATGTCTACGATGCGCGGCACGTGGACCTGAAAAAGATCGCCTACGATTTCGAGTATGAACTCGACCGCTGGCCGATCGATCCTCATCTGTACCGGGAGTTGATTTCGGCGATCGAAGGTTGGCAACGGATGCACAAGTCCGGCGACAAACCCTTTCTGTACTACTCCAAGGCGCCGACCTACGTGACTGTCTATGACGGAAGGAATCTCCAAGCTCCGACACGCAGACGGTATGAGGGACCGGCGGCCTTGGTGATCGAGGCCTGCAATGAGGCGGCGAAAAGCGCGAGCCAGATTTGCGCGGCCATCGCGGGCCGAGTCGATTGTCGAGAGGATGACCTTGCCGTGATCCTCGACGGTCTCACGGCCGATCGAGTGCTCTACGAAGAACGCGGCAAGTATTTCACCCTGGCGATTCCGGAAAACCCGTATCTGTGATGATGTTCTTGGTCCCCTTCCTGAATGGCGGTTTTCAGCGGGGCCGTGCACGGACAAATGGACGAGTGAAATTGAAAGTAAAGAGAAGCCGATCGTGCTCTGTCTAGAGTAGGAGGATGTCATGGCGGATCAATATTTCCTGAAGATCGATGGGATTGAGGGGGAGAGTCAGGACGAGCAGCACAAGGGTGAAATCGAATTGGACTCGTGGTCGTTCGGAGGGGCGATATCCGGTCCTCTCAAAGCGGGCGGCGGTGCGAGCGCGGGGAAGTTCACGATTCAGGACTTTCAGTTTACGGCGAGAATCAGCAAAGCGTCGCCCCTGCTTTTTCTCGCCTGTACCACGGGCAAGCGATTCGCGAAGGCGACCATGACCGGTAGGAAGGGAGGTGCCGGGCGACCTGTCGATTACCTTACGATCACGCTGACGGATGCCGTGATCTCTTCCTATCAAGAGAGTGGGACGAGCGGGGATGGGGCTACACCGATGGAGCAAGTCTTGTGCGCTTTCGGCAAAATTCAATTGGAGTATCGGCCGGTGAACGCCGACGGCTCACTCGGCGCGCCGGTCTCTGCCGCCTACGATGCTAAAAAAGCGAGGCCTTCCAAGGCAGGGCGTCGGTAACGATCAAAGACAAGAGACAGGTATCATCCGATTCCTTTCCTGATACGGCATGCTCGCCGCGAACGGGCGTCGAATGCTAGCTACATCGACAATCTCTCCGCCACGTTCCTCATTTGTAGGCCGTGAACGAGCGAGGCACCGCCGCGAATGGCGCAGGCCACGTGGACGGCTTCCGTCATTTCTTCGATGGTCGATCCTTTTTCGAGGGAAGCCTGCGTGTAAGCATCGATACAGTAGGGGCATTGAACGGCATGGGCGACCGCAAGAGCGATCAAGGCCTTCTCTCGCTCTGTGAGCGCTCCCTCGGCGAAGACGGCGTTGTAGTACTCCATAAACTTCTTCCATAGGGTGGGGTTGCCCTTGCCCATATCGGGAAATTTGCCGAGATCGTGCGCATGGTAGTACGAGTCCATTGCATCCTCCTGTGTCAATGTGAATCGTGAGAAAGAACGTCCCAGTGCTCGAACGGTACAGAGGGGGATCAGGCATGTCCTGAAGAAGTCGACTCGGCCCGGGAGAGCACTTGGGCGAATCGACGGCCGACGATGTCGGTGACTTTGGCCATCAAGTCGGTCACCTCTTTCCATTCATTCGGTAACAGGTCGTGCTTGAGTTGGGGGTGGATGCCCCATTGGGCGTCAACATGCGTTCCAGTTCGACTCACAAGAACGTGAAGGAGTTCTATCTCTCGCGCGGAAGGATCAGGAGTGCGGTCATCAGAGGAATGATCATCCGCCCGGTTTGGAGTCGAGGGTGTGCGTGCCATGGAAAGATCTCCGAGGTTGACTGAATCGTTTTAATCATACTGCAATCCATATTCCGATTGCATGCCCGACCGGCATTGAACGAGGTTTCTTTCCCAATGTGTGAGGAGGCGGCAAGGTCGAATCCGGGCGACGAGCGGGATTCAGGACGACGGTGGTTCGCTCAAGACCTTGAGCATGGCGTCATGAATATGACCGTTGCTTGCCACCAGTTCTTGTCCATAGATGGACAGCTCGTTTCCACGAAAGTCCGTGAGTCGCCCTCCGGCTTCCCGGACGATGACCGAGCCGGCCGCCATGTCCCAGGGATTGAGTCGGACTTCCCAGAATCCGTCGAATCGTCCGGCCGCCACGTAACACAAATCTAACGCCGCGGACCCCGTGCGCCTGACGCCCTGCGCCTTGAGGGCGAATTTTGCGAAGTGATCGAGGTTATTCCTTGGAGTGTCCCGGATGTCGTAGGCAAAACCTGTGACAAGGAGGCTGCTGCCAAGGTCTTTTGTGTCGGAGACATGGAGAGGACGCCCGTTCAAGCTGGCTCCGCGCTTGTCTGCGGCGGTAAACAGTTCATCTCTCGATGGATCAAAGACTGCACCCAGCAGGCAACGCCCGCGATACTCGACTCCGATGGATACGCAATAGATCGGGTACCCATGGGCGAAATTTGTCGTGCCGTCGAGTGGATCGATGATCCAGAGATAAGGCGAAGGGGACGCCTGATCGCGCCCGCGCTCTTCTGCAAGGAAACCGTGGTCGGGGAAGTGCCGGCGGACGTAATCGATGACGCATTGTTCCGCGGCATGGTCGGCGTCCGTCACGAGATTGATCGGACTTTTATGCTCGACGTGAAATCCTGAGCGAGCGTAGTCCAGGAGAAGCGAACCAGCCTCCCTTGCGGCATTAACGGCGACCGTTAACAACGACTCGGTCGGAATTGGATCGGCAGAAGTTGTCATGAAAAATGATGCCGTCGTTTTAACCTCACCCCTTGTTCGGGCGTTGTGAGGCAAAAACGGAAGAGATGGCCATGAGCCTGTTGAACATTCGCAGTCAGCATATATTGGCAAGGCTTGCATATTCAATAAACAAAAATCTTACTTGCGAGAAACAATGTGCTTTCAGAATAATATTATTTCTGCAACTAATATTGTTGACAGAATCAGCAAGCAATGCTATAAAGCAAGCATGCTTTATAGGAGATGCTAGTGGAAGAGTTAACAGATATTCTTGTCGGCCTTGAACAACGAATCAATGCCTATAAGAGTAGGCTGCAAGAATTAGAAAAGAAGCGGCGTCGTCTGGATGACGAAATCGCCACGATCAAGAAATACCTCGAGCTTG
>JANDJE010000050.1 GCA_024331095.1 Nitrospira sp. | reverse complement strand
GAACGCGCTTTGCACCACGTGCGCCACTCGCTCCGCCAACGTCTTGATCGGAATCTGAGCCGACTCATAGACCTTTTTGGCGGCGGCCTGTTCCACGTGCGCGGTCGGCAGCTTGACCTTGATGACGTGGGCGCCGAGCTGCGCCGCGATTTGAGCCGCATAGGCCACCACGTCGATCGCCGTCTCGCCTTCCTTGCTCAGCGAGGAGCCGCGCGGATAGGACCACACCACCACGGCCAAGCCGTGCTCTTTGGCCTCGGCCGCGATCTCCCGCAACTGTTGATACATGATGTTGCAATGGGCGGAACCGGGATAGATCGTAAAGCCCACCGCGGAGCAGCCCAGCCGAAGAGCGTCCTTGACGCCGCCGGTCACGGAGGGAAGCGGGTCTTTGTCCTCATGCAGGACGTCATGATTGTTCAGTTTGAGAATCAACGGAATCTGCCCCGCGAAGTCCGCCGCGCCGGCTTCCAAGAAACCCAGCGGCGCCGCATACGCGTTACAGCCGGCGTCAAGGGCGAGTTGAAAGTGATAGTGCGGATGATAGCCGGGAGGATTGGGCGCGAAACTTCTCGCCGGCCCATGTTCGAAACCTTGGTCGACCGGCAAAATCACCAGCTTGCCCGTGCCCCCGAGCCTGCCCGATCGCAACATACGGGCGAGATTGGTTTTTGTACCGGCATTGTCGCTGCCGTACCAACTTAAGATTTCCTGCACCCGGTCTCCCATAAGATGGTCCTCCCCCGTCAACCTACCATAAAAAATGCACCTATGCCTTCCCTTGAATGAAGGATTCCGCCTCTTCGACGTCAAGGCGACTCCCGATGATCAAGGGCACCCGCTGATGCAAGGTCTTGGGCTCTATCTCCAAAATTCGCGCCATCCCCGTGGATGCTTTTCCGCCGGCCTGTTCGACGATCAACGCCAACGGATTTGCTTCGTACAAAAGCCGAAGCTTTCCTTCAGGCTTGTCCGTCTCTCCGGGATACAGATAGATTCCCCCGCCGAGCAACAGCCGATGGACGTCGGCGACCAGGCAACCCGAATAGCGGCTGCTATAGGGACGGCCTGTCGCCTTGTCGCTGACTTTCAGCGACTCCACATATCGCCTCACGCCCGGCTGCCATCGGTGAACGTTCCCTTCGTTGGCCGCATACACCTTGCCCCGGTCCGGCATTTTGATCCGATCGTGCGACAGTAAGTATTCGCCGGTGTCGGGATCGAGCGTGAAGCCGTAAACTCCTTGTCCCAGCGTGAACACCAACATAGTGCTCGATCCATAGAGGAGATAGCCGGCTACAACTTGTTCTGTTCCCGGTCGAAGCAGATCGTCTTCCCGCGGCGACCGATCGGCGCACCCGTGTTTGAGCACGGAAAAAACGGCTCCGAGGGGCATGTTATTGTCCGTATTGGAAGAGCCGTCCAGCGGATCAAAAAGCAACAGATATTTGCCCTGCGGCCAATTCTCCTGCAACATGAGCGGCTGTTCCATTTCTTCCGACGCCACGGCGCAGACGCACCCGCTGTGACGAAATACCTTGACGAAATCGTCGTTGGCGATCTCGTCCAACTTTTTGACGGCCTCGCCCTGGACGTTCGTCCCGCCGGTCGTGCCCAGAATCGGAATGAGTCCCGCGCGTCGAAGATCATGCGCGATCAACTTTCCGACCAAACCGATTTGTGTCAAGAGCGTCGAAAACTCGCCGGTCGCACCTTGATAGGCGGCTTGGCCGCGAATGATAAATTGGCTTAATGTAAGGGGAAATTCTCTCATGACGGCTCACAGTATAGCGGGTTTGCGCCCGGTGGACAACAGCCTCTCGTCAGCCTTTCTCTTCGCGAAAGGGCTCGTCTATTTCCCGTGATCGGCCCCCGAAAATCCGTCCACCAGGTCGGCGACGATCGATCCTAAAACGACCTTCGCTCTCATGCGCAGAGGAGTGCGGCGTGCATCGGTCGTGAGCCACACGCGGATGTTTCCTTGATTCATAAACAGTCCGTGAAACGGCATGATCACCAGCAGTCTGGCGGTTTCCGCGCTGCCCCATCGCCCCTTGATGACTTCGATCTCCTCGACCCTGACCTCGACCGGCCTGTTCTTCTTGTCGTGATAGACGTTCATCGTCAAAGACGAGCCGGGCGTCAACGGCAACACGCTCCTCGTGTAATACAGGCATGAAATGATGTCCTGCGTGCCGGTCGGAATCGGCAACGTTTCGGTCGTTCCTCCCCTCACCGCCGTCACTGTTCCTTCCCGCTGATGAAACACGTACTCGATGTCCTCTTTTCTTTTTCCCTCCCGCCGTCGAAACGTCATGTGCGCCGGAACGAGCGAGGGGAGATCGATTTCGGATTCAACGCGGTTGTCGACGGGGAAAATCCTGGTCAGAATCGGTCTGGATCGGGCGGTCCCCACCAATTTCGCGAGCGCGCCGTCCGCAGCCCGATCAAGGGCGCTGATTTCCATGACGGCGACGGCGGCATTGATATTGAGCCATGAGACTTCATACGTCAGCCGCTCACCTACTTGGAACGGATGTTTTCCGCCGGACGAGAAGCCGTCTTCGGCCTGCGCGGACCACGAGCAGGACAGAACCAGCAGGAGGACCGCCACCGGTTCCCTTCGCATGAAGACTCCCTCACGGGCAAGAATACCATTCCGGCCATTCGTCTAACAGCCGAGCATCCGTCTCGCGGAAGCCAATTCGCCCTCGATGAAGGAACGGATGGAATCGAGTTTCTCCGGAGAGACCGCCTCGAACCGCAACACCAGCGCCGGCTGGGTATTGGAAGCCCTGATCAATCCCCACCCGTCGTCGAAGATCGCTCGAACTCCGTCAATGGTGATAAGCTCCCGGAGCCTGAGACCATCGGACCGGCCGCCTTGCCGCTCCTTGAGATACCGTTCGCACCGTGTCTGGATCGACCGGACCACCTCGAATTTGATCGCATCGGGCAAGTCCACGCGGATCTCGGGCGTCACCACCGTTCGAGGCAGATCGGCGACCAACGCCGAGAGCGGCTTCTTTCGTTTCGCCAGGATTTCGACGAGTCGGCACGACGCATAGACGGCGTCATCATAGCCGAAATACCGATCGGCGAAAAACATGTGCCCGGACATCTCGCCGGCCAACACCGCCGATTCCTCCTTCATCTTGGCCTTGATCAACGAATGGCCGGTCTTCCACATGATCGGACGCCCGCCCCGCTTGGCGACATCATCGTAGAGGCTTTGCGAGGCCTTGACCTCCGAGATGATCGTCGCTCCCGGCTTCTCGGCCAGAATCTCGCGTGAATATAAGACCAAGAGTTTATCCCCCCACAACACCTCACCCCGCTCGTCCACCGCGCCGATGCGATCCGCATCGCCGTCATACCCGATCCCCACGTCCGCGCCGTGTTGTTTGACCGCCCGCATCAGATCCGACAGATTTTCCAACACCGTGGGGTCGGGATGATGGTTGGGAAAGCGTCCGTCCAGATCGCCATACAACGTCGTGACCTTGCATCCCAACAGTTTCAGCGCCTGCTCGGCCACCAAAGAAGCGGCGCCGTTGCCGCAATCGATCACGACGTGCAAATGACTCGCATCCACCGAATCAAAGCTCCGCCGAAGATAGGCCAAATAGTCCGGAATGATCCGGTGCTCGGAGCGACGGCCGGCACCCGACACGAAGGAACCCCTTTCCATCACGCGCCGCAACTCTTGAATTTCCTCGCCGTGAATCGCCCCCTTGCCCACGCAGATCTTGAACCCATTGTACTCGGCGGCGTTGTGACTTCCCGTGATCATGATTCCGCCGCCGACCGGCAGAGTGAACAGCGAAAAATACACGAGCGGCGACGTGCAGACGCCGATGTCAACGACGTCCAACCCGCCGGCGAGCAGACCTTGAAGCAAGGCTCGGTGAAGCGCGGGCGAACTGGTTCTCCCGTCTCGCCCAAGGCTGACCGTCGTCACGCCCTTTTCCCCGACATAGGTCGCGTACGCGCGCCCCACCCGTTCGGCGATGTCCTCGGTCAACTCCTGACCGACGATGCCGCGCAAATCATATTCGCGAAAGAGTCCCATATCCTTTGTTCCTCGTCGTGGAGAACCGGCAAAGAGCCGCTGTCATCGCCGAGAGCGGGGCTACAAACGTTCCACCTTTCTTCCATAATCATCCTGAAACCGCACGATATCGTCTTCTCCGAGATAGGGCCCGTTCTGTACCTCGATGATGTGGAGCGTCTCCTGACCGGGATTCTCCAATCGATGGGGCGTCTCGACCGGTATCGCCGTGCTCTGTCCGACCCCCAGCTCGAATACCTCTTCACCTCTCGTCACACGAGCCCTGCCCGCGATCACCACCCAATGTTCACTGCGCTTGTGATGCAATTGCAGCGAGAGCCGGCCTCCCGGATTGACGGTGACCCGCTTGACCTTGAAGCCGAGCCCCTCTTCCAACACCGTGTAGGACCCCCATGGCCGCTGAACCGTCAGGTGCTCCAGGTGCTCCGGCGCCTGTTGCCGTTTGAGGATTTCGACGACTTTTTTGACGTCCTGCGCCCGTGCCTTGGGGCACACGAGCGTGGCGTCCGGCGTGTCCACGACCACCATGTCTTTCAACCCGATCGTCGCCACCACTCGACGATCGGCATACACGATCGAGTCGGCGCTGTCGAGATCGACGACTCGCCCGTTCAGAATGTTCCCGGCCTTATTTTTGGCCGCCACTTCATCCAAGCTGCCCCAACTGCCGACATCGGACCAGCGGAACGAGACCGGCACCATTGCCGCCCTGGATGATCGTTCCATCACGCCGTTGTCGATCGAAACAGATGCCGCGCCGCGATACGCTTCATCAACCGAAGAGGCCGGCGCGCCGGACGCCTTCAGTTGCCGAATCCGATCCATCACCTCCGCGAGGGCCGGTTGGTGTCGACGGATTTCATCGAGAATCGTCGAGACCTTCCAGACGAACATCCCGCTGTTCCAATAATAGGAACCGGCCTTGAGATACCGGGCGGCCTTGGCGGCATCAGGCTTCTCCACGAATTGACGGACGCGATAGCCGCGAAGCTTTCCCGATCTGCCCAACACCGTCTTATCATCCGGTTTGATGTAGCCGTAGCCGGTTTCCGGCCTGATCGGCTTGATTCCGAACGTGACCAGATAGTTCTCTTCGGCCAATCCGGCCGCCAACATGACCGCCGATTCAAATTCCCGCTGCCCCGTCACCACATGGTCGGCCGGCACGACCAACATCAGGCCGTCCGGATTGCGCGCCTGAATCTCGATCGCCGCCAATGCGATCGCGGGCGCCGTATTCCGCCCCTCCGGCTCCAGCACATAATTGTCCTTGATGTCGTCTTTCCAGTCGGCCAATTGGACGCGAATCAATTCGGCCTGGGAGCCGTTTGTGGAAATCAACACGTTATGGGCCGGAGCGCACCCGAGCACGCGCCGCATGGTTTGTCGGATCAGCGTGTCCTCACCGCCGATCCGCAACAATTGTTTGGGAAACAGATGTCGACTTAACGGCCAAAATCTCGTTCCGCTGCCGCCCGCCATGATGACCGGGTACAAGCGGGACTTAAAATCACTGCCTTGAGTCCGTACACCGCGAATTGCCATGCTTCGCTCCGTCCGATTGAACCGATGCGTCCGGCCGAATGATCGACCGACGATCATCCGTGACGAGGTTGCTGCGCCGCTAAGATCATCTCGACGACTTCTCTGACCGCCCCTTCACCACCCTTCTTGCGGCACACGTAATCGACCGCTTTCAACACTTGGGGCATCCCATCGGCCGGTGACGCGGAAAACCCCACGGCCTTGAGCGCTTCGAGGTCGTTGACGTCGTCGCCGATATAGGCCACCTGATCGAGGGTCAGACCGTAGCGGGACGCCATGCCTTGGATGACAGATAACTTATCCATGATCCCTTGATGGACCTCGGGGATCGCGAGCTTTTCAGCCCGGCGCGCGACCAGCCTCGTGCGCTCTTGGGTGACGATCGCCGTGATGAGACCGGCCTTTTGAAGCAGTTTGATCCCCATGCCGTCGCGCGTGTTGAACTTCTTCCATTCATCGCCGGATTCGGAATAGTACATGCCCGCGTCGGTCAAGACGCCGTCCACATCCGTGGCGAACAGGCGAATCCGTCGGAGGCGAATTTTGGCGGGGAGGCTGTCGGTTGGGCATGATCGAATCGACGCTTTTGGGCGCGTTTTTTTATTCATCCTAATCCAATCAACTCCATCTGCATCACGGCACAATTGAACCGTGAAACTCCCCTTCTTGTTTCCTCACAGGGAAGATTCGACGAATCTTCCCACCGCCTCCAAATACTCGTCGAAATCACCGAGCCGCTCCCGCACGATCCGATAGACTTCCCGATCTTCCACCTTCCAATACAGATGAACGAGAAGATTGCGAAAACGGGCCATTTTGCCCATTCGAATCTTCAGGTCTTCTTCCAATACACCCAATTCGCCGAGAATCCTCATGCAGTCGGCATAATCTTCCGGGCTTCGCCCGCCTCGCTTGGCCGCCACGTGACCACAGATGTCGAGCGCGGCTTCCGTAGCGACAATGAGCAGATACTTGGCGCTATTGACCGTTTTGGCATCAGAGAGAAACTCCGTCTCTCCCAATCTCCCAAGCTCACGCAATTGGCGACAGGCATCTCTCAGATGCCCGACAAGCTCGCGAAGGCGGTCCACATTAACGTCAGTCACCGAGGACCTCCCGAAGATACCGTCTGGCGAACGGTGCAAAATCACAGTATTCATCCCACGTTCTGGCGCGAAACTCATCGAGAAACTCTTCATCGCGCACGAACAGGACCATTCCGTTCAAGGCATGGTATCGGAACCCGACCGGCGCATCATTGAGGAGGCGAACGTCCACAGGCAACCCGACGATGTCGGTCCACCGAACTCCCCGTTCCAGCTCATAGTCACGAAACGATTCCCGGTGAACGATTCCCGGGTCAAGATACAAGGCCAGATCCAAATCCCGAAACGGCCCGCCTGCCGGAAAAGATCCGTGCAACAGAGCAAAAAGAATTTCAGGACCGTCCTTGATCAGCAGGCTCAATTGCTTGATCGCGCGATCCCGCTGTTCAACCGAGGCTCTTCTGGACTTGCAGTACACTGGCGACGTTCCGTTTCCGCGGATGCCTCCGTGCAGACATGACGATCTTACTGGAAAACCCGTTCCACGCCAACCGAGAGCCGCAAATCTTTCTTTTCCATCCCCTGCCCATGGCTCCGCCGATACAAGAAACCGCTTCCCTTTCCCCTGCCCTTGCGCACTGGCCCAAAGGCCACCGGCCTTCTACTGTCGGTCCCACAGTTGCCGCAACACATGCCGGACGCCGTCGCGCCAATCCGGCAGACTCAGATGAAAGGTTCCACGGAACTTACTCGTATCCAGGCGGGAATTCGCAGGCCGCTTGGCGGCCGTCGGATAGTCGGATGAGGGTATTGCTTCAATCGCATCGGGGGAGAGTTTGAGTGATTGACCGGCTGCGAGAGTCTCCGCCACCACAAACTTGGCGTAATCACACCAATTCGTTTCTCCCCCCGCCACAAGGTGATACAACCCATAGGGGAACTGTCCGTCACCTTGCTGTTGCCACGCGCGAATGAGATGCGCCGTACAGTCAGCCAGGAGCGCGGCGGAGGTTGGCGCTCCCCATTGATCGGCCACGACTTTAAGCCGGTCTCGTTCCGCCGCCAACCGGATGATGGTCTTGGCGAAATTGGCGCCGTGGGAGCCTACGACCCAACTCGTGCGAAGGATCAGATGACGAGTCGTGACCCGTTGCAATGTCAGTTCGCCCTCTCGCTTGCTTTGACCATAGACGTTTTGCGGTCTCGTCTCATCCTCTTCGGTATAGAACCCTTGCTTACCGCCGTCAAAAACATAATCCGTCGAATAATGGATGACGAGCGCGCCAAGTTTGTCCGCTTCTTCTCCAATGACTCTCGGCGCCATCGCATTGACGGCATGGGCCACATCAGGCTCGGACTCCGCTCGATCCACGGCCGTGTAGGCGGCGGGATTGACGACGACATCCGGTTGAACCCGACGCATAAGCTCACGAATAGAAGCCTCTTTCGTCAAGTCGCCGTCTTCTTGATCGACGGCGCAGATCTCCCCCAACGGCGCCAGCGCCCGCCCCAACTCAAACCCCACCTGGCCGTTCTTGCCGGTCAGTAAAATTTTCATGTCGATTCCCATGCTCGCACGATCGTGTCGTGATCGCCGATATTCTTCCATCGTAGGCATCGCGCAGGCATCGACGGCCCGTTTGCTTCAAACTCGGAACCGATTTTGGAGAAGAAACAACTATGAAACTCGCTCCGAAATCAGCGGATGAAAACTTGGGACGAGTCGTTTTAAATCTTGCAGCACCGCGTCATCCTCACAGTCCGACAACTTGTCAGGCAACGCTTTGACCCACGTATCGAGATCTTCCGCCGGCAACGCTCCTCCGACCGCGCGATGAATCTTCGGATGAGAGGTGGGCTCGACCCGTTCGCCGGCTTCGAACAGCTCTTCGTACAGCTTTTCTCCCGGCCGCAGGCCGGTATAGACAATCTGAACGTCTTTCCCCGGCACCAGGCCGGACAGAACAATCATATTCCGCGCCAAGTCGGCCACTTTGATCTGCTCCCCCATGTCGAGCACGAACACCTCGCCCCCCTGCCCCATGACACTGGCTTGCAGAACAAGCTGGACGGCCTCGGGAATCGTCATGAAAAATCTCCGGATCTCCGGGTCCGTCACGGTCACCGGCCCTCCCTTGCGAATCTGTTCGGCAAACAACGGCACGACGCTGCCGTTGCTCCCCAACACGTTTCCGAATCGCACGACCGTGAACACTGTCTGGTCCAGACCATTCAGATTTCGCACCAGATGTTCGGCGATCCGCTTGGTTACTCCCATGACGCTCGATGGATTGACCGCCTTGTCGGTCGAGATGAGCACGAACCGCTCGACGCCCGCCTTGAGCGACTCTTCAGCCACCACGCGGGTCCCGATGACATTGTTCCGCACCGCCTCTTTGGGATTGAGCTCCATCAACGGCACGTGTTTGTGCGCCGCCGCATGAAACACAAGGTCCGGTTTGGTCTGGCGGAAGACTTCGGCCACACGGTCAGGCATGGTGACATCCGCAACTATCGGGAGGACACCGACTTGTGGAAAAGCCGCGCGCAGCTCCAGCAGCAACGCATGGAGCGCATTTTCATACCGCTCGAACAGCACCAATGATTCCGGCCGATATTGCGCGATTTGGCGGCACAGTTCCGAGCCGATCGATCCCCCGGCGCCGGTCACCAGTACGGTTTTCCCTCCTATCAATGGATGCAACTCTTGACAGTCGGTCTGGATCGGCTCTCGCTGCAACAGGTCCTCCAACTTCATCGGCCGGACCTGTTGAAGCAAAACCGGATCGCCAAGAAGCCGTTTGACGCTGGGCAAAATCTTGATCGGCGCCGTGCAGCCTTCGGACGCGGCAAGAATCTTCCGTTTGACGTGGTTGGGTGCCGACGGAATCGCCACGATGATCTCATGGGCGCCCACGCGATCCGCCACGGCTTTGATGTCCTCCGTGGTGCCCAACACAGGGATACCGTGGATGCGCATCTTCCGCTTCACCGAATCATCGTCCAAAAACGCGACCGGACGGCAGTGATAGTCCGGATCGGAGAGCATGGCGCGGGCCAACTGCTCGCCCGCGTTGCCGGCGCCGACGATCAAGACCCGCTTGGCGGTCGGACTGATAATTTGAAGCCATTCCCGGAACCACCTTACAGCCAATCTGATGCCGGCCAAATAGAGCCCACTCAACAGACCGGTGAGGATAATGACCGAGCGGGGATACTCTTTGACTCCCAATAGGAGATGGACCACTCCATAAAAGACCGCCGAGCCGGCGAGCGAGGCCCAGAGAATCCTCCCCAAGTCATGCAGCCCCACATAACGCCACAGACCCCGTTGAATGCCAAACACCCACAGCCCCGTGCCGAAGATCAACAAGACAACGGGCAAGTAGTGCCACATCACTGTCCGGTATTGGGGCGGAATATCGGCGTCGAACCGCAATAGGAACGCACTGAGATTCGCCGCCAGGATCAAGCTCAATTGCGTGCCGATCACGATCAGCGAACGATGGTCCAGCAGCAGGCTTCCGTATCGTCCGGCTACGGCATGGAACAGTTTGGCGGCGACCTGTTTCATGCGTGACCCGAGATGATGGACAACGACCCTCTTCGCTCAGGGAGCTTCATTGAAAGCATCGATCGAACCGCCTCGATGACGAGATCAGCCGGTAATTGTTGAAGGCACTCGCTCAGGCTGTCGATGTGGCGACCACAACCCTCGGCGTAACAGGGCACACAGTCACCTTGTCCTTGGAGAAGCAAAACATTGCCCTGCCGTTGGGTCCCCTTCGTCTTCCAC
>JANDJE010000005.1 GCA_024331095.1 Nitrospira sp. | reverse complement strand
TTGTCAGCCGCATGTCGAACTTGGCGGATGTGATTTGGAACGGGGCGCCCAAGAGCATCCTGGATCCGTTCCCCAGCCAGGTCAACCCCAACGCCAAAGCAGGCTACTGAAGGCTGACAGACGAACGAGTGGAACGAACGGGGGCTGTGCCGGTGAAGGCACAGCCCCCGTTTCTTTTTTGAGGACGACGAAAGACTCTGTTCAGTATCGGAGAATGGAGAGGATTTTAAACCGTGAAAAGGGGGTGTTAAAGAAAGGCGAGGGGTTGGTTGCGGGGAGAGGATTTGAACCTCTGACCTTTGGGTTATGAGCCCAACGAGCTACCAGGCTGCTCCACCCCGCGCGCGGATGCTAACAAAGGCCGGAAGCTCTCGTCAAGCCGACCGCGGTGGGGCGATGATCTCCATCGTTGTATTTCTGTCTGGTCGGTGCTAAAGGCATATCATGCGCATCGTTTTTATGGGAACGCCGGAATTCGCCGTTCCCTCTCTTGAGGCCTTGCTCCAGTCGGAGGATCAGGTCGTCGGTGTTGTGACCCAGCCGGATAGGCCGAAAGGGCGGGGGCAGACATTGGTGGCGCCGCCTGTCAAAGTGGTCGCTGAACAAGCCGGCATCCCGGTGGTTCAACCGTTGAAGATCAGGACACCGGACTTTCTGGAAACCTTAGCCGGTTGGAAGCCGGACCTGATTGCGGTGGCGGCGTTCGGGCGGATCCTCCATGCGCCGATTCTCACTCTTCCTCCCAGGGGCTGCGTCAACGTGCATGGGTCGCTGTTGCCGAAATATCGAGGAGCGGCTCCGATTCAATGGGCGTTGATCAACGGAGAAACGGAGACGGGCATCACGACGATGCTGATGGATGAAGGGATGGATACCGGCCCCATGTTGCTTCAAGCGAAGATCCCCATCTTGCCGGACGACACGGCCGGGACCGTGGCTCCCCGCTTGGCGAGGCTGGGGGGACAGTTGCTGGTTCAAACCATCGCGGGACTCAGAGCCGGCACGATCACCCCGATTCCCCAAGACCATAGCCAAGCGACGATGGCGCCGTTGCTGAAGAAGGAGGACGGGGCGATCGATTGGACGATGAGTGCATCGGCTTTGGTCAATCGCATCCGAGGCCTATCTCCTTGGCCCGGCGCCTATACCTTCCACGGCTTCGAGCGATGGACTATTTGGAAGGCGGTCGCGGCTCAAGAGCCGGCTTCGAACATGCCCGGCGTGGTGCTGGCCGTCACGAAACAGTCAATCAAGGTTGCGACCGGTGAAGGCGCATTGGAGCTTCTCGAAATCCAGACGGCCAATTCCAAACGAATGACCGTCAGTCAATACCTGGCAGGCCACCGCCTCATTGCCGGTGAGCGGCTGGGAGCTGCCGTGTGACCCTTGTTTTCTATTCCTGTGTCCTCTTAACACCGTATGTCGTTGCACCGTTTGTCTTCAGACTCTCCACGATCTCCCGCCCGCGCCGCCGCCTTGACCGTGCTGCTGGCTTTGCAATCCGATCAGACGACAGCCGACGATGAGCTGGAAAAGAAGGTTGCGGAGTTGCGACTGGATGCCAGAGATCGGGCTCTCGCGATGGAACTGATCTACGGGCTTCTGAGGCGGTTGGAATTCGTCGATTGGCGACTGGCTCCTGTCCTTAACAAACCTCTTTCGCGGCTCCCCACAGGGGTTCAAATGTTGGTGCGGTTGGGAGCCTATCAACTTTTGTGTTTGGACCGTGTTCCCGCCTCGGCTGCGGTGGACGAATCGGTTCGGCTCGCCAAGGCCCATTCGACGAGGTGGGGGCGCGACTGGAGCGGGTTGGTCAACGCGGTCTTGCGCAACCTGCTTCGGATGCCCGAGCCGCCGATGCCGGATCCCGCCGTTGATCCGGCCCATGCCCTATCCGTGCGCCATTCGATCCCGCTCTGGCTGTGCCGACGATGGATAGACCGATATGGTTTCGAAGGGGCTGACGACATCTGTCGAGCGGCCGGTTCCGTTCCTCCCTTGACAGTGCGGGTGAATCGGCTGCGAACGACGAGGGAGCAGTTTCTCGATCGATGTCGCCGACGGGGCGTCGAGGCCGGCACCACGACTTTCAGCCCGGTGGGAGTCGTACTGCACACCGGCGGGTCCGTCACGACCCTCCCTGGATTTGCGGGGGGAGATTTCTATGTGGAAGACGAAGCCGCTCAGCTCATTCCGCTCATTCTCGATCCGCAACCGGGCGAAGTCGTGCTCGATGTCTGCGCCGCGCCCGGCGGCAAGACCACCCATGTGGCGGAACGGATGAAGAATCGCGGCCGTGTTATCGCCATCGACCGCAAACCGGCCAGGCTTGTCCGTTTGCGGGACAACTGTCGCCGGTTGGGAATCACCATCGTGACGGCCGTAGTCCATGACGCGCGAAAGAGTCATGAGATGATGCGCCTCATCCGCCGAAACCTTGGTGAAAAGGGTTGTGCCGCATCGGTTCAATCCTCCGCCGCCTCAACATTCGATGGAATGGTTGATCGGATTCTCTTGGATGCTCCGTGCAGCGGCATCGGGGTGTTGCGGCGGCACCCGGAGATCAAATGGCGCAAACATTCGTCGGTTTTTTCACGACATCAGCGGCTTCAACGGGAGCTCTTGGAGTCGGCGGCCGCCGTCTTGCGGCCCGGCGGGGTGCTGGTCTATAGTACGTGCTCGACGGAGCCGGAAGAAACCGAGGATGTGATCGAACATTTTTGCCGACGGTATCCGGGCTGGGTGCGCGAGTCCGTGGGGCCCTGGCTTCCTTCCAACGCTCTCTCCTGTATGACGGCACAAGGAGCGTTTTCAACCGTGGGAAATCAGGTCGGAATGGACGGTTTCTACGCCGCCCGGCTGAGAAGGGTCTCCTAATGGGCCGGCCGGTCCTGATCGCTCCTTCTATCCTGTCCGCCGATTTCGCTCGACTGGCCGATGAAGCGGCCGCGGTCGAACGGGCCGGGGCGGATCTGCTGCACGTCGACGTCATGGACGGGCACTTCGTGCCGAATTTGACGGTGGGGCCGCCGATCGTGCAGGCGCTGAAGAAGGAAACGAAGCTCCCGCTCGATGTCCATTTGATGATCACGAACGCCGATGCGTTCATAGGCGAGTTCGCCAAGGCGGGGGCCGATTACCTGACCGTGCACGTGGAAGCCTGCCCTCATCTTCATCGGACGGTTCAATCTATCAAAGAGCACGGTGTCAAAGCCGGCGTGACATTGAACCCGGCGACACCCATTCATTCGTTGGAGGAAATCCTGCCCGACGTCGATTTGGTGCTGATTATGTCCGTCAATCCCGGTTTCGGCGGGCAGATCTTCATCTCCTCCTGTTTGTCGAAAATACGGGCCGTGCGACGGATGCTGGATCGGATCGGCAGCCGCGCCTTGTTGGAAGTAGACGGCGGCGTGAAAACCGACAATGCGGCTCAGGTGCTGGAGGCCGGAGCGGACGTTCTGGTCGCCGGCTCGGCGATTTTTTCCGGTTCAGATTACGCCGCGACTATTGCCGCGTTGCGCGCAGCCGGCCGGTCGGTTTCCGTTCATCCATAGGCGTTCGGTGAATACGACGTTTTCCTGCGACAATCTTCATCCCCTCGAAATCGCGGTGCTTGGGGTCTTTGGGGCTCATCCAGCCGGGGCCGCGCTCACAACGGACCAACTCGCCGAGGCGACCAAACTCGAATCGTCTCAATTAAGCATGGCGATCGAGTGGTTGTTGGCGAAACAGCTCCTCGCGGTCACTTCTGAGACGGTCACGTCGGTCGTGTCATTGACGGTGGTGGGAAAGACCTACGTTGAGCGGTCCTTCCCGCTGGATCGCGTCCTGTCAGCCGCGCGAGAGGCCTCGAGCACGGGGAAGCGGCTGACGATCGCCGATCTCCAGACGAAAGAGGGACTTGAACCCTCAGACGTCAGCAAGGCGGTGGGCCGTCTCAAAAAAGAGGGGGCGCTTCTGGTCGTGCAAGGCGGCTGCCTTGAGTCCACCGGCAGGCCAAGTCCTTCCGTCGAAGCGATGCGCGCGCTGCTCCGTGATCTTCATGAAGCGCCTCGCCCGCTGGAAAGTTTTTCTGAGGTCCAGCAGGCGCTCATTCACGATTATGCGGTGAAGCGGGGAAGCGCGAAGGAGCCGTTTCGAATCGAGGATCGCGTGACGCGATTCTACAGGTTGTCTCCGGCTGGCGTAGCGGCGGTCAACGCGCTTGCCGGTCAGGCCAAAACGGAGGAAGTGGCACAACTCAGTCCCGACTTGCTCAAGGACGGCAGTTGGAGAACGAAGCGGTTCCGAAAGTACACCATCAGTCTGCGCCCGCCTCGGATCGCGGCCGGCAAGAAGCATCCGTATCGTGAGTTTCTGGACGCGGTCAAGCTCAAGTTGGTCAGCATGGGTTTTCAGGAGATGCGCGGCTCGCTCGTCGAGACCGAATTTTGGAACATGGACGCGCTGTTCATGCCCCAATTTCACCCGGCCCGCGACATTCACGACGTCTATTTCGTCAAAGAACCGGCCCGCGCGTCGGCGGTTGCCGAGCCTTTTTTCTCGCGCGTGGCCGCGACGCATGAACACGGCGGGACCACCGGATCGACCGGCTGGGGGTATCGGTTCGATCCGGAGCGGGCGAAGCGGTTAGTGTTGCGGAGTCAAGGCACGGCGGTGTCGGCCAGGACCCTCGCCCTGTCGCCCTCGGTGCCCGGCAAATATTTTTCGATCGCGCGGTGCTTTCGCTACGATCAAGTGGACGCGACCCACGCGACGGATTTTTTTCAAGTCGAGGGAATCGTCTTGGGCGAGGACATCAACTTCCGCACGCTGTTGGGATTGCTGAATCTGTTCGCCCGAGAAGTCGCCCAAGCGAAAGAGGTGAAGTTCGTGCCCGCCTACTTTCCGTTTACGGAACCGTCGGTCGAACTCCACGTCCGTCATCCCCGATTGGGCTGGATGGAGCTGGGCGGGGCCGGTCTGTTCAGACCCGAAGTCACGCAGCCCCTTGGAGTGACGGTGCCGGTGATCGCCTGGGGGCTGGGGTTGGACCGTATGGCGATGGTGGCGCTCGGCGTTCACGATATCCGCGAGCTGTTCACCGATAACTTGGATCTGATCCGTACGACCAGGGGAGCGTTCTAGGCGACGCCATGCCTACGATCTCGATCTTCAAGAGCGATTTGGAATCGTTGCTCGGTTCTCCCGGTGCGCCGCGAACGGTCTCGATCGATGAACTTCAAGAATGGCTCACCCTCGTGAAGGGCGAGATGAAGGGCTATCAGGCGGACACCGGAGAGTTGCGCGTCGAGTTGCAGGACAGCAATCGCCCTGATCTCTGGTGTTGCGAGGGGATTGCGCGACAAATCCGCATCAAGTTCGGCGGAACGGCGAAGCCCCATCCTTTTTTATCCAAACAGCCGGGACGACCGCCGCAACTGCTCGTCGCGCCGGGGCTCGATCGTGTGCGCCCCTATGTCGCCGCGTGCGCCGCCACGGGTTATTGGGTCACGGAACAGGGGTTGGCCCAACTCATTCAGACGCAGGAGAAGCTGGCGGACATTTTCGGGCATAAGCGGAAGACGGTTTCGATCGGCATCTATCGACTTCAGAAGATCCGCTTCCCCGTCACCTACGAGTTGGCGAATCCGGACGACGCGCGGTTCACCCCCTTGGGGATGGAAACGCCGATGACCCTCTCGGAAATACTCATGGTCCATCCCAAGGGATTGGAGTACGGGTCCATCTTGGCGGGACAAAGCCGCCTGCCTCTGCTGCGGGACGCGGAGCACCGGCCTCTGTCGTTCCCTCCGATCATCAACAGTCGGGAGATCGGAGAGGTGCTGGTCGGCGATGACGAGTTGTTCGTCGAGGTGACGGGGACTGATGCCGCGATGGTCGTGTTGACGCTGAACATCTTTGCCGCCAATTTGGCGGATCGAGGGGCCGTGATCCAGCCGATCGCGGTGCGCTACCCCTATGAAACTCCGTTCGGCAAACGGGTGGTCACGCCGCGCGACATCGGACGACCGAGGGCAATTCAAATCGAGACGATTGAACGGGCCTTGGGTCAAGAACTCGGGGCGACGGTCGTGAAAGAGGCGCTCGAAGCCTACGGGTATCACGTCTCGACCGGAAACAAATCGGTCACGGTCAAGTTGCCGCCCTATCGGCAGGATCTTATGCACGCCATGGACGTGGTCGAGGACGTGGCGATGAGCCTCGGCTACGGAGCGTTTTCACCGGAAATGCCGTCGCAATTTACCGTCGGGGGGTTGTCTCGGATTGAGCAACTCTCGGACCGGGCGCGGGAGCTGATGGTCGGGCTCGGATTTCAGGAGATCATTTCCAATATCCTCGGCTCCCCGGATCACTACCGCGACGCGATGCGGTTGGAGGGGACGGAGTGGGGAACGATGGTGGAAGTCCGCAACGCGATGTCTTCAAGCTTCAGTTGTCTCCGCCAGTGGATGATTCCCTCGCTCCTGCGGGTCGAAGCGGCGTCGGCCCGATCGTTCTATCCTCACCGTCTGTTTGAAGCCGGCGAGGTGGCGATTGTTGATTCGGCGCACGAAGTCGGCTCCCGTACGGAAACGGTGCTGGGCGCGGTGATTGCTCATGCTGCGGCCCATTTTTCCGAAATCCACTCCTGTTTGGATGCTTGCCTCTATTATTTGGGCAAGACGTATGGTCTGGAGCCGATCCCGCACCCGTCGTTTCTGAGCGGCCGCGTCGGAACGATCGTCGTCTCGGGAACGCCGATCGGCTTGATCGGCGAAATTCATCCGGAAGTTCTCGAACGTTGGCAAATCGCCATGCCGGTCGTCGCGTTCGAGGTGAATCTTTCTCGGCTCGAGCAGGTGGTGTAAGTCGCGTCGTCCGGAGACCGTTCACCCGGAGGTCTTTGCCCGAAGGCCGTTCAAAGGGGCTGCGGCATTCGGCGGGTGCGCCTACGGTCAATTTTCTTTTGCACGGTCGGGAGCCGTCATGTGGCGCGCTTGAGTGTCGAGGGGATTCATCAGGGGGATCTCATCACCGGATGCCGCGCCCAGTTCTCTGAACCGCCTGGCAGCCGGGAGAATCCGGCTTTCCAAAGAACCGACGGCGCTGTTATAGGCGCGGGTGGCCTTATCCAAGCCATTGCCGATGTCCGTAATATAGCCGGCGAGAGTTCTCATTCGTTCGTACAGTTGCTTGCCCAAGTCGCTGACGGCCTGCGCGTTCGCGGCCAGGTGCTCTTGTTTCCATCCGTAGGCCACCGCATGAAGCAGCGCGATCAACGTGGTGGGAGTCGCCAGCACGACTCGTTTCTTCATTCCGTCTTCAATGAGTCGATGGTCGGCGTCCGCCGCCGCCGCAAAAAACGACTCGCCCGGAATGAACATGACCACGAACTCCGGCGTCCGTTCAAACTGATCCCAATAGGTTTTCGCCGATAAGGCCAGCATATGGGCTCGCACGTGACCCGCGTGACGCGCCAGCGAGTCCGCTCGACGTTGTTCGGAGTCGGAGGAAACGGCGTCGAGGTAGGCTTCAAGAGGCACCTTGGCATCGACCACGATGGTTCGTCCGACCGGAAGGTGAACGACGAGGTCCGGACGGATGCGGCCATGATCGGTCGTGACGCTCAACTGCTCCGTGAAATCGCAGTGCTCGGACATGCCGGCCAATTCAACCACGCGCCGCAACGTCAGTTCGCCCCATCTGCCGCGAACGCGCGGTGTTCTGAGGGCCGTCACCAGGTTGGCGGTTTCCCGCTGAAGCCGTTCCTGGGCTCCCGCCAACAATGTGAGCTGCGATTCGAGGCTGGTGTAGGCCTGCTGGCGCGTCGTTTCGAGCCGACGTACGTGGTCATCGAACGATTTGAGAGAGTCGGCCAAAGGTGAGACCAGCCCGCGAATCGCTTCCTCTTTTTTGCCGAGATCTCCTTTGGCTTCCGCCAAGACCTTGTCGAAGGTTTCTTTGGCGAGAGTCAGAAACGTCGTCTGACTTCCTTCCAGGGCTGTGGTCGCCAAAGACTTGAAAGTGTCTGTCAGTTTCTCTTGTGCTTCCCGCAAAAGACGTTTTTCGTCCTCCAACCGTTGCGACAATTCTAGTCTCTCGGTTTCCGCCTTCACTCTGGCTGCATGTTCCTCGGACAGTCTCGTTCTCAGCTCGTGCAATTCGGCGTCGGTGCTTTTTCTGGTTTCTTCAATCTGCCTGCGCAGCTCCGCCGTCGTGGCTTCCGCCGCCGCCGCGTTCGCTTCGGCGCGGCCGGCTCTCTGCTCGACCTCGCCGATCCTGCATGCACGTTCGGCTTGAGCGCGCGCGGCCGCCATGAACCAGGCAAGAGAGAAACCTATCGCGAGTCCTGCGAACGCCCATGCGGCTGATTCCATCATCATGTCCTCCTCGATCGGATGCGTGCCGGCGAACGAAACGTTCCGGAGAGAGCCGTGTGCAATCTCCTGTGGGCTTCCGATAAAAGGGCGCCGCTACGTGGAGCTTAGCTGAAGACGAGAAGAGGGGTGACGGATCGTCTCCCCTCTTCTTGGAGGAAGTCGCACCGGTCGGCGAGACTAAACCGCAGCGGGAGCCATGTGCTGTTTAGCGAGGCTGATCAATTGCTCGAATCCAGCCGCGTCTTTGATGGCCATGTCGGACAAGACTTTACGATCCAACAGCACGTTCGCCTTTTTAAGGGCGTTGATGAACCGGCTATAGGTCATCCCATGATTGCGCACTGCGGCACTGATGCGCGCGATCCAGAGACGGCGAAAGTCGCCTTTTCTGTCTTTTCGGCCGACATACGCGTACGTCAGCCCTTTATCGACGCTTTCGGTCGCCGAGCGGAAAAGCCGACTCCTGCCGCCGTATTGTCCTTTTGCCAACTTGAGCCGCTTCTTTCTCCGATGCCGAGTTTTGGGTCCGCCTTTTGCGCGAGGCATAGTTCCATGCTCCTTTTCGTTCGGCCGACCGGTGTCGGCCCGATCTAAAACTATTTAGGGGAGGAGTTGATTCAAGACGGCGGTTGCTCTGCCGACGACGACCGCCGCGCCGCTCAAGCGGCGTTTCCGATCACGTTTTTTATGCGATAACAGATGACGTTTGCCGGCCTTGCGACGGACGATCTTTCCGCTGCCGGTTTTGGCGAATCGTTTGCTGGCGCCCTTGTGCGTCTTCATTTTCATGTTTTCCCTCGGTGGATATGTCTTGGGTGTAAGTCGTCCGTCACGCAAGCCCCTTAACTTTTGGGAGCCACGATCATGATTAAATTTCGCCCCTCCATGTGAGGAGCATGTTCGATGGTGCCGTATGGAGCCAACTGTTCGATCACCGAATTCATGACCGCGCGGCCCATTTCCTGGTTGGCCATCTCACGCCCTCGATAGGTCAAGGTGACCTTGGTTTTGTTGCCGTCTTCCAGGAACGCTCTCATTTGTCGAACCTTGATTTCCAAGTCATGTTTGTCCGTGCGAGGCCGGAGCTTGATTTCTTTGACCTGCGTGGACTTTTGATGGCGCCGGCTCTGATGCTCTTTCTTGTTGAGCTCGTATTTGTATTTGCCGTAGTCCATAATCCGGCAGACCGGCGGTATCGACGTGGGAGCGACCTCAACGAGATCGTAACCGCTTTCTTGAGCCTGACGCAGCGCCTCCGGGGTCGGGAGAATGCCCAGCTGCTCGCCGCCGGGCCCGATCACCCGCACCTCTCGGACGCGGATCTCACGATTCACGCGCAGTTTGGGAACGATAAGCCACCTCCTTGTATGGATTGGACATCCGGCCGGGCTCGCGCGGTTTCGGCGCGGAGGAGATCGATCACTCCGGACACCGGCATGTTCCCCAGGTTCGCGCCGCTTCGCCCCCTCACCGAGACGGTTCTCCCCTGGACTTCGCGATCTCCCGCCACCAGCATGAACGGAACTTTCGCCTTCTCCGCTTCGCGAATTTTGAACCCGATTTTTTCATTGCGCAGATCCGCCTCGACGCGAAACCCGGCGGCTTTCAACTCCGCGGCGACGGCGGCGACATAGTCCCGTTGATGATCGGTGATGTTCATCACCGTCGCCTGTACCGGCGCGAGCCACGTGGGAAAGGCCCCTCCGTAGTGCTCGATCAAGATTCCAAAGAACCGTTCGATCGATCCCAGTAAAGCACGGTGGATCATGATGGGCTGATGGGCCTTGCCGTCTTCGCCGATGTAGCTCAGCTTGAATCGTTCCGGGTTGTTGAAATCGACCTGGATGGTGGAACATTGCCACGAGCGACCCAGCGCGTCTTTGATTTTAATGTCGATTTTCGGGCCGTAGAAAGCGCCTCCTCCCTGGTCCACACGATAGGCGATGTGTCGATTTTTAATCGCCGCCTCCAGGGCTCCGGTCGCTTGTGTCCAGTGTTCGTCGGACCCGACCGACTCTTTCGGCCTGGTCGAGAGAAAGACTTCGAAGTCGGCGAATCCGAACGTCCGCAGCATGAGAAAGGTAAAATCCAGGACTCGGCTGACTTCCATTTCCATCTGATCGGGCCGGCAGAATAAATGGGCGTCGTCCTGCGTAAACCCGCGCACACGCAACAATCCGTGCAGCACGCCGGTCCGTTCATAACGATAGACCGTTCCCAGTTCGCCGTATCGGATGGGAAGATCCCGATAGCTGCGGAGATGCGACTTGTAAATCATGATGTGGTAGGGGCAGTTCATCGGTTTGAGCTGATAGTCGCTGCCCTCCACCTTCATCGCGGCAAACATATTCTCGCGGTAGAAATCGACGTGACCGCTGGTTTTCCACAAGTCGAGACGAGCGACGTGGGGGGAGTACACCAACTCGTAGCCGTCCTTGATGTGTTGCTCGCGCCAGAAATTTTCGATCAACAGCCGGATCATCGCGCCTTTGGGATGCCACAGCACCAGACCTGGGCCGATTTCATCTTGGACGGAAATCAAATCCAAGTCTTTCCCCACCTTCCGGTGATCCCGCCGTTTGATCTCCTCCAAACGGGCCAAATGGGCTTCCAGCTCTTCTCTTGTCGGGAAGGAAGTGCCATAGATCCGCTGGAGCATAGGATTCCGCTCATCGCCGCGCCAATAGGCTCCCGCGGTCGACAGGAGTTTCAAGGCGCCGACGTGTCCAGTCGAGGGTACGTGCGGGCCTCGGCACAAATCGACGAAATCCCCTTGGGTATAGATAGAGACTTGCTCCCCTTCGGGAAAATTTTCGATCAGCTCGACCTTATACCGTTCACCTCGCGCTTTGAAAAACTCGATCGCCTCTTGTTTGGACAGCTCTTTTCTGGTGATCGTCAAGTTTCGTGTGAGAATCTCGCGGGCCCGTTTCTCGATTTTCTCAAGGTCCTCCGGGGTAAACGGCCGCTCATAGGCGAAGTCATAATAAAAGCCGTCTTCCAGCGCGGGTCCGATCGTTAATTGGGCCGTCGGGAACAGCTCTTTGACGGCCTGCGCCATGATGTGCGTGCTGCTGTGCCTGTATACTTCACGGCCTTCCGGGCTATCGAACCGAAGCGGCTCTATGACAGCGTCTTCGCGCAACGGTGTCGAAAGATCGACGACCGACCCGTTGACCCGTGCCGCTACGATATCGATACCGACTGGAACTCCCAGGGCAGACAAAGCGGTTCCGACCGTTTGGCCGGTCTGCACATCGCCGCTCGGGCCGTCTTTGACTGTGACTTTCATCGGGCCAGAAGATTTTAGCGGTCGCGTAAAACAATAAAGGCACCCCGACGTTGAAGGCGCTGGGATGCCTCGACCAGTGGTAGGCGCGGACGGTCTTGAACCGTCGACCTCTACCGTGTCAAGGTAGCGCTCTCCCCCTGAGCTACGCGCCTATCGTCCGGTCGCGCATGCTAATATAGGCCAGCCCAAAGTGTCAAGAAAAGCGGAGGGAAGGAAGCCGTGCGGAACCGCCCGTCTCCTGTCCCAGCCGGTTGAAACGAATCATCGTTTCGTTACTGCTTATGAGCGGAGGGTCACCGTGTATTCCGAGGAGGAATCCCAACGTGTTCATGTCGGAGTCAAACGGGCAAAGTCCGGTGTCGCTCGGAAACCAAAGAAGACGAGGACCTCAAGGGAAGCTCTATCGAGTCTGTCGAGCTTTTCTTCTCGAGTGCTTCAACGGGATATGTAAGTCGAGAATCTTTTTCCGCAAGGTATTTCTATTTAGCCCTAACAGTTCGGCGGCTTGAATCTGATTGCCTTGGGTTTCTTGCAAGGCCGAGGCGATCAGGGGGCGTTCGATCGCCGAGATTAAGACCGGATAGAGGTTTTTTGCGGAGCCGTTTCTCATGCTTCTGACAAAATCGCCCATCTTTGTTTCGAGATAACCTTGCAATGAGTCATCGCGATGTTTTCCGGAATGCGAGCCGGTTGTTGAAGGGGTGAGGTGGCGATCGAAGATCGTTTTTGCGGCTTTTTTAAGCACAGCCCGGGATCCGGCAATGACCAAAGTCCGCGAAGGGTCGATGGAAACCGGCAGCGCCAGAGACCGCTCAAGCCCTCCGCGAGATTCAATGATGACCGCATCAAAGGAATGTTTGGACGCCTCTCTCTGAAAGGCGGCCGCATCGCGCACGACGGTGACCGATGCGTCGCGCAGTGCATGCTTAAGCTGGGCTTGTATCTCGCCGTCCGCGGTCAATGCAAGGATTGTAAGCACCGGTGAGGGCACAGCCATGAGGTACCACGCGAAGAGGGGCGGATTATTGCCCGCTGGGAGAATGATGTCAATTCATTTTTATGAGGACAGGAATCGGGCGAGTTGCTTTGATCGTGCGATTGCAAATTTCATAGGCTCATGCCGAGAAGACGTCGGCACGGTTGTATAGGCAATCCCGAATGGACTGGTGCGAGAGAGGAGGAGGGAGATGTGTGACGCAAGTGCCCGGGCCGTCGCCTAGAGACTTACCTTGTTGCTCGGGAATGTGGCTTGACAGAGCGAGAGAGGACGTGATAGACAAACAATTCATACGGGAATAATAGAGAATATAAATAAAGAGAATGAAAGTATCCCGGCGGGCTCTGTACGGCATTATGGCTGCCATTGATCTCGCAATCCATGGGAAAGAAGGTCCAGTGCAAGCTCGATCGATTGCGAGACGCCAAGCGATCCCGATTAAATTTTTGGAGCAAGTCCTCCTTGCCCTGAAGAAAGGTAGATTGATCGACAGTTTACGAGGAGCGCACGGTGGATACAGGCTTGCCAAAGAACCGTCCGCTTTGTCGGTCGCCGATATTCTCGAAGTGCTCGATGGCCCGGTTCTCCAGCCTGGCGCCTCGAACGGCTTTCCCGCCAAGGGGCACCAGTCTAAACAGGAGCTTCTTCTTGGCCACATCTGGAAACAGGTCGCCCAGGCCGAGCACGATGTTCTTCAGCGGATCAAGATTGACCAGTTGGCCGAGCGTCAACGGGCGATCGAAGGGCGGTATACCCCCATGTATCACATTTAGTTGAAGTTCCGAGAGTGCGTATCAGGTTTCCATAAAGGTATAGATGCATCGGTCGCATTGTCGCCTAGAGGAGATATCCCAATGACTCCCCAACAACTGAAAACGGTCGAGGTCGTGACGACTCCCATTCCGCCTGCCATTGCCGAAGAAATTGAAACGTTCGAGGCCGAGGCCCTTCGGTGTCTGGCCGGCGACCTTTCTTCGGATCTTTTTAAGCCGTTTCGCCTTCAGTTCGGCATTTACGGGCAGCGGCAATCCGGGGTTCAGATGGTACGGGTCAAAATCCCCTTTGGAGGCATTTCGGCGAATCAGCTTCGCCGCCTTGCCGAGCTGGTCGATCGGTATGCTACCGGTGTCGGCCATGTAACGACGCGGCAGGATATCCAGATGCATTTCGTCGAGCTCAAAGATGTGCCGACGATCATGCGCGGGTTGGCGGAAGTCGGCCTGACGACCAGAGAGGCCTGTTCCAATACGGTCCGGAACGTGACCGCCTGCCACCTGGCCGGCGTATGCCGGAGCGAAGTGTTTGACGTGACGCCGTATGCCAAAACGGTGGCGTACCACCTCCTCCGCAATCCGCTCAATCAGAGCTTGCCCCGCAAGTTTAAGATCGCCTTTTCCGGGTGCGCGCACGATTGCGCCTTGACTCCGATTCACGACATCGGCCTCATGGCTGTCAAACGAGAGGATGGGGCCGTCGGTTTTCGGATGGTGGCCGGCGGAGGGTTGGGGCCGCTGCCCCGAATGGCCAAGGTGCTGCGAGAATTTACGCCGATGGATGAGCTGATCCCCAGCATCGAAGCGGTGATCAAAGTCTTCGATGCATTGGGAAATCGAAAAAATCGCCACAAGGCCCGTATGAAGTTCGTCATCGACAAGTTGGGGTTCGAAGAATTCAAACGACGGTGGGAAGCGGCGTATGCGGCCTTGGGCTACAACCTGCCTGCAGACCGGCCGATCCGATTGCTCCGCCATGACGATCAACCGGTTCCACTGATCATGCCGACCAGGAGCGGATCGGCTCCCAATGGTACGTCCGCCAACGGACGTCGCGGGGACGACCATGAAACGTCCTTTCAGACGTGGAAGCGGACCAACGTGATTCCGCAGAAGCAGGAAGGCTACGTCACGGTCGTGATCAAGCTCTTCATGGGGGACATCACGGCGGACCAAATGCGGTGGGTGGCGGACCTTGCCGAGCGGTATTCCAACGGCAATCTCCGGACGACGATTCATCAAAACCTCGTGATCCGATGGATTCCTGAAGACCGGACCGAAGCGTTGTATCAGGACTTGGTCCTTCAGGGCTTGGCCGATCCGGGCGCCGAGCACGTTGAGGACATCATCGCCTGCCCCGGCACCGATACGTGCGGTCTGGGCATCACCTCATCCAAAGGGATGGCTCGGGGGCTGGCCGAGATTTTCCCGGCCGGGCGAGTGCCGGACGATCTGGCCGGAGTCACCGTCAAGATCAGCGGTTGCCATAATTCCTGCGCCCAGCACCACATCGCGACGATCGGACTGCACGGCGTCGGCAAACGGATCGGAGACCATACGCTGCCCATGTATGAACTGCATCTCGGGGGCAAGGTGAACGGCACGGCCAAGATCGGGCAGATGACGGTCAAACTGCCCGCCAAGGCGGTCCCGGCGGCCGTTACGCATTTGATCGACGTGTATCGGAGGAACCGCAAACCAGGTGAAACGATGCCGGCGTTCATCGATCGCGTCGGGAAAAACGATCTGAAGGATGAACTCATTCCCTATACGATTGTTCCCTCTTATGAGGAAGACCCCACGTTTTACTACGACTGGGAAGGGGATGATCCCTTTGTGCTCGAAGACCATGGCCCAGGCGAGTGCGCCGGAGGCGCTCTCGAAATGATCGAAAACGGAATTTTGGAAGCCGACCAAGAACTCTATTTGGCAAGGCTCCATGTCGAAAAGCACCAGTATGCGGTGGCGGTGAACAAGGCGTATCGAGCCGTGCTGGCCGCCGCGAAAGCGTTGTTGGTGACGGAAGGGCTCGATCCATCGACCGACTCCGAAACGCTCGGTGAATTCGACGCCCGCATCGCGCAGAAGGGCGTCGTGCCCGCGCAGTACCGGGACCTTGGCGGGAAGGTCGGCGATCTCGGAAGCAAAGAGAGCGGCGAACCGTTCGCCAGGGGAAAAATCGCGTTTGCGAAGGGCTTCGTGGATGCCTGTCGAGCCGCGACGGAACGCATGGGCAAGGATCTTAAGTTGGCGCCGACCGCCGAGACCGCGACGGCGACTTCAACGGCCGAGCCGGAACCCAAGTCGGAACATGTCTCTCCCCCTTCGGCTCCGGCCGACGTTCCCGTGTACGACTTGCGAGGCGTGGCTTGTCCGATGAACTACGTCAAAACCAAGCTGAAGCTCGAAATGATGGAGGCAGGCGAGCGGCTCGAAGTCTGGTTGGATGCCGGTGAGCCGATCAAGAACGTGCCGATGAGCCTCAAGAACGATGGGCACAAGGTGCTGTGGGAAGAAGCGCTGGAGCCGGAAGCGACGCACTATCGGCTGCTGGTCGAGAAGGTCGGGGACTAGAGAGGGAAGACGAGTCTTGATATGACGGACAGCCAAAATTCGGGCATCGCCGGCCGCCTCCGCTCGTGGGGCGAGTCGCTTGAATCGAAACCGCCGCAAGAGGTGCTGGCGGCCGCCATCGAGCGGTATGCGCCGAACATCGTCCTTGCCTGTAGTTTCGGCGCGGAAGACGTGGTGTTGGTGGACATGATCCATCGGATCAATCCCTCCGTTCCGCTGTTCTACCTGGATACGGACTTTCTCTTTCCGGAAACGTATGAGACGAGAGATCGCGTCATCGAGCGATACGGGCTGGCGCCGGCGCAGGTGATCCGAGTCAACGCGTCGCTGACCCCGGAACAACAGGCGCGACAATACGGCGAGGCGCTGTGGTCCAACGATCCGGACCTCTGTTGCCGATTGCGGAAAGTCGAGCCGCTCACCGGAGTGCTCAAGAAGTTCGATGCGTGGATTACCGGTATTCGCCGAGACCAGGCCCCCTCCAGAGCCGATGCCGGCCTCATCGAATGGGATGCCAAGTTCGGTCTGGTCAAAGTCAATCCGCTGGCACGATGGACGTGGGCCGATGTATGGACCTACATCAAGGTCTATGAAGTGCCGTACAACCCTCTCCATGACAGGAACTACCCGAGCATCGGTTGTACCCATTGCACCAAACCGGTGAGTCCGGGAGAGGATTTGCGAGCCGGTCGCTGGCAAGGTCACGCGAAAACCGAATGCGGCTTGCATCGGTCGTAGTCGTAACATGACGTTTCAGGACATCCTCGCCAAGATCGCCAAGGGGCCCAAGACGTCCAAGGATTTGACGTGGGATGAAACCAAGCAGGCGATGAGAGCCCTCATCGAAGGCGACGCGACTCCGGCCCAAACGGGAGCCTTTTTGATCGCCATGCGATTCAAGTCGGAATCGGTCGCGGAGTTGGCGGGCATGACGGCAGCCGTGAGACAGTATGTGGCTCCCCTCGCGGTTCCGAAGGAAGTTGCCCTCGTCGATGTGCCGACCTATGCGGGCAAACAGGACACCTTCCATGCGCTGGTGGCCTCCTCCATTGTCGCCGCTTCCGCCGGGGCTACGGTGCTGATGCACGGCTACGACGGGATTCCCGGAAGGCCGGGGAGCGCCGGGGTCCTGAAGGCGCTGGGTATCCCGGTCGATTCCACCCCACGCGCCGTGACCGAAGATCTGCTCAAGAAGGGGTTCGCGTATTTGGATATCGGCATCTATCATCCGGCGGTCTATCGATTTCTGGAGATGCGACAGGAACTGGGCGTGAGGAACGTCTTTCATCCGATCGCCAGACTGCTCAACCCGGCTCGCGCTTCCGCGCAGGTGGTCGGACTGTCGCATCCCCCGCATTTCGAGAAAACGGCCGAAGCGTTACGCATGCTCGGTTGCCCGAGGGGGTTCGTCATTCGTGGGGTCGAGGGCGATCCGGAACTCTCTCTGTCGGCGGTGACCAGGGTGCTGGAATTGAGAGATGAGCGTATCACGCCTTTGGGAGTGGCTCCCAAGGATTTCGGGCTGGCGCTCGGTTCTTCGCGGGAGATGGCGGGCTTTCCGCCGGATCAACGAGACAGGGAGGCGGAGCTGCTCCACCGTATTCTTCAGCATCAAGTGCAGGGGGGACCCAAGGAATGGGTTCTGATGAACGCGGCGATGTTGCTGTACGCGGCGGGAAAGGGGCAATCGCTCTCGGCTTGTTACCCCCGGGCCAAGGCGGCGCTTGAAGGAGGGGCCGCGGCCCGCAAGCTGGAGGAGTTGACGCGGGAGGCGGTGGGCGCCAAACCGGCTGCGAGCCGGAGATGATCAAGGTGAAGGGAGAGAAATTGTGAAACATCTGCGCCAGCTGGAAGACCAAAGCGTCTACATCTTCCGTGAGGCCTACAAACACTTCGACAATTTGGCCATGCTGTGGTCGATGGGCAAGGATTCGACCGTTCTGCTGTGGTTGGCCCGCAAGGCGTTCTTCGGTCACGTGCCGTTTCCGCTGCTGCACGTGGATACGAGCTACAAGATTCCCGCCATGATCGAGTACCGAGACCGGTTGGCCCGCGAGTGGCGGTTGAATTTGGTCGTGGGCCAGAATAAAGAGGCGCTGGCTGCCGGGATGAACCACACGATGGGACGCGATGTCTGTTGCACGGCGCTCAAGACGACGGCGTTAAAAAATCTGATCGAGTCGAAAGGGTACACCGGCGTCATTTTGGGCGTGCGCGCCGATGAAGACAGCACCAGGGCGAAGGAGCGATACTTCTCGCCCCGCGACAAACATGGAGACTGGGATTTCCGCGATCAGCCGCCGGAACTGTGGAACCAGTTCAAAACGACGTTCCCGCCGGGAACCCATATCCGAATCCACCCTCTGCTTGATTGGACGGAAATCAACATTTGGGAATATATCAAGGCCGAGAACATCCCCTTTATCGATCTGTACTTGGACAAGGGAGACGGCACACGCTACCGGAGTCTGGGATGCGCTCCTTGCACGACGCCCGTGAAGTCCACAGCCAAGACAGTGGACGAAATCATCGAAGAGCTGCGGGCGACGAATATCGCGGAACGGGCCGGACGGGCCCAGGACGCTGGGCGCGGCATGGAGATGCTCCGGAAGAAAGGGTACATGTAATGGACGAGGCGACGGCGACGGCGGCGCGAACCGCTTCGAAACCGGACGAGCATTTCAACATCGTCATTGTCGGTCACGTGGACCACGGAAAGTCCACGCTCGTGGGACGGCTCTATGCGGATACCGGGTCGTTGCCGGAGGGCAAACTGGAAAAGGTGCAGGCGATCTGCCGCCAGCAGGGGAAGGAATTCGAGTACGCGTTTCTGTTTGATGCGTTCTTGGAAGAGCAGGAGCAGGGTATCACGATCGATACGGCGCGGACGTTTTTTATTTGGAAGGGACGGCAGTACATTATCATCGATGCGCCGGGCCACAAGGAGTTCCTTAAAAACATGGTCTCCGGCGCGGCCAGGGCAGAGGCGGCGCTCCTCGTGATCGACGCCCTTGAGGGAGTGAAAGAGCAGTCCAAAAAACACGGGTACCTGCTCTCGCTTCTTGGAGTCCGTCAGTTCGCGGTCGTCGTCAATAAGATGGACCTGGTCGGCTATCGGCAGGATGTCTTCGACGGCATCGAGAAAGAATATCGGGAGTTTCTCGGGCAGTTCGGCGCGATCCCCGAACGGATCATCCCGGTCAGCGCCAAGCTCGGCGACAACATTGCCGACCGCAGCCGGGCCATGCCGTGGTACGGGGGGCCGACCGTCCTGGACACCCTCAGTCTCTTCAAAAAGGAAACGGCCTCGGCCGATCAGCCTTTGCGATTTCCCGTTCAGGACGTGTACAAGTTCGATGCGCGTCGTATCATCGCAGGCCGCATCACGGCCGGTCGTTTGAAAGTCGGCGACCAACTGATCTTCTCTCCCTCGAACAAGCGGGCCAACGTCAAATCGATCGAAGCGTTCAACGTCGAGCCCCTTCCGATGAGCGCCGAGGCGGGCCAATCCATCGGCGTGACCCTCGATGAGCAGATCTTCGTGGAGCGGGGGGAAATCGCCGCCCATTCGAACGACCTGCCCCACGTCTCAACGTCGTTCAAGGCCAACCTGTTTTGGCTGGGCAAGCGCCCGCTGGAGCGAGGACGAAAGTACGTGCTGCGGGTCGCCACCAAGGAGGTCGAGTGCGAAGTGATGGCGCTTCATCGCATCATCGACACGACGGACCTGAATCAGCAACAGGGGGCGGCGGTGGTGAATCGGAATCAAGTCGCCGAGCTGACCGTCCGGACCAAGACCCCGATCGCGTTCGATGTGTCTTCGTCGTTCGAAGCGACCGGGCGATTTGTGTTGGTGGATGAATACGACATCGCGGGCGGCGGCATCGTGACGGAAATGGTGCCGGACGACCAGGAGTCGCTGCGAGAAGAGGCGCGCCGGCGAGACTTTGCGTGGGTGAAGGGCGAAGTCGGCGTCGAAGACCGCGCGAAGCACTACGGCCACCGGTCCGCGGTGGTGCTCTTTACCGGCGGGCGGCATGCCGGGAAGTCGTTGTTGGCCAGAAAATTGGAAGGGCGACTCATTGCCGACGGGCGCCATGCGTATCTGTTGGACGGCGAAAATTTGCGGCGGGGGCTCGACGCCGACCTAAGCGAAGAAGAAAAGAGTCAGACGGCGGAAATGGCCCGGCGATACGGAGAAGTGGCGCGACTGCTGATCGATACGGGCTTGATCGTGGTGTCCACCACGAATCCCTTCGGGTTGGCCTATCGGGAAGCGTTGCAAGTGATCAGAACGCTCGTGCATCCGGCGCCGGTCATCGCCGTGCACGTGAGTAGGACCGCCGAAGAGCCTCCGCCCAGCACCGACGTAATCTTGAACGGACCAATGGATCTCGACGTGGCGATCAAGCAGGTCGTGGACGCGCTCAAGCAGCGAGGCGTGTTGGATGAGACCCTTGGAGTCAAGTCGACCTTTCAGTATTCCATTTAATGACGAGTGGGGGATGCAACCGTCGTCCGTCTTCGGCTCGTCCATCGCCGCCCCTTCCGCCGGAATGTCGTCGGATGCCTCGCCTCGTGCTCGCCCTCCCCGGCGAAATCGTTCCTGAAGCATTAGGCGGCTTTGGCGAGAGGCGAGACGAGGCGCAAGACCCGTTGCAGGTCGGCTTGCGCTTCCGTGAGCAAGGTCGGGACGGAGGCGGGCGCAAACTTGGTGGCGGCGATGGCGTCAGGGTGAAGGGACAACCAGCCGGGGCAGCGGGTTGTTTCAACCGGCTCCTCATAATCGGCAATCGCGCCTGCTAGATGGACGATAGAAGCATGGAGAACGAAGTCGCCGGCCTTGCCGGGATCGAGCTGCCAACGGACTCCCCGTTCAAGCTGAAGCGGCAGGCCCAGTGACCTCATGAATTCCCCTCCCACCTCCGCAAAGTCACATCCGATGTTGGACTGTTCCACGTCGGCCAGGGAAGTTTCTAAATAGCCCGCTTCGATAAAAGAAGACTGGGCTCGTTGGGGGACGGTTTGGTAAAGGACCAGATGGCCGATGTCACGGAACAGACCCGCCACGTAAAAGCGTTCACTGTGATCGAGGCCGCTCAATTCGGCGATTTTCTCCGCCAGCAGGGCGCAAAGCAAGCTCTTGCGCCAGAACTTGGCGACATCTATCAGGTAAGCTGGCATTCCCGAAAATGTCCGTCCGACCGTGGCGGCGCCGACGACCTCCGCAGCCGCTTGTGGGCCGATGAGACGGACGGCGCTCTCGATGGTATCGATCTGTCGAGGGAATCCATGACGAGGGTCGTTGGCGACGCGAAACAGTCTGGCTGAGAGGGCCGGGTCTCGCTTGATGATACCGGCGAGGTCGTCACCGGTCGAACCAGGGTCGTCCACGACGTTTCGCGCGTGAACGTAAACTTCCGGCAACGTCGGAATAGACGCACAGGATTGTACCAGTTCTTCAGCCGACGGCATATGATCGACCTCTTAGTAAAAAAGAAAACCGGCTCCATCTCCTCTATCGGCGTAAGGGGCGGGAACTGTAGCGGACCTCCGCCTCACCCTCGCCCCGCTGGTTTGACTCGCCTAAAATCTCCGTGTTACCGTAAACATGCCAAGAGGAGGCGACCGGTGCGGCTGTTGGATTCCGCCATGCCGGTCAGGGAAGAAAAAATCGGGGGATCACTCAAGCGCTCAAGAATGGAGCGAAGGAGTTGCAATGAAATTCGTTTGTCTCACCTGTGAAACATATATGGCCCTCGAGAAGGTTGAAAAGCCCGAAGGGGGGTCGCTGGGGGTCTTCTTCGGCTGCCCCTCCTGCAACGCCAAATTCTCGATGGTGACCAATGCGGGCGAAACCAACATGATGAACGCGTTGGGGCTCAAACTGGGCGCGCGCGCGGAGGCGACGGACCCCACGCTGGCGTCCTTGGCGGACAAGATGCAGAAGGTCAAGTCCGCGGTCTCGGCGGCTCCTTCAAAAACGGGAGAAAAAACGACCGGCGGCTGCCCGTTTTCGGCCATGGTCGCGGAGATGGGCTTGACGAGTTCGGGCAAGCCGTCCAACGGCGGGTCGTCTGAATTCACCTGGACTCCGGACGCCAGGGAAAAGCTTGATCGCCTGCCCGCCTTCGTCAAACCGATGGTGCAGAGCAGCGTGGAAACCTATGCCCGCAAACAGGGGTTCAAGACTATCACACTTCAAGTGATGGATGATTCAAAAAACGACTCGCCGAACGGCCTTGTCTGGTCGCGCGAGGCTGAGCAGCGGTTGGAGAACATTCCTGACTTCATTCGCCCCATGGCCCGCAAAGAGATCGAGCGAGTGGCCAGAGAACGGGGCCTGCAGACGGTGACGGCCCAGGTCATGGATGAGGCCAAGGAGAAGTTCCTGAAGTTCATGTAATCACGGCCCCTGTGTCATACTCCTGTGGATCGTGGCCCATTCAGCCTGGCTGGATGGGCTTTTGATTTTTTATGGTCATTCCGTTCGGTCGCCTCCGTATAAAGTGTGCTGTGGGTGCGGGCTCTCTACGCGGTTCGTTCTCGCTCCTGCATCGATGCGTTGAAAGCAGAGGGATGCGTTGAAAGCAGAGGATGGGTGGGTGGCGAGCGCATTGACTCTTCTGCAAGGCCTATGCTACGAGTACAAAAAGTTGATCGCCGTCGTCACACCACGGCGTCTTCGGCCAGTTCTGAAAGGGAGCCGGTGGAGAGGGAAGCTATCAGGGGAATGAATCATGGGCGGCCATAGTCATTGGGCAACCATCAAGCGGCACAAATCGGCGCAGGATGCCAAGCGTGGAAAGATCTTCACGCGGCTCATCAGAGAATTGACCATCGCGGCTCGGTCCGGGGGCGACCCAGACGGCAATCCGCGCCTTCGTCTGGCCATCTCAAAGGCCAAAGACGCCAATATGCCGAGCGACACGATCAAGAAAGCCATCCAGCGGGGAACGGGGGAACTGCCGGGAGTGTCGTACGAAGAATTCACCCTGGAAGGATATGGCCCCGGGGGCACCGCGCTGCTCCTTGAAATTACGAGCGATAACCGCAACCGCACGGTCGCGGAAGTTCGCAGTCTCTTGACCAAAAATAATGGGACCATGGCGGAGGCCGGAGCGGTGTCATGGCAGTTTCACAAAAAAGGACTTCTGACGGTCGAGAAAGGGAAAGTGGACGAAGATACGTTGCTGTCCGTGGCACTTGATGCCGGCGCGGACGACGTCAGAGTCGGAGAGAAGATGTTCGAAATCATCACGGCGCCCCCTGATTTTGAAGCCGTGAAGAAAGCCTTGGCCGACGCGAAGATCGAAACCGCCCTCGCGGAGATCACCTATATTCCCCAAAGCACAGTCCGTCTCGATGAAAAACCCGCTGAACAAATGCTCAAGCTGATGGAAATCCTCGATGAGCATGACGATGTTCAGAGGGTCCACGCCAATTTTGACATTCCCGACGAGGTAATGGAAAAGGTTGCCGTCGCGGCTGGGTAGGCGTGCCCGGGACACGGACTCGTCGCCCCCGAGGGACGAGACGAGATGATCGCCCTTCTCACGGGAAAGCTCATCTTCAAGGCGCCGACCCATCTCACGCTGGACGTTCAAGGGGTCGGCTACGAAGTCCATATTCCCCTGAGCACCTATTACGCGCTTCCAAATCTCAACGAAACGGTCGCACTCAACATCCATACCCACTTGAGGGAGGATGCCATTCAACTGTTCGGCTTTCTCTCGCCGCGAGAAAAGGAGTCGTTTCTCTTGCTGACGACGGTGACGGGCATCGGTCCCAAACTGGCGTTGAACGTTCTGTCAAGTATGCCGATCGCCGACCTCCTCCGCGCGATCAGGACCGAAGACGTCGAGAAATTGGCGACGATCCCCGGTATTGGGAAAAAGTCCGCGGGCCGTATCGCGCTGGAACTTAAGGACAAGGTCGGCAAGGTCGAATCGACTTCCGGTGAGACGCCGGTGGCGGCGGCGGAGACCGGCGGTTTCTTTGACGATGCCCTGTCCGCGTTGGTGAATCTTGGCTATCGCCCTCACGACGTCAAGGAAGCGTTAAGGCGGGTCACGAAGACTGCGGCAGACCCTCTGCCGTTGACCAATCTCATTCGCGAAGGCCTCAAAGAACTTGCGAGGGGGTGACGGGGTGGTCGATCAATCATCGACGGTCTTTGCTCGGCGCGCGCTTATCATCGGCCTGGGAACAACGTTGATTGTCGGGGCTGGGTTGGGGAGGGGGTTCGCGCAGGACGCACCCGAATCGCCTCCCACCATTCGGATGACCTGCGGAACTTGTCCGCAAGGATACGCCGTCACCGGTGTCACGCAAGCGCCGGGGATTTGCAAGGAGGATGACCCGACCCTGGTCGAATGTGTGCCGTTGGGAGCGAATCCCCTGGCGGTCTGCGGATCTTGCCCGGCGGGGTATGTGGAAATCGGAAGCTCCTCGGTACCGGCCCGTTGCGGCGGCGGAGACGGTGGACGACTGACGCAATGCCAGTTGCAGAAGATGGAACAGAGTTTTCCGGACCCAAGCCAGGGAATGAAATTCTGTCCGCCGGATTGCGGCAATACGCCCACGCCGGGGCGAGGAGCGTTGCCTCCCCCTCCCAAATATCAACGGGCGCCGGAAGAAAAATAAGTCTCTGTAGGGAAGTGATGACCGAACGGATCGTGCCCGATCGAGCGATGGATGAAGAGCGGGGGATCGAACAGGCCCTCCGTCCTCAGGCGCTGAACGAATATGTCGGACAAGATAAGATGAAGGAGTCGTTGCGCGTCTGCATTGAGGCGGCCAAACGGCGGGGGGACCCTCTCGATCATGCGATTTTCTACGGCCCGCCGGGATTGGGGAAGACCACGATCGCCCACATCATCGCCAATGAAATGGGCGCGTCGTTACGGTCAACGTCGGGTTTGGTGTTGGCCCACGCGGGAGATCTGGCCGCGATTCTCACCAACCTGCAAGAATACGACGTCCTCTTCATCGATGAAATTCATCGGTTGCCGGCCTCCGTAGAAGAAGCCCTCTATCCCGCGATGGAGGATTATCAACTTGATCTGGTGATCGGTCAGGGGCCGGGAACGAGGACGGTCAAGCTCGATCTGCCGCGCTTTACCCTCGTGGGAGCGACGACGAGGGCGGGGGCGTTGACGTCGCCCCTCCGCGACCGGTTCGGCCTTGTGTACCGACTCGAATTTTACTCCCCGGTTGAGTTGGAGGCCATTGTGACCCGCTCGGCCGGGGTGTTGGGCATAGGGATCGATCGAGACGGCGCGGCGGAAATCGCCGCCCGTGCGCGCGGGACGCCGCGCATCGCCAACCGGCTCGTCAAACGGATCAGGGACTATGCGCAGGTCAAGGCGGACGGCCATATTACCAAATCGGTGGCCCGCGAAGGGCTGGCCTGGGTCGGGATCGATGAAGTCGGATTTGACGACATGGACCGGAAGATTCTCTTGACGATCATCGACAAGTTCAACGGCGGACCGGTCGGGGTCGAGTCCCTGGCTGCGGCGCTCCAAGAAGACAAAGGGACCATCGAAGACGTGTATGAGCCCTATTTGATTCAAGCCGGCTTTCTTGCTCGAACCGGTCGAGGCCGCCAGGCCACCAGAAGGACCTTCGAACATTTCAACCGTCCGTTAAATCGGCTTCTTTAGCCCGATGCCCGATAGAGAGATTCTCCAAGCGGGAGCTCGATGTGTCTCCTGCCGTTCCTAGCAGCTCTGCGGTATCTCCCTGAGTAAAGAGCCGTCCTTGCAATGGTTTTGAAGGTTCCTGTAAGATTCCACCCTTGCCTCATAAGTTAGGTGTGTGAAGGGGCCGCTCAAGACTCGTTGCAATGCAGAGTCCAAGGCTTGGTGGTCATGCCCAAAGACTTGCTCGATTACCGCAATGAAATCGATCGGATCGATGACGAAATCATCCGTCTTCTCAATGAGCGATCCAAACATGTGATCGAGATCGGGCGACTCAAGAGGGAGAAGGATGCGAACGCCAATCTCCATACGCAGGGGCGGGAGACGGCTATTATCGAACGGTTAACCAAACAAAACACCGGCCCGTTCCCGACCGAGGCGATTCGGTCGGTCTATCGGGAGATCATGTCGGCGTCGTTGTCTCTGGAGGGGCCTCAAACGGTGGCCTATCTCGGACCCAGGGCGACCTTCACCCACATGGCCTGCATGCAGAAGTTCGGCTCATCGGCCCAGTATGTTCCGGTGCACAGCATCAAGGAAGTGTTTAATGAGGTCGAGCGGGGGCGGGCCCATTTCGGCGTCGTGCCGATCGAGAATACGACAGAAGGCGTGGTCAATCACACGCTGGACATGTTCATTGACTCGAACTTGTTGATCTACGGCGAGATCCTCCAAGAAGTCACCCATCATTTACTGTCGAAGTCCACTCTCCTCGAAGAGGTGAAGAAAATTTATTCTCATCCGCACGCCATCGCCCAGTGCCGCAATTGGCTGGAGACTCATCTGCCGCACGTTCCGGCCGTGGAGGTGGCCAGCACGGCGCGGGCCGCCGAGCTCTGCATCGATGAGCCGTCGTCCGCCGCGATCGCATCGGAATTGGCCGGACAATTGTACGGATTGAACGTGATCCGGGCTCGCATCGAAGACAATGTCAACAACATGACCCGCTTTCTGGTGTTGTCGCAGAAACCGTCCGAGCGGACGGGACGAGACAAGACGTCGCTGATGCTGTCGATCAAAGACAAGGTCGGGGCCCTCTACGAGCTTCTGCGCCCGTTCGCCTCTCATGGGATCAACATGACGAAAATCGAATCACGGCCTTCACAGCGCAAAGCCTGGGAGTACATTTTCTTCGTCGACGTCGAAGGACATATTACGGAAGATCGGGTCAGCAGGGCGGTCGAAGAAGTCAAAGGACGCTGCTTGTTTATGAAAATTCTCGGTTCCTATCCGATATACAGTTGATCTCATGGCGCTTCACATTCATCCCGACATCCAATCCCTGACCCCCTACGTTCCGGGAAAACCGATCGAGGAGCTGCAGCGTGAACTCGGGCTTGGCCGAGTGATCAAGCTTGCCTCCAATGAAAACCCGATCGGGCCTTCTCCCAAAGCGCTGGCGGCGCTGGCGGGGGCGACCGACAACTTGCATCGCTATCCCGACGGCGGAGGACATCGACTCAGGCAAGTCCTCGCCGAACGGTGGAAGGTGTCGAGCGAGCAGATTATTTTGGGCAACGGGTCCGACGAGCTTCTTGGATTATTGGCTCGGGCATTTCTGGCTCCCGGCGACGACGCGGTCATGGCCGACCATACCTTCGTGATCTACAGGATGGAAGTGACGGCCGCGCACGGCAATCCCATCGTCGTACCCTTGACGAACTGGACCCACGATCTTGACGCCATGGCCAGGGCCGTGACGCCGCGAACCAGACTGCTGTTCGTCTGCAATCCCAACAATCCTACGGGGACCATGGTGTCGGCCGACGAAGTCGGCCGGCTGATGGCCTCGGTGCCGAACGACGTGGTCGTCGTGTTTGACGAGGCGTACTTCGAGTACGTTCGCGATCCACGGTTCCCCGATACGATCGCCTATGTCCGGGACGGTCGAAACGTCGTGGTGCTGAGGACCTTTTCCAAGATTTACGGGCTGGCCGGGTTGAGGATCGGGTACGGGATTACGACGTCTGAAATCGCGGGCATTCTGAATCGGATACGGCCTCCGTTCAACGCGAACAGCCTCGCCCAGCGGGCGGCTGCGGCCGCTCTTGGTGACGAGGAACATATGGTGAGAAGTCGATCCGTCAACGCCGAAGGTATGGAGCAGGTCGGTCAAGGGCTTAAGGCGCTTGGATTAACGCCGATTCCAAGCCACACCAATTTTCTGTATTTCGACGTCGGCCGGGACGGGCGGCGGGTGTTTGAAGCCCTGCTGCGTGAAGGGATCATCGTGCGACACATCGAAGGAACGATGCTCCGCGTCACCATCGGTCTGGCCGACGAGAACGCCGCGTTCCTTCAGGCCTTGAAAAAGGTCTTGGCGTGTGAGACGTGATGGAAGCGCGAGGGAATCATGATCATTGTCTTGAAGCCAGATGCGTCTGAAAGCCAGGTGGATCACATCATCGATCGGCTGCGGGATCTGGGATTGAAATCGCAGATCTCCACCGGCCAGGAACGTACGATCATCGGCGTCATCGGCGATGATCGCATTTTGCACAATCAACCGCTCACGGCTCTGCCCGGCGTCGAAAGCGTGTTGCCCATTTTGGCTCCTTGGAAGCTCGTGAGCCGCGAGTTCAAAAAAGAGTCGACGGTCATCGACGTCAACGGCGTCAAGATCGGCGGCAAGAAAATCGCGATCATGGCCGGCCCCTGTGCCGTGGAGCGGCTGGAGCTGACGGTGGGCATCGCCCATGAAGTGAAAGCGGCCGGCGCCTCGATCCTGCGAGGAGGCGCCTATAAGCCCAGGACATCTCCCTATTCGTTTCAGGGCTTGGGGCGTGAAGGACTCGATTATTTGGTGGAGGCCAGAAAACAGACCGGCCTTCCCGTCGTCAGCGAAATTCTGGATACGAGAGACATCGAGCTGTTTCTTGAGAAGGCGGACATCATTCAGATCGGCGCGCGAAACATGCAGAACTTCGAGTTGCTGAAGGAGGTCGGGGCCTACGACAAACCGGTGCTTCTCAAGCGCGGGCTGTCGGCGACCATTAAGGAATTTCTCCTGTCCGCGGAGTATATCATGTCGCGGGGCAACCAAAACGTCATGCTCTGCGAGCGGGGCATCCGCACGTTCGAGACGCAATATCGCAACACCCTTGATATCGCCGCGATTCCCACGCTGAAAGAATTGTCGCATCTGCCGGTGATCGTGGACCCCAGCCATGCCACGGGCAAGTGGGATTTGGTGGCTCCCATGTCGAAGGCCGCGATCGCGGCGGGCGCCGACGGGTTGCTCATCGAGGTGCATTCCAATCCCGAGCGCGCCTTGTGCGACGGAGAAGAGTCGATCAAGCCCTCGAAATTCAAGGCGCTGATGCGCGATCTGGAGAACATCGCCAAGGTCGTGGGGAGGGAGCTGTAGAAGCCTCCATGGCGGTTCATTTCAAGCAAGCGGCAATCGTCGGGGTGGGATTGATCGGCGGCTCGCTGGGAATGGTGTTGCGCGACAAAGCCCTGGCCGATCACGTCGTGGGCATCGGCCGTCGCGAGGAAAACCTCAAGACCGCCGTGGAAATGGGAGCGATTGACCGGTACGTGTCGGATCCAAAAGACGGCGTGCGGGGATCGGATCTGGTGATTTTGGCCACGCCGGTCGATACCTACGAGCGGCATCTCAAGGAATGGGCCCATTGCCTGGAGCCGGGAACGATCGTGAGCGACGTGGGGAGCGTCAAAGGTTCGTTGGTCGAGCGGTCCGAGGCGGTCATGCCCCCGGGCGTGCATTTCGTGGGCGCCCATCCGATCGCCGGAAAGGAGAAAACAGGGGTGGCGGAGGGATCGGCCCACCTGTTCAAGGGGGCGCGGTGCATCGTGACACCCACGAAGAAGACCGATCCGCAAGCCTTGGAACGGATCAAACGACTGTGGGAGGAAACCGGATCGATCCTGCTGACGATGGACCCTCACCTGCATGATCAAATTCTCGGGGCGGTCAGTCACCTCCCCCATGCCGCCGCGTTCGCCCTGATGATTGCGTTGGCCGATGTGCGCGATCATCGGCTCTCCTCGTTGGATTTGGCCCGTCATTCCGGCGGCGGCCTGCGGGATACCACGAGAATTGCGGCCAGCTCTCCTGAAATGTGGCGTGACATTTTTGTATGGAATCGGGACAATGTAGTGTCGTTGATCGACGCATACCAGCGGGCGCTGGACGAGCTCAAACACCTCATCGCGACGGGCGACGCCGCCGCCATCGAACGAATGATCGAGCGCGCCAAGCGCGAGCGGGAAAAACTGAACGACCCCGTCGCCGTTGCAACGTAAATGATGAAGACCGCCTTGACCGTCACGCCGGGCCCCTCTCTCAAAGGAACGATCAGCGTTCCGGGTGATAAATCCATCACCCACCGAGCCATCATTCTTGCGTCGTTGGGGGAGGGCGTCAGCACCATCTCGGACTACTGCCAAGGGGAGGACTGCCTCAATACCATGCGGGCGTTTCGCGAGCTGGGCATCCGGATCGACGAGACGCCGGAACGCCTGACCGTGTATGGCAAAGGATTGAGGGGATTAAGCGAACCCAATATGCCGATTGATTGCGGCAACTCGGGAACGGGCATCCGTTTGCTGGCGGGACTGCTGGCGGGGCAGGACTTCTTCACCGTCCTGACGGGAGACGAATCGATCCGGCGTCGGCCCATGGGGCGGGTGGTCAAACCGCTGCGCGAGATGGGCGCCGTGATCGCAGGACGCAAGGGAGGCGAGTTGGCTCCGCTGGCGATCACCGGAAAACAATTGCGCGGGACGACCTATGTCTCTCCGGTCCCCAGCGCCCAGGTCAAATCGGCGCTGCTGCTCGCCGGTCTCTTTGCCGAAGGAACGACGCGCATTCAAGAACCGCGGCTGTCGCGGGATCATACGGAGCGGATGTTTGAATCGTTCGGCGTGCCCCTCTTGCATGAGGGGAACACGTTGATCCTGCAAGGGCGGCCGAGCGTGGGATGGGCGGGACGGCAGATGGTCGTTCCCGGTGATTTCTCCTCCGCCGCGTTTTTCATCGTGGGAGCGACGATCGTCCCCGGTTCCGACGTCACGATCATGAACGTCGGGTTCAATCGGACCAGAACTGGCTTGCTCGAGGTGCTGAAGAGAATGGGAGCCGATATTCAGGTGCTTCGCCAATGGGAAGAGGGAGGAGAGCCGGTCGCCGATCTTCGCGTGAAATCGGCTCCCCTCGCGGGCGTGACCATCGGGGCGGACCTTATTCCGCAGACCATCGATGAATTTCCCATTCTCTGCGTGGCGGCGGCGGTTGCGGAAGGGGAAACCGTGATCTCCGGAGCGGAGGAGCTCCGCGTCAAGGAAAGCGATCGGATCGCCACCATGGCCGCCGAATTACGAGCGATGGGGGCTCGGATCATCGAAAAACCCGACGGCATGATCGTTCAAGGGCTTGGCGCGAACGGGGAAAACGGTCGCCTCAAGGCCGTCGGCACGGCGCGGAGTCACGGCGATCACCGAGTCGCCATGTCACTGGCCATCGCGGGATTGACGGCCGAGTCCGACACGACCATCGCCGAGAGCGGGTGCGTAGAAACCTCTTTCCCGAATTTTGAATCCCTGTTGGCTCGGTTGTTGACCCGCGAGGCTGGGGCACTATGATGACGGCGGCTTGTCGGGCGGTCGCGGACGGAAGGATGAGGCGGACGTGATCATTGCCATCGACGGGCCGGCCGGAGTCGGCAAAAGTACCGTGGCGAAGTTGTTGGCGGCCAAGTTGGGGTTTCTGTATCTCGACACGGGAGCCCTCTATCGGGCCGTAGCCCGGAAAGTGCTGAAGGCGGGGATCTCGCCGACGGACCGTGAGCGGGTCAAGGAGCTTTTGCCTGAGACGTCCCTTGATATCCGATTTCACGACGGTACGATGCGGGTGCTGCTCGACGGGTATGACGTGACCGGCGAGCTTCGCACGCCGGATGTCTCTGCTGCGGCCTCCTTGGTGTCCGCCATCCCGGCCGTCCGAGAGTGGTTGCTCCCCATTCAACGCCGAATCGGCGAGCGTGGTTCCGTGGTCGTGGAGGGGCGCGATATCGGGACGAGGATCTTTCCTTCCGCTCCGCTCAAGTTTTTTCTGGATGCGGACGCGAAGGTGCGGGCCGAGCGTCGCCACCGGGAACTGGTCGCCGCCGGTCACGCGGGAGCGATGGAAGCGACGTATCAGGATTTATCCGGGCGAGACATGCAAGACCGCACCCGTTCGATCGCGCCGCTGGTTCCGGCCGCCGATGCCCGGGCGATCGATACCTCCGACCTCAGCATCGAGCAAGTGGTGGAGCGGATGATGGCGGCGGTGTCGGCCGCGCTGTGACCGCCATTGTGTACGGTATTTTGTGGGTGCTGGCCAGGGCGATCGGCCTGGTCTGGTTCCGCTATCGGGTCGAGGGAGCGATTCCGCCAAGCGGAGGCCTGCTGGTGGCCGCGAATCACGCCAGTTATCTCGACATTCCGCTGCTCGGATGCGGGATGACGCGCAGAGCGTGGTATCTCGGACGCAGCGATCTGTTCCCTGTTCCGGTCTTGAACGCCGTGCTCCGGTCGTTGGGCTGGATTCCCGTACGGATGGGGCGGCTTGATCGAGAGGCGTTCGGCAAGGCGATCGATTTGATTCGAGCAGGGAAAGTGGTGGTCATTTTCCCCGAAGGCGGTCGGAGCCGGGATGGTCGTCTGCGGCCCCCGAAAGCGGGGATCGGCGTCATTGTTTCGAAGACCGGATGCCCGGTCGTTCCGGCTTATCTGAAGGGAACGTTCGAAGCGTTGCCCACCGGAGCCCGGTGGCCTCGAAGACGGCCGGTGACGGTCCGATTCGGAGCGCCGCTTCGATTCGAGACGGACGGGAGGAAAGAAAAGGGAGTGGAGAGCAAACGGTTTTATGAAGAGGTCAGTCGGACCGTGATCGAGCGTATCGCCGCCTTGGGCGAGGTTCCTTCTCCCCTTGAGAAGGACGGTCTGGGACGTGATGCGTCGGAATCGCCGATCGCCGGGGCTCGCAATGCTGAGTGAGCCCGGTGCATTCACCATCAGCACCCGACAAAGGTCGGAAGAGTAGGACGTCACATGGGGATGGCAGCTAAAGACAGTGAGGCGAAGTTGGATCGAGACGCATTGGCCGCGTTGTATGAAGAAACGTTCCGCAATCTGGAAGAAGGGACGATCACCGAGGGCCGCGTGGTCGCGCTCACCAAAGACAAGGTGGTCGTGGACATCGGCTACAAATCGGAAGGGATGATTCCCAGCGACCAGTTTTCCCCGGAAGAGCTCTCCGCTCTGAAGGTCGGAGACAAGCTGCAAGTGTACATCGAGGAATGTGAGGACGCGGAAGGAAATCTCGTCCTGTCCAAAGAAAAAGCCGACAAGATGAAGATCTGGGAGGAACTCGAACGGCTCTACAAGGAAGAGAAGAGCATCGAGGGCAAGGTGATCTCCCGGATCAAGGGCGGCATGATGGTCGATATCGGCGTCAAAGCGTTCTTGCCGGGCTCTCAGATCGATCTCCATCCGGTTCGTGATCTGGATGCGCTGGTCGGCAAGACCTTCCCCTTAAAAATCATCAAGATCAACCACCGGCGCGGCAACGTGGTGGTTTCTCGTCGCGTGCTGTTGGAGGAGACCAGGGATAAAAAGCGGCAGGTCACGTTGGCGAATCTCAAGGAAGGGCAGCTCATTCAAGGGACGGTTAAAAACATTACCGATTACGGGTCGTTCATCGATCTCGGCGGGATTGACGGATTGCTCCACATCACCGATATGTCGTGGGGCCGCATCGGCCATCCGTCGGAAATGTTTACGGTGGGAGACAAGGTGGAAGTCACCGTGCTGAAGTACGATCGCGAAACAGGGCGTATTTCGTTGGGGTTGAAACAAAAAAGCGCCGATCCTTGGACCAATGTCGTCGCCAAATACCCCGTGGGCGCCAGGGTGCGAGGTCGCGTGGTGAGCCTGACCGATTATGGCGCGTTTGTCGAGCTCGAACCCGGCGTCGAGGGCTTGGTGCATGTCTCCGAAATGTCTTGGACCCATGAAGTCCGACATCCGTCGAAGGTGGTGGGAGTAGGGGATCAAGTGGAAGCCGCGGTGCTGAACGTCGATCCCGCGAGCAGAAAAATTTCCTTGGGCATGAAACAGACCGCTCCCAATCCATGGGACATGATCGAGACCAAGTATCCCATCGGCACCAGGATCGAAGGGAAAATCAAAAGCTTGACCGATTTCGGCGCCTTCGTCGGGTTGGATGAGGGCATTGACGGCTTGATTCACATTTCCGACATGTCCTGGACCAAACACATTAAGCATCCGTCGGAACTCTTTAAGAAGGGTCAGCGAGTGGAAGCCGTCGTACTGCGGATCGACAAGGAAAAAGAGCGGCTATCGCTGGGGTACAAGCAATTGACCCGTGATCCGTGGGAAGAGGCGATTCCGTCACGTTACCACGTGGGGGATTCCGTCGTCGGCAAGGTAAGCAAAATCGCCGATTTCGGGATTTTTGTCGAGTTGGACGGCGAGGTCGAGGGACTGATTCACGTCAGCGAGACGGGAATCGAGCCGCATGCCAAACTTGAAGAAAAGTTCAAAGTGCAAGACAATGTGACGGCCAAGATCATCAAGGTCGATCGGGACGAGCGAAAAATCGCCTTGAGCCTTCGGGATCATCAGCTCGACTCCGAGCGCAAAGAGGTCGATGAATATCACTCGGCGCAAGGTGCGCCGGACCAAAGTCTCGGGCGAGCGGCCAAGCAAAACAGGAGATCGCCCCAGACCGGCGACTGAGGTGAGCCGTTGCAGGTCTGGCGAGCCGCGGGTCGTTCCGTTGCTCATGGATGGCGCGCATGGAAGAAGAGACCGGGCAAATCGATCGTCCTCGAAGGCGTCGGCCGCTGCGTACCCTGTTGTTGGTGCTCGCGGCCGGTTTTGGGTTCATGATCGTTATCAACGTCTTGTTCCCCGATTTGGACTTGTCAGGCGGGGATCGGATCGCGTTGATTCGGGTCGAGGGGATTATCCTTGACTCCCAAGAGACGGTCGGCGAGTTGAGACGGTTCAGCGAGAATCCGGCCGTCAAAGCCATCGTCTTGCGCATCGACAGTCCTGGGGGGGGAGTGGTTCCCTCTCAAGAAATCCACGATGAGATCAAACGCGTCCGGATGAAAAACAACAAGGCGGTCATCGCTTCCATGGGGAGCGTGGCGGCGTCTGGGGGGTATTATATCGCCGTGGCGACCGATCGAATCGTCGCCAATCCGGGCACGCTGACCGGCAGCATCGGCGTGATCATGGAAACGGCCAATATCGAAGGGTTATTGCAAAAAATCGGTGTCGAGGGGGTTGTCATCAAAAGCGGCAAATACAAGGATGTCGGCTCGCCGCTTCGTAAAATGAGCGACGAAGAGCGGGGGTTGCTGCAAAGTGTGATGGACGACGTCCACAAACAGTTCATTGAAGCGGTGGCTGAGGGACGGGCGATCGAAATGACCGACGCGCAGGCTTTGGCGGACGGAAGGATTTTTACCGGCCGCCAAGCGAAGGACGCCAAGCTTGTCGATGAACTCGGCGATCTGGAAGACGCCATTCAATTGGCCGCGGACGTCGTCGGGATTGAGGGGCCGCCCAAAGTCGTCGAGCCACGCCGGCGATTTTCCCTTCGTCAGATGCTGGAATCGAAGATGACGGGGCTCTTTCCGCCACTTCACTTTCACCCGGGCGTCAGCTTGAAGTATTTGATGGTGTTTTGAGGACAGCGCATTGAGCCGTCAATGATTCAAGAGGGAGGGACATGACAAAGGCACAAATCATCGAACAGGTTTCAGAACAAGTCCCTACATTGACGAAGCGGCAAGCCGAAGTCGTCGTCAACACGATTTTCGATTGCGTCAGAGACTCGCTCAAGAATGGCGACAAAACGGAAATCCGAGGATTCGGCAGTTTCAGACTCCGGGCGAGGCGCATGAAAGAAGGTCGCAATCCCAAGACCGGCGAGACGGTGGCCGTGCCGGCGAAGCGAGTGCCGTTTTTCAAAGCCGGAAAAGAGTTGAAAGAGCTCTTGAACAAGTAAGCGTCAAGGAAGGTTTGGGCGGAACAATGTCGGATTTGCGGGAGCAAGCCGCGACCGAAGTGTCCTGGAGTCCGGATGCGCTTCAACGGTTGGAGCGGGCGCCGGTTTTTCTCCGCGGCATGGTGCGCCGCTTGGCCGAAAAAAAAGCGCGCGAGTTGGGGTACGCCGAGATCACGGGAGAAATCCTCGATCAATTCAAAAGCCAAATGATGGGCGGCGCGGGCGGACAGGCAGGAAGTCAGTCGGTGGGCGAAGCAAGTGCGGGGGGGCGCCTCCCATGGACCGCCGCCGCCCGTGAACGACTGGCGGGTGTGCCGGAGTTCATGCGTCCGATGATCGAACAAATCACCGAAGAGATCGCGAAGGAACGGGGCCACCTGGAAGTCAACGTCGAGTTGTACGACAAGGTCGAATCGCTCGGCGATCCGCCGGACGGTGAAGAGACGACGATGGAGTGGACCGATGGAGCCACAGCGATGCTCCAGGAGAAACTGAGCGAGACGCCTCCCATCGCGGTCGAGTTCGTTTCCGACATGCTGAAGCGCGACGCGGAAGATTCGGCCAGGCAGAGAGGGGCGAATCGAATCGATGAAACCACCCTGCGCGACCTGTGGAAGTCTCCGCTTCGCCGAGTCGCATGGACCGACGAGGCATGGAAGCGACTCCAGTCGTCTCCCGACTTCGTGCGCAGCGGGATTCGAAAGGCGGCGGAGCGGAGGGCAAGGAAGCTGGGATTGCCGGAGATTGATTCCGCCCATCTGACCCTATTTAGAAATCAGGCGATGATGAAAGCGGTCAAACGCATTCGCTCATTTGGGTATCGCGAGCTGACGTTTGACGCGTTTGAAACGGCGCTCCAACGGACGAAGCGTCTCCAGGGAAACGATCAGGCGCAAAAGCGACTCCAGGAGATTCGCAACCACTTTGCCGACCCTTCGACCAAGAAACCGGAAGGAGACACATTGGGCGCTGAACTCATGGATCGTTTCCGGAAGTATCTGAAGGGAGAAGGATCGTTGCCGTAAGTCGAAAAGGCTGGGCGGACCTTGCCTTTGCCCTTCGATTTCAACATACAACCCAACCCAACCCAACTCAACGGACTTCAGCGGACCTCTCTCGCCAGGAAAAATCTCGCACTGCCCCACGGTGGGAGGTAAGATCAGAGAGCGGAATTCGAGGCGGACTGCGCCGCTAATCAGGAAGCCGTGGTGGGTTTGGGCCAGAACTTGTGGCGGATTTGGGGTAGCGGTTCGTTTTCAAAGTTTGGAATATCGTAGAGACAGCGATCGATGGTCGCCACTTCTTCTTCGGTCAATTCCAATGTGACCTTTTTCTTCCAAAATTGATCCAGCGTGAAGTAATCCCCGGATGAGGGTTTTTCGGCCAACAACGCCTTCATCTTTTGAAAACCCGCCGAGTCGACACCTCCGATGCGTCCCTTGTTCCGATCGTGGCACCAACGCAGCACTTCTGCGATCCCATACATGGTAATGTCGATTTTCACGGTGTCACCCATTGCATTCCTCCTCCAAGAAAGAGAGCCGATTCTAGCGTAATCTCGATCTGAAATTCAAAGGTCATCACATTGTCAGGGGAAAGACCCCTTTCGTATACTCAGCTCGTATACTCAGCCATGATCTCCTTCGCTTTGTTAGGCCAGGGAGCGCACGGAACTCGTTGAGAGCCGATCGGCTGACTAATCGAGCTTCAGGCGATGCGGAATTCATGAACGACGGAAAAAACATGAACTGTAAGAAGGCGCCGTCCGTCAAACGATACAAACGGTACCTTGTGGTCGCCGTAATCGGTCTCGGGCTGGGGGGCTTGATTGGTTGCCCCAAAACGGAGCAATACAACCCTCCCGATCTTTTTTATTATTTCGCCAGCTACAAGGTCGGGAAGAATCCCACGGCCGTCGCCGCGGCCGATTTCAACCATGATTCCTACACCGACCTTATGACCACCAATATTGCGAGTAACACGTTGTCCATCTTGTTGGGGAACGGCGACGGAACCTTTCAGGATCAGATCCAGCTTCACGTTTGCCAGGAACCGCGCTCGCTTGTCTTGGGCGATTTCAATCACGACCTCCATGAGGACGTGGCCCTCGCTTGTTCGGGGGGAGATGAAATTGAAATCCTGTTTGGTCACGGAAACGGCAAGTTTACGGAAGGTCCTCGTTATCCGGTCTATCGCGCACCCGTGTCTCTTGCGAGCGATGATTTGAACGGCGATCGGCATCTCGATCTGGTCGTCGCGTTGCGCAACGACAAGGTCAAAGTGTTTCTCGGCGACGGGACCGGCGAGTTTAAGCCGGGCGCCCAATATGAGTATGGAGACACCCCTACGTCCGTTACGCTGTCCGACCTCGATGGCGATGGGAAGCTCGATCTCATTGTCACAAACGGCGGCCACATGTCGAAAGGAGTCTCGATTTGGCTCGGCAATGGAGACGGGTCGTTTCGAGACCCTAAAGACTACCCGGCCGGCAGGCGACCGTTGGGAGTGACGCTGGCTGATTTCAACAACGACCGGCGGAGCGATCTCTTGGTGATCAACGGAGAAAAGGACAGCATCACCACGCTGCTGGGCAACGGGAACGCGACGTTTCGTCCCGGGCGCGATTCCGGAGCCAATGCCGGACCCAATTGCGGGTTGGCGCGGGATTTCAACGGAGACCATCTGGTCGACGTGGCCGTCGTCAACCTCCAATCAAGCGACCTCTCCATTCTCTTTGGGAAAGGCGACGGGACGTTCCACTATCCTCCGCGGAATTATCGAACGCAAGCCGGGCCGTTCGCGGTCACATTATTCCGCGCGACGACCACGGGAACGGAAGAGCCCGGTTTGGCCATTGCGGACAACGGAAGCGGGAGCGTCTCGATTTTTCTCCATCGCGGCTTAAGACCGTCGTAATTATCAAGCGTCCGGGCATCGAACGGCGGCAAAACGCCGCTTCACGCAAGCGCGTCTCTGCTTGACAGCATCAAGACCCTCCGATACAGTTGCCCGCGAGTCTATCCTTATGGCGAGCGATTACAACAATGGCGCTTCGATCGTTTCTTTGGTGGTTCATGATAGGGGCGCTGCTGACCCTCTCCGTGCTGATGGTTCAGGGCGGGGTCCGCGATTTGTGGGAGGGAACCCAGCGTGCCGGTGAAACGAACATCTTTGTGTATTTCGGCACCACGCTGATCGGCGGTGGATTGCTCGCCGGGTGCGTCGCGCTGATCATGAACCGACTTCGATGAGTGAAGGCCCGTCTCAAAGAATGCAATGTTTCAGGTGTAACGGATGCATGACGGTTGAGCGACATTACACGTTGCTCAACCGACGGATTCATGCCCGGTGTATCAACTGTGGATTCTGGATTGACTTGGCTGATTTGCTGAGGTTTTTTCACAAGGTGATCGACAGCGGACTCAAAGGGCAAAAGGTTCAGGAAACCTTATCGTTGTGATAAGGAGGCGTCCGTTCTTGAGAAAAAAGGTTCGGGCACGCCCCGTTTTCTCCTTGCCGATGCATCGATGTGCGCCTGCTCTCGGACGGATGGCGCGGATTGCGATGTTCGGCTTCTTTCTACCGCTCTTGTCGTCTGCGTTGGCTTACGCCGAAAACGTCATCCCCCAAAACGTCGCCCCAAACAGAACGACCGTCTATTCAACCGCGTCCTTTCACCATGCTCTTCCGTGGAGAAAGGTGCCGGCTCATAGCGTGCTCTTAAAAGACCTCAAGTCCGGTCGAGTGCTCTATGAATACGAGGCGGGCAAACGGCTCTCTCCCGCCAGTTTGACCAAAATCATGTCGGCGCTCGTCATCCTTGAAAAAGGACATCTGGGGGAATATGCCACCGTCAGCCGGAACGCCGCCGCCGCGCCCAGGAGCCACCTTGGACTGCGAACGGGCGAAGTGTTTCGCCTGGAGGATCTGCTCAAAGCCATGTTGATCGTCTCGGCCAACGACGCCTGTTTGGCGGCCGTTGAGCATGTCGGTGGGGATGAAGCGCAGTTCGTTCGTCTGATGAACGACAAGGCCGCCGAACTTGGGCTGAACGACACACATTTCAACAACGCCTGTGGATTCGACGCGCCCGATCACTATTCCACGGCGGAAGATCTTGCCAAGCTGAGCGAAATCGCCATGCGGCACCCGGTGTTTCGTGAACTCGTTCGCGAGAAGCGGGATCTCATTATGCCCGTCAGCGGACGTCGGTCATATCTCTTGCACAACACCAATCGCCTGTTGGGGCGCATTCCCGGCGTCGAAGGAGTCAAGACCGGATTTACCTCCAAAGCGGGACGCTGTCTTGTCGCCAAAGTATCCCAAGACGGCAACGATCTCCTCTTGGTGATCCTGAACTCCAATCGTCGTTGGATTATGGCTGAAAGTCTGATCGATTACGGCATTCGGCTCACTGGTTCTGCTCGATAGTCGCTGCTTGCGCTTGCGACGATCTTCGTCGCGCCCATCGTTCCCGCCGGCGGGGCCGACGAATGCTTGACGAAGGCGCGCAAAGCTCCCCTCTCATCCGGCTTAGGTCCGCCGTCGCATCAGTCAGAGGCCGAACAGCGGCCGGAAGAGAAACATTCCGAGCCGCACGGCCATTCATCGTGCGGCGAATGAAACGAGGTCGCGATTACGGCGAGCGGCTACCGGGGTTGGGCAAACTCGACGTTCACATCCTTGCCCAGATAATTGACTTGAAATCCCTGCTTATCATAGGCCAGAACGGCTCCCATGACGTTTTCATCTCCGTAGTCTTCCACGCCCAGCACCTTTCGGATCTCATCCGGACTGTCGCTGTTCAAAACGTTGCGGAAGAGGCCTCTCGTTTTGTACGCAAAGCGGTTGTTGATAAAAATGAGATCGACTTTTCCGTCTTGAACGCGAACGCCGGCCATCGGTCCCGTCGGTTTCCGTTGATCGATCAGGAAAATAAAGTTGGCCTCTTGCTCGGCCTTGACGCCGGAGATTTTCCCGCTCATCAGCGACTCGACGGCCTTGGCCTCCGGGTCGCCGAGTCTGACTCCGAACAGAGACACGGTCATGCTCGAAACGCCTTTGGGCTCCATGACGTCGTCCTGGCTCAGTTCGTACGGCTCCGCAAAAACCGAGGGGCTCAAGCCGAGCATGATCCCCATCATGAACCAAGCGGCCACCCTCGTTACATGACGATTCCCCATGTTCTTCTCCTTAATTAATTTAATGGCGCGCAGTCTGTTGTATGCGAATCTGCCCGTGCCTGCGGACAACGGCCTTGAGCAGTCCGTCGACGGTATGAACTGGATTGTAAGAAGAAGGTGCGTCCGCTGCAAGAAACCGACTCGGCGAGACATGACGACACGGGAACGAAGGTCGGAACGGCATGGATTCTCACGCTAAGGCTGTGCGGCCGTCTGCAGCAACAGTTCGCCGAGCCGGCGAAGGCGGACAAAGTAGGCGAGAGGGGCGGCGTCCAGATCCTCCGTCACCGAATCAAGCTCCGTCAGACAGTCTTTCAATATGGCCAAGCGCTGGTCGTCAAGCCCGTCCGGACTATCGAGATAATAGATCACACAGCCGCTGATGACCGTGTCCAGGGTCATCAGTTGACCTTGATGCGAGCTGGAAAAAACAGGCCAGTCTTCTTGGCAGTGCCGGTTCCATGCAGCCTCGATTTGCTGTTTCGTCATGGGATCCTCCGGCATCCGATCGGCATCCGGCCGTCGTCCGGCTCGGTTCGCCTCGTCCTATGGATAAAGGCCTCGCTGGAGATGCGCCTGCGCAACTTGATCGATTCCGCTTATGAGCGCCGCCATGCGCATCGACGTCTTTTGTCTCCGAGACAATTCGAGCGTGCGGTGAAAGGCCGAAGTGATCAGGTTTTGAAGCCGCCGCTGGATGTCCTCGGCGCTCCAAAAAAACCGCTGCAGATCCTGCACCCACTCGAAATACGACACGATGACGCCGCCGGAATTGGCCAGAATGTCCGGAACGATAAAGACGCCCTTCTCCACCAGAATGCGATCGGCGTCCAGCGTGGTCGGACCATTGGCGCCCTCGACGAGAATTTTACAGCGCAGGCGGGACGCGTTTTTGACCGTGATCTGCTCGGACAGGGCGGCGGGGACGAGCATCGTACAGTCCAGCTCCAATAGATCGTCGTTGGTAATGGGCTCCCCCAGCTTGGTTTCCCGGAGGGGCCGCCCTTCTTCGCGATAGCGGCGGAGCAGTTCCGGGATGTCGAGTCCCTTGGGATCATACAGTCCCCCGGTGACGTCGCTGACAGCGACCACGCGGGCCCCCTGCTGGTGCAGGATGCGCGCGGTATGAGAGCCGACGTTTCCAAATCCTTGGATCGCCACCGTTGCGCGGTCAATGGATAGCCCAAGATGGCGCAGCGCTTCCATGGCCACATACACGACTCCGCGTCCGGTGGCTTCCTCGCGGCCGAGGCTGCCGCCGAGCGACAACGGCTTGCCGGTCACGACGCCTGGGACGGCGTAGCCGACCTGTTGGCTGTAGGTGTCCATGATCCACGCCATGACTTGGGCGTCCGTTCCGACGTCCGGAGCCGGGACGTCTTTGTCGGGACCGATGAGCGGAAAGATTTCCGCCGCGTATCGCCTGGTCAACCGCTGCAATTCCGAGCGGGACAACGTTTTTGGCGCCACCCGGATGCCGCCTTTGGCTCCTCCATAGGGGAGGCCGACCAAGGCACATTTCCAGGTCATCCACATGGCCAACGCCGCCACCTCGCCGAGGCTCACATCCGGATGGTAGCGAATGCCTCCTTTGGAGGGGCCGCGTGAGGAGTCGTGTTGGACCCGATAGCCGGTAAAAACCTCCACCCGTCCGTCGTCCATGCGGACCGGAAGGCTGACCACCAGTGAACGCTGAGGCAGCTTGAGCCGCTCGCGCAGATTGGGATCCAAGCGCAGAGCCTCCGCCGCCTCGTCGAATTGCGCCACCGCCAATCGGAATGTATGGGTATCGAGCTCCTGCATAACTCCTCGTCGCTACGTGTGAGAGGATACGAACCGTGAAACTTCATCGGAGGCGTCGCTGTGATCGCCTGGAATCTGTACTGTCGCAGTCCATTCGATGCCGAATACTTCGCCGAAAAGCTCGGCCAGATCGCGTTTGACCGTTGCGACCGAAAGGCCCGCGGTTCCCAGGCGGCTCATGGTGGTCATGCGGCAATCCGCGAGACCGCACGGTCGAATGAGCTCGAAAGGGGAAAGATCCATATCGACGTTCAGCGCGAAGCCGTGCAGACTGACACCCTGCTGGATGCGGACGCCGATGGAAGCAATTTTCGCAAGACATGGAGAAAAAACCCAGACGCCGGGCTTCTGAGCCACACGGTCGCCCTCGATGTTCCAACGGGCGAGAAGACGAATGACGACTTCTTCCAAAAGCCAGACCAGCCGTCTTGGTCCGGCCGCATAGACGGACGTCTTGAGAATGGGGTACACGACCACCTGGCCTGGACCATGAAACGTCACCGAGCCTCCCCGGTTGACGATTTGCACGTCCGCGCCGGTTGCGCGCAAAATCCGTTCGTCGTTGGGGCGATCGTTCGGCCGAGTGCTTCGCCCCAGCGTATAGACGGGGTCGTGTTCCAGAATAATGACCGTATCGGGTCTCTCGTCCCAAAGGCGCTCTTGATGCAGTCGTGATTGGAGGATCCAGCCGTCGGCGTAAGAAATCGGTGTTTTGAAAAGAAGGAGCGTCCCGCTCTGCAACCGGCCGGCCACGTTTGGATCTCGGGCGTCCTGATGAAAAACGCTCGACGATGGAATCACCTCGGCACCCCTGCGACACGCGAAGGACGTTTCAATTCGACCGCCCGCGTGACGGTCCACGGAGAAGAATCACTGTCGCCCGCTGCAAGCAAGGTACGAGGGGATCCCTTGCGTACATCGGAACAGAATGCGGTCAGAAGGCACTCGCATTGTGACATAACCGGTTGTCATGGGGGAAGCACCATCCACATCGCGCCGGCATAGGCTCCCGCCTTCAGGGATAACGGAGGACGCCGGTCTGTTACCGGTCGGTCTATTATTTGATGGCCGCGAACAGTTCTCGGATAGCCGGTGTCTTGAGTTTCTTGAGCGCCTTGGCCTCGATTTGGCGGATCCGTTCCCGTGTCACCGAGAGGTTTTGACCGACTTGCTCCAGAGTCCTGGCTTCATCGTATCCGATGCCGAACCGGAGACGAATCACCGTTTGCTCTCTCGGCGTGAGCGTACCCAGGATTCGGTCCAACTGCTTCGTCAGCTCGGCTCGATGAACGTGGGCGTCCGGAGGCGTCGCAAGCTGATCGGGAATCATCTCGCCGAATTGGGTGTCTCCGTCGCCGACCGTCGCGTCCAGCGCCGCCGGTTCTTGAAACGCCTGCATGGTTTCTTGAAGCCGTTCGGGCCTCATGCGCAGGGCGTCGGCGACCTCTTCCAGGCGGGCGGGCCGTCCGAACTGTTGCCCCAACCGGCGGGTCACGCGAAGAATGCGATGAGAGGCTTCGGTCTGATGGACGGGGACGCGGATCGTCCTCGCTTGGTCGGCGAGCGCGCGGGTAATGCCCTGCCGGATCCACCATGTCGCGTAAGTGCTGAACTTGTACCCTTTTCGATATTGGTATCGCTCCGCGGCTTTCATTAAGCCGATGTTGCCTTCTTGAACGAGATCAAGCAGCGCCAATCCTCGCCCCGTATAGTGCTTCGCGATGTCCACGACCAAACGGAGGTTGCAGCGGACCAGTTCATCCTTCCCTTTTTCGAGGATGACTCTCGCGGACTTGATTTCTTGAAGCGAGGCCTTCACCTGCTTTTCGACCGCCGGCGCAAGCCGCGTCTCACGGCTCGGCGCTTTCAGTGCAGCCGCGAGAGCCTGCTCCGCGGCGTCAAGCGCCGTCGCGGACAATCCGCTCAGCCGCTTGACCAACTGTAGCGTCTTGAGAGACTCTTGCAGCGTTGGCACCTGCTTGGCTCCGTTAAGCGACTTGACGGCTTGGTGCAGCGCCCGCCGAATTCGCCTCGTGCCTTCATCGATCCGTTTCGCGATCGCCACCTCCTCGTCCCGAGTCAACAGCGGACGCTCGCCGAAGGAGCGGAAATACAGTGACTCCATGAAAAACGCTCCGGCGCCCCGACTCTCTTCGGAGGTCGTCGGAGATTCTTCATCATGAGGAAGCAATTCTGTTCGTTCTCGACCGATCGCCTCCAACAAGCCGCTGGCTTGCCGACTATCGGTATCCGGTTCAACCTCGACTGTCTCGGTGTGGCCGTTGCTTTCCATCAAGCGAAATTCCTTGCTCTGCATCACAGCACCTCTTTTTCTGTGGTGGTCGCGCATGGTGTGCCGCTTTTTCCCGTTCTTAATTACTTAGATGCCGAAGACGGCCCGAAAGATTCAGGGATCGTCGGCTTGTGCTCTCCCAGACGCAGCAAAAGGGATGCTGGATTGGAAGATGAGAACGACGCTCCGGCATCGTCTCGGAATTCCACGACTATTAGAGAGGTTTAATGAGGAAATGAAGAGACGGCTGTGGCGGACGTGCCGCACCTATGTCAGATCGCCAACAGGTTGCGAAAGACTCCGACCGCTATTTTTTCTCGGTCGTCGACAAGCCCTTGATGAAGGGGGCGAGCGTATCAACCGGTATGGGAAAAATCGTTGTGGAATTTTTCTCCGCCGCGATTTCCACCAAGGTTTGGAGATAGCGCAGTTGCAGCGCGGCCGGATTTCGACTGATCACGTCGGCGGCGTCGGCCAATCGCTGCGAGGCCTCGAATTCACCGTCGGCATGGATGATCTTGGCGCGCCGTTCCCGCTCCGCTTCGGCTTGGCGCGCGATGGCGCGTTGCATTTCCTGCGGGAGGTCCACGTTCTTGACCTCGACTGCCGTCACTTTGACCCCCCATGGCTCCGTTTGCTGGTCGATGATCCGTTGAAGGTCCGAGTTGATTTGCTCCCGCTTTGCCAAGAGATCGTCGAGCTGGCTTTGGCCAAGGACGCTGCGAAGGGTCGTTTGCGCCATCATGGACGTGGCGTAGAGATAATCCTCGACTTGCACGATCGCCCGTTCCGGATCGACGACGCGGAAATAAATGACGGCGTTGACCTTCACGGTGACGTTGTCCTTCGTGATGATGTCCTGGGGAGGGACATCCATCGCGATCGTGCGGAGACTCACCCGCGTCAACCGATCGATGAACGGAACGATGACGACGAGACCCGGGCCGTTGCCTCCGATGACGCCGCGCGACAGACGGCCGAGGCGAAAGATCACGGCGCGCTCATATTCGGGAAGAACGTTGAAGGTCAGTTTGCCGATCGCGATCAGGGCGATGATCACCAATATGAAACCAACAGGGCTGAACATGGTTATGCCTCTTTCTTTTGAAAAACGGGCGTGACATAGAGGGTCAGCCCTTCGATGCGGAGGACCTTGGCGGTCGCGCCCTCTTCGAGAGGGCTGTCGCTGACGGCGTCCCAGAGTTCTCCATGAATCATCAGTTTTCCGTCGGGGCGTAATGCCGTTTTCGCGACCCCCACGGCGCCGATCATTCCTTCGCTTCCCGTCTGTGGCGACCGGCGCAGGGCGCGGACGCCCATTCCGACGATCAAAAGCGAGACCGCGGCGGTTGCGGCGATGACGGGAATCATGACGGACCAGGAAATCCGAAAGAATTCCGCATCCGATTTGATCAGCATCAGCGAGCCCAGGACCATGGAAATCACCCCGCCGATGGCCAGCAGTCCGTAGCTTGTGACGGTGGCCTCGAGAATGAAGAACACGATGCCGAGGATGAACAGCAACACCCCCGCGTAATTGACCGGCAGCGACTGCAGTGAATAAAAAGCCAAAATGAGACTGATCGCTCCGACGATCCCCGGAAGAATCGCTCCGGGATTGTACAGCTCGGCGAGGATGCCGATGGTACCGATGGTCATGAGCAGATAGGCGATGTTGGGATCGCTCAGCGCTTTCAGCAGCTCGAGCCGGAGCCCCATCGGAAATTCCCGTAGGAACGCGCCTTCGGTCTCGATCACGACCGGCCCGCCGGCCATCGTGACCCTCCGTCCATGGAGCTGTTTCAGCAGGGCGGGAATATCCTCCGCAATCAGATCGATGATCTTCAATTTCAGGGCTTCCTGCTCCGTGGCCGACACGCTTTTGCGAACCGCGTCCTCGGCCCACGACGCGTTTCGCCCCCGCTGTTCGGCGATACTTTTGATGTACGCGACGGCGTCGTTCTCGACCTTTTCTTTCATCGTCTTGTCCATCTCGCCGCCGCCCATTGCGACCGGATGCGCCGCTCCGATGTTCGTGCCGGGCGCCATGGCGGCGACGTGGGCGGCCATGGTGATGAACACGCCGGCCGACGCGGCCCGTCCCCCGGACGGGCCGACAAAGACGATGACCGGAATCGGGGAACCGGTGATGTCCTTCACGATCAGGCGCATGGACGTGTCCAATCCCCCCGGCGTATCGAGTCTCAGGATGACGGCTTGGGCCGACGTCGATTCGGCCGCGGCAAGCGCGTCATGGATGTATTCGGCTGCGACGGGGTTGATCACTCCCTCGTAGGTCGCGACGAGGACATCACCGGCGTGAGACTCGGGTGAACCGAGAAACAGAACCGCCATGCACAAGATAAGTCGGCGAACGGCCGACCCTGCATCTTGTGACGGGGGCAACCACCGTATGAGGGAATGACCGGACATGCGGGCCTTCATGCGCGAAAGATCATCTCCTAACTATCAGTCGGAAAAGGTGATTTTGATCTTACGGCCCCCCCGACACCCTGTCAAGGAAGGCGCTTGGTTGCAATCCCCGGAATGAACCACCTAGAATGCCCGCCATGTCGTTGTTTTCCGACGGCGAACGCATCCATCTCGTCGATCACAAGGGGCGCCAGTATGCGCTGACGCTCAAGGCTGGCCACGCGTACCACTTCAGCGGTCAGACCATCGCTCATGACGAGATTATCGGGAAACAGGATGGCACCGTCGTCGTGCTGTCCGGCGGGAAGAAGATGTTGGCGCTCAAGCCTACCTTCAGGGATTATGTGCTCAAAATGCCCCGTGGCGCGCAGGTGTTGTATCCAAAGGACCTTGCGCTCATTCCCATGTGGGCGGACATCTATCCGGGGGCTCGGGTCTTTGAAGCGGGAACCGGTTCGGGAGCGCTCACCATGGCGCTTTTGCGCGCCGTGGGGCCGAAAGGGCTGGTTGTGACGTACGACGTGCGCGACGATTTCGCCCGCACCGCGCTTCTCAACATCGATCGCCATCTGGGGCCCGTTCATAACCTGGTGGCCTTGCGCAAGAACGCTTACGAATCGATCGAGCTGCCGGAGGATGGGGTTCCATTTGATCGTGTGGTGCTGGATCTTCCCGAACCGTGGCAAGTGGTTCCTCATGCGGCCAGGATTCTTCGGTCCGGTGGAATATATTTGAGCTTTGTCCCGACGGTCCCGCAAGTCATGCAGACGGTCGAGGCGCTGGAGCGGACGGCGACGTTCGCCATGGTGGAAACCTTTGAGTCGTTGCTGCGGACCTGGTCGGTGCAAGGCCGAAGCGTGAGGCCGGATCATAGGATGGTCGCCCATTCCGGATTCATTACCGTGGCAAGGAAAGTGGAAGTCGGCTTGCCCGCTGCGCGAGCGGAACAAGCCGATGCCGACGATATCTTGAACGACGAGACGAAGGGCGAAACGGAAGGGTCGGAAGGGTGAGCAGGATGCAGCGATTGACGGGGAAAGTCGCCATCATTACGGGGGGGAATGCCGGGATCGGGGAAGCCGTGGCCAAACGATTTGCGGCGGAAGGGGCGTCGGTGACGATCACGGGGCGTCGCCGAACGGAGTTGGATCGTGTGGTGCGAATGATTCGGCATACCACCGAGAACGTCCTGGCCGTTGCCGGGTCTGTGACGGACGAGGCGCACGTGCAAGAGGTCGCACGGACCACCATCGATCGCTTCGGTCGGATTGACATTTTGGTGAACAATGCGGGGATCGGCGATTTCGGCAAGCGAGTGCACGAGATCGACGATGAGCGATGGAGAACCGTTTTTGACGTCAACGTGACGGGCGTGTTTCGCATGACGAGGGCGGCGATCCCCCAGATGCTGAAACAAAAGGCCGGCTCCATCGTCAATATCTCGTCCGTCGCCAGCTTGGTCGGAATTCCCGGATTGCCGGCCTATGCCGCCTCCAAAGGGGCCCTTGACGCTCTCACAAGGGCGCTGGCCGTCGACTATGCCCAAGACGGCATCCGTTGCAACGTGGTCAACCCGGCGCTCATCGATACCCCGATGGCGGCGCCGCTGATGGCGAATCCGGCGATGTTGCAATCGATGCTCGCCCAATATGCCATTCGTCGCGCCGGAACCCCTGATGAAGTGGCGAGCCTGGTGCTCTATCTGGCATCGGACGAGGCCGGGTGGGTGACCGGGGGCACGTTCACGATCGACGGGGGGATGACCGTCTACAAGGGCTAGGCCGGCGGCCATTTCCCCACGCCTGTCACATGGAAAACAACATGGAGATCGGTCCCCATACTCGGTTTTGCGGCATTATCGGCAATCCCGTCGAACATTCGCTCTCGCCCGCCATTCACAACGCGGCCTTTCGCTCGCTCGGCGTCGATTGCGTGTATCTGGCGTGGAAAGTCGAACGGATCGGAGACGCGATTCGAGGCCTCCGGGCGCTCGGGAATTTCCGCGGCGCCAGCGTGACCATCCCGCATAAGGTTACGGCTGTGCCGTTTTTGGACGAGATCGAACCGACGGCCGAACGGATCGGCGCGATCAATACGATCGTGGCGGAGAATGGGCGCCTCATCGGGTACAACACCGACGCCACCGGCGCCCTGCGCGCCCTGCGGGGTGGGGGTGTCGAGCTGGCCGGCCGGTGCATTGTCATGCTTGGCTCGGGAGGCGCCGCGCGCGCCATCGCCTTTGCGCTGGCGGCGGAGTCGAACGCGGAGAAGCTCGTCATCCTGGGCGTCGATCATGCCGAACGAACGGCGTTGGCCGATGATCTTCGATCCAAGACCGCCTTGCCCGTTGACGACGACACCCTTGACGAGAGCACCCTTCGCCGGACGGTCCCTGACGCCCATGTCCTGATTCACTGCACGCCGGTCGGCATGTTCCCCAAGGCGGACGCCTCCTGTGTGCCGGCTTCATTGCTGCACGCCGGTCTGGCCGTGATGGATATCGTCTATAATCCCAGGGTCACGAGGTTGCTCACGGATGCCCAACGAGCCGGTTGCCGGACGATTCCCGGTCTCGAGATGTTTCTGCATCAGGCGGTCGCGCAATTCGAACTGTGGACGAATCGACCGGCCCCCGTTGACGTGATGCGCGCGGTGCTGGAGTCCCATTTCACATGAATGTCGTGCTGATCGGTTATCGCGGGACCGGCAAGAGCACGGTGGGGAAAATCGTGGCGTCTCGCCTGGGGAGGACCGTGATCTCGACCGACGCGGAGGTGGTGAAACGGGCCGGACGGAGCATCCCTGATATCGTTGCACAAGACGGGTGGGACTACTTCCGTGATCTCGAATCTCAAGTCTGTCGTGATCTGGCTGCGGGAGACGGTCTGGTGATCGATACGGGAGGCGGAGCCATCCTGCGTCCGGAGAACGTCGAGTGTCTCAAACAAAACGGTATCCTGTTTTGGCTGACGGCGTCCGTTGAGACGATCGTCCGGCGTATCGGCCATGATAAGCAACGTCCGTCGCTCACCGGAACCAAATCCTTTGTCGACGAGGTGGAGGACGTTTTGCGCGAGCGGACGCCGAAGTATCAAGCCGCGGCGGATCACGTCATCGCGACGGATGGGCGATCCCTCGGGCAAGTTGCGGACGAGATTCTTGCGCGTCTCTAGTCAACCGGCGGATCATGTTCTTGACAAGTCTTCTCCCGCCATGCTCTTTGTAAGTTTGATGCGCCCGTAGCTCAGTTGGATAGAGCGCCGGGCTTCGAACCCGTAGGTCGCAGGTTCAATTCCTGCCGGGCGCACCATACTGATAAGCATGCGCCGCCTGAATTCGGCATGCTCACCGGCTCTCGGAGCCGAGACGGCGCCGTATGACGGGACAGATAAATTCTTCCGGGCTTTCGAACGAGATCGATCCTAAGTCTCGAACAGGGTCTTTGCCTTTGCCTTCCCGCCTAACTTGTGATGGCCGCGGCATTTTTGATGATCCGGCGGCCTGATTTTCTCTGAAATCTTTCAAGCGGTAAAAGTGGCTGGGGGATCCGACGAGACCGAATAAAAGAATTCTGGCATAATTAAAAAAGTCAAAAAGAAGAGGTAACCTTGGATGTGAATAATACGGGCCAAAAGGGTGGCAAAACGAAGTCCGCCGTGCGGATGGAAAAAAGAACGTTGTCAGGCGGAGGAAGAGCCCTCGTGACTTTATGTATGCGAGTGATCGCTTCAAGAAGTGAAGCCGATTCATTCATGGGTCTGCCGTGTGGGTGATGGGATGGTCGAATCACGCGGGAGGAGGAGATAAGCCATGATCCCCATCTTGCAGGATATCAGAGCAGGGTTCTTTTTGGCCCTTGCCTTGGCGATGGTGGTGTTGATTTGTACCATCGCCGGATTGGGAATGGTGCTACGACCGGTCCGCTGGTCTGATCGGAGAGGATACCGATAGCTCCGGCCTGGTATCGTGGGATAGCGTAAGGGCGGGAGCCCACGGAATTTCTTGTGATGAGAAAAGGGCTGGAGCTTTACGCCCTCGGAAGAGAACCAATTCATTCACATCTGCGAAGAACCTCTCTTCATAACAAGGCTAGACAAGCCCTCCACACTTCTTCTGGGTTTTCCTCAAAGAGGTAGTTTCAGGTTTACGTTCTCCATCGACACGACTCTCCCGATTATTAGTTATTAGAAAGCCATTGCGGGATTCCCGTAATTTCAGTCATTTGCCGGCTGGATCGGCCAGGAGGCGGTTTTTTAAATCAATGCTATATTTGTTGTGTTTCGAACCGGAGGTCCCCAAACACAGTTTCCGTCGTGTAGGTTGTGTGTCGGTGCACGAAGAGTTCGAAGAGCATAGAAAGTCTTGATCGGGAGGCAAGAAAGGTATGAATCGATTGGTCGCCAGATCCGGTGCGGTTGTGGTTGCAGGGGCGATGCTCATTATGCTTCAAGGCTGCGGAACGAAATGGGTGCAATCCGACGGCGAACAAGCGGCTCCTCCCCTTTCAAATCAAGGGTCGGGAGGGGAGTTGCGCGGGTTTTCCCGCAATCCTCAGCAAGAGCGAGTGATCGGAGACGGCTCCGTGCCCGGCGCGTCTTCGATGGCGACCGCCCGCCGGTCGGCCGAACGGACCAAAGAAGAACTGGAAGCGGAACAAGCCGCGGTGGAAGCCGGTCTTCAGGACGTCTTCTTTGGGTATGACGAATGGACGGTGTCTCCGGCGGGAATCGAGGCGCTCGATCGCGATGCCGCCTACCTCAAGGATCACCAGGATGCTGTGTTAAGGGTCGAGGGGCATTGTGATGAGCGCGGCACAAGCACGTATAACTTGGTGCTGGGAGACAAACGGGCCAAAGCCGTCCGTCGCTACTTGGTTGAATCCGGTGTCAGCGAGAGGCGAATCACGATTGTCTCTCTCGGCAAGGAACGCCCCTTCTGCTTCGATCATGACGAAGCCTGTTATCGGCAGAACCGCCGCGGCCATATGCTGCTCAATCTGAAAAAATAGCGACGGCGAGAGAGAGGAGCAAGAGAATCGTTCGCGGCCTTCGGGCGGAGTCTCGAACGAAGAGGTGACCGTGATGGATTGGCGGAAGAGAAAAATCGCCTCAAAGATGGGAAGGCCGGCGCAAGCGTCGTCCTGTTCATCGGATAGACTTCAGGCTCGGGACAGACGCGATCAGCCACGATTTCATGCCCAGTTCCGCAGCAGCCTTTCCGGGCAGCACCAGGAAGGGTATGGACGAACCATGGATATCTCGGCAGGGGGCTGTAAGATCGAGAGCGATCTGATGGTTGCGGAAGGGACGATTCTTGAATGTCGGATCCACGTTCCGGGGCTGGATTGGCCGTTGAGGATCGACGAGGCCATGGTCCGGTGGGCGGACGGCAAGATATTTGGTCTCAGCTTTTCCAAAATCAGTCCTCAAGAACTGGAAAAGCTCGAGGCGGTTCTCGACGACCTGGAGCGCGAGGCGTAATCGAGGATGCACTCTTTCCGATTCCGATCGTCTTTGGGCATCGTATTGATCGACGGACGTCAAGGGGTAGGGAGTCGATAAAACGTTGCCATGCGTCTTGAAATCGCCGGACTATTCCGACACACTGCTTTTCAATAGACCACTCATCGAATCCACTCGCTCAGCTTCGGACAAACACCGTTGACAGGGGTGCCGCAACTATCAGAAAGTACAACCCCCCAAGGGCCGACGGTTATCACCGGATAATGGAATTATGGAAACGTTCGGGCAGACAGGTTCGATGTTGTCGACGAGGGCCTGAAAAAGGAGGAAAGGGAAGTGGAACAACGCTACGTGGTGACGGTGAAATTTCTCGTAGAGGCGGATTCGGCGGAAGACGCGGAGGAAATGATTGAAAGCGCATGCGAGAAGGCGGCGGCATCATTCCCCGGAATGAGTTATGAGGGAATTGAAGATATTGAAGAGGGGGAGGAGGAATAAAAGCTTCCGGCCGTGATCGTCGCCGGCGACAAACGTCTCGTCGGAATCGGAGACGCACGAACCGATTTTCTTTGAATTGCAGTCGATATGAAAACAGCCGTCCGTTCAAATCAGCCTCGGTACGAAGTGGCGACCCTCGCCGGAGGTTGTTTCTGGTGTCTTGAAGCCGTATTCGATCTGGTTCGAGGCGTTGAGTCCGTGGAGTCCGGCTACATGGGGGGAACGACCCCCAATCCGACCTATGAAGTGGTCTGTAGCGGTCAAACGGGGCATGCCGAGGCGGTTCGGATCACCTTTGATCCCGGGGTGATTTCGTATCGAGATCTCCTGGACATCTTCTTCGCGATTCACGACCCCACGACGCTCAACCGGCAGGGCAATGACAGGGGGACTCAGTATCGTTCGGCCATTTTCTACCATCATCCGCTCCAACGGGAAATCGCCGAACAGATGATTCACGCTCTGACCGAACAAAAGCGATATCCAAACCCCATCGTGACGGAGGTGGTGCCGGCCTCGCAGTGGTACGAGGCGGAGGCGTATCACCAAGAGTACTTTCAGCGAAATCCCTTCCAAGGCTATTGTCAGTATGTCGTGGGGCCGAAAGTGGCGAAGTTCCGTAAGGAACATGCCGATCTCCTGAAGGCCTAACCCCCGTTTGAGTTCCGGCCTGTCCACTTAGTCAGTACCTCTCGTATCGATCCGAACACAGGCGGTTTTTGGAAGATTTGGCGCGTGTGGAGCCGCACCTCCGCGTGAACCGGACAGAAGGGCCATTCGCCGGTCTGATTTCCTTGCACATGCGCCACGATCGATGGGTTCGCAGGATCATCCGACACCTGAGCGATGATCAACGGACTGTCGGGGTCGAGTACACAGGTGTCATCGCGGTGCCGGCCGGAAGTGTTCAATGGCGTGGTGAGCTGAACTCGTTGCTCTCCATCTGAAAAGACCGTATCGCCCTCGCGAAGAGGACCGGGCGGAGCGAATGAGTAGAGAATGAGCGGGGCGACCAGGATCATGGCCGCGACGAGGCCGATCGACCAGAAAGGAGGTTCGGCCGGAGAGTGTTCGGAAGGCACTTCTATCTCCTCTTGATGAATCGTTCCGTATTCTACCCCAGAGGCGGGTTCTCTTGCCCTCCTCTTAAAATTAACGAACCTGTAACAGATCCGTCATCTCATCACAATCTTCTCGGCCTACCTAATTGCCTGCGGCTGTCGTTGGCGGTTTTGACAATGGACGAGAGGAGGAAGCGGGTATGTTCTTTGGGCTGACGAACAAGAAGAACCGGCGTTGGAGATGGATAGGGATGTGTCTGCTGATGGCGTTGAGCGTGGGAGTGAACGAAACGGCTCGAGCCGGTCACCTGGAAGATTTGATGCTGGAAAAGGGACAAATCACTATCGACGAATGGGTCGAGCTCAAGGCGGAAGAAGAACGGCGGGAAAGCAAAAAAATGGAAGAGAGCCGGAGCGTCGGCGATACTCCCGTGACGGCGAAATGGTACGAGAAAATCAGTGTCCGAGGCTATACGCAAATCCGGTGGAATCGATTGGGGCAGCCGAACGGCGCTCTGGTAAGCAATCAAGGGGACAGATCCATCGGGGATAACAACGGGTTCTTCTTGCGTCGTGCTCGTCTGGTTTTAAGCGGCCAGCCGCATGACCGGTTGTTCATCTACCTCCAACCCGACTTTGCCTCAAGTGCCACCGGAGCGGGTCATGTGGTTCAGCTTCGAGACTGGTACGCCGACATTTTTCTCACAGAAAACAAGGAGTGGCGCATTCGCGCGGGCCAGTCCAAGGTCCCATACGGTTTCGAAAACATGCAGTCAAGTCAGAACCGTCTGGCCCTCGATCGGAACGATGCGTTGAACAGTGCGGTGGCCAATGAGCGGGACTTCGGATTTTTTCTGTATTATGCCCCCACGCATGTGCGGGCGCGGTTTCGAAAGCTGGTCGAGAGCGGTCTCAAGGGGTCCGGCGATTACGGCATGTTGGGGGTGGGAGTCTATAACGGCCAGACCGCCAATCAGGTGGAACTGAACGACAACAAGCACGTGATCGTGCGAGCGGCATACCCGTTTGAGTTTTCCAATGGACAAATTGTGGAGCTGGGGGCAAGTGCCTACCACGGAAAATTCGTTATTTCGAAGACGTCGATTGTGCCGGAAGGCGGTGGCGCGGCCGTGACCCCGACCGGCCCGACGACCTTCCTGGACGAACGAGTGGGCGCTTATTTCATGATCTATCCTCAGCCGTTCGGCCTTCAGGGTGAATATACGTTCGGGCATGGGCCGAGGTTGAGCGAAGATCGCCGTTCGATTAGTACCAGGCCGCTCCATGGCGGCTACATCCAGGCGATGTACAACTACAAGTGCCCAGCCTACTGTCTGAGCGTCTGGCCCTTCATCCGGTATCAAGAATATCTTGGCGGCAGAAAGCATGAGGCAAACGCACCGAGTCAGCGCGTGCGGGAGCTCGAAATCGGTGCGGAGCTCCAGATCAATCCCAATCTGGAACTTACGGCGTCCTATTCCTGGACCGATCGGACTTCGTCTGTCGCAACGGGGTCCGAACCGTACAAGAGTCAGGCGGGAAACCTGATTCGATTCCAACTGCAATTCAACTACTAGGCGGTCCGCGGATGGTGGTCGCCATTTGTTTCTCGGTCGCCAACGGACGTCTCATCAAGACTCGGCTACCGAGCGGAGGCGACCTATGGTTTTCCGGTCGGCGGTTGGCTTGTATTTGTTGGGGGACGGTTTTTCTCCGGTAAACCGGCCCTCACCAGGCTCAGTCGTACAACGAGCTCGGGGCGGTCAGGCCGAAAGAGTCGGCTGAAGAACGAGCCGCTTTGTGATGGCACAAGGGCGGCGGCCGGCTCAAAGTCCAACTTGGCCTGAACGGGCGTGATGGATCGCAGGGGCATGAATCGATCGTCGTGGGTGTCCGCCGTTCCAGGATCGGACGAGTAATGAGTTTGGGACCGATAGTTGCTTACGATGATATGAAGCTCATCTCCGTCAAGGAAGACCCCTCCTGATGTCACTCTCCTAATGACTGCGGTTTGCTGGATGGACTGATAGAATGTGACGACCTGTTCGGGACTCGCCGTCTTCAATCCCTGTGTCAGTAACGGAGCGAAGAAGCCGATCTCGGCTGCGGTGAACGCGGGATGCCGAGGCGGTTCTTCGTCTTTGCCGAAGAAGGGCAAAGAGGGAACCAGCTTGACCGGTTCGTTGATGATGATCCCACCGAGAACGGCTGCCATCTCGGCCGTGGTGACGTTGGTCGGGTGAGAATGCCCTCCCCCCACGGTGTGATCGACTTCCAGTCGGACGAATCGAGACGGACTTTCATAGATGGTCTGCGTGAGCGTGTGTCGGCTCTGACAGGCGGTCATGCCGAATCCCAGCGCAACCATGCACAGAGCCATCCACGTCGTCGAATAATAATGACGGTTCATCATGTGCGATCCATGGACGTGGCGAAAGACAGGTCGTGTAAGACGGATCGAGTCATGGGCGAGCCCTTTCATTCATGCTCTTTGAGAGCGATCCGGCGGCTTCGGCGACAGACATGGATTGAGACCACGCGGCGGAGAGCCGGTTCAACACATCCGTCGGGAGCGGGAAAAACCCTTCCTTCACCACGACCTCTTGACCTTCGTGGCTGGTCGCGAATTTGACGAATTCCGCAACAATGGGTGCGACTTCCTTTTCCGGAGATTTGTCCACGTACAAATAGAGAAGCCGTCTGAGCGGATAGGTTCCATTGATGGCCGTCTCAAAGGTCGCTTCGACAAAAGCGTCTCCGTGTTGTTCCGCAAGGGGAACGGCGCGGACGGTTGAGGTTCGGTAGCCGATGCCGCTGTATCCGATCGCATAACGGTCTCTCATGACTTCCACGACGATCGACGCCGATCCCGGTTCCTCGACGATCTTGGGGCTGAATTCGCCGTTCAGGCAGACTTTCTCGCGGAAGAAGGCGGCGGTTCCTGAAGTCGATGTTCGTCCATGAAGCCAGATATCTGCCTGACTCCATTCCCCCCCCAGGCCGAGCTGGCCCCATTTCGTGATCGGGTGCTCCGCTTGCCGCCGTCGCTCTTTACAGAACATGGCCTCAAGTTCTTTGAACGTCAGACCGGTGATGGGGTTGTCCCGATGAACAAAAATCGCCAGTGCATCGGTGGCCACGGGTATTTCCGTCGGTTCGTAACCGTGCCGCTTCTTGAATTCCGAGATTTCGGCTGGCGTGAGCGGGCGCGAGGCGGCGATAATCTGGGCGGTCTTCTCCAGAAGGGCCGGCGGACCTTGCTCGGACCCCGAACTTTGTATCCGAATGTCAACGTGGGGATAAAATTCTTTCAATTTTCGTTCCCAATGTCTGATCAACGGTTTCATCGTGTCGGACCCGACGATCATTAAACTCCCGGTCATTGTTGACGAGCTCCGCACGTACGCATGAATATGCGGGTCGGTTGTGGGCTTAAGCTGAGCCCTTGCCGTGTCCGATAACCCCGCGACGTCCATGGCAACCAAAAGGACGATGACCCCCATCCCCCGAAACAGTGCCGCGCTCATCCGCATTCCTCCTTTCGCCCGTTTCATTTTATATGTCGCTCATCAATGGCCGCTAAGGTTCTGTACCATAAGAGGAGAAAGTTACACGGGCAAAACCTGTCTGTTACAGACATGTAAAACTAAAGGGCGTCGGAATTCGTTGGCGCGCGGGAAATACGCGAGAACCTCCCACTTCTTCTGTCGGAATTAACACAGAGTTAACACGAATGTCACGACGGTGGAACAGTATGACAGTAAGTAGAAGACGGCGTTTTGTGTAATGTGCGAATTCATGTGCCAGGCTCAAAAGCCTTCATCCGTTTGGTCGCGGTCTTTAAAAAGGAAGGATAGTCCATGCGCCGTATTCAGCTTGTAGGGTGCCGGCTTGCCGTCGGTCTCTTAACGCTCTTGTGCCTGGGGAACGAACCGGTCGGAGCAAATCAGTCGAGTTTGATCAAAGTCGATGGGTCGAGCACGGTCTATCCTGTGACGGAGGCCGTGGCCGAGGAGTTTCAAAACGCTCATCGCGGCAAGATCCGAGTGACGGTGGGTATCGCAGGATCAGGCGGGGGGTTCAAAAAATTCTGCCGCGGCGAGATCGATATCGCCGATGCCTCTCGGCCGATTTTGAAGGAAGAAATGGCCCTCTGCCAGAAAAACGGCATCGCGTATTATGAGTTACCCGTGGCTTTCGACGCGTTGACCGTGGCGGTCAGCCCGAAGAACACGTGGGTGGATTCGATGACCATCGAGGAGTTAAAGAAGATTTGGGAGCCAGCGGCGCAAGGCAAAATCATGCGCTGGAACCAGGTTCGCTCCACCTGGCCGGACGCCCAGCTCGTGCTCTTTGGGGCGGGGTCCGATTCGGGCACCTTTGATTACTTTACCGATGCGATTGTCGGAAAGCCGAAATCCAGCCGGGGCGATTACACCGCAAGCGAAGACGACAATGTGTTAGTCCAAGGCATTGAACGCAATACAAACTCGTTGGGGTACGTCCCCTATGCCTATTACGCGGCACAGCAAAAGAAGCTCAAAGCGGTCGCTATTGTCGGGAAAAACGGGCCGGTCTTGCCCAGTGCGGACACCGTCAGAAACGGCACCTATCAGCCTCTCTCTCGGCCTCTGTTTATCTATGTCAATGCCGAAGCGGCGAAACGACCGGAAGTGCGCCAGTTTGTTGAATACTATCTGGCAGAAGGGCCAAAGCTTATCGCGGAAGTCCGCTATGTTCCATTGCCTGATCAGGCCTATGAGATGGCCCGCGAGCGATTTGCAAAAGGCGTCGTCGGAACGGGGTTCGGGGGAGAGCCGGAGGTGGGATTGCCGGTCGAAGAGATCTTGAAACGTCCTCCGAAACAATAGGATCACGTTCCCTCATCCATTTTGGTTTTTCGGGCGCACGGTCGAGGCCGTGGTGTTGCGGGCCGGCTTCTTATGCCTATCTGTTGGGATGAAGGGGGGGAAAGGCAATTCTTATCGACAAGTCGGATGGAATAGAAGCGGCCGGCCGCCGCGCGCGCCGGGGGCGGGAATTCGTCATCGAGGGCGGGTTGTTGCTCGCCGCCCTGGTGTCGGTGGCGACCACCGTCACGATTCTGGCCGTCCTGTTGTTCGAGTCGCTCGGATTTTTTGAAGTCGTCTCTCTTCAAGATTTCTTGACCGATACGCTATGGACCCCTCTCTTCGATGACCCGCACTACGGGATTCTGCCCCTGTTGGCCGGCACGATCGTCACCAGCGTCGTCGGTTTGCTGGTGGCCATTCCGGTCGGAACCGTGTCGGCCATCTATCTGTCGGAGTTCGCCTCGCCTCGTATGAGAGAAGTCATCAAGCCGACACTGGAGCTGTTGGGTGCGGTGCCCACGGTGGTCTATGGGTATTTTGCCCTCCTCGTGGTGACGCCGGCTCTGCAACTGCTGTGGCCGGACATTCCGGGCTTTAATATGCTGGGACCGGGGATCGTCATCGGCATCATGATCCTCCCTCTCGTGATTTCATTGAGCGAGGACGCGATGCGGGCCGTGCCGATGGTGTTGCGGGAAGGATCGTACGCCATGGGGGCCACACACTTGGAAACGGCGTGGCGCGTCGTCGTGCCGGCGGCCACGTCGGGCATCGTGGCGGCCTACGTGCTCGGCGTGTCGCGCGCGGTCGGCGAAACAATGGTGGTGGCGATCGCGGCCGGACAGAATCCGAATCTCACCTGGAATCCCATGGAGCCCGCCGCCACGATTACCGCGTACATTGTCCAGGTCGCCCTCGGCGACCTGCCGCATGGCAGCATCGGCTATCGGAGCATTTTCGCGGCCGGACTGGTGCTGGCCGTGATGACGTTCGCCTTTAACATCCTTGGGCACGTCATGCGAAAGCGGTTTCGAGAGGTTTATTAGCGTGATCAAGCGCAGGAAATTTTTTGAAGCCTGGTTCAAAGCGCTGGGGCTGAGCGCGCTGGCTCTGGCGGTCGGCACGCTGGTCCTGTTGTTTGGAGCGCTTCTCATCGACGGCATTGGGCGGCTCGATTGGCAATTCTTGACGTCGTTCCCCTCGCGCCATGCCTCGCAGGCCGGTATCCTTCCCGCCGTCGTCGGCTCGACGCTGGTGATGCTGGTCACGGCCTGCGTGGGAATTCCGATCGGAGTCGCCGCCGCCATTTATTTGGAGGAATACGCGCGACGGACGTGGCTGACGGAATTGATCGAGGTGACCGTCACGAATTTGGCCGGGGTGCCGTCGATTATTTTCGGGTTGCTCGCGCTGGGGTTGTTCGTTTATATGCTGGGCCTTGGGTCGAGCATTTTGACGGCGGGGTTGACTCTGGCCTTGTTGATCCTTCCGGTGGTGATCGTGACGACACGGGAAGCCATCCGCGCCATCCCGGTCCAAATTCGGGAAGCCGCCTTTGCATTGGGAGCCACCAGGTGGCAGACGGTTGCCGACCATGTCTTGCCCTACTCGGCTTCGGGGATCTTGACGGGCATCATTTTGGCGTTAAGCCGCGCCATTGGGGAGACGGCTCCGATCGTGACGGTCGGCGCCCTCACGTTCATCGCGTTTTTGCCTCCTTCACCGATGACGGATCAGCCGCCGTACCTCTCGTTCGAGTGGCTCATGTCCCCCTTCACCGTGATGCCGATCCAGATGTTTGCTTGGGTGTCCAGGCCCGGCGAGGACTTCGCCGCCAATGCGGCCGCCGCGGGCCTCCTATTGGTGGGGATGACTCTCGCCATGAACGGGCTGGCGATCTACGTGCGCTATCGGATGCGCAAGCGCGTGTCCTGGTAACTTCGACTTATGGCCCTACCCGTGGATAGCGCATACACCGACTCGGCCGGAAGAGGAGACTGGCCCAAGCCGCTCAAGGCGGAAACGTGCGAACTGAGTTTTTATTATGGAACTCGACTGGTGCTGAAGCGGGTGTCGGTTCCGATCGCCGAATGCAACATTACGGCGTTGATCGGCCCGTCGGGGTGCGGCAAATCCACGTTTCTTCGGTGTTTTAACCGCATGCACGATCTCTATCCCGGCACCCGCTACGAAGGAGCTATCGTACTCTATCCGGACAGCCGCAATATTCTGGACCGTGGAGTCGATCCGATCGAAGTGCGCATGCGATTGGCCATGGTGTTTCAGAAACCCAATCCCTTTCCCAAGTCCGTGTACGAGAACGTCGCCTATGGCCTGCGAGTTCGAGGAATAAGAGATCGGCGCGTGATCGACGAAAAGGTCGAGCAGGCCTTGCGAAGCGCGGCCTTGTGGGAAGAGGTGAAGGATCGATTGTCCGCCCTGGGGACGTCGTTGTCGGGAGGGCAGCAGCAGCGTCTCTGCATCGCCCGCGCGCTCGCGACCGATCCGGAGCTGCTGCTGTTGGACGAGCCGACGTCGGCGCTCGACCCTATTGCGACGGCCAGCATCGAGGAGCTGTTGCAGGATTTGAAACGCCGCGTGACAATTCTGATCGTGACGCATAATATGCAGCAAGCGGCGCGAATCTCCGACTGGACGGCGTTCATGTATCTGGGAGAACTTGTGGAATTCGGCCCCACCAAACGACTGTTTACGACTCCGGCGAAGAAACAGACCGAAGACTACATCACGGGACGGTTCGGTTGAGCGCATGACGCAACGGCATTTTGACGAAGAACTTGCCGAACTCAAGGCCAAATTGGTGCGGATGGCCGGCTTGGCGGAAGATCAGATCGACAAAGCGCTCGAGGCGCTCGTAAAGCGAGACTCGGAACGGGCGAGTCAGGTGATCGAACGGGATCACAAAGTCAACGCCCTGGACGTGGAGATCGACGAAGAATGCATCAGCCTGCTGGCGCTCCATCAGCCGGCCGCTCGGGACCTGCGGTTGGTGACGACGGCCATGAAAATCTCGACGGAGCTCGAGCGGATCAGCGATTTGGCCGAAAATATCTGCGAGCGGACGATCGAACTGAATCAAGAACCTCAGTTGAAACCTTACATCGATATTCCACGGATGGGCGGCATCGCCAGGATGATGGTGAAAGAAAGCATCGACGCCTTCGTGAAAGAAGATGCGGCGCTCGCGAGAAAAGTCCTCAAAGACGACGATTTGGTCGATGATCTGATGGAGCAGATTTTCCGCGAGCTCCTGTCGTTCATGATCGAGAACCCCCATACCATTTCGCGCGCGATCCGGCTCAGCTTTGTGGCGAAATATTTGGAACGAATCGCCGATCACGCCACCAACATGGCCGAGCTGGTGGTTTATCTCGTCGAGGGGAAGATCATCCGCCATACCGCGCCCCCCGTCTCTCCGTAGCGGCGTTCGAGATTTGGAACGGAGCCGGTTCCTGTCGATTCGGCGACCGCTCTCGTTTGACCTTTGTTTGAAATGACCTGTGCCCTGTGCTAGCATCGCTTCATGGGTGCGACCACCTCTGCCAAGCGGGGCGAGTCTCGCCGCGGTTCCAACGCTTCTTCCCATCTCCAACGAGAAGTCGCCGGGGTCATCGCGATTGCGGTGAGTCTGCTGCTGTTCCTGAGCCTCCTCTCGTTTGTGCCGGGCGAGGCGACGACGCCGGCGACCGGCGTCGCGTCGTCGCCTCAACCGAAAAATCTCATCGGATCGTTCGGTGCTTTGGTAGGCGCCGGGTTTTTCCATCTGATCGGAGGAGCGGCGTATTTGTTCCCCGTCTTGTTGGCCCGGCTGGGAATCCGCTGTTTCTCCAGCAATCCTGTGAATATCAGTCTCCGAACGGCGGCGAGCTCGCTTGCGGCGGTGTGTTTTTTGAGCGCGTTTCTGCATCTGGAAGCGACGGGGGTGCCGACCGTCAGCAGCGGGGTGATTGCTCGCGGCGCGGCCGGCGGCGTGGTCGGACAGTTGATCGGGAACGGATTACGGGCGGTGTTCGCGGGGACGGGCGCCCACATTGTGATCATCGCGGGGTTCTTGGTCTCGCTCTTGTTTACCGCTCCGCTCTCGCTCGGCGAAACGGCTCGGCGTATTCGGGATCGAGGCAGAGCGTGGCTGGAACGGGCGGGCTCCCGACTCTCGGAATGTCGAGACCACGACCCCAAACCGACCGGCGGCCGCGAAGAAGAATCTGAAAATCGGAAGGTTGTCCAACCTCCCGCGATGATCGGCGTCGGCCGTGAACGTGTCGAAACCGAAGGCGTCGTCGAAACGCCGACGTCGGCAAGCGGGCTCGCCGGGAGCGGCGGCAAGCCGGTCTTTGTCTCTTCCACGGTCGGATCGGAGAGAGAACACCCTGTCGAACGAGAGCGCTCCCGTGTTTCCGTGGCACCCGGCGAGTATCGCCTTCCCGATCCGGCGACGATTCTCAGCGATCCCCCCGTTTCGACGGCCCGCGTGTCCGAGGAAGAACTGTACGCTCAGACCGAAGTGCTCTCAAAAGCCTTGTCGAGTTTCGGCATCGAAGGCCGGGTGACGGAAGTTCGGCCCGGTCCGGTCGTCACGATGTACGAGTTTGAGCCGGCGCCGGGCACCAAGGTCGCGCGGATTGTGAATCTGGCGGACGATCTCGCGCTGGCGCTCAAGGCCGTGAGCCTCCGTATCGTGGCTCCGCTTCCGGGAAAATCGGTGGTCGGCATCGAGGTGCCGAACGTCTCGCGTGAAACCGTTTCCATTAAGGAGGTGTTGATGAGCGGCGCCTTTTCCAGGGCGCGCTCAAAACTGACGTTGGCGCTGGGGAAAGACATTTTCGGAGCGCCGGTGACGGCCGATCTCAGGACCATGCCGCATCTGTTGGTGGCCGGCGCCACGGGCGCGGGGAAGAGCGTCGGGCTCAATACGATGTTGCTGAGCATTCTTTTTTCGGCCAAGCCCGACGAAGTCAAATTGTTGCTCATCGACCCCAAAATGCTGGAGTTTCAATCGTACGAGGGGATCCCCCATCTGTTGCGGCCGGTCATGACCGACGCCAAGTCGGCGGCCAAAGGACTGGGATGGGTCGTGGCCGAGATGGAGCGCCGGTATAAATTGCTGGCGGAGGCCGGAGTCAGAAACATCGACGCGTACAATCGCAAAGTGGCCGGCCTGCATGAAGCCGTCACGGGAAAACCGTCTCCATCCGTTGAACAGCCGGAGCTGCCGATGCAGTTTCTCTCGGAGGAGGAACGGCTGTCGGCGGGAGAGTCCGCGATCGCCGCCGGCGAGCCGGGCTGCACGCAGACGAAACCGACGCCTCCGGAGCCGTTGCCCTACATCGTGGTGATGATCGACGAACTGGCCGATTTGATGATGGTGGCTCCCAAGGAGGTGGAAGACAAGATCGCGAGGCTGGCCCAAATGGCGCGGGCGTCCGGTATCCATCTGGTGCTGGCGACGCAGCGGCCTTCCGTCGACGTGTTGACGGGTTTGATCAAGGCGAATTTCCCCGCGCGCATCGCCTTCCAGGTGTCCTCGAAAACCGACTCGCGGACGATCCTGGACGCGAACGGGGCGGAGGCCTTGCTCGGCAAGGGCGACATGTTGTATCTCGCGTCCGGTACCGGCCGGCTCGTTCGGTTGCACGGGTCTTTTGTGTCGGACGACGACGTGCGGGCGGTCGTGGAGTTTGTGAAGCGACAGGCGGCGCCCGCCTACAATCAGGAATTGCAATCGCTCAACGGCGACGAAGCAAAGGCGGAAGAGGAAGCAAAAGACGAAGTGTATGAGCAGGCCAAAGAGCTGGTGCTGAGCACCGGGCAGGCGTCGGCCTCGCTCCTCCAGCGGCGGCTGCGGGTCGGCTATCCGAGGGCCGCTCGTATGATCGAGCGAATGGAGGCGGAAGGCATCGTGGGGGCGGCGGGTCGTGACGGACGGCGCGAGGTGCTGGGGCGTCGCGGGCCCGTGGGAGCGGTGGAGGGATGAGTCGTCGATGGGTTTGGATCCCGCTGGCTCTTTGCGTGACTTCCTCGGCTTGGGGAGCGGAAGGGCCTGTCGATCATCAAGCGGTTCAAGAAGTCCGCGACATCGTCAAACATATTCAGAGTCGGTATGAGAAAACCAAGGATCTGCAGGCCGACTTTGTCCAAAAAACCAGGATCGAAGGGTTCGAACGGCCCGTGACGTCGAGCGGCAAGGTGTATCTGAAACGGCCGGGGCGATTGCGGTGGGACTATCTGGAACCGGCGAACGAACGAATCTACGTCACCAATGACGACGTCAAGGTGTATGTGCCGGAACATAAACAGGTGCTGGTCGGAAAGTTGACGCAGATGGCGGCCTCCAAGGCGCCGTTGGAATTGTTGCAGGGGGTCGGCAAGTTGGAAGAATCCTTCGACATCCGGCCGGCGGAGGGCAACGAGCGGGGGACGGGCGGGCTTCGTCTCGTCACGCTGGTGCCAAAGGCCAAGGACCACGAATCGACAAGAAACCCTCAGCGAATCGTCATCGAGGTGTTTCCTAAAACGTATTTTCTCCGCACCGTGTCTTTGTATGAAGTCAGCGGCAACGTCTCGACGTTTGAATTTTCCGATTTGAGGGCGAACGTGGGTTTGGCGAACGAGACGTTCGAGTTCGTCATCCCGCCTGACGTTGAAGTGGTCCAGGCTCCGGTCTTGACCGGGCCGTAGCCGTAGGAAGAGCGATCTCCGTCGGCGTCCTCCCGCGCACCGTAGGATCGCCCATGCGAGCATCATCGTGAGCAAGGTCGATAGTAAAAGACAGGTAGGTCCGATCGTGGAGATTATGACCACAATGTTGAAATGTTGAAGGGTGGACGTCCATGATACGTGAAGCAAACACCGTGGTGGAGGCGGTCGATCAAGCGGTGGCGGCGTTGGATCTCGACCGGCTGCACGGGGAGTATTGGGATCAAGAAGAGTTTCTGGTCATCAAGCAGTTTTTGCCGCGGGCCTTCGTGGAACAGGTCCTGGTGCCGCAGGCGCAAGGCGTGAAGAGCGAACTCAATCGCAACTACATTCCCGGCCATAAGAAAGGCGGAAGCGTCAGCTATTATACGGTTCAGGAAAAAGCCCCCCGCTTTTTGGACATCTACCGCTCGGAGTCGTTCAAACGTTTCCTCAACCGGCTTACGGACGCGGATGTGATGGTCTGCCCGGACAATGATCCCCACGCGTGCGCGCTCTACTACTACACGGAACCCGGGGACCACATCGGCTTTCACTATGACACGTCGTATTACAAGGGGGCGCGCTATACGATTTTGATGGGGTTGGTCGACCGGTCAACATGCTGCAAGTTGGTATGCGACCTCTTCAAAAATCATCCGACGAAACCGCTCCGTCATCTTGAACTGGTCACCGAGCCGGGCGACCTGGTGATTTTCAACGGAGACAAGCTCTGGCACGCCGTCACGCCTCTCGGAGAAGGAGAAGAGCGGATCGTGTTGACGATGGAGTACGTGACGAATTCGGACATGAATCCGATCAAGCGGCTCTATTCGAATCTGAAGGACTCGATCGGCTATTTCGGTCTCAGAACGGTTTTCAAACGGGCGTGGTCCGACCCGAAGCGCTCGCGATGACTTCCGTGCGCGTCCGCCGATTTCCCGGACTCCGCAAGCGGCCCCGCGATTCGTTTTTCAAAGATGCAGGTGTTTCATCGCGGCGGCGCACAGCACGATAAAGAATCCCATCCACAGCGCGGCGCGCTGAAACGGAATGACCTCGTAGGTTTCCCCCTCTTCGGCTTGGTCATCGGATTTGAAAATCACGGTGTACAAAAAAAGCGTGAGAAGACCGAGCACGAGGAGCAATTTGATGCAAAAAACGATCAGATACTTGGCATGATGCTGCATGCCGGCGCCGGTTTGCGACGTGATGACCTGATTGACGTAGTGCAGATTGATGCCGCCGGTAAACAGGAGGACGACCAAAAGAACGCCCGCCGCTTTCTTGTAGTGGCGGTAGAAGACGTCCGTGATCGGTTTGACCTGCTCCTTCGGCACCGCCGTTTGAAGGCCCGGGGTGACCGCCAAAACAAGAAAAGCGAGGCCGCCGATCCAGATCACCGCCGAGAGTAGGTGAATCCAGTGATTGAGAATCGGAATGAGCGTGTTGAGATCAAAAAAGATCTGTTGAAAAGCGTCCATGTGCGATGTGTCCTGAAAGAGAAACGGTCACCCGAAGGGTACATCCGCGTTCGGCCCGTTCACGGGCGTTGCGAGCGACGCGCTACAACTTAAAAACCGGTGCGTCGTTGCCGAATCGCTTCTTGCGCAACTCTTCCATCAGCTCGACGGTAATCAGTGAGATGTTATGTTCCCGGGCGTGTTTTTCGACGCCCTTTTTCACCATGGCTCGCAGGAAATACGGAATGCGGCTGAGGCGCACCGACGAGGCGTCGTCCCATTGGATCGGGGCGTCTTCCGGCGTATTGAACGCCACTTTGATCTTCTCCCCGCCCTTGGGGGTGTACAGACACCACTGATCCTCGTCCAACCAATCGCCGTGATCCACGTAGGGACGCGCGCGGCACCCCCCGCAAATATCCGAATACTCACAGTCTCCGCACTTGCCCTTGAGTTGAGGGTAGCGGAATGAGTTGAAAATGTCGGAGTGGTTCCACAGGTCCGCGAAGCTGCGCTGCCGCACGTTCCCGGCCGAGAGGGGCATGTAGGGACAGGGAGTCAATTCGCCGTTCGGGGTCACGCGGGCATAGTTGGTGCCGGCCAGGCAGCCGCCGCCCATGTAGCCGGTTGCCTTGGTGAGGGGAGAGTTCGGATCTTTCTCATAGGCCAGCCGTTTGAAGTGCGGCGCGCATCGGGCGCGGACCAGCATGCCTTTGTAATTGTCCTGGCAAGTGACCAGATAGCCGAGCGCCTCTTCGTACTGAGCCGGCGTGATATCGGTCAGTTCTTCTCCCCGCCCCGTGCACACCATGAAGAATACGTTGAACACGCGGGCTCCGAGCCGATGGGCCCACTCGATGGCCTGGGGCAGTTCTTGATAGTTCATAGGCTGGACGCTGAAGTGAATTTGAAACTGAAGGCCGTTGCGCTTGCCGGCTTCGATGCCGGCGACCGCGGCGTTCCACGCTCCCGGAATGCCGCGGAACGCGTCGTGTTTGGCCGGGTCCAGCGAGTCGATACTGATGCCCACCCCCATCACGCCGATCTCGACCAGGGTTTTGGCGATCCGATCGTCGATCAGCATCCCATTCGTCCCTAAGACGACCATGAAGCCGGCGTTCACGGCATAGCGGGCGATGTCGAGGATATCCGGCCGCACCAGCGGCTCGCCTCCCGTGATGACCAGCAGACAGCCTTTGTTGACGTCGGCAATCTGATCGATCAGTCGGAAACATTCTTCGGTGGACAGCTCGTCATGGCCGCCCGACGCTCTGGTGGTAGCGTCGAGATAGCAGTGGTCGCATTTCAGATTGCACCGCTTGGTCAGGTTGAGCGCGACGAGATAGGGCTTGAAGTCATCGACGGTTCGTCCGTCCCGAAGCGGCGAAGGCGAGCGGTCGCCGAGACTTTGGTACGGTGGAGAGCCCGGCGCGGGAGACGGATTTAGAATGGGAAGCGATTTGCCCATGCGAGCCAATTATAATAGTGCCCTGTATAGTGTCCTGCCGCGCGGGCGGAATAGGACGTGGAACGAAGGAAGCCTCTCCGGAGCCGTGTCATGAAGAGATGACGTGAGACGAGCTAGGCGCGTCCTTTTCCGGTCAGGTCCGCGATCATGCTTTTGAGATTGCCGGTTTTCATGGCCTCGGCCATGTAGCCTTTGGCCTGCTCGATCCCTTCGTTGGCGACTTCCAGCGTAATATGGGTCACGCCGATCTTTTCCGCGTGTTTCAGAATCAAAGCCTTTGTGCAGTCCCGCATGAAGCCTTCCGGCGCCCGTTCCAGCCGTGCCTGCGCTTCCGCAGTCCAGGTATAGGGGGAAGCATCGGCATCCTGTTGGACCTTCGTCTCAGCGGGGGCATGGGCGCCGTTGCCGTGCTGGTCGGTTGCCCCTCCTGCAATTCCCAGCTTGGCCGCCGCCTCCGATGAGATTCCCGTTCCCTTGTTGGAGAAGATCGGACGGTAATCCTCCGACGCCGCCTCTTTAATCATGGGGGCGGCAAATTCCAGGGTGACGGTGGTCATGCCGAGTTTGCGGGCGGTCTTCTCGATCTTGGCCTTGGCCCGGCGCCGTTGAAAGCCTGCCGGGACGGCCCGGATGGCTTCTTTTGCGTCTTTTGTCCACTGCATGGGGACGTCGTCGTACGCTACGTCCGTTTCCAGCCCTCCTTCGGCTTGGGCCGCCGCTTCGAAGATCGTCTTGTCCACTTGTTTGAATCGCGAGCCGTCCGCGCCGCAGACCGGACATTTGACCGGCGTGTCGCCTTTTCCGATGTAACCGCATCCGTCGCACACGAAATAATTTTGGCTCATGCGAGCGAGGTAGGCCTGCGTCGAATCGGACGTCTTGGGCTTCTCCTCGACGATTTGCGTCATGATGCCGCTCAAGGTCGCGCCCATCAGGTCTTGCGCCACCGCGTCGTCGGCCTGCATTTTGTTCCGATCGATACCGGCTTGATCGAGACTTCCGCCCAGCGCCCGCATGGCCTCCATGGCTCCCTTGGGCAGGATATGACCGACTGCCGCGTCCACGACCGTGTTGCTGATGATCGTGTGGCCCTTTTCAATCGCATAGCGGTGAATGGCGGTCTTGGCGACTCCGCGGGCGAAGACGGGGATCTTCTCCATGCGGCGGAGGGCCTCTTCGGTCCAGGCGATGGTGTACTCCGCCTGCGTATCGATCGGCGGCACGTACTTTCTGTTCGAGACGAGAACGTTACAAGGCGCGCTGCGCAGCAGATTTTCCGTGTTGCTGCCGATGTCCATGTCCTCGTCGCTGTGCACCCCGATCCGGCCGACGATCAGCAGGGCCGGGACGTCTTTGCGGACGTATTGAATGATTTTCTCAAACGCTTTTCCATCGAGGAGGGTCGTCTTGAGATCCGATTGCTCGGCCTGGGCGATCTCGCGGGAGATGTCGAGGTGCGACTGATAGATTTTGGCCAAACCGCTGTCGATGATTTCTTCGTGCAGCTTTTCCTGCTCTTTGAAACGGAACACCTTCCCGGCTTCCTCGTTCAAGACGCCGGAAATGCTGTGAAAAGCGGCGTAGTGAAAATAGGGATCGAAGGCGGAAATCGCCTCGACCGGCATGTCGAACGCCTTGCCGAGCTGCAGGGCGGTCATCAGGCCGCCGAACGAATAGGGGCTGCCGTCGACCGCGACCACGATCTTGCCCGTCCGCATCGGCTGGACGTTCTTGACGATCAACATGTCGGAGTTGCGCACGCGACGGACCACTCGCTCCGTGTTGCTGCCGATCACGCTCTCCTTGACGGCCCCCACCCCCAGGGCTCCCATGATGACGAGATCGTACCCGTTGGTGTTGATGTCTTCGGACAAGACCTTCCAGTTGCGCCCTTCAAGAGAGCGGCGTTCGATCGGCAGGTTCGATTCCGAACACTTCTTGTCCACGTAATCGAGGTACGAGTCCGTGATGATTTGAAGCCCGCGCGTGATCAAGGAATCGTGAATTTGGCGCTGGCGGTCGAGTTCTTTCTCGTCGTGATACTCTTCCGGCAGACCGGCCTCCATCTGCTTGAAGCGTTTATCGTGCATTTTGGCGGCGTAGACGTGGCTGCCGATGATCTTGGAACCGAATCGCTTCGCCAGGTGGATGCCGATGTCCACGGCGGCGTTGGAATGGTCGGAATTGTCAACCGGGATATAAATGGTCTTGTACATGAAGTACTTCCCCCAGGCCCTGAAGAGTACTATGTCCGCGTCATTACGTGAGAATCCATGAGACCGCCGTGCAAGCGATCCTCGAAGAAGTCGGATGATAGCATCGGGCTGAATCCGAAAGCAAGGCGCCCTCCCTTGGATGATGGAGCCGGGCGGGGCAAACCGTCGGTCGTCAGGCCTCAAGGCCGATCATGCGAGCAGAAGACAGGCTTCATGATCCAAGCCTGAGGGAGTTCCTTGCGGATCAGCCATGGATACGACTAGCAATACGACGGGATCGTGGAACCGACCGGTGACGTCATTTTGTCGCCACGTGAATCGCCACGATTCCTCCCGTCAGATTTCGGTATTCCACCTGTCGGAAGCCCGCTTCGCGGAGAATCTGGCACAGCCGTTCTTGGTCGGGAAACGTGCGGATCGAGGCCGGGAGATATTCATACACGCCGGTGGAATCACGGGCCACTTTCGTGCCGATCCAGGGGAGCAGCGTAAACGAGTACCAGTCATACAGGGTCCGCAGCCATTTATAGACCGGGCGGGAGAATTCCAAACAGACGAACCGGCCGCCGGGCTTGAGAATGCGGCGGATCTCGGCGACGGCCAGCGGCAAGTTGCCGACGTTGCGCATGCAGAAGCCCGTCGTCACCGCGTCGAAGGTGTCGTCCGCAAACCCCAACCGTTCGGCGCTGGCCTGCAAACAGACGATCTTGCCGGTCAACCCCTTGCCGGCCACTTTCTTGAGCCCTTCGGCCAACATGGCGTGGTTCAAGTCGGATGCGATCACACGCCCGTTGGGGCCCATGCGCGGCTCCACGAGGATCGCCAAGTCGGCGGTGCCGGCACCCACGTCGAGCGCCAGGCCACGTTCGACCGGCGTGACGAACGAGACGGCGATTTTCTTCCAACGGTGATGAAGACCGAAACTTAAGAGCGTGTTGTTCAGGTCGTACACGCCGGCAATGGCTGTGAACATCCGTTGCACGGCTTGTTCGCGCGCCCGGCCGGACCACGTCGAGACGACCTTGGCTTGCACTTTCGTCTGTTGCGCGGCGGCGGGGTCCTCGGTTTGCACCATGGGGACCGTGGTAGCACCCGCTTCGAGGCGGTGTCAAGCCGGCTTGTCTGTCGCCGGACGAAAGCGATGATGGAGCAGGTCCGGGAGGTGAATGGCTTTTACCGGAGAGTGATTCTTTCATCAAAACGGCGTATCCTCCGACCACCGGTTATTCACGATTGATCAGATCGTCTCGTCGCCTTGGAGTTTGTAAAGCAAAAGAGGGCCGGCGAGGGAAGAACTGTGAAGGAGGTCGTGCGATGTTCGGTTCGCAGGCGCTTGAAATTGCAATGAGTCTCTCGCTGATCTATCTGCAGTTGTCGCTGGTGTGTTCTGTCTTGAACGAGTGGGTGGCCGGATTTCTCAACATGCGGGCCAAGAATCTCTGGGAAGGGGTGCGCAACTTGTTGTACGACGCGGAAGGATCGGGTCTGGCCCGGCAACTCTATGATCATGCGTTGGTCAAACACTTGGGACGGGCCGGCCGGTTGCCGTCCTACATTCCCTCTCGCGTGTTTGCCATGGCGCTGTTTGATGTGGTCGCCCCCCTTGAGGGGTCGTCGAAGACGCGAACATTGAACGAGATGCGGGCTTCCGTCGCCTCCCTTTCCAATGAGCCGGTCAAACGGGTCTTGCTGAACTTGATCGATGAGGCGGGCGATGACCTCAAAAAAGCGCGCGAGAATGTGGAACGGTGGTACGACGACGCGATGGACCGCGTCTCCGGCTGGTACAAAAAGAGAGCGCAATTGCTGATCTTTGTGTGGGCGCTGGCGGTCACCCTCCTCGTCAACGCCGATACCGTGTTGATCGTAAACACGCTGGCCCATGACGCCACCATGCGAGCATCGCTTGTGGCGATGGCCGAAGCCAGGGCGAAGGAGCCGTTGCCGCAGGAAAATGGGCAGGTGGTGGAACTCATCAAACAGATGTCCGAGGAAACGAAGAAATTGAGCCTTCCACTCGGCTGGTCGCGCGAGCCGGGGCTTCCGACGTCGTTTCCCCAAGGGGTAGGAGCCTGGGCGCTAAAAGTCGTAGGATTGTTTTTGACGACGGGGGCGGTGTCGTTAGGGGCTCCCTTTTGGTTTGATGTCCTCAATAAGCTCGTGAACATCCGGGCGGTGGGGAGGCGGCCGGAACGGTCGTAAGCGAAAGCAATGTACCCTGGAGAGGGAAATCCCGGCGCCCTCTCCGAGGGCGGCGGAAGACCGAGCCGGGCGTACGGCCATGTGTCGAGTCGTCGCATGATATAATCCGCCCCCATGCCCGGCTCGATCATCATCAAGGGCGCCCGCGAGCATAATCTCAAGAATATCGACGTCGAGATCCCGCGCGACAAGCTGGTGGTCCTCACCGGTTTGAGCGGGTCGGGCAAGTCGTCGCTGGCTTTTGACACCATCTATGCCGAGGGGCAGCGCCGCTACGTCGAGTCATTGTCCGCTTATGCGCGGCAGTTCCTGGAACAAATGGGCAAGCCCGATGTCGATTCGATCGAAGGGCTGTCGCCCGCCATCTCCATCGAGCAGAAAAGCACCAGCCATAATCCCCGCTCCACGGTCGGGACGGTTACGGAGATTTACGACTATCTGCGCCTCCTGTTCGCCCGGGTGGGCCATCCGTACTGTTTCCAATGTGGCGAGGAAATCGCCGCGCAGACCGTTCAACAAATGGTGGACGCCATCGCCGCTTTGCCGGAAGGGACCAAGTTCCAGATTCTGGCGCCGATCGTGCGCGGGCGGAAGGGAGAATATCGAAAAGAACTGTCGGAGATGCGCAAGGCCGGCTACGTCCGCGCCCGCGTCGACGGCACTGTCGTCGATCTTGGCGAAGACATCGCCCTCGACAAACAGAAAAAGCACACGATCGAGATCGTCGTCGATCGCCTCGTGATGAAGCAGGGCGACGCCCTCATGCGGCGGTTGGCCGATTCTGTCGAAACGTCCCTCAAACTGACCGGCGGGTTGGTGGGAGTCCTCACCGAGGACGGGAAGCCCAGGCTCTACAGCGACAAACTGGCCTGCATCAAATGCGGCGTCAGCTATCCCGAGGTGACGCCGAGAATCTTCTCCTTCAACAGCCCGCACGGCGCGTGCCCGGCCTGCGACGGCATCGGCTATCACGTGACGCCCGGTTACGCCGAGGAGGAAGACTTCACCTTGCTTGATGTGTGCGAGGCCTGCCGGGGGGCCAGACTGAAACCGGAGAGCCTGGCGATCAAGCTCGAGCGGAAATCCATCGCCGAGGTGACCGGCTTCTCGATCCGAGCGGCGGCGGAGTTTTTCCTGTCGCTCAAGCTGACGGATCGCGAATTGGTGATCGCGCATCGCATCTTGAAGGAAATCCGTGAGCGGCTGGGTTTCTTGATGAATGTCGGCCTCGATTATCTGACGCTGGATCGGGCGGCGGCCACGCTGTCCGGTGGAGAAGGACAGCGAATCAGACTGGCCACGCAAATCGGCTCCGGTCTCGTCGGCGTGCTTTACATCCTCGATGAGCCGTCGATCGGCCTGCACCAGCGGGACAACCGCCGCCTCTTGCAAACGCTGCTCAAGCTGCGGGATCTCGGCAACACCGTAGTGGTCGTCGAACACGATGCCGAGACGATGTTGGCGGCCGATTACATCCTCGACATGGGGCCCGGCGCGGGGTCGCACGGCGGGCAGGTGGTCGCCAAAGGCACGCCGCAGGAAGTCATGGGCGATCCCAACTCGTTGACCGGGCAATATCTACGCGGAGCGCAGACCGTCGCCGTGCCGCGGAGACAACGGAAGCCCAAGGGGTTCCTCTCCGTCGTCGGAGCCCACAAGCACAATCTCAAGAACGTGACCGCCAAGATTCCCCTTGGTCTGTTCACCTGCGTGACCGGCGTGTCGGGGTCGGGCAAGAGCACCCTGGTGCTGGAGGTGTTGTTCCATTCGCTCTCGCAGCTGCTCTATCACAAAAAACCGAAAATTGACGGCTGCAGGGAGCTGAAGGGCGTCGAGGCGCTCGACAAGGTGATCGACATCGATCAGTCGCCGATCGGCCGCACGCCGCGATCCAACCCTGCAACCTACACCGGATTGTTCGGCTACATTCGCGATCTCTATTCGAACTTGCCGGAGTCGCGGGTCCGCGGATACAAACCGGGGCGCTACAGTTTCAACGTCAAAGGCGGTCGTTGCGAAGCCTGCCAAGGCGACGGGCTCATCAAGATCGAGATGCACTTTCTGCCGGATGTGTATGTGACCTGTGAGGTCTGCAAAGGTCAGCGGTACAACCGCGAGACGCTGGACATTCTGCACAAGGGCAAGAGCATCGCCGACGTGCTGAACATGACGGTCGATGACGCGCTGGAATTTTTTGAGCACATTCCGCTCATCAAGGCCAAGCTCCAAACCCTTCATGACGTCGGGCTTCACTATGTGAAGTTGGGCCAATCGGCCACGACCCTTTCAGGCGGAGAAGCGCAACGGGTCAAGCTTTCGCGGGAACTCTCCAAACGTGCCACGGGCCGGACCCTCTATATCCTCGACGAGCCCACGACCGGCCTCCATTTCGCCGACGTGCAGCGGCTGCTCGACGTCCTCGATCGACTCGTCGAAGCCGGCAACACGGTCCTGGTCATCGAACACAACCTCGACGTGATCAAGAACGCCGATTGGATCATCGATCTTGGGCCTGAGGGGGGGGACCGAGGGGGTGAGATCGTGGCGGAAGGGCCGCCGAAGGAGATCGCGAAGTCGAAACGGTCCTACACAGGACAAGTGTTGAGGGAGGCGGGGGTGGATGCGTGCTCGACATTACAGTAGACTTGCCCACAAGGAGCTACCGAGTCTGGTGTATGGATGTGCCGGAGACTACGAGTGACGCTCGAAGAAACTGGAGGTGCAATACGATGAGCATGAAAGAGCTTCTGGGAGAAGCGTTGAAGCTGAGACCGGAAGATCGGTTCGCGCTTGTGGAGGGGCTGATCAAAAGCCTCGATGAGCCGGACAAGAAGCTGGATGACATATGGGCCGAGGAATCGGAGAAGAGGCTCAAGGCATATAGAGAAGGGAGGCTGAAAGGTATTCCGATGGAGGAGATCTTCAAAGAAGAATGATGCGCGTCGTTTTCACCAACTTGGCCGAGCAGGAGTTGGAGGACGCGGTCCGTTACGATGAACTTGAGTATGCGGGGCTTGGCGGGAAATTCAAGGAAGAAGTCAGAAAGGCTGCATTGCGGATGGCCGAATATCCGCAAGCCTGGTCTGTCGAGCATGGCGAAATCAGAAAATGCCTCCTTCACAAGTTCCCGTACAAGTTGCTGTACTCCGTGGAACACGATCATATTCTTGTGATAGCCGTCGCGCACCAGCATCGGAAACCGGATTATTGGATCAGCGGAGAGAAAAGATAAACGGTCTTATGCGACAAGGCGTGGACCAACTTCCGAAACTGGCAAGCGGGACCTGGACTTCGAGGCGAGCGCATGCTTCGCGTCCCCTTCGCTTGGGAGATCGCGCGGCGGCTCAACTTTTCCGACAGCCTGAAGGTTCGCTTCGAGGTTCCTCTCGGGAAGGACTCGGACGGCGAACCCATACGGCTCGACCTGCTTCGTTGGACAGACTTCGAATCCAAGGTGGCACTTGAGCGCAAAGCGCCGGCGCGATCGGGCGCGGGAAAAAACTCAGCGATGACCGAGTTTCGGATGCGCTTCTACCGGGACAATCGCCGGCAAGGCCGCAGCGAGCGAAGAGACTACGCGTACTCGTGTCGCATGCGGAGTCTCCGAGCCGCGGGAGAACACCGTGACGGACATTTTCATCGTTTTATCCAGCGGGGAGGGTCCCGCCCGTAAAGACGGGAGAAACTTAGGAGATGCATGCGCACCATCATTCTCTTGACCATCTCGAATATCTTCATGACCTTCGCGTGGTACGGCCATTTGAAATACAAGGATGCGCCCCTGTGGGCGGCGATCGTCGTGAGTTGGGGTATTGCGTTCATCGAGTATTGTTTTCAGGTGCCGGCCAATCGCATCGGACACTATGAGTTCACCGCCGCGCAGTTGAAAACGATTCAAGAGGTCATTACCCTCATCGTGTTTTGTTTTTTCTCGGTGCTGTATCTCAAGGAACCGCTCAAGTGGAATTATCTGGCCGGCTTCGGCCTGATGGTCGGCGCCGTCTTCCTCATCTTTAAGGAGTGGTGACGATGTCGCTCGATGGAAAAGAACCGGCTGCAGGCGATTTCGAAAAACTTGGCGTGTTGTATCTCGGTCGTCCCTACGACCTGGCCGCCAAGCAGAGCAAGCCCGGCTGGCTGCTCTACGACTCAAAGGATCTCGTCACCCACGCCGTTTGCGTCGGCATGACCGGCAGCGGAAAAACCGGTTTGTGCCTCGCTCTGCTTGAAGAAGCGGCGATCGACGGCATCCCGGCGATCATCGTCGATCCCAAGGGCGATCTTGGCAATCTGATGCTGACGTTTCCCGGCTTGAAAACGGAAGAGTTCCGCCCGTGGATCAATGAAGACGACGCGCGCAAGAAAGGGCTCTCGCCGGACGAGTACGCGGCGCAACAGGCCGATCTGTGGAAGAGGGGTTTGGCGGAATGGGGGCAGAGCGGAGAACGGATTCAACGGTTGCGAGAGGCGGCCGAGGTCGTGATCTACACGCCGGGCAGCAACGCCGGCCTGCCGATCTCGATCATGCAATCGTTCGCGGCGCCCGGTGCCGACGTGCGCGACGAGCCCGAACTGCTGCGCGAGCGCATCAACACCACGGTGACGGGCCTGCTGGGGCTGATCGGGATTGATGCCGATCCAATCCAGAGTCGCGAGCACATTCTCCTATCCACGATCTTCAATCACCGTTGGAAGAACGAAGAGGACCTCGACCTCGCCTCGTTGATTCACGCCATTCAAACGCCACCCGTGACAAAAATCGGCGTGCTGGATATCGAGTCCTTCTTCCCGTCGAAAGACCGGTTCGCCTTGGCGATGAAGCTCAACAATCTGCTGGCCGCTCCGGGATTTCAGGCTTGGCTCGAAGGGGAAGCCCTCGACGTCCGGTCTTTGCTCTACACACCGGCGGGCAAGCCGCGCCATGCGATTTTCTCCATCGCGCACCTGAATGATGCCGAACGGATGTTCTTCGTCACGTTGCTGTTGGGGCAACTGATCGGGTGGATGCGCGCGCAATCAGGCACCACGAGCCTGCGCGCCCTCTTCTACATGGACGAAATCTTTGGCTACTTCCCGCCGGTGGCCAATCCGCCGTCCAAACAGCCCCTCCTTACGTTGCTCAAACAGGCCCGTGCGTTCGGGCTCGGCGTCGTGCTGGCCACGCAGAATCCCGTCGATCTCGATTACAAAGGCTTGGCCAACACCGGCACCTGGTTCATCGGCCGGCTCCAGACCGAGCGGGACAAGGCGCGGGTGCTCGAAGGGTTGGAAGGGGTCTCGGCCGGTTCAGGACAACGGTTTGATCGAACCCGCATGGAGCAAATCCTAGCCGGCCTGGGCAATCGTGTTTTCCTGATGCACAACGTGCACGAGGACGAGCCCGTTGTCTTTGAAACCCGCTGGTGTCTCTCCTACCTGCGCGGGCCGCTCACGAGGACGCAAATCAAGACGTTGATGGATCCGGTGAGGGGTAAGGGGTTAGGGGCGAACAGTGAGGGGAAAGAGAAATCCACTGCTTCGCCTCACTCTTCACCCCTCACTTCCCACGCCGCTCGTCCGATCTTGCCGCCCGACGTGCCGCAATACTTTGTGCCGCTGCGCGGCGCCAAGCCGAGCGGATGCGAAGCGGTTTATGCACCGATGCTGATCGCCTCGGCGCAGGTTCGCTTCACCGATTCCAAACTCGGCGTTGATGCCACGGAGTCGGTGACCCTGTTGGCACCCATGGCGGATGGGCCGGTGGCGGTGGATTGGGATCAAGCAAGCTCCATCGATGTGGCTGTCGCGGACCTCGAACAGGCTCCGGCTGCCGGCGCGCAATTTCTTTCGCCGCCCGCCGTTGCCGGTAAAGCCAAACACTATGCCGAGTGGAATAAGGAGTGTGCCGCGTGGCTGTACCGGACGAGGCAGTTGGAGGTGTTGAGAAGTCCCAGCACCAAGGAAGTGTCCAAGCCCGGCGAGTCGGAGCGGGACTTTCGTCTCCGGCAGCAACAGGCTGGGCGCGAGCGACGAGATCAGGCCGTCGAGGCGTTGCGAAAGAAGTATGCGCCGAAGATCGCCGCGCTCCAAGATCGGATCAAACGGGCCGAGCAGATGAAGGTCAAGCAGGAAACGGAGGCACGGACCAGCCAGGTGCAGGCCGTGATCACGGTCGGGGCTTCTCTCCTCGGCGCGTTTCTTGGGCGCAAGACCGTCAGCGCCGCGAACGTCGGACGGGCCGCCACGGCGATCCGGGGAGCCGGCCGGGCCATCAAGGAATCGAAAGACGTCGGCGCAGCGGAAGAAAACCTTTCGGCCCTTCAACGGCAGTTGGCGGACCTCGAAGCTCAGTTCAAAGCGGAAAGCGAGGCGCTCGCCGCCGCCATTGATCCCTTGAGCGAACCGTTGGAATCCATCTCCATCAAACTGACGAAGGCGAATATCGCCGTGAAGCTTGTCGCTCTCGCCTGGACGCCACATTGGCGAAGGCCGGACGGATCCCTTTTGCCGGCTTGGTCATGATTCATGCGGTACGTTCTCGCGCCCGTTCTGCAAGGACATGGCTCAGACAACGGAGGTGTTCTCCGCACGAATGACCGTGGCGGAGAGCGGTTTCTGGTCAGTGATTCTTGTCTTTCTGCATGATCTTGTCGGTCCAGGCGAGCAGAATGGCGGAGCCGAGAAAGGTGAGGTGGATGAAAATTTTCCACTTGATATGTTCGGGGTTCTCGTTCGCCACGTCCACGAAGGCTTTCAGGAGATGGATGCTGGAGATGCCGATCAGCGAGGCCGCCAGTTTCACCTTGATGGTGCCGGGATCGACGTGGCTCAGCCAATCGGGCCGGTCGGGATGGGTCTCCAAGTCCAGCTTGCTCACGAAAGTGGCATAGCCGCCGATCACGACCATGGTCAAAAGATTCGCCACCATCGTCACATCGATCAGTCCCAACACTCCCAGCATGAACACGGTTTCGTCCATCTGATGAATGTGGATCGCCATTTCCCAGAGTTCGACCAGAAATTTATAGGCATAGAGCAATTCCGCCACGATGAGACCGGCGTACAAGGGAGCTTGGATCCATCGGCTGGCGAAGACGACGACCTCAAACCAATGCTCCGCGCGTGAGAGCGGAACGGGAGGAGGTTGAGTCGTTCCGTCTCGGACTTGGGTGATGGAATCGTCGGCCATAAGAATCTGTTGACGCGCCCACGATGAGGCGGGCTGTATCGTAGTCAGGCGGATTGGAAGGTGTCAATCAGGGCCGGCGAACAGCTTGAGCCGTCGCCGGACCTTTGCTGTTTGGCTCACATCGGCGGAAGCTGAAGCCGTGGTGAGAAGTCAGGGGAAGAAGCTTGTCGTCAATCGCGTGCAGTCAGCCATCGTGCGAGCACCCCTTCGAGAGCCTCGCGGGTGATCGGTTTGCTGATGAAGTCGTTCATGCCGCAGGCCAGACACTGTTGGCGGTCGGCCTCCATAGCATTGGCGGTCATGGCGATGATCGGCACGCGGCCGGGAATCATTGTGAGGGGGTCGTCGTTGGTCAAACGGGTCTGCTTTTCGATCTCGCAAGGCTGAGATTTAACGGTTGAGGTTTGGCGCAGTTCTCTCTCTCGAATCCGGTGTGTGGCTTCGAACCCGTCCATCTCCGGCATCTGGCAATCCATGAACACCAGATCATAGGAGCGGCGGGCGAGGGCGGCCAGCGCCTCATGGCCGTTGCCGGCCACGTCCGCTCGATAGCCCAACTTCTCCAACATCCGAACGGCGACTTTTTGATTGACCGGGTTGTCGTCCACGACGAGGAGCCGTACGGAGGCACCGGCTTCGGCCACCTGATGCCTGGTGATCAACGGCGACGGAGCGGACGAAGCCTTCCGGCAGGAGTTGACGCTGGAGCGGGATTGCCCCAGCACCAGGCGCAGACACTCGTGCAATTGCGCTTTGCGGACCGGTTTGGTCAGGTACCCTGCAAAGCCTGCCTCCTGCGCCAACCGCGCGTCGCCCCGTCGACCCAGCGAGGTCAACAGCACAAGCTTTGTGTGGTTCAGGGTGGGATCGGCTCGAATCGTCCGGCCAAGATCCAGTCCGTTCAAGTCCGGCATGTGATGATCGATGAGAGCCAAGTCGAAGGGACGGCCTTCGATGGCGGCGGCCCGTAGAAGCAAGAGCCCGGCGTGGCCGTTTTCTGCCGTCCCGTAGCTCATCTCCCATGAGGTGGCGTGGTATTGAAGCACGGTGCGGTTGGTGGCGTTGTCATCCACGATGCAAAGACGCAAGCCGCGGAGACTCTCCACCGCCGGTTTGGGAGGATGGGAGTCGGCGGGTGCAAGCCCCAACCTGAGGGTGAACCAGACCTGCGTTCCGGAACCGGGAAAGGAATGGAGCCCGATTTCGCCGCCCATCAGATGGACCAGCCGTTTGGAGATGGCCAAGCCCAGGCCTGTGCCGCCGTATTTGCGCGAGGTGGAGCTGTCGGCTTGGGTGAACGCCTGAAAGAGTTTGGCCTTGGTTTCTTCGGCCAGCCCGATGCCGGTGTCGATCACTTCCAACCGCAGGCGCACGGTGCCGTCGGTTTCCTCGAGCGGCAGCACCTGGACGAGAACTTCCCCTCTCTCGGTAAATTTGATGGCGTTGCCGACGAGATTCATGAGGATTTGACGCAATCGGCCGGGGTCTCCTTTCACCCACGTTGGAACGCCCGAGTCGATTAACGCGGCCAGCTCCAGCCCTTTTTTTTGGGCCAGCGGCGCCAGCAGCTCCAGCGTGTCCTCGACGGTGATCCGCAGATCGAATGGAATCTGTTCAATCGTGAGTTTGCCCGCCTCGATCTTGGAGAAATCCAGAATATCGTTGATGATCGACAGCAGCGTATCCGCCGAGGCGCGCAATGTCGAGACGTAATCGCGCTGTTCGGCGGTCAGATCTGTATCCAGCAGCAAATCGGTCATCCCGATGACGCCGTTCATGGGTGTGCGGATTTCATGGCTCATCGTCGCCAGGAATTCCGCTTTGGCGCGGGCGCCTGCTTCCGCCTGCTGTTTGGCGAGGAGGAGGTCGTGTTCAATCTGTTTGCGGGCGGTTACGTCCCGACAGACGCACAGGATCGTATCTTCTTCCTCCCCTGTTGCAGGCAGAAGGCTCAGCGACAGGTCGAGATGGAAGGTTTGCCCCCCTCGTTTAAGGGCCGCACATTCCCCCTGCCAATGTCCTTCTTGCACGACTGTCGGGAGCCGAACATTGTGGAGCGAGGAGACTTCCTGCGGAGGGAATAATCGTGCCCAGTTGGTGCCGAGCAACTCCGGCGCCGTGTAGTCGAAGATGGCCGCATAGGAGGGGTTCGCGTAGGTCAACGTGCCGTCTCGGGTCAGCAGTGCCAGCCCTTCCTGTGCCCGATCGACGGCTTGTTGCAAACGAACCCGAACGGCTTCGGCCTCTTTGCGGGCGGTAATATCCTGCACCTGGGAAAAGAAAAAACGCGGCGTCCCGTCAGGATTTCGGACCAAGGTGACGCTCAACTGAGCCCAAACCAAGCGCCCGGTCTTGTGAACGTAGCGCTTTTCCATCTGGTAACTTGAGATTTCTCCGCGCAGCGTCCGCTCGACCAGCAAAAGGTCTTCGGCAAGGTCCTCCGGATAAGTCAGGGCTTGAAAGGAGGTGCGGGTCAATTCCTCCGCGGAGTAACCCAGGATGTCGCACAAGGCCCGATTGACGGACAGCCATCGCCCCTCGGTCGAGACGAGCGCCATGCCGATGGCGGCCTCTTCGAACGCGGTGCCGAAGGCGATATCGGTCGAAAGCAGGGGCATAGATAGAAGCAGAGGGCGGTTTGTCGGTCCCGCGAGAGGGCTGCTTCCGTCGAGTCGAAGACGCCCGGAGTCACCCGTCGGATCAGCATCAGCCCCACGCCGACGCCGGTTACTCAAACATGGTATCGGTTGAAGTGACGAAACCTTGAGCGGAAGAGCAGGCGAGAGAGCCTCCCGATCCCTTGAAACTTGCCGCGTAAAAGGCGGCGAGTTGCGACCGCCGCCCGATCTGGAGCTTTGTACAGATCCTGGCGAGATAATTTTTGACCGTCTTTTCGCTCAATTGAAGAGCACGCGCGATTTCCCTGTTGGTCAGACCCTTGGCGACCAACGGTAACAGCCGCTTCTCCTGGGGAGAGAGCAACGGGCGTCCGGCTCGACTTGCGATGGATCGGCGGTTCTTCAGCCATGGGAGAGAGGGAGTCGTCAGGCGCGGATCGATGAAGGGTTGGCCGGACGCGATGGTCCGAATGGCTCGAACCAGCGCATCAGAAGAAATATCTTTCAATAAATACCCATGCGCTCCGGACAGGATGGCTTCCATGACCGTATGGTCGTCCGCAAAGCTGGTCAAGAACAAAATTCTGGTGCGAGGGGAACAGGCGAGGATGTCGCGCGCCGCGTCGACCCCGCTGCCGTCGGGCAGGCGGATATCAAGCAGCGCAAGGTCCGGCTTGAGACGGAGACACAGGCTTGTCGCCTCCCGCATCAGAGCGGTTTGTCCCACCACCGCGATGCCGGGCGTGAGGTTCAACACCGCGCGCAGTCCGATGCGCACGACTTCGTGGTCGTCGACGATCACCAGACGGATGGTTTTGGATTGCCCAAGAGGCGCGGTCTTCATGACGGTTCCTTCACCGGTACATCGACGATGACGCACGTCCCGGCTTGCGGGCGGCTTTCAAGTGTGAATCGTGCCCGAAGGCGCTTAGCTCGGGCCGCCATGTGGCTGAGGCCGTGGCCCTGTTTTCGCCGTTTCTTCGGGTCGAAGCCGATTCCGTCGTCTCGGATTTCCAGACGGATCGAGGCGCCGGCTCGGCTTACCCGCACCAGGCGTCGTTTCGCGCCGCTGTGCCGCACGCTATTGCTCAGCGCTTCCCGCGCGATGTTCAGAAGGTGTTCGCCCTGCTCGGGTGTGAGCAAGTCGGCGATGGGATCTCGGATGTCGAGGGTTGGGGGCGTTTCTCCGGTCGCGGAGAACGACGAGACCAATTGCCGGAGCGCGTGCCCGAAATCCATGATCGGCGACGACGGATGCTTCAAGAAGGCGATGTACCGCCGGACGTCGGCGACAAGTCGATTCAGTTGATCGATTGCCTGCGCCGTGTGCGCCCGTGACTTCTTTGGAGACGGAGCGGATGCCAATCTGCTCGCTTCCAACTGCATCCCGATGGCGTAAAGGGATTGGAGAATATTGTCGTGGAGATCTTGGCTCAATTGTTCCCGTTCTTCCCGCGCGCGCGTCCGCGTCATCGCAATCCCGGCGAGGTGAGCGGTTCGTTCCATGAGAGCCAAGTCCGTGGCGGTGGGATGCCGGGGGGCGCGGCTGTAAATCGCGAATGAGCCGAGCACCTGTCCCGATGGCGATTTAATTGGCATGGACCAGCAGGAGCGGAGACCGTGGGCGAGAGGAAGATCCCGCCAGGAAGCCCACAACGGATCGGTGGCGATATCGGACACAATGACCGGCCGCCCCGTGTAGGCCGCGGTGCCACAGGAGCCGACCGAGGGGCCGATGGCGACGCCGTCGGCAAGCGCGACGTACTCCGCAGGCAAGCTGGGAGCCGGGCCAGGGCGGAGGCAGTTGCGCCTCGCATCGAGAAAGACGATCGAGCACAGCAGGTGGGGATTTGTGGCTTCGACCATCCTGCAGATGGTTTCCAGGACCGAGGACAGGGGGGCATCGCCGGCGATGGATTCCAGGATCTGCTTCTCCTGCTCCAGCAATCGTTCGGATTTCCGCTGTTCGGTGATGTCCTGCACCGCTGCAAGAAGCAGCGGCTGGTCGTGGTTGGGCAACTGAACATGTGTGGCCTTCACGGACACCCAAATGACGTCGCCGCTCTTGCGAACGTACCGGTGCTCCAATGTCAAGGCAGCTCGCTCCTCTGTGGCGAACCGGGCGGCGAGACCCAGATTGTCGCCCACGTCATCGGGATGGGTGTAAAGGGCGGAGGTCCGACCGAGCAACTCCTCTTCGCCGTAGCCCGTGAGTTCACAAAATGCGCGGTTGACGTGCAGAAGCCGCCCGTCTCGGTCGGCGATCACCAGCCCGACTGGAGCGTTGATGACAAATCGATGGAGGAGCGACTCGCTGGCGCGCAAGGCTTCCTCGGCTTGTTTGCGAACCGTGATGTCGCGGGCGATGCTGAGCGCACCTAGAATGGCTCCGTCATCACGGCGGAGGGAAACTGAGTGGGCTTCAATATATCGTTCGTTCCCGTGCAGGTCGATAATGCGAAATGTGAGGACTCCCGCTTCTCCTTTGCAAACTGCCTGATGGAACCGTTCATAGGCGGGGCGGTCATCGGGGTGAATCAAGGAAAAGACCGGTTTGCCAAGGATGTCCTGCACCGATTCCGCGCCGAGGATGGAGAGCCCTGCGGGATTGATGTTCGTGATCAGGCCTTCGGGATCGACGGTTTTGACGCATTCCGGCTCACTGTCGATGATCATGCGCAAGCGACGTTCACTTTCTCGGCGAGCCGCCTCGGCCTTGATCAAATTCGACTGGTCGACAAGAATGCCGATGGCTGTTTCAAATTCATCGTCGCCCGGCTTTTCGCGCACGTACACCGGCCAGAGCAACAGATCGATCAAGGTGCCGTCTTTGCGTCGGCGTCGTAATTCAACGGGGGCGGTGAGTTCTCCGCGGACGCCGGCCTCCCACAAGCAATCGGCGGCTTCCTCTTCTCCAGGCGGAACGTACGGCAATTCCTTGCCGATGATTTCCTCCTCGGTCCAGCCGAACAACTTGGTGGCTGCCGGGTTCCAACTTGTGACCTTGGCTGTTTGATCCAAGCTGACGATGGGAAGCGGTGATTCGCGAATCAAGGTCGAGAGGAGCCGGCTGGTTTTTCGGTGCTCGGTGACATCCTCGCAGGCAACGAGAATAATCAGCCTTCCGTCTGAACTCACGATCGCTCTGGCCCGCTCGTGTACCCAGAGGCGGGACCCGTCCTTGCGGATTTTTGGGATTTCCCACGCGAATGCTTGGAAGGGATGATCCGCGCATTGTTTAAGCTGAGCCAGAACGGCCTCTCGATCGGTTGCGTCGAAGACCGTCAACACCGATTGGCCGACCAGTTCGTCCACCGTGTAGCCGAGCTGCGCGGCTCCATAGCGGTTGACGGAGACAATAAGTCCGTCCGGCGAGAGAGTGAAGTACATGGAGGGGTTATCGTCGTATAGGATGCGGAACCGTTCTTCACGCTGCCGGATGATCTCATCGGCGCGGAGCCGCTCCAATTCGGCGCCGGCTCGTTCCGCGAAAACCCTGACGATGGCGCGCCCCTGGGCATGGTTGAACAGAAACGGATGCTCGTCCATGATGCAGAGGTGCCCAGTCTTTCGGCCGTCTCGGCCGAACAGGGATTCTCCCATGTAACTCTCGATGCGGTGCCGAGCCGGATACGTGTCTTGAGGAAACAGCCGCCAGGCTCCTTCGGGGAAAAAGGCCGAGCCTTGCTCCATGACGATCTTGCAAGGAGTGCTCGCCAGGTCGTACTCCAGCGGATCGGAGGTCTGATCGCGAGACCAGCCCGCGACGACCCGCACTCGATCCGTCCCGCCGGGTGCCAATTCCGTGATAAATACGTGTGAGACTTTCAAAATATCGGCGAGTTGTCGGACGAGCGTTCGCAGGAACGCTAGTCCTTCCACGTTTCCGGCGCAGGAGGCAAGGGTGTTGATCGCGCGATTCGTCCACTTAAGATCGGCGGCTTCCCGTTCCAACTCGGCGACACGGGTCCGAAGGAGTGCCAGTTCGTCGTGGAGGGGCAAAAAAGGCTGGTCGCTTGTGATGTCGGCGATCATATCGGGTAATTTTTTACTCAAAGTCTAGATCATAACAGTGTCGTAATGAAAACAATAAGCCAGTGTAAAACCCGCGAAAGAGGAAAATCCAGTCGATCGTGATCGGATGGGATGGCTCAGGTCCGGCTGTTCCGATCATCCGTTGGGACGGAGTCAATCATGTCTGTACAAAGGCGCCGGTGCTCTCAACAGGAGGATGGGGAATAGGGCGCAAGAGGTAATCCCGAGAAATAATTCGGCGCGGTGTCGACTCCGTTGCCTGTGGATCAGACGAGGGTCAACGTCGGTTCCAGTGAGAATTCGATGGTGATGCACGAGCGCCGTCTTTGCTTGGCATGGATATGTATCGTTCCGCGGAGTTTTCTGGCTTGATGTTCCAATGATCGAATGATGTCAAGGTTTTGGCCGTGTCTTTTGCCGGCGGCGAGGCTCTCTCCATCGTCCATGATGCTGAGACGAATCCTCCGCCCTAGCCGTCGGATGGAAATCGCGACGCGGGTGGCACGGGCATGGCGGACACGGTGCCGCACGCCGTCCCGCACGAGGCCGAGGATCTCGCGTTCTTCTTTCCTTGTGAGAGTCTCAAGAGCGGCCGATTGGAGAGATAAGGCGATTCGCACTCGACCGATATCGTCATACACGGACTTGAGATTATGCAGTTCGGCCGTCAGGTCGAAGTCTTCAGCGGCCAGGTCGCCAAACATGCGGGTGATGTGCCTGATTTTCCCGGCGAGTCGGTGGATTTGACAGGCGACACTGTTCTCTGATTCCGTCCTTTCCCGACAGGGAGCGGCGTTCGCCTGTCGGGTGGTCCATGAGGGAACAGCTCCCGCAGAGGATCCTCGAGGAGGGAGGCTGTCGATATGAGGGGCGGTTCGAGAATGGCGCGTGAGGAGAGAAAAAACCTGTTGCGTGAGGGCTGTGAGAGACGCGCTTGGCTCCTGCTTTCCGGATTTCGAACGTCCGGGAAACGGAGAGCATCGTGTCTGGTCGAGTCGTGGCCCGGTAAGCGTGCGTGGGCGGTGTGAATCAAAAAAGGCATGCCGGAGTCCATCGAGGATCTGATGGCCTGGGTCTTGTTTCTTCATGCGTGGCTCTCCGAATCCGCACCCAGAATGCATCAGTCCATTAGGATAGAGAAGACCAGGTCTTCGATGGGCGAAACGGCCTCAAGCGCGGCGGCGCATCAGTCAGGTGTCATGCCGAACCGGCTGAATCGGCGGTGCGGCCGTCGTATAGGGACCCCGATTTTCCTTGATAAACCACGCAACGGCTTCGGCGCGGCGCTTTACCTGGATCTTGAAAAAGATGTTGGCGATGTAGTTCTTGACGGTCTTGTCGCTTAAACAGAGATGTGCCGCGATTTCCTTGTTGGTTTTGCCTTCCGCCAGCAAGGGCATGATGAGACGTTCTTGCTTGGACAGTTTGGCGAGACCGTTGCTAAAGGGGCTTACAATCGCTCCCGATCGAACCCAATTGAGTGTTTTTTGGGTGACGCGGGGGTCCAGGTAGCCGCGACCGTCCGCCACCGCGCGGATGGCTCGTAACAGCTCTTCCAATCTTACGTCCTTGAGGATGTACCCGTGGGCGCCGCTTTGCAAAGCGGCGATGATCGTGGCGTCCTCGACGTGCCCGGTCAATACCAAAATACGGGTATGGGGAGTCGAATCGTGGAGTTTCCGGCAAATGTCCACGCCGGTCGCGTCCGGGAGGTGGAGGTCGAGGAGGACCACGTGAGGATGCAGGCGCTCGACGAGGGGAACGGCCTCGGCCGCCGTTCCCGCTTCTCCGACGATGGTGAGATCGTTTTCGCGTTCGAGGAACGCGCGCAGACCTTGGCGGACCATCTCGTGGTCGTCGATAAGGACGATGCGAATGATCGGGCGTTTCATACGAACGTCAAAACGGACGACAGTGAGAGATCGATGGTGACGGTGGTGCCCTGCCCCGGTGTCGACGCGACGCGGAACGTTCCTCCCAGCTTCCTCGCGCGGGCCTCCATGTTGGTCAGTCCGTAACCCCGCCGGCAATCGCCGTTCAGTTCGAATCCCCGCCCGTTATCGACGATGCTGACGCGGACTTTCGATCCTCTTATGCGGATGGCGACGACGACGCGAGAGGCGTCGGCATGACGGGCGCAGTTGCTGAGGGCCTCTCGCACGATGTTCAGGATTTCTCTCTGCTCTTCGCTGGTGAGATTGCCCGGCGCGTCGGGATCGAGATCCAGCCGAATGGCGAGCCGTCCTCCCTGTTCATAGGTCGCCCGAAGAGACGTCAGTTCCGCGACGAAGTCGAACTCTTGGATAGTTCCGGCTTCCAGGGATTCGATCATGGCTCGAATGTCCTGGATCAGATGGTTCAATTGCGACACGACGTGCAGGTGAGACCGGGCGGATTCCTGGGATGGATCGGGATTCGGATGGCGGGACGCCTCGAGGTTTAAGCCGACGGCGTATAGCGACTGCAAGATGCAATCGTGGAGATCCTGCGCGAGGCGGCGACGATCTTCCAGCAGAGTATTGACCCGCTGTTCCATCGCTTTGAGCGCGCTGGCGACGTCGTCTTTCCCGAAGGTCTTCACGTAAGAGCAGGGAAAGACTTCGCCTTTCTCAAGGGAAAATTCATCCTCCGCGCGGCGGTAGTCCGAGTTAGGCCGGTTGTCTCGAAAGCCTTGGAGAATTCCGAACCCTTTCTTGCCTCTCTCCACGTCATATCCTCCTTCATTAAAAAATACAGAAATCGTTGATTTATCGAGATAAGCGAACCAACGACCGTATGGCCATGCTGTTCAACCGGACCGGCCAGCAGAATGTACGCGAAAGCCGTTTCCCCGTCACCTGGCGGATTCGCCAGGTGACCTCTTTTCAGCAAGGTGGAACCATCGCTCCCATCCACGAAATAACCGCCCCGACGGGGCGCAAACAAGGAGGGAGCGATGAAGGAATCGGCGCTGGTAGAGGAAAAAGAGCTGTCGTTCTACGAAGGGGAATGGTTGGTCAAGACCTTGACCGATGAGGAGGAGCTTCGACAGGCGTACCACTTGCGCCATCGTGTCTTCGCCGAGCGGTTGAAATGGGTGCCGGAGCGCGCCGATCGACTCGAGGAAGACGTGTACGACGCATGGAGCACGTCGATCGGCGTGTTTTCTTCAGAAGCCCGCTTGTTGGGGATGGTCCGCATGACACATGCGCCCGTTCCGTTCATGATCGAAAGTGAGTTCAGCGCCTGTTTAGTGGGCGAGCACCGTGTTCGGAAAACGCCGGATACGGCGGAGATCACGAGACTCGCGGTGGACCCGTCGATAACGGACCGAGGGTTGTCCGGAAGATTGATGAAAACCATCTTTAAGGGAATGTACCAATGGTGTCTCGCGAACGGCGTTCGCTACACGTACATGGTGGTCGAGCACAAGCTCTTGCGGGTCGTGCAGCGGATCGGTTGGCCCTGCCGTCCCATCGGAGAGCCTGTCGCCATCCCGCCTGCAGAGGTGCTCTCCATAGGAGGATTGCTCGACCTCGACGAATTTCGCGCCCAGGCGTCGATTCTGCGCCCCGCCATGTTGGAGTGGTTGACCTCGACGGCCCATGCGCCTTCGTCGGCTTCTCATGGGCCCGCAACGCCAGAGGAGGGGACCGATCCGGCAACCGTGGCGTCCGGAAGGTCGGCTGACGTTGAGAGGAGTGAGCAATTGGCCGGTATTGCTTAAGAGAGGACCAACCGGTCGTCAATCCGAGCCGAGGCCGAGCTGAGCCGAGACTGAGCCGAGGGGTGGGGCAGCGGTCTCCGTTTTCAGGTTTGCGCAATTTGCACAATAAGAAGAGAGGTGATATGTCTATCAAGGCGATGCCCAAGAGCCGTGACAAGCTGCAACACCGAGAGAGTCCGATTTCATGATGTGAGAATCGGGAGAGAAGAAAGCCGGACCTTAACTGGCCGACGGCAACCCGTGCAGTGTGGGCAGGCCGTGTTCGATGGCGATGGCCACGGCTTGCGAGCGCGACGTGACTTCGAGTTTGGAGAAGATGCTCTCGATGTGAAATCGGACCGTTCGTTCGCTCACCCCGAGAATCTTGCCGATTTCCCAGTTGGTTTTTCCATTCTTCATCCAATTCAGGATCGTGACTTCCCGCGACGTGAGCTCCTTGATGCAGCGGTCGGTTTTGGGGGATGCTTTGGGCGCCGCTCTCAGAAGGGCCATATGAATGTGAGAGCCCAGGTATTCCACAAGTGGGATGAATCGCTCTGCGTCTATTGATTGCTCGCTGGCGAACGAGCAGAATGTGGCAAGTCCGCACGCTTCATCAACGGAGCCGGTGGTGATCCCATCGCGGAGACCGAACTGCTGCGCGGTTTGAAGAAACTCCCGTTCTTTTTCGGAAGAGAAGGGCCGGCTTTGATAGATGGCCTGCCAATGTCGAGTGCCCGGGGCTTCCAAGGCCGTCTTAAAAACGGGATCGACCTCGACGAAACCGTTTTTCCAATAGAGGTAGAGCCATTCGTCCGGGAAATTGGCGTTGACGACGTTGCTGAAGCCGGAAAATCCTCCGTCCGGTCTTAGACGAACGAGTCCCCCTAACGATTTGGTAAAGGGAAAGTACCGCTGAATCAGAAACAAGACCTCCCGTACCTGTTCGGGAGTCACGGCCTGGGTGAGGTAATGAACGATCTCCAGAAACTGTTCGCATTCCTGTTTGGAAAGGTTGCTGAAGATGTTTCGTGGAAAGGGGCGCTGGAATGCCATACGATATAGCCTCAGGCCGAAGCAGAAGTACGGATACCATAGTTTGTATGAACGGCCAAATCAAGATGGCGATCTGTTAAATGTGCGTAGGGCCGAACGGCCCTATGTCACGAGGAATTGTATTCCTGGTAGCTATACGTATGTGAGAGAAAGCTATGCGGCGCGGACACGACTCCGGTGCGATGGAGGTGATCGGCGTTGAGCCGAGAGAAGGAATGATCCGCATGTTTCTGCACGGCACCGTCGGAGTCATCGTCATGCTGGTATTTGGGATCGTCCCGTTGTATCCGGAATCGGCGAACGCACAGGCTATTCGATTTCAGCCGCAGGGAGCGCGAGCCGCGGGTCAGGGCAACGCGTTCGCGGCGGCGGTCGATGACCCCTCGGCCGTTCACTATAACCCGGCGGGATTGAGCCGGGCGAAAGGGATGCAGAGTGTGGCGGGAACCAATCTGGTCGGGGGATCCGTTGCGTTTGATAGTCCCGCCGGCCGCGAGATCTATGGCGACTTCAACGGCAGCGTCAACTGGCCGCCTCCGAGTTTCTTTTATCTCAGCGCCGACTTGGGGATGCTGGGAATGTCCCGTCTGTCGGCTGTCACTCTTGGCGTCGGCGTTACGTCACCCTATGGGTTAAATATACGATATCCGATCGACGGGCCGTTTCGAACCATCGTGACTTCCTCTACGCTCCCCTTGATCGACATCAAGCCTACCGTGGCCTATCGAATCAGCGACAGGTTATCCGTGGGGGTGGGCGCCGACATTTATACATTCGCCGGCTTTCTCGGCGAGGGCCATGCGGAGACGAAACTGATCAGTGATTTCACGTTCGGCCTTCCACCCGGCGCGTCCATTGAATTTAACGGGAAGGGAACCGGAGCGGGAGTGACGGCGGGTCTTCAATATGTTCCGCTGAAAAACGCGGCGGGGCTTCCCGTCATGGCCCTCGGCCTCGTGTATCGCAGTCGGGCGGTCGTGCCGTTGAACGGTTCCATCCTGGCCGAGGGGGTGAAGGTCCTCGATGCCTCCACGGAGCTGGCGCTCCCCCACGTCGTCACCGGCGCCATCGCCTATTGGCCGATCCGCACGAGCGGAAAAGAATGGAAGATCGAGCTTGACGTGGAATACGTGGGGTGGAGCGCCAACAGACACCTCGACATCCGACTTCAAAACGGAGCGACTATCCGTCAGCCGCAGGACTGGAACGACGTTCCCGTCATCGCGGTGGGGACCGAGTATCGATGGTTGAACCCGACCTGGTTGCCGCACTGGGAGGTGGCCGCCAGAACGGGATATACCTACACGGGAGACCCCGTTCCCAACCGGACCTTCAATCCCGCGCTGTTGTCGTTGTCGGCGCACACGTTCTCCCTCGGCGCGGGGTTGCTCTGCAAGGGAGCGGGGCGACTGTTGGGATTGATTCCTTGCAGCGGAGAGTCGTCTTTATGGCCCAAGGGAATCGGAATCGATCTTGCGTTTCAAGAATGGTTTTATGAATCGCGCACGGTCGCCGGCAGCTTCATCAGCCCGACGCTTCACGGCACCTATCGAGCTTCCGTGCACCTCGGATCGGTGGGCCTGCACGTGCTTTATTAACAAACTAAGAAACCGTGATCGTCCGCGAGGGAGACCTCACGAAACGTCCCGGTCTTTTTCACCGAGTGTCCGCCGAAGATCGGCGATAGTCCGAAGATCGAGCCCCGCCTCACGAAGAGCCTCGTCGTCGGCGGAAGCCAGCTTGTCCAGGCTGCCGAATCGGGTGAGTAATCGGTTCCGTCGAACTTCGCCGATCCCGATGACGCGATCGATTCCGGACGTCGTCAACGATCGTCCGCGCAGGCGGCGGTGGTAAGTGAGCGCGAAACGATGGGCCTCGTCCCGAATCTGTTGGAGCAGATGGGTTGCGGGTGAGGTTGGGGAAAGGGTGATCGGGTTTTTTCTGCCGGCCAAGAACACGCGCTCCTCTTTACCGCTGCGGGCCTTCGCCAAGCCGAGGGCCGGGACGTTCGGGAATCCGACCTCCTTGAGACCTTCCAAGGCCGATGACAATTGCCCCAGGCCGCCGTCGATGAGGATCAGGTCCGGACGGGAGAGGCTTTCGGCTATGGCGCTCGACTCACCTTCAAGCGCGCCGTACCGTCGAATTACCGCTTCTTTGATGCTGGCAAAGTCGTTGGCGCCGCCGACCGTCTTGATTTTGAAGCGCCGGTAATCGGCCTTCTTCATCCGGCCGTCTTCCCAGACGACCATGGAAGCGACCGAGAGATCGCCCATGGTGTTGGAGATGTCAAAGCCTTCGATCCGTCGAGGGGGCCGATCCAGTCTGAGCAGCCGTTGAAGCTCCGCGCCGGCCTGTCGGTCTCGCTCTTCTTCCCGCAGATGGTCGGCGACGGCCGCCGCCGCGTTTTCCTCGGCCAGGAGGATCAATTGGTGCTTGGCGCCTCGTTCCGGAGCGACCACGCGAACCGGCTCTCCCCGCTTGTCGGAAAGCCACTGCTCAATCAACGTTGCGTCTTCGAGGGCGGTGGGGATCAGAACTTCCCTGGGCGGTTGCCCGTCTTTGTTATAAAACTGCTCGATGGCCGATCGAACCAGTTCCTCATCGGCGGCATCGGCCGACTGCGGCCAAAAGAAATCTTTCCGTCCGATCAACAGGCCGCCGCGGACGAACAGAATCTGCAAGTCCACGGCGTCGCCTTGCCGTGCCAGGCCGATCACATCTTGATCCACGGCCGAGACCTGCGTCACCCGCTGCTTTTCCAACATCCGCTCCACCTTGAAGAGACGGTCGCGCAACCGGGCCGCCTCCTCGAATTCCTGGCGCTCGGCCGCTTGCTCCATGTTCTCGCGCAGGTCGTCCAACAATTCTCGATCGCGGCCTTCCAGGAATTGACGAACCTGCCTCACGATCTGGTGGTATTCGTCCTTCGTCTGGTTGCCGGTGCAAGGCGCCATGCACCGTTTGATTTCAAACTCGAGGCAAGCCCGTTCCGCCGTTCCGTCGATGTCGATCGAGCAGGTCGCCAGCGGGAACACGTGCTTGATGACTTTCAACGTCTCACGCAGGGCGTTGGTCGGCGTATAGGGGCCGTAGTAGAGGGCTCCGTCCCGCTGGACGCGGCGCACGATGGACAGCCGCGGGAAGTCGTCTTTGATCGGCAGCCGAAGGTAGGGGTATTGTTTGTCGTCGCGAAGGACGATGTTGAATCGAGGCTTGTGGCGTTTGACCAGGTTGCTCTCGAGGATCAGAGCTTCCAATTCCGAACGGGTGACCATCGTTTCCACGTCGGCGATCTGGCTCACGAGCAAGGCGGTTTTGGGACTGTGATCGGCGCTGCGTTGAAAATAGGATCGCACCCGACCGGCCAAGACGGCGGCCTTGCCGATGTAGATGATGGTTCCCTGGGCGTTTTTGAAGAGATACACCCCCGGCCGTTCGGGAAGGTGAGCGAGTTTGGCATGGAGTTCGTCGCGCGTCATAGTCACGTCTCGATGAAGAAAAGGATACCAGGATCGGCGTCCTCATTGCTTCGTGCGCGACGGTCGGCGGATGCCTGGGGAAGACCGTGCGACCCTATCGCAATGATCGAACGAACGAGGAACTGAGCGTACCCCTCGCGACTTCGGCCACCGGCCCCTTCATGGTGAGGCTGAAATCCGGGGCGACGTCGATGCGCAGGGTTCCGCCCGGCATCTTGACCGTGACGGGGCTCTCGACCAGGCCCAAGCGAACGGCGGCGCTGGCGGCGGCGCAGGACGAAGAACCGGACGCCTGGGTTTCGCCGGCCCCTCGCTCCCAGATCAGAATAAAAATTTCCTTGCGACCGGTCGGGACGGCCAATTGGACGTTCGTTCGTTTGGGAAACAACGGATGGGTTTCCAAGGCCGGCCCCAGCTCCAACAGGTCCTCGCGCGACCAGGACTGGCCGGAAGGCTTGAACACCACGCAATGGGGATTGCCCACGCTCACGCCGGTGAAGATCAACGTGCGACCCGCGACGTTGATCGGCCGTTGAATCAATTCCGGGACGTCGAGCGCGCAGGGAAGCGACGCCGGCGCGAAGGTGGCCCGCCCCATTTCGACCGTGGCTTCACGGGCGTCGCCATGACGGTCGATATGGAGCGCGATCGACACGAGTCCTCCTTTGGTTTCGACCGTGAACCGACGCTTTTTCGTCTTGCCGGTCGCGTGGAGGTAGCGGGCGAAAATGCGAAGGCCGTTTCCCGATTTTTCGGCTTCGCTGCCGTCCGGATTGAAAATCCGCAGGCCGAAGTCGGCGTTCTTCGATGGAGTCAACGCGAGAATGCCGTCACTGCCCAGTCCCCAATGGCGGTCGCAGATGCGTTGAACGTTCTTGGAGGTGAGCTTGAATGTCAACTCCCGGGGGTCCATGACGAGATAATCGTTGCCCAGGCCGTGCCCGCGAAAGAACCCGTTTTTCATTCGTCAACTCCTTGTCACGTGATTATGCGGCTCGTCAGACGATCTTCACGCCGGCCGGGCGCTCGATCAATTCGATTTCGTAGCCGTCCGGAGCGTCAATGAAGATGAAGCGGCTGCCGGAAGAGGTTTGAGTGGGGCCGTCCGTGATCGGAATGCCTTGCTCGGCCAACGACGCGACGGCTTGATCGAGACTCTCTACTTGAAACGCGAGATGGACGAGATCCTCCTGCACGCGAACCGGCCCGCTTGGGGGGAAACAGGTCAGTTCGATCAGCTCCTCGCTGTTGGGAACTTTCAGGAAGGCGAGCTGCGATCCGCGCGGCGAGGTCTTGCGCTCGACGACCTCCAAGCCGAGCACGGCGGTGTAAAACGTGATCGTGGCGTCGAGATCGCTGACGCGCATCCGCGTATGGAGCAGTTTGGTCACCTTCATGCGATCACTTATAGCAAATGTATAGCAGATGGTGTAGGGCCGGTGGCAAGATCCGACATGAAGCGATAAGGAGATTTCCGGCGGGGTCGCCGTCCGGCGGGATCGCTGTCCAGGATGATGGCGGCCGGGATGAGGGGGATGGTTATCGGCTGTCTCTAGCCGGTCCCGCGGTCTTCCGCAAGAGAAACTCCGAAGAGCCCGGAATCAAAAAATCCGGCATCGGGCCGATCTCTTGATAGCCCAGTTTCCGATAGAAGGCCCTGGCCTGCTCATTAAAGTCCGATACGCAGGCGAACAGGTTGTTGGTCCGGGCGAACACGGCCTGCTCCACGTGCTCGATCAGCCGACGTCCGACCCCGTTCCGGCGCGTCCATGGCGCGACGGCCAACAGTTCCAAATAATCGCCGGCCAAAAAATTCAGCCGGACGACTGCGATCCCGGCGACCTGCTCGTCGAGCTCGGCCACGTAGCCGTCTCGTCCCTGGGGGAGGGGACAAAAGATACGATCCCAATCGGCCGCCGTGTAGCCGAGCGTTCGCCAAGGATCCGATTCGTCCAGCATGCGCACGACGGCCGATCGATCGTCTGGCCGCATAGGCCTGACAAGAACGGCTGTCATCGAATCGCCTCTTTGCAATTCAGCAACTCGCCGACGGTCATGGGGGTCAGTTTTTTATGAGGGAGCACGTCACGGGTTAGTCGCTCGATCACCTCTCGCGTGCGCCGGCCCTTTCCGTTGGCGTGAAACACGAGAATGCTGCCCGGCTTCAGGCGCTTCGTCACGTGATCGAGAATCCGTTCCGTCGAGAGACGGGGGTCGGGATCGCCCGACTCGATGTCCCATTGGATAAACCGGAGGCCGAGCGCCTGTACCACCTGAACGGTGACGTCATCGTATTCTCCGTAGGGGGGACGGAATAACGTGGCCCGATGGGCGTAATGTTTGTTCAGATAGGCGACCGGCCCCAAGATTTCAGCCCGCTGTGCGCGTGCGTCGTAGAAGGGCAAATGCGCGTGTGCGTCGCCGTGCGTCCCGATCTCAAACCATTCAAAGCCAAGCAATCGGCCCACCTCTTCTTCATGTTTGGTGATCCACTTGCCGGACAGGAACAGGGTGGAGTGGATCCGATGGTCGATCAAGTAATCCAGCAACGCCGTATCGATGCCGGGTCCTTTTTTGACGGGACAGAGGTCGAACGTGAGAGCCACGCCGGGACAATTCGGCGGACCGGACCTGATGACTTGAGCCTGAACGGACACGGCACAGGCCTGGCCGCCGATGGTCAAAAGACCGATCAGCCAAAAGGAGAATCGCCGAGCCATGCTCGGTAGTATAGCGCACGCCGGACGACGTTGCGATCGATTGACCGCTCGGGAGCGGGTTGATAGGGTGTATTCATGAACAGGCCGGCCCTCTCGTGGAAGATCGGGTCCGTGTCGGGGATTCCCATTCATATCCACGTTTCATGGACCCTCATCTTTATTCTTGTGAGTTGGACGCTCGCGTCGGACTACCTGCCCGAACATCTGCCCGGCCTGTCTCCCGCTCGGTATTGGGTGATGGGCGGGGTCGCGACCCTGCTGCTTTTTCTGTCCGTGTTGTTGCATGAGCTGGGGCACTGCTACGTGGCCTGTCGGTATCACATTCCGATCGAGCGGATCACGCTGTTTGTCTTCGGCGGCGTGGCTCAGATGCGCAAGGAGGCTCCCTCGCCGCGTGCGGAAGCGCTCATCGCCGTCGCCGGCCCGCTCGTGAGTTTCGTCCTGGGAGGGGTTTGTTTGGGGGCGGCCCTGTTGTTGGAAATCACCCGGCAGGGCTCTTCTCTTCATGGAATGATCGTCCTCTGCATTCTTCTGGGCGCGGTGAATCTCCAGCTCGGGCTGTTCAACCTGCTTCCAGGGTTTCCGTTGGACGGAGGGCGGATCTTGCGGGCGGGGTTGTGGGCGTGGGGGCTGGATTTTCATGAGGCGACGAAACGAGCCGCTTCGGCCGGTTTTGGATTCGGTGTGCTGTTCGGATTGTCGGGGCTGCTCATGCTCGCGGGATCGTTGACAGGCGAGTTATCCGCTTCGGCCGCGTCCGGAGGCGGGTGGGCGGTGTTTATCGGCATGTTTCTCTGCGCCGCATCGTTGGTCAGCCGACGGCAGGCCGTGTTTCGCCACGTGCTCATAACCGTGCCGGTTCGCGAGTTGATGACGAGGACGGTCGTTTCTCTTTCTCCGGGCGGCACGTTGGATGAGGCGGTCAACGGACGGTTTCAGCCCTATGGTTACGGCGGATTTCCCGTGGTGGACAACGGTCGCTTGTTGGGGCTGGTGACGGCTCGGGACGTCCAGTCGGTGCCGACGTCGCTCTGGTCAAGAAGACAGATCGATGAGATCATGCGTCCGGCGGTGCCGTCGCTGTTTGTGGAGCCGGAGGCTCCCATCCTCCAGGCGATGACGCAGATGGCGCAGGGGGGATGGGATCGGCTCGTCGTCGTGCAAGATGAGAAAATCGTCGGTTTGGTCACTCAGTCGGCGATCGTGCGGTTTCTGCAACGATACAGAGGGTGACACGGCGAGATCAACAGGACGGTCGGAAAGGGTTTATTGCAAGGCCTGCACGGCTTGGACGGCGAGGTTCACGAGCGGGCCGGGATACAGGCCCAAAATCACGACGCCGGCGATCGCGCAGGCCAGGACGATCGAGATGGCCGGGGACAGCACCAGACGCGGCGACGCGGCCGTCGATGTTTCGGGTTCGCGCATGTACATGACCATCACGACGCGGAGATAGTAGTAGGCGGAGACGACGGCGAAGATCAACGCAACGACGGCCAACCAGGCGAGTCCCGCCTCTACCGCCGACATGAAGACGTAAAATTTTCCGATGAATCCGGCCGTCGGCGGAATGCCGGCCAGCGACACCATGAACACGAGCATCAGCAGCGCGGCGAGCGGATGGCGTTTGGCCAAGCCGGTGAAATCCTCGATCTCATCTCCCTCGACGTCACCCTTCCGAAGCATCGCGACGACGGCGAACGCCCCAAACGTCATGAACGCGTAAAACGCGAGGTAGAGCATGACGCTGGCGATGCCGATCGCGTTGCCCGCGAGTTCCGGCGATCGTCCCGACGCCACGACGCCGATCATGGCGTAGCCGGCGTGGGCGATGCTCGAATAGGCCAACATCCGCTTGATGTTGGTCTGGACCAAGGCCACGCTGTTTCCCAGCACCAGCGTCGCGATGCAGATGAGGAGAAACAGGAACGACCAATCGGTTTTGAGGCCGCCCAATCCTTCGACAAAGACGCGGAGAAAGGCGCCGAAACTGGCGGCTTTGGACGCCACGGCCATGAACGCCGTGACGGAGGTGGGCGCGCCTTGATACACGTCGGGCGTCCACATGTGGAACGGCACTACGGCCAGCTTGAATCCGAACCCGGCCGCCAGCAGGATCGTGGCCACGAGAGGCAGCGGGGTATCCAAGCCGTGGCCGGCGAGGGCCGCCCCGATGGCGGGCAGTCTGGTGCTGCCCGTCGCTCCGTAGAGCAAGGAAATGCCGAAGAGCAGAATGCCGGACGAAAACGCCCCCAAGACGAAGTATTTTGCGGACGCTTCCAGCGAACGGGGCTCCGCGCGCTTGAGCCCGGCCATCACGTACAGCGACAGCGACATCAATTCCGTGCCCAGGTAGATGGTCAAAAGATCCTCCGCCGAGACCATGACCATCATGCCGGCAAGGGCCAGCAGGACGAAAGCGTAGTATTCCCCGACGCGCAGCCGTTCTTCTTTCAAATACGAGTAGGACAAGAGAACCGTGAGGCCGGATACGAGGCACAGCAGCAACTTCCAAAAACAGGCATAGTCGTCGACTCTGATGAACCCGCCGAACGCCTCCGCCGGATTTCCCAGTTGCGAAGCGATGAGCCCCATGCAGACGGCCAAGGTGCTCAGGCTGAGCCAGGCCAGCCCGTCCCGTTGATGAGGAGTCATGATCGGCTCGATTGCAAGCACGGTGCAGGCCGCGGCGACCACCAAAATTTCCGGGAGAATGAGCAACAGATCGCCGGCCGACAACGTCATGGACGGCCTTCTTTCCGCAGAGGCTCAATACCCTCCGCTCCGTTGAATGGTGGAGTGTCGGAGACGTTCGGCCGTCGCGCCAGAGCGACTCCTCCTGACGGGGCCGGAGGAGTTTCCGGTCCGATTGTCTCGTCGTGGAGACGCATGGCCTCGGTCTCGGTCGCGGGTTGGGGAAGCGCGCGGGCCAGGACATGGTTCACGCTGGGATGCAGGCGGCTGACGAGAGGATTGGGGAAAACACCGATCCAGAACACCAGTACCACAAGAGGAATCAGCGCGGCAGCCTCGCGGGCGTTCACGTCGTGAAGTTTCGGCAGAAAAACGGGAGACGGGACGCCGAAGGCCACTCGTTGGACCATCCACAGGAGATAGGCGGCGGCGAGGATGATTCCCAACGAGGCCAGAGTCGCGGCGAGTTTGTTCGTGAGAAACGTCCCGGCCAGCACCAAGAATTCGCCCACGAAACTGTTGGTGCCGGGCAGGCCCAGCGACGACAGGGCGAAGATGACCAAGCAGGCGGCGTAGCGGGGCATCGGCCTCGCGAGTCCGACGTTGTCGGCGATGAGCCGACTATGGGTCCGATCGTAAATGATGCCGACGCAGAGAAACAGGCCGCCGGTGGTGATGCCGTGGTTGACCATCTGCATCACGGCGCCTTCGATGCCTTGCAGGTTGAAGGTGAAAAGCCCCAGCGTGACGAATCCCATGTGGCTCACGCTCGAATAGGCGATGAGCTTCTTCAGATCGGTCTGAGCCAGCGCCATATAGGCGCCGTAAATGATGGCGGTGATCGAAAGGGCGACCATCAGCGGTGTGAACGCCTTCGACGCGTCAGGCAGCATCGGCAGGCTGAACCGCAGGAATCCATAGGTCCCCATTTTGAGCAGCACGCTGGCGAGAATGACGCTGCCGGCGGTGGGCGCCTCGACGTGGGCGTCGGGCAGCCAGGTATGGAACGGGAACATCGGAACTTTCACCGCGAAGGCGGCAAAGAAGGCCAGAAACAGCCAGAATTGCAACGTCGGAGCGTAGGACTGACTGCTCAAGCGAAGAATGTCGAAGGTGTCCGCCTGGACGTACAGCACTAAAATGGCGACGAGCAACAACACGCTGCCGGCCAGGGTATAGAGCACGAATTTCACCGTGGCATACAGACGATTCGGTCCGCCCCATACTCCGATGAGGAGATACATCGGAATCAACATCGCTTCCCAAAAAATGTAAAACAGCACGAAATCGAGGGCGGCGAACACCCCGATCATGGCTCCTTCCATCACCAGGAGCAGAGCCATGAAGCTCTTGATCCGCGTCTCAACCGAGCGCCAGGAAATCAAGACGCAGAGGGGCAGCAGCACGGTCGTCATCAGCACGAGCGGCAGACTGATGCCGTCGAGCCCGACGTGGTATTGGATGGAAGGCCGGGAGATCCAGACGGCCTGCTCGGTAAACTGCATGGAGGCGGAAGAGGAGTCGAACAGCCACCAGAGGGGCGCCGCGACCGCGAACTCGGCGATCGTGATCCCGAAGGCGATCGGTCGGACGGCGGATTCCTTGAACAGACACAGCATCGCCGCTCCGACCAGCGGGAGGAAGATCAGAACGGTCAGCCAGGGAAATGAATCCGTCATGCGCGCTCTACCATTCGGTCATCTCGGTCGTCAATTCTTGCCGGGATTCAGGACAGAAAAAAAATCGTCACCATCACGACGATGCCGGCTGCCATCGCCAAAGCGTAGTGCTGTGTTTCACCGCTTTGAACCAACCGGAGCAACCACCCGCCCCAGGCAATGGCCCGCCCGATGCCGTTGACGGCCGAGTCTATGATGCCGACGTCGATTCGTTTCCAGAGGGCGACGGCGGCGGACATCGTCGTCCGCACGAACAGCCGGTCATAGGCTTCGTCCACGTACCATTTGTTCAGAGAGCCTTGATACAGGCTTTCCCACCGACGAGCCAGGCGGTCGGGCAAGCCGGGGTTGAGCACATAGACGTAGTAGGCCCCCGCGATGCCGGTCAAGCCCGCCAACGTCGCCGCGATCATGATGCCGATGCCGGCGGCACCATGGGGTTCCACGGGGGCGTCGGTTGCGAACACCGGTTCCAAGAATGACGGGATGCCGAGGTACCCGGTCGCGATGCTGAGCATCGCCAGGATGATGAGCGGCCCGGTGATGACGCCGGACGGTTCATGCACGTGATCGGCATGGTGCGGGTCGACGCGCGACGGCCCCCAAAACATCACAAAGACCAGCCGGAAACTGTAAAAGGCCGTCATAAGCGCGGTGAACAGACCGGCGATCGCGAGCGCCTGTCCGAGCGACCCGGATGACCAGGCGGCCACCAAGAGATCATCCTTGCTGAAAAACCCCGCCGTCAGGGGAAAACCGGCCAGCGCCAGGGAGCCGATGACGAAGGTCCAATAGGTGATCGGCAGTGTGTCCTTCAGTCCGCCCATGTTCCGCATGTCCTGTTCATGATGAAGCGCGATGATGACGGACCCGCAGCCCAAAAACAGCAACGCTTTGAACGCGCCGTGAGTCAGCAGATGATACATGCCGGACACGTAGGCGCCGAGCCCGCAGGCCATGACCATGTAGCCCAGTTGGCTGACCGTCGAGTAGGCCACCACGCGCTTGATGTCCGTCTGGGTCAGCGCGATGGTCGCGCCGAAGACCATCGTCAGCGCTCCGACCACGGCCACCACGTCCATCGCGACGGGGGATAAATTGTAGAGCGGCGCCAGCCGAGCCACCATGAAGACGCCTGCGGTGACCATCGTCGCCGCGTGGATCAGGGCCGAGATGGGCGTCGGTCCCTCCATTGCGTCGGGCAGCCACACGTGCAGCGGGACTTGCGCCGACTTGCCGACCGCGCCGGTGAACAGTAAAAGGCAGAGAAGGGTCAAGAGCGAGACTTCCCAGATCCCGCCGAAGGGGGCGAGGAGGTTGATCGTTTGCGCGGCGGTTTCCTGCGCGGCGGAGAAAATTTCGTGGTAGTTCAGCGAGCCGAACGTGACCCATGCCAACAGCAGGCCCAGCAGAAACCCGAAGTCGCCGACGCGGTTGACCAGAAAAGCCTTCGTCGCCGCCGCGCAGGCGGAAGGGCGCTCGTACCAATGACCGATCAAGAGATAAGAGCAGAGCCCGACCGCTTCCCAGAAGATGAAAAGCTGAAGCAGATTGTCGGCCAACACCAGCATGAGCATGGAGAAGGTGAACAGGGCGATGTAACTGAAGAATCGCGCGTATCCCGGCTCGCCGTGCATGTACCCGATGGTGTACACGTGGACGAGCGAGCTGACGCCGGTGACCAACAGGAGCATGACGGCCGTCAGCCGGTCGATGGACAGGCCGATGTGGACGTCGAGAGAGCCGGAGACGAGCCAGGTGTACAGCGGGATCGTCATGTTGTGTCCGTCAATTGCGTCGACGAACACGGTGACGGATAGCAAAAAGGACAACACAACGGCCGGCACGGCGACCAGATGCGCCTTGTCCTTGATCCAATGACCGGCGAGGCCGAGGATCAGGAAAGACAGCAGGGGCAGCAGTGGGATGAGAGCGTACGGCATCGTCAAACCGGGTTTTTCGGCGCTCGCCGTCCGCGGCGGCTCGTGTGAGGGAGCACAGCCTCCGAGCCTCCGGCGTCGGTGGACGATGTGTCGCGCGTTGCGAGATACGGATTTTTTACCATTTCAGCAGCTTGAAATCTTCAAGGTTGATCGACTCTTTCGAGCGATGCAAGGCGATGATGATCGCCAGTCCGACGGCGACTTCCGCCGCCGCGACCGTCAGGGCGAAAAACACGAACACCTGACCTCCCAAATCCTCAAGGTATCTGGAAAAGGCGACGAAGTTGATGTTCGTCGCGTTCAACATCAACTCGACCGACAAGAGAATGGCGATGATGTTGCGACGAATCAGGACGCCGACGACGCCCGTCAGGAAGACGACGGCGCTCAAGATCAGATAATAGGTGATGGGAATCGTCATGGCTCCACCGTCAAATATGGACAAAGCCTCCCGTCCGACGTGAAACGGCGATGGCCGGTCGTCTCCTCGGCATCATGCCCCGCTCCCGCCGATGTCGCGTTTGGCCAAGACGATGGCGCCGATCATCGCCACCAGGAGAATCAACGAGGCGACTTCAAAAGGAAACAGGTACGTGGAAAAGAGCGTCATCCCGATGGCTTTGGCGTTGTCCGTACCGGGCCCGGTCTGGTCGGCGGAAAACAGGGGCGAAGGCTCCATTTTCCCTCCGGCGAACAGCACCAGCAGCTCCAGCAACAGAGGGACGCACACGAATCCGGCCACCCGCCATTGGCGGTGATATCGGTCGTCTTGCTTGGCGTTCAACAACATGACGACGAACAGGTAGAGAACCAAAATGGCGCCGGCATAAACGATCAGTTGGACGGCGGCCAGAAACTCCGCGTGGAGGGTGACGTACAACCCCGCGACGTGGAAGAACATGATCAAGAGGGAAAGGACGCTATAAACGGGATTCCTGAGCGCCACCACCAGCATGGCGGTGACGGCGATGACTCCGGCAAAATATCCGAAGACTAACTGCGCCACGAGCAACGTCTCCTCTCTGGTCTGCGACACACACCCGCCACCGTATCCCCCTTCAAGGTTTTGCGAGGGGCGGGCCTTTCTTTAAACAGGCTTTTGCGGCACGTGCTTGAACGCCACGTTGAAGAACGCCGTGTTGGGGTGCTGGAGCTCCAGGCGCTTCTCGCGGACGGGGAAGGAACGGTCGCCGATCGCCAGTAGTTGCTGTTTGTTCAAGTGGAGCTGCCGTTTGTCGTATACCGCCCATTCGAATTCCCGCGTCATGCCCAGCGCGTCGACGGGGCAGGCGTCCACGCACATTCCGCAGAACAGGCAGCGGGTCATGTCCATGTAATATTCTTTCGCGTAGCGTTTCGTGGGCTCGCCCGGCACTTCGGCGCTGACCACGCGGATCACGCGGGACGGGCAGGCCGCTTCGCAGAGGTCGCAGCCGACGCATTTTTCCGTGCCATCGTCGTAGCGCAACAGCGCGAGCATGCCGCGATAGTTATCGGGCAAGGTGCGTTTTTCATGCGGATACTGCAACGTGACGGGCTTGTAGTTCAACAAATGAGACAGCGTCGCCTTCATGCCCGCGGCGATTTCATAGAGCGTGACGGTCTTCAGCCATTGTTTCAGTCTGTCCATAAGCCGCCTCGGCCGTCAACTGTTCGGAAACAGATAGACGGCGATCGATGTGACCACAATGTTCGCCAACGCGATCGGCAGCATCACCTTCCAGCCGAACCGCATCAATTGGTCGTAGCGCAGCCGCGGGAGCGTGGCCCGCAGCCAGAAAAAGAGAAACAGGAAAAAATAGGTTTTAGCCGCAAACCACATGGTGTTCTCTATCCAGGCCAGGGAGGGCAGCCCCAATAAATCGAAGACGGTGCCGGGATACGGAGCGTTCCATCCGCCGAGAAACATCGCGGCCGCGATGCACGAGACCAAAACCATGTTGGCATACTCGGCGAGATAAAAAAATGCGAAGCGCAGGCCGCTGTACTCAGTGAAAAACCCTGCGACCAGCTCGCTCTCGGCCTCGGGCAGGTCGAACGGGACGCGGTTGGTTTCGGCGACCGAAGAAATCACGTACACCACGAACGCGAAGATCTGGGGGGCCGGGAACGCGAAGAGATACCAATGCCAGAACCACCCCGATTGCGCATTGGTGATTTTCACCAGGCTCAACGAACCGGCCAAAATGATGACGCCGATGATGGCCAGCCCGACGTTCAGCTCATAACTGATCACTTGAGCGGCCGACCGCAGTCCTCCGAGCAGCGAGTACTTGCTGTTGGACGCCCAGCCGCCCAAAATGATTCCGTAGGCGCCGAGCGAGGCGAAGGCCAGGATATAGAGAATGCCGATGTTGATGTCGCTGATCACGAACGGCTTGATGACGGTGCCGTTGAATTCGACCGTCCAATCTGGACCCCAGGGAATCACGGCGAATCCGATGAAAGCCGGAATCAGCGCCAGCAGCGGCGCCGCCGTAAAGAGAAACTTGTTGGCCCCCGCCGGCACGATGTCTTCCTTGAAAAACAGTTTGATGGCGTCCGCGAACGGCTGAAGGATGCCGTACGGGCCCACTTCCATCGGTCCCATGCGGTCCTGCATCCACCCCAGCACCTTCCGTTCGGCGAGGGTGAGGATGAGCACCGTCACGATGACGATGACGACGACCACGGCGATTTGGGTCAATGACAGGAAAAAACGCAGCCCAAGTTCAGTCACGATACAACTCCCGGCTAACAGTGCGCATTAAGTCTTCACTATGAAATAGAACATCCCCTTTATGCAACCTTCATGACGGAGACGGTCGTTGTTCGAAAAGCCGGCGCGCGGGTGACGGCATCGATGGCGCAATCGAACAGGCTCATGACCGACGATCCGAAATGGTTGGGAAACCAAGCCCAACCGGGGGGGATCCGGTTCATGATTTTGACCGTCGTCGTGATTTCTCCTCGCACGTTCGACAATCGAACGCGATCGCCGTTTTTCACCATGAATCGAGCCGCGTCACGCGGGTTGATCCGCAACGTCTCCTGCGGTTCGACCAGCAGCAAGCCCTTGGATTTGGCGGAGAGTTTCCCTGAATGAAACAGGCTCTGTGTCAATTCAAGGTGCACGGTTCCATCAGGGCGCGTCTCTTCGGGGAGAAGCCGGTACCGTCCGACCAGGTCGCGCCGATAGCCTTCGGCCAGATAGCGGTCGATGGTCGCCGCATCAACGCGAGGAGGCATCGGCGACGGGCCGAGCGCTCCATAGCCCGGAATCAGGCCCCGGATTTCCTTAAGGATGTCCCGGCTCTCCATGTAGTCCATCGGAGTTCCCAAGATGACCGACAAGGCGGCGAAGACTTCCCAATCGGGGCGGCTTTCGCCGATCGGCTCGATCGCGGGGCGGACGGCTTGGACGTGGCCTTCCGTATTCGTAAAGGTGCCGGCCTTTTCCATCGAGGACGCCGCCGGCAAGACCACGTGGGCGAGGGCGGCGGTCTCCGTCAAGAACAGCTCCTGGCAGACCAAGAGCTCCAATTTCCGCAAGGAGTCTTGGGCGCGCACTTGAGCGGGGAGGCTTGCCGCGGGATTTTCGCCGACGATGAACATCGCTTTCAGAATCCCGGCTCCGGCCCGATCCAACATCTCGACCAACGAGGCGCCGCCCGAGGGAGGAAGATCGCTTCCCCAGGACGACATGATTCGATCCCGCTCCACAGGGTCGGCCCCGTCGCAGGGGCCCGGTAAAAACTCCGCGACGGCGCCCATCTCGATCGCGCCTTGGTCGTTGTTTTCCTCCGCGAGCGGCGCGAATCCGCAACCGGCTTGATCGAGTTTGCCGATGAGAAGCAACAGGTCAAGGAGATTGAGCGAGTTCCAGTATCCTCCCGCGCTCCGCAACAGGCTTTGCCCGGCGAGCACGACGACGTGCCGTCCCTCCGCGATGGTCTTCGCCGCCGCGGAAAACGACGCGGCGTCCTTGCCCGTCGCGGTTTCAATCTCCTGCCAGGTCACCCGGGCCAGCGCGTCCCTCAGATCGTTCACATAGGAGGGGTGACGCCGAGTGAGATCCGGATGGATCGAATCGTTCTCGATAACGGCTTTCAAGAGGCCGAGAACGGCGTTTCGCAGGTGCGGCGTCGGCACGCAAAAATGATGCAGGGAAAGATTGGCGATGTTGCTGATCGGTTCAATGGACGGCTCCAACGCCTCGATCGTCACCAACGCCGCGCGCCGCTTTTTAATCGCCTCCTTGACCTTGAGAGCGGTAACGGGATTCGTTTCCGTTATGTTCGTTCCCACCAGCAACAGGACGTCGGCGGCCGCGATGTCGTCGAAACTGACGGTCCATCGGTGCGTGCCTTGCACGTCTCGCATGGCCTGGACGCCGTTGATATGACCGTAGCGCGCGCTGCTGTCGATGTTGTTGGTCCCGATCGTCACGCGCATGAATTTTTGAAACAGATAGAGCTCTTCGTTGGTGCATCGGCCTGAAATCAGACCGCCGAAACTTTGTCCTCCATGAGCTTCCTTGATCGTGCCGATCCGTTCCGCGACGAACTCGAGCGCCTCTTCCCAGGTGGCCGGTGCAAGCACGCCGTTTCGCCGAACGAGCGGCTGAGTGAGCCGTTCGGGGTGACCGGCCGCATGAAAACCGAAAAATCCTCTGACGCAGAGGTCGCCGTTGTTGCGTCCCGCTCCGAACGCCGAATTGACCTCGATCAGCTCCCGTCCTTTCGTTTGGACCGTCATCTGGCAACCGTCTCCGCAGTAGCCGCAGATGGTATCGGCCCGCTTGAGCATCCAGGGGCGGTATTCGTACATCGACAGCCGGCTGGTGATGGCGCCGACCGGGCAGATCTGCACGCAGCCGCCGCAAAACTCGCAGTCCAAAGGGTGCGGCCCGAAGTGTTTGATCTCGGTCATGGTCCCGCGACCCACGGGGGCCAGGGCCTTGACGTCCATCACCTCGTCGCAATACCGGACGCAGCGCAGGCACTGGACGCAGCGATTCATCTGTGTCTCGATCAACGGACTGAAATACTCTTTCTGGAAAATGCGTTTGGTTTCGACGAATCGGCTGGTCGTGGGCGTGTACTGGTGGGAGAAGTCCTGAAGATCGCACCGCCCCCCTTGGTCGCAGACCGGGCAGTCGAGGGGATGATTGGCCAGGATGAATTCGAGCACCGACTTGTGGGCGTCGTTGACGACGGTGGTGGCCGTCCGCACGTTCATGCCTTCTTCCGCCGGCGTGCTGCACGCCGTTTGGAGTTTGGGCATCTTTTCGATTTCCACCAGGCACATGCGGCAATTGGCGTCCGGTTTCAGTTTCGGGTGGTAACAGAAATGGGGAATCATCACGCCGACGCGCCGGGCCGCTTCGATGACCAATGTGCCCTTGGGAACGTGCACGGTCATGCCGTCGATGGTGAGACGCACCATCGGCACGGTCTGAGCGGCGGGTTGTACGGCGGGCGTCGTCATCGCCGTTCGTTATCCTCTATGATCCTCTTCGCCCATGGTCGTGCGCCGGCCGCCCTTTTGAGAAGCGATCGGCGATTGCCGGCGTTCACTGTTTGGCTCCCGCCGGTTCCGGCATGATCAAGTTAGCGGCCTCCGCTTCGCGGATCAGGGCCACGTACTCGTCTCGCCAATACTTCAACGTACCCTGAATGGGAGCGACCTCCGCGTCGCCGAACGCGCAGACCGTTCGTCCCGCGATGTTCTTGCACAGATCGGACAAGGTTTCAAGGTCTTCCATACGGCCCCTTTTCGCGACGATTCGGCGCATGATCTGGACGAGCCACGAACTGCCCTCCCGGCATGGGCTGCACTTGCCGCAGGACTCGTGATAGAAAAATTCCATCAATCGGAGGGCGGCCCAGACCATGCTCGTGCCTTCCTCCATGACGGTGACGCCTCCGGACCCTAACATGGAGCCGGCCGCCGCGACCGATTCAAAATCCAATTTGACGTCGAGATGGGCCGGCGTCAGAAACGGCGCCGACGCGCCGCCGGGGATAAAGGCCTTGATCGGCTTGTCCGAGCGCATGCCGCCGGCGTAGTCGTACACCAACTCGCGGACCGTCACCCCCATCGGGACTTCGTAGTTGCCCGGCCGCTTGACGTGGCCGCTGACGCAGAAGACCCTGGTGCCGGTGCTCTTCGGCGGCGAGCCGATCGACGCGAACCATTCGGCGCCGCGGTTCATAATATGCGGAAGATTGGCCAGGGTTTCGACGTTGTTCACCACGGTGGGCTTGCCGTAGAGGCCGTGCGTGGCGGGAAACGGGGGCTTGACGCGAGGCAGACCGCGTTTGCCCTCCAACGATTCGAGGAGCGCCGTTTCTTCGCCGCAGATATAAGCGCCGGCGCCGCGATGGACCCAGACGTCGACGTTGACGCCGGTCCCCAGGATGTTCTTACCGATATAGCCGGCGGTCCTGGCTTCGCCGATGGCCCGCTCCAGGATCTTGGCCGCCAACACCAGCTCGCCGCGGATATAAATGTAGGCGGTTTCCGCACCGATGGCGTAGGAGGCCAGAACAATGCCTTCCAGGATTTGATGGGGATCGCGTTCCATCAACTGGCGGTCTTTGAAGGTGCCCGGCTCGCTTTCGTCGGCGTTGCAGCAGAGGTATCGGGGACCCTGATAGTCTTTGGGGAGAAATCCCCATTTGACCCCCGTCGGAAAGCCGGCACCCCCGCGTCCTCGAAGGCCGGACTTTCGCACCGCCGCGGTGACGTCGGCCGGCGGAATCTTGCCGAGTGTGGCGCGGAGGGCTTGGTAGCCGCCGGCCCGCTCATACTCCGTCAACGAGCCGCCATATCCCGGCTGCATCATGTTTTTGAGTAGAATCAGTTCATGTCGCGGCATGATCGCGCCCGTTCATTTCATCATCGATGGCAGTCACTCGTGAGTCCGACTCGTCCTGGGCCTTCATAATGAGAAGCGTACCGGTTTACGTCCGTATCGGTTCCGGCCACATAAAGGGGCCGCTTTTTAATTGGCTGGAGCCGGTGGATTTCAGGTCCGCCAAAATCCGGTCCAGTTTCTCCTCGGTCAGCCGTTCGTAATAGTCCTCGTTGATCTGCATCATGGGGCCGGTGCCGCAGGAGGCCAAACATTCCACCAGGCTCAGCGTAAAGAGCCCGTCGGCCGTCGTCTCGCCGGGACCGATCCCCAGCTTCGTTTTGATCCAGCCGACGACCGTATCGGAGCCGACCAACGCGCACATCAGCGACTTGCACACTTGAATATGGAACTTGCCCACCGGCTTGAGATTGAACATCGTATAAAACGTGATCGTTTCATAGACTTGAGGAGGGGTCAGATCGAGGATGCCGGCGATCTCGATCATCGCGCGTTCGGTCACGTAGCCGTCCTGTTGCTGGGCAAGATAAAGAAGGGGAATCAACGCCGAGCGTTTGACCGGATAGCGCGACAGAATGTCGGCGATGTCGTCTTTGTATTTTTCAGACAGAGACATACTCGTACCTATCCTTCATCGTCCATCATCGGTCGCATTCGCCCATCACCACGTCGTAGGTGCCGAAGATCGTGATGATGTCGGAAATCAAATACCCCCGCGCCATGTGATCGAAGGCGCCCATGTGGATGAACGACGGCGCGCGAATTTTCAACCGATAGGGACGGGGACTGCCGTCGCTGATGATGAAAAACCCCAGCTCGCCCTTGGGCGATTCGGTGGCGCAATAGGTTTCCGCCTTCGGCGGCTTGAATCCCTGCGTGAACAGGATGAAGTGATGAATCAGGCTTTCCATGTCGCGCATGACATGCTGCTTGGGAGGCGGAATGTATTGAGACTTGTCGGCCATAATTGGTCCGGGCGGCATCTGGTCAAGACACTGGGCGATGATCTTGGCGCTTTGACGCATTTCTTGGATGCGAACCCAGTAGCGATCGTAGGTGTCGCCGTTCGTCCCCACCGGCACTTCCCACTCGACTTTATGATAGGCTCCGTACGGTTCCATTTTGCGGACGTCATAGGCCACGCCGGATCCTCGGAGCGACGGGCCGGTGAGGCCGAAGTTGACCGCGTCCTCTCCCGAGATCACCGCGACGTTTTTCGTGCGTCCCAGCCAAATGCGGTTCGAAACCAACAGCGTGTCGTACTCGCTCAATTTTTCCGGAAACGTGCTCAGAAAGGCCCTGAGTCGCTGGACCAATTCGGGCGTGAAGTCGCTGTCGACGCCGCCGATACGGTAGTAGTTGAGGGTCAGTCTGGCTCCGCAAAGCCGCTCGAACATGTCGAGGAGCGTTTCCCGCTCGCGAAACGTCCAGAAAAAGACCGTCATGGCCCCGATATCCAGGGCGTGAGACCCCAACCAGAAAAGGTGTCCGAGGATACGTTGCATTTCCGCGACGATCGTCCTGATGTATTCCGCCCGTTCCGGCACGGTGATGCAGAGAAGTTTTTCTACGGCCCGTACGTAGGCATAGTTGTTCGCCATGGCGCAGACGTAGTCCAAACGGTCGGTGTGCGGGATAATCTGCATGTAGGCAAGGCCTTCGGCCAGTTTCTCGACGCCGCGGTGAAGATAGCCGAGGTCCGGAGTCGCCTTGATGATCCGTTCGCCGTCGAGGTCGAGCACGACGCGCACCACGCCGTGCGTGCTCGGATGTTGCGGGCCCATGTTGAGCAACAGTTCTTCCCGGCGTCTCGTTCCGACCGTGACGGACTCGGCGAGGAAGGGTTTTTTCTGTTCTTCGGGGATTTCGCCCTCGAAGTGTTGAGGGGGCGGTTCGTCGAGCTTCGGGAGAAAATCGAACTGGCTGCGCCAGCCTTTGCCCTCCGTGGGAAAATCTTTCCGCAGCGGGTGTCCTTCCGTATAGTCTTCGGGCAGGAGAATGCGGCGCAGGTCCGGGTGGCCGGCGAACCGGATGCCCATCATGTCGTACACTTCGCGCTCCAGGAATTCCGCGCCGCGCCAGACGCCGGTGACCGAATCGATGACCGGATGCTCTTCGGTCACCCGTGCTTTCAGGCGGATCCGTCTTCCATGGGGAATCGACAAAAGCTGATAGATGACCTCGAACCGTTGTCGGCTGTCCGGATAATCCGCGGAGCAGATATCGGTGATGTGATCGAATTGCGCGTCCGGCTCATCGTGCAGGTAGCGGGCGAGTTCCAGGATCTTCGACGCCGCAACGTGGACCGTCACCTCCGATCGGGCGGTGTCCGTATGGACGGACAACACCCCTTCCGGGAACTTTTTCCGCAACGTCTCGGTCAGAGCCTGAAGAGTCTGCATCTCGCCACACGGCGCGCACCGGGGAGCCGGCAAACCCACGCGCCGAGTCGCGCGCGGGAGCTCCTCGCGGGTTATTTTACAAAGACCTTCTCGCGTTGGATTTTTTCCTGCAATTTCAGGATCCCGTCCAGCAACGCTTCGGGCCTGGGCGGGCAGCCGGGCACATACACGTCGACCGGCACGATTTGGTCCACGCCCTGCACCACGGCATAGCTGTTGTAGTGATTTCCGGACGTGGCGCAGGAACCCATGGAAATGACGTAGCGAGGCTCGGCCATTTGATCGTAGATTCGACGGACCACGGGGGCCATCTTTCTCGACAGTGTTCCGGCGACGATCATGAGATCCGATTGCCGCGGAGACGCCCGGAAAACTCCGGCACCGAACCGATCCAGATCGTAGCGCGAGGAGACGCTGGCGATCATTTCAATCGCGCAGCAGGCCAGCCCGAAGGTCATGGGCCAAAGAGCCGACTTTCTCGCCCAGCTCACCACGGCGTCAAGGTTCGTCGTAATGATGTTGGCGTCAAACTGTCGTTCCAGGACGCTCACGCGCATGCTCCGGTTGTAAGTTCGGGCGCCGTCGCCCCGCTCCGAACCGTGCAATCGACATTCTCAAGGACGGGCGCTCGGTTCGTCAGTCCCACTCCAATGCTCCCTTTTTCCACTCGTACCAGAATCCGACGATCAGGATGAAAAGAAACACTCCCATCCCAAGGATGCCGGCCAGGTCCAGCGACTTGAACGCGACGGCCCATGGATAGAGAAACACGACCTCCACGTCGAAAATCACGAACAGCATGGCGATGATATAGTATCGGATCGGAAATTGAACGCGGGCGTCCTGGAAAAGCGGACTCCCGCTCTCATAGGGAGCCACTTTCGCGCGGTAGGGCCGGTTCGGGCGAAACAGTTTCCCGATCTGCAGGCTGACCGTGCCCACGAAGAGCGTAAGCCCGATAAAAATGAGAATCGGGATGTAGTTGGCGGGAATCTCCTCACCGGCCATCGTTTATGTCCTTTTGTCGTTGCAACGCCGGATACCCATCGTAGTGACGTGTATTGACGTGTAGTACGGTCTCACGGCGTCTAGGCGCCTATCTCCGATCCGGCCAATGCCGACGCCCAAAACGGTTTGTACTTAAGCCCGTCCAGTTCGGCGCACTCGATGCCTTTGTGCTGAATCAGCACCTTGAAAATGCCGCCCATGCCGTTCGGCTTGAGGAGATGAAGCGCCGAGCGAAACGCCGGGCTCTCCGGCTCCAATTCCGCGACCATCCTTTCCACCCCGAGCCCCATCAGGAAACTCAGTTGATTGGTGAACCCCGTCACGCGCAGGCCCTCCGCTTCGCCGGCCTCCGCCAGACTCGAAAAGTCCACGTGGGCGGTCATGTCTTGAAGGCCGACTCGCACGAACGGCGTCTCATTGATCGAGTGACGAGAATAACAAAGGAACGTCCCGTTCCTGCGCTCGGGCCCATAGAGGTCTTGCGCGGTATGACCGTAGTCGATCGTCAAGACGACGCCTCGGTGCATGCGCCGGGCCACCTGCTTGATCCAATTCAACGCCTCGAGGTTGACTTCGGTTTGATAGCCGTCCGGCCAGTCGGGATTCAGCCGTTGGAGATGGGCGGCGAGGGCATCGGTTGAGAGGGAGTGAAGACATTCGACGAATTCCCCGTCCCGATAATCGACGTAAACCTCTTGGACTCGACCGTTTCTCACTCGGAGGCGATGGACCGGAAAGGCGTCAAGCAATTCATTGCTGAACCACATGCCGGTGATGCCGTCCGCGAGCAATTCGTCGGGACCGTTGACCCAGGAGAGCTTGTCCGGTTCATTCAGCCAAGGGGCGACATGTTGTCGTTGCCGTTCACGCATCGCCGGACTGCGCTCGATGAGGATGTAACGAAGACGTTCGCGAAGCGACGGAAACTCATCGGCGCAGGCGGTGAGAAACTGTCGGGCGAGCAGTCCCTTGCCCGGTCCCGCTTCAACGACCGTGAACGGATCGGGTTCTCCGAGCAGCCGGTCCACTTGTTCGGCCTGCCGTGCCAGAGCCCGCCCCAAAATGGGATGTACGTCGGAACTGGTGTAATAGTCGCCGTTCCAGCCGATACGTTCCGTTCCGTCTTCCGGCTCTCTCATATAGTAGCCGAATCGGGGATGGTAGAGGGCTGACTCCATGAAGCGAACGAAAGGAATCGGTCCGGAAGAGGCGATTTCCGAAGCGATGGCGGCGACGAGTTCAGGGTGTCCGATTGTCACGAGCAACCTGCTTCAGTTGTTCAAAATGGAACAGGTGACACCACGAGCAGACGGGGTTTTCCCGTCTTTCTCCCCGAATCTTATAGAGTCGCGTAGGGTAGCCTTTGGTGAGCGATTCTGTCAAGGTTGCGGCGGCGGCTGTCCGGCGCTTCGGAGTGCGGCTTGGAGGAACAAAATAAGAAGCGGCTGATGAGGCTCGCACCTTGACCGGTTCTTCGGCCGCTTCTTATACTGCGCCATGCTCGGAGTACGAGAACGTGCCGTTTCGTCCTGGTTCCTGGTCGTCGGGTGGGTCGTGGTATTCGCCGTTTCACTCGGCGGCTGCTCGTCGAAGAAACCTCTCCAATATCCCGAAGACCATGAGCGGATCCAAAGGATCGATCAAGCGGTCGAAGCTTTGCGGGAAGCCTACCAGGAGAAAAACCTTTCGGGCTTTCGCTCGTTGCTCCTGTCGGACGCCCGGCTCAATCAGCTTCAGCGCGAGGTGGAAGCCGATTTCGAGGCGTTTGATTCCATCAAGCTTGATTTCAAAATCGAGCGGGTCGTCATCGAAGGCGGCGACGTCGACGTGTACGTCCATTGGCAGGGCGCGTGGAGAAAGCGGGGCGAAGAAGCGGGCGTGCGGCACCGCGGCTCCGCCCGTTTGCAATGGACCGGTACCGGTTCTTTTCTTCTGCGCGGCGTGCAAGGCGATTTGCCGTTCGGCATGAAGGACAAGCTCACATTGTCCGAACCGTCCCCACAACCCGTTCTGCCATAGCGCATCAATGCAGCGATCTGTTTTGCCACCGGCGGATTTTCTCGTCATCGGCAGCGGAGTCGCCG
>JANDJE010000049.1 GCA_024331095.1 Nitrospira sp. | reverse complement strand
CTTCCTCGCGCTCCTCTTCCTCTCCCAAGGAGTTCCAATGCTTTGCGGGGGCGACGAGATCGGCCGCACTCAGCAGGGGAACAACAATGCCTATTGCCAGGACAACGAAATCAGTTGGTACGATTGGAAACTGGACGCGACGAAGAGGGACCTCCTGTCCTTCGTGCGCAGCCTGATCGCCTTCCGCAAACGACATCCGGTCTTGCGGCGGCGACGGTTCTTTCAGGGACGCCGGCTCAGAGGGTCGGAGGTCAAAGACCTCTCCTGGTTCAGACCGGACGGCAAAGAAATGACCGACGAGGATTGGAACGCCGGCTACGTCAAGTCGCTCGCGCTTCGACTCGCCGGAGACGCAATCAGCGAAACCGACGAAAAAGGGCGTCCCATCGTCGACGATACCATCCTGGTCCTGTTAAACGCCCATCATGAGCCGCTGGCGTTCACGCTTCCCGCTCACAAACGAGGGGTTCGTTGGCGCCCCATCTTCGATACGTCCGCTCAGCCGAGCGCCAAAAATCCCGTCGTCGTATTCAAGGGAGGGGAACGGTACGATCTGCAGGACCGATCGATCGCCGTCCTGCGACTCGGCGATCAATAGAAATCCACGTCGCTTGCCGATCTTATTTGGCGATGGTGATGGGCAACCCCTGTACCTTCGCCACGTCCGTGACGGTCATTTGGTAGAGCTGACTCATCAGCTCGAAGGCTTCGCGATTCCACCGCCTCACCTCTTCTTGACCGTCCGCTTGATTGTCAATGGCGTACCATCGCCCTTCGAGCTGAGCGGCAAACACGACGTCGGCCGGCCGTGTATCCGACTCCATAATGGCAAGAGTCTTGACCGGATTGCGCAACACCGGCCCGCTGCGAGGATCCGGTTGGACATCGAATTCCGGCTCCGCCTCGATTCCCCTGGCCAAGAATTCGAGCATGGCGTTGAAGCTGCGGAGCTTGATTTGGCCATGCCAGGGGTAGTCGCCTCCTGGATAATTTGGACGAATATCGACCAGAACGTAATTGCGGGGATACCGTTCCGCTTTCAGATGAAGACTTCGGCGTTCTTCATTCGTCAATGACGTCGGGTCGTAGTTCGTAATTACCAACCGCCCGACGATACGTTTCGAGAGACGTAGACGCCTGTCACCGTCTTGCCCCCATTGATACCCCTTGTCGATGGCCTGGGCAGTCATCGGATGATCGAGCGGAAGCGGCCAGACGTCTTCAAACGTGAGAAAGCCGACATGGAGGTGGCGGGCCAAATTCAATGCGGAGAGATGCAGCACTCTTTTCCTGAACTCCCGATATTCCTCCGCCCGGTGCGGCATATTCAAATAAAACGTCCGTTTTCCTCCCTCTTCGACGGCGAGCCCTCGCCCCATCAGCCGGAGCACGATCGCCGGCTCGACGCCTTGAGCCAACAGAAAATCCAGTTGCGTTTCGTCCATGGGCGTCAAGATGCGTTTCGTAAACTCCTCGCCTTGAACGGGAACAATGCTCACGGTCGGGTTTTCCGCCACCGTCGCCCCCAGATTGAACAGAAAGAAATTTCTCGCGAACACCGGTCCGCTCGGCGCAAACAACTGAGAACCGAATCCGGCGTTGGATCGAAAGTCGAAGGTCGCGGCGACATTGGAAACCGCCGTGAAGTGGCGCGGTTGCCCCTGTTTGGCCCGTCCGATGTTCAGCAGCAACATCTCGGCTTCGACCGCATTGACCGTGCGGTCATATTCGATCACCGCCCGATGCATCGCCACCGGCGACAGGCAACCGGGGAGGCTCAGCATCGCCACCAGTACACAGAGGCCTGGTCGAATCATCCTGCCCTTTGGTTGACTCATGATCATGCCGCTCGTCGCCGGTTAAAAGAAGGGCGCGCATCCTTTCCCACACCATGAACATCGACGCCGGGACGGTTCATCCCTCTCTCCTCACATATGCCGCAAATCATCTGGCGAGCGGTCCCGCCCGCGCCCCAACAACGTCCGCTCCAGATAATCCTTGGCCAAATCCTTGGCGCCGAGCCCGAACGCCAGACAGGCGGCGAACACGATCCCGCCGAACGTAATGCCGAACCCGACGATCACCACGCTGGCCGCAATACCCAATTCTTCCAGCGCCATGGCGAGCGCGAACAACCGCACGCCCCACCGCGATAAACTGGCGATGAGCCTGGCCGGAGGAAGGCCGGCGTTGACCGCCGCGATCAAGACCCCCTGGGAAATAAAATTCGACAGCAGGTAACCGGCGATCAGAATCACGGCGGCGATCAACACGTGGGGAATATAGGCCAAGAGCGATTGGGTGAATTGATTGATCGGTTTGAGATTGAGCGCGCCCAGTCCGGCGATCATCGCAAAGAGCGCCACGGCCCAATAGGTCATACGTCCCGCGATCTGCGAGGGATCCGACTTGACTCCGCCACGGCCCAGCGCCGCGTTGACGCCGAGTCGATCGCACAAATGGTCCAACCTCACGACCCGCAGTAATCGCTCGACGGCGTGCCCCAGCACCCAGGCCATGGCGAATCCGACTCCGATAATGATGGCCATCGCCAAGACGTTCGGCAAAATCGTCAGGACTTGCCGGCCCAAATGCTCCAACGGCGCAAGCAACGCCTTGTCAAAGAAGTCCTGCATGTTCCGCCTCCCTTCTTGCCATCCACGCCGCCGGCGTTTATGAGCGTGGCCGGCCGCTCCAACGATCGACGAGATAGGATTTCCGTTCTTCAAACGCCAGGCACAATTGCTCGACTCTCCTCTCCGCTTCGGCGGACGTGAGTCCCTGGGTCTCCAGCACAAAGGTCGCCGTCCGTCCCAGATACAGCGGCGTGAGAGCCTTCAACAGGTGCTCGCGGGGCATCACGCGGCCGTGATAGGCCACGGCCGCTTCATAAATAACCCGGACCCAGAGATCGTCCGGAATGCGGAACTCGGCGGGAGAAGCCGCCCGAAGCGGCGACAGTTCCGCGACGATCTCCCGCCCCAGCATCTGTTCCCAAATGGGAGCCAGATCGTCCATGCCTTGCCGAAACGCATGAATCATTCGATCCACGTTCACATGAATCGGCTCGACACCCACTTCATATTGAAAACCGAAAATCTTGACTGGCACCGAGCCGTTTCGCGCCGACCAGGCCTCATGATGTTCCTCCATCAACGCAAACAAGGCCCCCAGGACCTGCATCAGCATGGCGGCCAAATCGGCGGACGGGTCCTTGGGATTGTGAATTTTGGCCCCGAGAAAACTCTGGCAGACGCGGGCGCCGCTTGCGATGGCCTCCGTCGTCATCCAAATATCGATACCGAATCGCGCCACGTCCGATTCCCAGACGTGCTGATCCAAATAATGCTCGGCCAGCCGGCCGGAAAACCCGAAATCGCCGCCGATCGGCTGCCTGATCCGCTGGCCGTACAACGCCCTCGTGAGCGGATAGACGATACTGTTGGTAATCGTGCCGTCGTACTTGTGGCGCAGATAGTAGGGAGCGACATAGTCGTAGTGCTCCTCAAGAATGGGCCGCAAGAGCAACTCGATCCATTCGGGCGTGATGCTCCGCAAATCGGAATCCACCACCGCGCAGGCCTTGGCGTTGAGCCGACGCGCAATCTCGAAAACCGTCCGGAACGCGCTGCCTTTTCCCGGAATCCCATGATACGGCGTGATGATCTTTTGCAGCCGGCTTTGTCGATCGCTGATGAGCAGGGCGCCGTAGTCGACGACCGACCGTGCGACGACCTCGGTCGTGCCGTCGGACGATCCTCCGTCCGAATTCACGAGCACGGCCCGTTGCTCGGGAAAGTATTTCGCCAAGCCCGCGCTGACGGCCCGCACCACGTGGCCAATCGTGTCGGCGTTGTTGTAGCTGGGAATGCCGACCAGAAGGTCGGCCCGGTCGATGTCGGACAATCTGGCTTCCGTCTCCTCGGCGAGAGAGACCGAAGACCTTGTCGATCGAGTGTCTTGCGTCTTCATTTGGTGGGATCCCACTGATGGTCCTCTTCCACCGCGTTCACCAGGCGGTCGAAGAAATCCGGCACCGCCGCCGCCACTCGGCTCCAATTGGAAATCATGGGGACTCCCAACGGGTCCTTCTGGAACACGTCCGAGGCCAGTTTGATTCCTTTGAGAAACGTCTCGACGGCGGTTCTCTCCGCGTGTCGGTCGAACTTCAAACTGTTGATGGCCGCGCTGTCTTCATACCGGCGAATGGCTTCTTCGGCCAATCGAAGATAGGTGGCCCGCAACGTCTTCAGTTCCGCGTCGCCGAGCACCACTCCCAGGCTGGACAAATGACGGAACAACGACTTTGAAATATCCACCGTCATTTTAAGGAGGCCTTTTTCGGGGTCATCGGCGGACAGCGTCTGGTGCTTGTGTTCGTATGCGTCCGCGATGTCCGCCTGACAGACGCGCCGCAACGCGCAATTGCGAAAGACTTCGGCCAGAATCCCGATTTCCAACCCCCAATCGCCCGGAATGCGGTTGACCCATGCGAGATCACGCACCATGGCGAATTCCCCCGCGAGCGGATAGCGGAAACTGTCCAAAAACGTCAGCAACGGCTGGTCTCCTACCAGTTGCTGCAATGAGCGAATGACCGGCGTGAAAAACAGCCTGGTCACGCGCCCGTGCAACCGATCCGTGACACGACTGTAATAGCCTTTGCAGAACTCATAGCCTAAATTGGGATTGGCCACCGGATAACACAGCCGAGCCAGGTATTCCCTCCTGTAGCTCACGATGTCGCAGTCGTGCAGGGCGATCACCTGGCTTTGACGGCGGGCCAGCACATACCCGAAGGCGAGCCAGCATGATTGCCCCTTCCCCGGCAATCCGACGTCGATTTCCCGCTCAACCAACGTTTTCAGAAGATCTTGAATGCGCGCGCCGTCGATCCACACGAGCCGAACGAATTGCGTGAGCGCTTTGAAGTAGTCCCTGGCGCGACGAAATTCAAGAGGCGACGCGCGTCCCAGCGCGACCACGATCTCGTTCAGATACGACACCCGCTTCAATTCCGCCACGATGCCTGACAGCGCGGGCCCCTCAAGTTCGGAATAGAGGCACGGCAACACCAACGCAATCGGGTTGACGGTGCGATACTGTTCGAGCTCCTGTTCCAGCCGATCCACGTTGGGAGGCCCCAGGCGATGGAGCACGCTGACCACTCCGTTTTGAAAGAAATCCGCCATTTGATTCTTCCTCTCAACTGTTTCAGTCGCTTTTCCGTGAGACCGAACGCCGCGGCTCATTGGCTCGGAGAGCCAGCATCGCATAATTGTCGGGCCGATCCCAGTCTGATTTGTACCGCTCTCTCCCGGGACATTTCAAATTCATCCCGCCGTTCGAGAAGCGGAAACGTGAGCCCTCCCTTTTATCAATTCTTTTCGTCGTCTAAAATTACCAAACACGCGCCTCTTTGCGCGTAGAATGGATTGCACGGCGACCCGACGATAATTAAGGTGATGAGTAAGAACGGAACATCTTCGTGGAGCATGGTCGTCTTTACGGATTTGGACGGCACTCTGTTGAACAGCCGGACCTACCGGTTCGACGAGGCGGGCGAGGCATTGGATGCCCTGCATGCCCGTGGGATTCCGGTCGTTCTGGTTTCTAGCAAGACCAGAGCGGAGATGGAGCCGATCCGCTCTCAACTGCGCAATGATCACCCCTTCATCGTGGAAAACGGAGGCGCCGTGTTTATTCCGGCGGAGTATTTCTCGTTCCCTCTTCCCGCCACCGGAGCTTCCGGTCCTTATCGCGTCGTCGAATTCGGCACTCCCTATCCTCTCCTCCGCAAGGCATTGAAAGAAATCGAACGTGAGGTCGGTCTGTCCCTCACGGGATACGGCGACTTGTCAGTCGATGACGTCGCATCACGAACGGGCCTGTCCTTCAAGGAAGCGGCCTTGGCCAAACAACGAGAGTACGACGAGCCGTTTTTCATCGAAGGAACTCACCGCGCCACCCCCGAGCTCGCGGCGGCCATCGAAAGCCGAGGCCTGAACTGGACCACGGGGGATCGCTGCCATCACTTGATGGGGTCTCAGGACAAAGGACGCGCCGTTCGCCGTCTCATTGAATACTACCGACAGGCCGCCGCGGACCATCATCACGGGCTCACGACGGTCACTGTTGGAAACAGCCTCAATGATCTGCCGATGCTGGCCGCCGTGGACAGGCCCATCCTCGTCCGGCAAGCGGACGGTTCCTACGCCGTCGGCGTCGATTTGCCCGGACTCATTCGAGCCCCCGCGCCGGGTCCGGTCGGCTGGAATCAGGCGATTCTTTCTTTGCTACGTTGACGGCGCGCCAAATGGCGCTCGGAAGCACGACGCGCGGCCCTCATCTCGATCAAAGGCAATGGCGGAAGGTCGTGAACCCGCCTCTCGGCAAATGAGAAACGGCAGAAGAGCTAGTGCGTGGAGCGTGCCGTTTCCGGCGTTCCGTCGAGACGGTGAACCAGAAACCGCAGCACGTCCTCCACTTCGCTTTGATGCTTGACATAGTACCGTGCCTGAGAGCGGGGATGGTGCCCGACACGGACCCCCAGCGTCAGCCTGTCCCGCATGGCAAAGACCGTTTCGTCGGTTTCATCGTCCCCGATAAAAAACAGCCCCGTACAGTGGAGATGATTCATCAGGGCGAACGAAGCCTCTCCTTTTCCGGGACTTCCGGGAGGAAGAAGGTTGACGGAAGCTTTGCCCGGTATCATTCGCGGAGAAGGAGTCAACCGCTCGGCCGCGTGAACTACCTCGCGTTCGGCGGCGCCCGGATCATCGACGCCTCGATAATGAAGAGTCAAGCTATACCGTTTGTTTTCGATCACGACGCGGGCGTCGGTGAAAAACCGAGCCTTGGTTTCTTCCAATTGTTTCACCCATCCCGAACAGATGAGATCCATGTCGTTCAGCACGGCGGCCGGCGTCAGCGGACTTTCGGCTCCATGGTTTCCGATCAGATGGGGCACCGCTCCGTTGACGCGCGGCGCCAGGTCATCGAGCGCCCTTCCCGACACCACGGCGCAGGGCACGCGCCGGGCCAGTTCCCGCAACCATTCGTGCATAGTCGGCGAAAGTTTGACGCTCCCGCGCTCGGAGGAGATTTTCGCCAGAGTCCCGTCAAAGTCGAACGCGTACAGTACGGACCGATTGATCATCTTTCTGAGGGCGTCTCGCCCTTCGTCCGACAAGAGATAGGTCATGTCCGTCCTCCGACCGTCGTCTCGATGCTCCGGCCGCCCATTTCTCGCACGAGACGGGCCCGCTGTCTCATGCGGGCCGCGTCCATCAGCATCCGGCCCGCCCAGCGATACACGTTGAATTCCTGGACAATCCCGCGAAGACTGCGCATTCTGGCCCGTTGCTCGACTCCGGACATCGTCAAAGCGACGTGCATGGCGGCCGCGCATTGATCGATGTTGTAAGGATTGATGATCAGCGCCTCCACCAACTCGGCCGCCGCTCCGGTAAACTGGCTCAGAATCAACACCCCTTGCTCGTCATCCCTTGCGGCGACAAATTCTTTGGCGACCAGATTCATGCCGTCGTGCAAGCTGCTCACGATGCACAAGTCGGCCGCCCGATAATACAGGGCAATCTGCTCCGGCTCATGGTGCTCGATCTTGAGAACGATCGGCCGATAGCCGTCCCGGCCGAACCGTCGGTTGATGCGATCCGCCGATGTCTGGACTTGTTGTTCCAGTTGTCGATACTCGTCGATTTTGGACCGGCTGGGAGCGGCCACTTGCAGGAACGAGAACCTGCCGATCCACTCCGGTTGAAGCTCGAGCAGCCGTTCGACCGCCAAGAATCGTTCGAGGATGCCTTTCGTATAATCCAACCGTTCGACGCCGACCCCCAATCGATGTCCATGAGGAACCCCATACATCGCGCGGACGTGCGTGCGGCACGTCTCCACGGGCGGAGCCTGGGACAGCACCCGGCTGGGCCACTCGATGGAGATCGGATAGTGATTCACCGCCGTCAATTTGCCGCCGTACGAAACGGTGGCGCCGTCCCGGTCGATGCGGCTTTCCAACGATCTGTCCACCGTATCGATGAAGTTGCTGCAGTGAAAACGCGTGTGAAAACCGAGGATACTGCTCCCCAACAGACCCTCCAGAATTTCACGATACCATGGACAAATCGCGTATCGCTCCGGATTGGGCCACGGGATATGCCAAAACGTCATAATCGTGGCGTTCGGCAGATGATCCCTGACGATTTTCGGCACGAGCGCGAGATGATAATCCTGTACCAGGACGACGGGATTGTCCGTCTTGGCCTCCTCGACGATCGCCGCCGCAAACCGTTCATTGATCTCTTTATAGAGCCGCCAATCGGAAGACCGAAAGATCGGCCGAACATGAGCCAGGTGGCACAACGGCCAGAGCCCTTCGTTTGAAAATCCGTAGTAGTAACCGTCTTCTTCTTCCGGCGTCATCCAGATCCGCCGAATCTCGTAAGCCGGCGCCTCGGGCGGCACCCGCACGTGATCCCGTTCATCGACGACCGACCGGTCGGCACTCCCGCTGCCGTGCGCGATCCAAATTCCCGAACAGGCCCGCATGATCGGCTCCAAGGCCGTGACGAGCCCGCTGGCCGGCACCTGCACGCCGATGCGTTCTCCGTACCGAGTGTGAATGTACGGCTCCCTATTCGAAACGATCAGCACTTCATCGCCGGCAAGATGATCGTGCAGGATGGACTTGAGCGTGGCCGGTTTCCAACTCAATTGGCTTTCGTCGCGCATGCGTTTGTCCGCCTGGAGTTCATGAATCATGGCCCGGAGATCCTGCGCCACAGGCTGCAGTTCCGGTGTTTGTCTCTGATCTTTGATCAAGCCGATCAGCCCCTCGCCGCGCAGCATGCCCCGCACGCCTTCCACCCATCCGCGCCAACTCAAATGCGCCACCACGACCGTCACGAGCGAAATCATGACCCCGATGCCCGCGAAGAGATAGAACAGATACCACTTCGTGGCGCTGCTTCTCCGCTCGACCCAACTCATGTCATGAATGAGCAGAAGCCGCCCCAGCGAACGGCCCGCGTGGTCGATCCCCACGGCGGCCACATGCACGGGCCCCTGCGCCAGCCGCACGACGGCGGCGGGACCAGACTTGAGCGCGACGGCCCGTTCGCACGTCATCGACGCCGGATAGGTTTGAGTTTTATAGATCAACTGATTGTGCGGGTCGCAAAATCCGATGGCGAACAACCGTTCGTCTTGGATCACCCGCTGAAAGTAGGCCAGCAGCTTCGCCTTCGACTCCGACGTCAGCAGATCGGTCAGCGGCCCCTCCATCGTGCCGGCAATCAATTGCGCCCGAATCTCTATATCGCGAACGAACCATTTCAACGTGAGATTGTCGACCAACGGAATCACGCCGTACGCGATGCCGGCCAGAACCACCATCAGGGGCAGAAGAAAACGAAGGGACAGGCGCATGGATCACCTCTCATTTACTTCCGACGAGAAATCGCCTATGGTACGGGCATGTACCCCTATGGATTGGTGGGCAACTGCCAGACCTCGGCGCTCATCGGATTGAACGGGGCCGTCGAATGGATGTGCGCGCCGCGTCCGGACAGTCCTCCTCTCTTCGGACGCCTCCTTGATCCGGACGGTGGACACTTTGAAATCGCCAGCGCCGCTCCGATCGAGAGTGTGACGACCCGACAACATTATCTACCCAACACCAACGTTCTCGTGACGACGTTCACCACCGCCCGCGGCGACGCGTTTCAAATCACGGACTTCTGCCCCCGTTTTGAACAGTACGGCCGCGTCTATCGGCCGACGGCGCTGTTCAGACTCGCTGAGCCGCTCCAAGGCACCCCCACCGTTCGCGTCAGTTGCCGCCCGGTCTCAGGATGGGACAAAACGCCGGTGCAACCCCTTCGAGGCAGCAACCATTTGCGGTACGAAATTCGAGGCGAGCCGCTCCGACTGTTGACCAACATGCCGCTCACCTATCTGTGCGAGGAAACACCGGTGGCCTTGACTCAAAAATTTTACTTCGGCTTGACCTGGGGACTCGGCATTGAAAACGATTTGGTCGCCGTGACCCATGACTTTCTGGAACAAACGATACGCTACTGGCGCACGTGGGTCAAACATTGTTCGGTTCCGCTACTGTATCAAAAAGAACTGATCCGCTCCGCGTTGGCGTTGAAGCTCCACTGCTTCGAGGACACGGGCGCGATCTTGGCCGCTCTGACGACGAGTCTTCCTGAACAGCCGGGCGGAAGCCGAAATTGGGACTACCGGTACTGCTGGCTGCGGGACGCCTACTTCGCCCTGACGGCGTTTCATAATCTTGGACACTTTGAAGAAATGGAGGCGTTCCTCAAGTTTCTGCTGAACATCGCGCACGCGCAAGAAGACTCCCGCGATCGCCTGCGCCCCGTCTATACGTTGAGCCAAGGACTGCCTCTTCCGGAAATCGAACATGCCAACTGGGCCGGCTATCGAGGCAGCGTTCCGGTGCGCAGCCACAATCAGGCGTCCGATCAAGTTCAGAACGACGCCTATGGAGAAATGATCCTCGCGTTCACCCCCATCTTTTTCGATGAGCGCTTTATTGATTTGCGCACTCGCGATCTTGATGGGTTGCTGGCTCACCTGGCCGGATTGTGTGAGCGGAGCATCGGGCAGCCGGACGCGGGCCTCTGGGAAATCCGCCACGCCTGGCAGGAACATTCATTCACTAACCTGCTCTGCTGGGCTGGACTTGAACGGTTGGAGCGCATCAAGCGGACCGGCCACCTGTCTTCTCTTTCTCTCAACGTCACGGCGGCCAGAATTCGGGCGGCTGAAGCCCTGCTCCGCGCCGTGCAGGATGACGCGGTCAGAAACGGCCCGTTCGATATGAGCTATGACGCGGCGCTTGCGCACCTGCCGATCCTCGGCTACCCGAATCGTCGGCTTTGCGAAACGACCACATTGCAAATTGTCAGAAATCTGGCGTTTCCGGCGGGCACCCCCCAAACGGGGTTTTTCTATCGTTACGTGCGTGAAGACGACTTTGGGAAACCGGAGGCGGCGTTCGTCATTTGTTCATTTTGGATCGCACAGGCCCTGGCTCGTCTCGATCGAACGGCCGAGGCAAGAGCCATTCTGGACCGCGTTCTTTCCTCCGCCAACCACGTGGGCCTGTTCT
>JANDJE010000048.1 GCA_024331095.1 Nitrospira sp. | reverse complement strand
AGAGGAGTGGCGGGAGCCGGAACGGACGATCGAACTCCATCTCACCGGCCATATGGTGCGGTATCTCTGGTCGTTCGACGGCAAGAAGTATTCGGAAGCTCCCGATCCGATCCCCCTTCGCGACGGTGAGCGGCTGCGGCTGGTCTTCGTGAACGATACGATGATGGAGCATCCCATTCATCTGCATGGAATGTGGATGGAACTGGAGAATGGCACAGGTGAGTTTCTGCCTCGCAAACATACGGTGATCGTCAAACCAGCGGAGCGGCTGTCCGTCGCCGTGACGGCTGATGCCCCTGGACGATGGGCGCTCCACTGTCATCTCTTACTGCATATGGAAGCCGGGATGTTCAGAGTCGTCGAGGTTGCCGGCGGCAAGCGGCGTAGCCCGTCATGAGAACTGCACGGCCATGGCTGTGGGTGGCGATTCTGGTCTGGTCCGTCGAGATCGGCCTGGTCTCCTATGTCAGTGCACATCTATCGGCCGAATCCCCGGTGATGCCGCAAACCCTGTCGCCTTCGTCGGTGAGTTGGCCCAGCCCTGTTCATGATCAGCGGCCGTACCTGTTCGTGCTGATGGACCTGTTGGAATATCGGCCTGCCGGAGGAGCGAGGCCGGAGCGAGACGATTATCGCTGGGATCTCGACGGTTGGTACGGCAGCGACCATCACCGCCTCTGGTTCAAAAGCGAGGGACAGCAGGATACGGCGTTCAAGGCGGACTATGATGTGGACTTCCAACTGTTGTACGGCCGGTTCATCGCGAAGTATTACGATGTGCAGATCGGCTCGCGCATTGAAACACAACAGTTCCGCGGGCGGAATGTGACGCGCGGGCTGGGTGTGATCGGTATCCAGGGCCTGGTGCCCTATAATTACGAACTGGAAGCCGCGTTGTTCATCGACCAGGGCGGTCATGTGTCGGGGCGGCTCTCGTTGACGAAGGATTTCCTGTTGACGCAACGACTGATCCTGCAAGGACGGTTCGAAACGAACCTGGCGGCGCAACGGGTTGAGCAATTTACCACCGGTGCCGGGCTCAACAATCTGGAGTTTGGGCTGCGGCTCCGATACGAGATCAGGCGGGAATTCGCTCCCTATGTCGGGTTCTCAGTGGATCGGAGTTTCGGTGAGACGGCCGCCTTGGTCAGGGAAGAAGGAGGCAATCCGAGTCAGGTTCGATTCGTGGCGGGCGTCAGGCTGTGGTTCTAACAGAGGCCCGTTTCTCTTCCTTCTCTGTCCAGGAAGCGCCTCTCTCGAATATCGTGCAGAAGCCGGTTTCCTATGATAGGTTCGCGCAGCATTACCATTTGGATCTGGGCCATATTCAAAAGGGAGTGCGGCCAGTGAAGAATCGCCGGTTGATGAATGAGTGGACCGTCTGGGGGACGAGAGCTGGTTGGGCTCTGTTCGCCTGCCTGATGCTGGATGTGCCGGATGTCCGCGCGGTCGGCGGACAGGATTTGCAAAATCAAGTGAAGGCCGCGGCCGGCAAGGTGATTCCGGCGGTGGTGAGCATCGCCTCCACCGTGGTGGTGCGAGAGCAGGCCTTCAGTGACGAAGCTCTGCCATTTGGACTGTTCAAGGAGCCTCCGACGCGCCGGCAGTATGGTCAAGGGTCCGGTGTGATCGTCTCGCCGGACGGATTGATCGTCACGAACAACCACGTGGTGGCCGATGCGGTCGACGTCGAGGTGATCTTGTCCGATCGCCGTCAGTTCAAGGGGAAAGTGGTGGCGAGCGATCCGAAAACCGATGTGGCGGTGGTCAAGATTCAAGCGACGAATCTTTCGGCGGCGATGTGGGGCGACTCGAGCAAGCTCGCGGTGGGGGACTTTGTCCTGGCGATCGGCAGCCCGCTCGGACTGAGTCGCACCGTGACCTTCGGCATCGTGAGCGCCGTCGGGCGGGCGGACGTGGGTGTGGCGGATTTCGAGGACTTCATTCAAACCGATGCGCCGATCAATCCGGGCAATTCGGGCGGCGCACTCGTCAATATCCACGGCGAGTTGGTGGGAATCAACACGGCGATCGCAAGCCCCACCGGCGGGAACGTGGGGGTCGGGTTTGCCATTCCCAGCAACATGGCCCGCGCCGCCATGCAAAGTTTGCTTAAAACGGGGCGGGTTGTGCGGGGATTTCTCGGAGCCTCGACGCAGGATGTGAGTCCGATGCTGGCCAAAATTTTCCGCCTGCCGGACATCAAGGGCGCGATCGTGACGGACGTGCAACCGAAAGGGTCGGCCGAACGGGCCGGCCTCAAGCGAGGAGATGTGGTCGTGCGGTTCGACGGCCGCGACGTCATGGACAGCGGTCATCTGCGCAATCTCATCGCGCAAGCCCCGATCGGCGGCAAACATCAAGTCGATCTCATCCGGGACGGCAGACCGTATCAGGCCGAACTGGTGATCCAAGAGGCTCCGCGCGAGCGGACCAAGAAAGCCCAGATCTCGTCGTCCGTCGCCTCCGCCGTGCATCCGCTCTCCGGCGTGGTGTTCGATGACATCACCGTCTCGCTGGCGAGGCAGATGGACTTGCCCGTCACGAGCGGCGTCGTCGTCACCGACATTGAGGAAGGAGCGCCGGCCGAGGCGTCAGGCTTGCAGCCGGGCGACGTCATTCTTGAACTCAACCGGCAGCCTGTTTCGAGTTTTTCCACCTTGCAGCGGCTGGCCGATCCTCTCAAGCCGACCGATCTCGCCTTGCTGCTCGTCAACCGGCAAGGCAACGTCTTGTATGTTCCGATTCAGGGAGAGTAGAGAGCGGGTCGTTTCTATTTACATCGTGCTCCATCATGTCGAACCGTCTCCGGATATTGAAACTGCCGCATGCCGCAATGCGGCATGATGAGCCAAGAAATGGTTCCTCTCCTTGGAAGAACGATGCGCGAGGATCTTTCCCAATCTTGCGGGCGGGAAGCTGGAGTGTTTTATGGGGAGGCGAACAATTGAAGGTCGAAGGCCCGTTCGGTGAACCAGATCAGCGCGACGGCGATCACCGCCAGCGATCCGCCGGTTAGGATCAGTCTCGGGTAAGACCAGGAGCGGCGGATCAGGTAGGCCAATGGCACGAACGCGGCGACGATGACGATCTGGCCGAGTTCCACCCCGATGTTGAAGCCGACCAAGCTCAGCAGCAACGAATCCTGAGTCAGTCCAAGATCCGTCAACACGGCGGCGAATCCGAATCCATGAATCAGGCCGAAGCCGAACGCGATCACCCATCGTCGGGCGATCATCATCGGGTACAGATTCCCGATTCCCGCGAGCACGACCGACGCGGCGATCGTCGATTCCACGAAGCGGGACGGCAAGCGGACCATATCGAGGGCGGCCAGACTCAAGGTCAGCGAATGGGCGACGGTAAAAGCCGTGACGGTATTGACGACGCTCCACCAGACTGCCGAGAAATCCGCAACGGCCTGCCAACGACCGTCGACTCGGACTAAGACGGCGGGAAGAAGGAGGGCAAGCAGAAACAAGACATGGTCGAATCCCAGCCAGATGTGCCGGATGCCCTCGTGAATGAATCGGGCGCTTTCGGTCCAGCGCGATCGAGTCGCCATGGAAAACGTTTGAGCCGGGGACTCCCGGCTGAAAATGGCGGTGCCGGTTTGTCCGTCTTGGGTCAGGCGCAGAAGTCCCTTGTGCTGCGCGTCGATATCGAAGAGCAGCCGATAGTCCACATGGAGCCGTTGGATCGTCCGGCCGCAGTCCGAGCGGAAACGCAGGACCGAGTAGGCTCCGTCCGTGTGATGATCGACGAGTTGTTCCAGCACTTGAGTCGCACAAGCCTGCAGATCGGCTGATAGCATCAAACGAGACAGGGCATAGGCCCGGATCTCATCATGCTTGTTCCGGACCTCTCTCCAAGTGAGTTCGCCGTTTCCGTCACCGTCTAATCCGACCGCATTGTCGAGATCGCGTAGCGCGATGTCCCACCGCCCTTCAATGTGATCGTTCCGAATCGACAGGGAAAGATAGCTGTCGCTGGGTTTGTGGGCCCAAGCCGGAAGGCCGACGAGAAGCCAGGCGATAACAAGGAGGGGGCGCATTATAGTGCGACCTCCTGGAATTGCCGCGCGAGTCGTTGCAGATGAATGTCTTCCACGCGGGCGTGCTTCATCCAATCGAGTGCCGGCCGGGCTGCCGCGCGGCTTCGAGCTATCAGCGCACATTCGAGGAGGAGCCTGGCATCCGCCGGTTCCCGCTGGACGTTCCAATTCTCGCGGGCCAACGACAACGCTCGTTTCGAATCCCCCGACAATGCCAACGCAAATCGCGCTTCTTCCCTGACATGGACGGTCGTCCCGCGCTCGCGAGCCGCGGCGAAGCGGGCCGCCAATTCGGCCGTATGGTTCCGAAGCTCGGGCAGGTTCAACGCCTGCTCCGCAATCGCCAATCGCAAGAGCAGTCCATCGACTCGTGTTTCGGATCGGAGTAAAGAGACGACGTCCCGATAGCGACGCAGGTCCAGCAGGAAATCCGCGTAGACGCCGAGCAAGTATTGATCCTTGATGCCGACCTTGAAGGCTTCGACGAAGGCTTGCTCGGCATCGCGAACGGCTCCGGTGCGGGCGGCCGTTTCGGCCAGGATCGTCGCGATCCAAATGCGCTCTCGACCTGAGAGGCCTGGGTCAGCAAGCACCGACTGGAGTACCGCTCGGCTCTTTGCCGACTGGCCCGTTACACCGGCGAGATCACCCAGGCATCCGAGAAGCACATGAGAGGCGGCCAGCCGTGCGAGCCTCCGGCAGGCTCGGCGTGCATCGTCGTAGCGCGCCTGTACCTGGAGAATGGAAGCCTTGGTGAGCCACGCCTGGGCGTTAGTCGGTTGGACCGCCAACACTTTATCGAGGTCGGTCAAGGCGAGATCGAATTCATGGGCGTTCTGCCTGATCGTCGCTCGCAAGAGAAGCACGGCGGGCGGAGGGGTCGGTTCGCTCCACCAAGGACTGAGAACCGCCTCCGCTCGCCCAAGAAACCGGGGGTCGCCTTCCGATCGCCCCTGTTCAATGTAGCGAGCGGCCAATGTGACGGCGGTCGCGAGATTGCGAGGATCCCGCCGCAGATCGGCTCGCAAGGTTTCGAGCTCGCGCGTGATGGGATCGGACGCCCTCAAACTCAGTCGCTCAAGGACCTGCGCATCATCCGTCGGCAGGTAGGGTTCGGAGTACGAGGCGCCGACGTCGCTCAACACGAACCATCCAATTACGCCGACGACGATAAAGAGTCGATTCATGGTCCGCCCTCGAATATCGGTGTGTCCGGCCGGTTCATGCCATAGCCGGGAACGGTGGGAGACGCCGCACCGAGGTTCGGCGCCTCCCGCCATGATGGTTAATAGTTCTCCTGAGGATCGATATGCCGACGGTCTCGTCCGTCGTGCGGAGTCGGAAGGAAGGGAAACGTCAATGCAATACCGTTGGCGGTCTTGTTGCCGCCGACGGACCCGACGTTGAAATTCACGCCGTCCCCAAGATTCGGCACGGGGTTCGTCAGAACGCCGGCCACCACGCGCAAGGCCACGTCGGTGACGTCGTCGTTCGGCCTGCGGCCGTTCGGCCAACCGGCCCTATCCGGCGTCGCATTGCCGCCGGCGTCATGGGCAAGCGGCCCCAGTCGCTTCTGGGCGGCGGCCGGAGTGGCGGGGACGTCCAGATCGACGCGCAGCAGGTCGGCCAACCTTTCATTGATTCGCCCCGAGCCGCAGACCGGCGGACCGGGTGCATACCGAAGCAACGCGTTCACGAGATCCTCACGCCCCGACGTCGGGAAACCGGTGCCGAACACGGTATTGAGCGCCGCGGCCAGTGCGGAGTTGCAGTAGAACGAGGCGAACTCATTCTCGTCTTCCGCGTCGGTCGCGTTCCATTTATCCTTCATGGTCGTCGGGATGATCAGCTCGTTGACCAACGGGTTGCCCATCCGCGCCACCTGGACAAACCGGCTGCCGTTCTGACGGTCGCCGTTCTTCTTGATGACGCTGACTTTCGGCCGGCTCGTGGTGGCATAGGCACCGAGGACCTTGTTTCCCCTCGGTCCGACGAGTTCGCTGATGGGAATTTCCAACGCGATCGTGTTGACATTGAACCCGCTGAACGTATCGGCGTTCCCGGATGCCGGCGCTCCGACGATGATCGCGTCGTCGGCGTCGTCGGCGTCGGACAGAATCGGCGAGATGTGCAAGTTCAGTGTGTCGAATGTTCCTCCAAGGTCGATGTAGAAGGTCTCATCCCGCTGACCCGCAAACACTCGCCCGCCGTTCCTCAGCGGATAGATGCCTTTCTCGGCGAGACTCTCGTAGTTCGGCATCGTGCGGGGACCCACGTTGGACGGGACGGCATACATCACGCCGGTGCCGAGATCTCTCGGTCGCTGGCCGTAGCGGACTTCCGTCACCGTGTAACTTTGACGGAGGAGCAACCCTTCCGACCCGCTTCCCGTGAGGGCCGTGATCGGCGGGAGAGCGACATAGGACAGCGGAAAGACGTCGCCCGGCCGGCGGATCTCGGTCTTGAAACGGATCTGATACACGATGTCGGCGGCGATATTGTTTTTATTGTTGTCGATATGAATTTCATACAACACGTCGTCCGCGAAGTTGAAATAGTTGGGGCCCGATCCCGGTTCCTGGCCGGGGATCACGTTCATGATCAGGACGGCCTTGTCGGGGTCCTGCCAGCTCCGGAAGAAATAGAAGTCCGTGATATCCGCCGTCGGATCATTGGCGATCAACGGGGCTTCGCGGTGGCTGGCGGCCAAGACCGGCGTCGCGACAAACAGCGCCAGCACGGTCAGGATAAGCGGTCGAATTCGAGCGAACATGGGGTCCTCCCTTCTGAGTTGATCCGCTCCGCGAGCGGGGTGGATTATAAATCCGGCAATGAAGCCGGATCGGGTTCGGATTCGGCTTGGCTGACCAGCGCGGCTTCCTCCGACGTCAGCGCTTCCGGTTCCGGTGAATCACGTTGGTCCTCCACCGCGGCGACGGGGCCGGTCGGCGAGGTGACGGGTACGGTGTCGCTGCCGCTGCAGCCGGACAAGAGTCCGATGGCGAAGACGATCCCAAGAGGCCCAAATAGGGGTGATTTCATGCTCTCCTCCTTCTACATGGTGAAATGCGGCTGTGACGAATCCCACATCGCCATCAGCGCCTGCCGGCGGTCTGTTCTCCATTACGAGAGAATGTCGCCGTTTGGATCTGTTCGTGAGGAAGGGGTGCTTGCCGGACTATCGGCGCGGTGCTATAGTCCCGCTTCCGTTCATCGTCATACAACTCTTGTCATCAGAAAGATCCGATCTTCCCCATGTTCTCGTACAGTTTTAATGGGGGAGACCGCCTGGTCCTCATGTCATCGGAAACGACCACAGGGGCTCAAGAGCAAGAGTGGGCCGATCTGATCGCCCTCACCGCGCAGGGCGATCAGGCCGCGCTCGCCGCCTTGTACGATCGGACAAGCCCCCAGGTGTTCGGGTTTGTCCTCAAGATTCTCAAGAATCGCGAGGTCGCCGAGGAAGTCACGTTGGATGTGTATACTCAAGTATGGCGTCGGGCCCATACTTATGACCAAGCCCGAAGCGCGCCCGGCGCCTGGCTGATGATGTTGGCGAGAACGAGGGCGATTGATCGATTCCGCGCGGGCGCGGCCGAGCACGGACGGCTGGAATCGTTGGATGCCGCCGAGTTGTTCGCCAGCGACGGGGATACGCCGGAACAGGACATGGCGGGACAAGAGCGCCGACGATTCGTGCGGCAGGCGTTGGCGACGCTGACCGAGGAGCAACGGGGCGCGATCGCGCTGGCCTATTTTTACGGATTGAGTCAGAGCGAGATCGCGGAACACCTGCGGTTGCCTCTCGGCACCGTGAAGACGAGAATCAGATTGGGCATGATCAAATTGCGAGAGGCCCTGGCTCCCTACGAGGAAGGGTTGACGCCGTGACGGAAATCGAATGGCCTCGCGACCGGGAAAAGGCGGCGATGCTCCGGGCCCTGGGGATTTTGGAGGCTCGGGATCGGCGGGCCTTGACGGCGGCGATCGAAGATGAATCGCCTTCCTTTCGGCGAACCGTCTGGGCATACGAAGAGCTTGCCGGACTTCTCGCCTATGCGGTGAAACCGGCGCCGCCGCCGCCGACTCTTCGCGACCGGCTTGTCGAGCGGATCGCGCTGGAAGCGGCCCGCGAAGCCGAGCAATTCGAATTGACCGCCGATACCGTGGCTTTCGGCACCGGTTCCGTCAAACCGAGCGATTCACTCAAAGAGCGACTCCTCTCCCGTATCGGAGGTCATCACGCCGTTCGGAATGCCGAGGCGACGTTCGATCTGCCGAGCGACGACTCGGTCGATGAACATAGCGCCGTTCTCCCTCAAGACGCCGGTCTTCCGGCCGACCGGCCGCGATCGCGTTGGACCGTCATGAAACAGCTCTTGCGGACTTGTCTGATCCGTTTGGCGACGTCCGAGCGGGTCGGGTACTGGAAAGGCAAGATCGCCGGCAGACGACCGATCAAAGGTCTGACCTTCATCAAGGCCTCGGAGGGAACATGGCGAGAAATCGCTCCGGGAGTCACGGCCAAGTTGCTTTCGTTCGATCCGACCTCCCGGCGGATCACCACGCTCCTCCGTTTCGCGCCCGGCACGCGGTACGCTCCGCATCGGCACACCGCCGTGGAAGAGCTCTATGTGCTGGAGGGCGGCTGCCGGATCGCCGGGCGTCCGATGTCGGTCGGGGACTATCACCGCGCCGAAGCCGGAACCGTGCATTATGACACCTCGACCGATGAGGGTTGCTTGCTGCTCGCGATTTCCTCTCTACAGAACGAGATGCTGTAGTCGGTGAAAAAAATTCCGCTCGGGCATAAATCCGTTTCCGGTCATCTTCCGTAATACGATGTGGCGAATCGAAATTAGGCGGTTGATCTTTCGCCTTGGCAGTGCTATGAAAATAAAAATCGTGTCACCGGCAATCGGGAGAACGCCATGAAGAAATTGGTGCGGTTCGGAGTCTCGCTCGACCGTCGGCTATTGGACGCCTTCGACCGCCGTATCAGGGCCCGTGGCTACACCAACCGGTCCGAGGCGCTGCGGGATCTGATCCGCGACGATCTCGTCGGACAGGAATGGGATCACAATCGGGAAACGGTTGGGACCGTCACTTTCGTATACGACCATCACGTGCGGGATTTGACGCGGAAATTGACCGACATCCAACACGCGCATCAGGGACTGATTCTCTCCGGGATGCACGTGCATCTCGACCATGCCCATTGTCTTGAGGTGGTCGTCGTGCGGGGACGCGGAACCGATATCAAGAAGCTGGCCGATGCCTTGATCAGCGTCAAGGGCGTCAAGCACGGCAAGCTCACCATGACGACCACGGGAAAAGGGGTCGTGTAAGCCATGCGAGTCTGCGTGATCGACGGACAGGGCGGCGGGCTGGGTAAGCTGCTGGTCTCCAGGCTTCGCGGGGCGCTGGGTGAACGTCATGCCGTCGTCGCGTCGGGCACCACGTCCGCCGCCGCAAGGGCGATGAGAGAGGCGGGTGCGGTGTACGTCAGCGTCGGGCAATCGGCCATCGTGGACACGTTGCCGACCGTGGACGTCATCGTGGGCACGCTCAATCTTGTGTTGCCTGGAGCGATGGGCGGCGAGATCACGCCGGCCGTCGCCCATGCCATTCTGAACGCCAAGGCCAAGAAGGTCTTGCTCCCCCTCAATGGCGCGCACGTGGAAATCGTCGGGACCGAGGAGTGCACGCTTCACGCATTGATCGCACGGTCTCTCGCTCGTGTCGCGAGGTTCGCCGGGACGTCTTGCCCGGACTAGCCTGGCCTTTCCACTTCAACGATGTTCGGTGGACCACGAAGGTCTGCGCCGGCCGATGAGAGGGCCGTCGGAGGGCCGTCGTGGGCGCCTCATCCGCCCGCGCGATGACTGCAAGGGAGACGATGTATGGCGTATCTCATCGTGATGCTGGCGGCGGCGATGTGGGCCTGGATCGGGGGATGGGTGGCATGGGCTCACGATCCGGACGAGGGTGTCTTGGAAGTCCCGGAGGTTGCGGTCATCGGCGAAGAACCGGTTGCGGCTTCGTCGCAGCAATTCATCCCGGACAAGGAAATTCTCCTCCAGCCCCAAGGTCGTCCCGCGCAGGTGCTCCGGCTGATTCCCGGTTTCGTGGCCGTGGAACATTCCGGCGGCGCCGGGAAGGCCGATCAATACTTCCTTCGAGGCTTCGACGCGGATCACGGGACGGACGTCGGCTTTTTTCTCGACGGCATGCCGATCAACTTGAGAAGCCACGCGCATGGACAAGGGTACACCGACCTCAACTTCATCATCCCGGAAACAATCGAGGGAATCGACGTCCACAAGGGGGCCTATCTCCCGGAATACGGCGATTTCGTCACGGCGGGCGCGGTGAATTTTCGGACGCGCGATTTGGTTAAGGAGGGAGTGGTTCAAGGCGCAGGCGGGGAATTCAGCACTCAGCGATACCTCCTGATGTTTTCCCCGACCACGGAGCGGACGCGCACGTTGGTGGCCGCCGAGGGGTTCTACACGAACGGTCCCTATCTCAACGACAACCAATATCACCGGGTCAATTTGATGGGGAAAGCTACAACCACTCTGATGGGCAGGGATGAACTTCGGTTCATGACAACGTTTCTTCAGGCGCGATGGGACGGCTCCGGCGAAATTCCGCTGCGTGCCGTGACGGCCGGTTTGCTCGATCGATTCGGGGCCGTCAATCCCTATGAGGGGGGCAACACGCTCCGAACGACGGGCCATCTCAACTATCACTATGATACGACGTCGGGCGGGCAGTTGTTTCTCAACCTGTACGGCCAATACTATCGATTGGATCTGTTCACCGATTTTACGTTTTTTTTGAACGATCCGGTCAACGGCGACGGGTTCGCCCAGTTCGATCGTCGCGTCGTCTATGGCGGCGATGTCGGCTATCGGCAGCGGGTGGACCTCCTCGGCATACCGGCCATCGGGACCGTCGGGTTCCAAACCAGAGTGGATGACGTCTCTACAAAATTGGGCGCGCAGACGCTGCGGGTTCCCACCGGCACCACCGTTGATAGTGAGACCTTCACGGTCTCCTATGCTCCGTTCGCCAAGGCGGAGATTCAGCCGCTCTCGTGGATGCGATTCGCGGGAGGAGTTCGCGGGGAATTTTTCACGTTCCACGTGACGAATCGCTGCGACACCTGCGCGGAG
>JANDJE010000047.1 GCA_024331095.1 Nitrospira sp. | reverse complement strand
AGATAGCGAGAGAACGGTTCTCCCATCACGGAACGAAACAGCTCGGAGCAGTATTTTTCGGAATAGCCCAGCCACTCCGCCAAGGTTTTGAGCGTGGGACCCTGATGGAGGGTGGAGGAGAGAAATGTCGCGATCCGGGTCGCAAGATCGTCGGAGGCCCGGGCCTCCCCGCGAAGCGGCAGGTCGACGGAGGACAGGTCGAAGAGCTTGCAGAGCACGTCCAAAAATTCCTGATCGGTCGTCGCGCTGGACAGGCGATCGGCCCACCGGGGCGCATGGCGTCGGAGTTGCGCGATGAGCGTTTGCAACTGATCGAATCGCGCGTCGGCTCTTTTCGGTCTTTCCATGATGACCATGCGATGGGTTCGTCCTCTATGGGGTTTCATACCTTGGAACGGACAGCTCTAAGACATCGCGGCGAACGGTCAAGTAGCCGGCGGCGCGGGCCTTCTCCTTCCCGTTTTGCCGCCGGGTTGCCAATCGTGTTTCAGCCTGGCTTGAAGACGGCGCGTCCAGATTGAATTCAGAAGCCCCCGCATTTTGCTGCGTCGATGTCGGCCGATCCATCGGCACCGCCGGCACCACGGAGTGCGGCTCGGACGGGGTTTGAGTCTGTGACAAAGACGACAGACGTCTGATCGTTCATGCCGGTTATGACGGGCGGTTCCTTGGGATGGCGGCGTCATTTTTTTACTCCTTCATCGGTTCTGCATAGGATCATGACGGCTCTTCGGTGTTTGAGACCGTGGTGAGTCATAGGCCACGCTGATAAATCGATCCTTGTTTCGTCCCGAGCTTGTTCGTCACCTCTTCGGAGAAGAAGGCGGGGCCGATGACCTCTTAGAACGGTCGGAACGGCCCCGCCGGCGAAGTGGGCGGAGGCAGCGTCCCACTCCGTCCCCTGGTCTTTCATCAAGCGACCGGTCATACGATCAGTGCGGTTTGTCATCGTGCCCCTCTTCAGAGATGAGACGTCTCAATGCATCGAGCGGGGCTTGCTTCCGTGAACAGGTTCCAGAGCGTTGCTACGATTGCAGGATCGAATTGCGTGCCTGCCGCCACGCGTAGAATTCTGAGCGCGATGCGGTCGCGAAGAGCACGGTCTTGGACGCCAGGAACCTTGATCGCGTCGAACGCGTCAGCTACAGCCAAGATCCTGGCTCCCAGAGGGATATAAGGGCCGCGAATGCCGTAGGGATAGCCCGATCCATCCCACCATTCGTGATGGTGGGCAACTAGAATTGCCGCTTGTTTTAAGAAAGCGAAGGGTTCCAGGAGGTTGGCGCCGAGGCGAGCGTGGCATTGCAAGGCGGTGGATGTTGAGGGATCGAATGGCTCCAGTCGGTGGCAGAACGGTACCGGCCCCATCAACAGCCCGATATCGTGCAGGAGGGCGGCGAGCTTCAGCTCGTGAAGCGCGATCGCGTTAAGTTCGAACGCTTCTGCGAGCATGCAGGCGACGGCGGCGGTCCGTTCGGCGTGACCGGCCTGCCAGGGCAGAGCATGATCCAGCTCTTTGCCGATCTGCCGGACCAGAATGCTTTCGACGTCGCGGCGTGAAGCCGCCGGCAGGAGAAGGCGGTCGATTTTCTCCAGCAATCGTTGAATCTTCAAGACGGTCGGCTCAACGTGTGCAACAGAATCGGTGCGCATGACATTCCTCCTGAAAAAACGGAGCCCAGGACCACGGTTGTGGTCCTGGGCTCTGGGTGTGAACCTCTGGCCGCAGCAACTCGAACGGAACCACTCAACTCAGGACGATCATCTTGGCATGCCTCTGATACGGGACAAAGGAATCGTCACCAACCGCCGGCAGCGTTTGCATTTGAGCTCGACGCCGTTTTCCACCAGGCGTGCCATAAGTTGTCCGCACAGGCAGCGAACGTCATCCGGCGCGCAGGCAGGTCCGGAGATCGCCGCTGATTGAGGATGTGTGGTGTCGGGTTTCATCAGAACGTCCACTTCGCTCCGGCTTGCCAGAGGGCCGGCAGGCTGGGATAGATGCCGCGCGACCGATCCACGATGGCGTCATGGTCCAGCATGTTTTTGCCCGTGAAGAAGAAGGTCGTGTTGATTTTCTTCACGTGCTGGTTGACCGAGGCATTGAGCATGCACCAGCCCCTCACGATGCCACGCTGCCCGCTGGGTGTCGGAATGACCGTGTTCCGGTCATCGGCGAATTGGTCACTCACACATTGCGTTTCCAAACGAGCGTTAAAAGGCCCCAGCCAAAAGGCTCGGTTGGCATAGCCAATTCCCGCCGTGAGGAGATGTTCTGGCGAATAAGGGAGGCGGTTTCCACTGACGCTGATCGTTGTCGGTTCTCCCGGCAGGAGCGCCGAAGCGCCGAGTGCGCTATTGCGTGATCCTCTGAAATTGGCCTGGGCGATCCACGTATAGTTGAAATCAAACGTGACGTCCTGATTGTCGTCTCGGCCGGTCATGGCGTCCCAGAGATCGATCTGGGTCGCGACTTCGGCGCCTCGGTGCTGGGTTCTTCCGGCATTGGTCAGGGTGGCCCCCACTCCTCCGGCCACCGATTGGGTGATGATCTGGTTGTCGAAGTCCATCTGAAATCCGGTGATAGAGTACGCGGCCCAGTGGGCAAGGTTTCCACGCACCCCTAACTCATACGTCCAGCTCAACTCCGGGTCCAAATCGACGGGCTGTGCCGTGGCGAGAGCGACCGCATCGGAGATCTGAGGCGGCGCCATCCCGCGGTGGGCGCCGAAGAAGAAGGTCGTGTTCTGAAACGGCGAATAGGTGATGCCGGCACCGGGCAGCACCTCGGTGAAATTGGTCTTGCCGTAGTTGCCGTTCCCGTTGTTCGCCAGACGGTTGGTTTGATCGTAGCTGATGTGCTCGACCCGGAATCCCGGCGTCAAGGTGAAGGGACCCCAAATCAACCGCTCTTGGGCGAAGAAGGCATAGGCATTGGTGGTGCGCTTGTTGTTTTCACCCAGACACGTCGCGCCGGGAGTCGAGACGACACAACTCGATGGAAGGCCGGTCCCCGAGACTGTGTTGAGTAGTTGTTTGCGGTCCGACTGTTCGTACATGTATCGGGCGCCGAAGTCCGCTTCACCCTTGAGGCCGAAAAATGGAAAGGCATGAGAATAGTGGAAGCGGGGCTCGACTCCCCAAACCCAATATTCTCGTTCATTGGTGAACCGTTCGTTTGCCGGCACGACGCCATAGGCAGTTGCCGGAAGACTGTTGCCCCTTTGAATACCGCCGACGGGATTGCCGTTGATATCCACACCCTGTTGAGACTGGCGGCTCCAGTCCCTTTCTATAAAGTGCCCAAAAATGTTGGTGGTCGAGATCAAATTGGCGGTGAACATATGATTGATGGCCACATGGTAGCCGAGGCGTAAAAAATCAAAGTGATCGTTGGTGAAGGGAGTTTGTCGGTCTTCACCTCTGGTGGCCCATTCGGCCTGAGTCAGCCCTTGGTAGCCGATGCCAGAGTTTTCGCGGTAGTAATTGAACTTGGCGAGGATTTGCGTGCGCTCGCTTAATTCTTGGATGGTCTTGAATGTCAGATCATCGATTCTTGCTCGGATGTTGGTGAACCGCGGCGTGTCGGTCTGCGAATGGGTGTAATCGACCAGATACCCGCTTTTCCCCCAGGTGCCTCCGTAGTCGAAATGCACGTTGAGATAGTCCAAATTACCGCCCCACACCTGAAAATGACCTTCAGGGCGAAGGGGTGGCATGCGTGTAATCAGGTTGATGACGCCGCCGATGGTTTGAGGGCCATAGAGAAGCTGTCCGCTCCCCTTCAACACCTCGATGCGGTCGAATCGGAAAATCGGAGGGAAGTAGTAAGAGGATGGATCAGCGTAAGGCATCAACATGATCGGCACGCCATCCTCCATGATATGCACTTTCCGGCTGCGGGTCGGATCCAGTCCTCGGATGCCGATATTGGGCCGGATGCCCAATCCGTCCTCGTCTCGCACATTGACTCCAGGCACTTCACGCAACGCTTCGTTGATGGTAAAGCGGTGGTTTCGTTCAATGCTCTCACTGGTCACGACTTTTCCTGAGCCGGGGATGTGGTCGAGGGCCGACGGCGCCGTGCCGATGATTTCTGTGAGGGGAGCCCGGATCGGCCGCTGGTCCGAGGCCGGTTCTTCTGTCTCTTGGACCACGACATTCTCGATCGACCGGTCGTCGGATGCCTGAGCGACCGTCGTCTGTTGAACCGCAGGTTTCTCGGCGGCCGTCGCAGAGGAGTCCCACAGCGCGAACGCGGCGGCAAGAAGACAGAATATAAAGATAGTTCTTATTCTCATTCTCAATAAGAAACGAAACGCCATCCTTCTTCTCCTTTTGTGTGGGCTCACCGGCCTCTATGGGTTAGAGTGAAAAAGAAGCCCCCTCGACGGGAGCCGCCAGACGAACCAGGGATGAGACTGCAAACTGAGCGACCGACGACATTTTCATGGACCTCTATCGGAGCGAATAACTGATCGGCATGAGAATGGCCACCTGCGGCTTGCCCAGGGGTTGTTCAAGTTTCAAAGGCGACGCTTTTCGCAAGGTCTCCATCGCGTCGTTGTCAAGAATAGACCGTCCCGAACTTTCCTGTACGTCAATCATAATGACCTCACCGTCGTCTCGAATGACGGCTCGCAGCACCACCTTCCCCTCCCAATGATTGATGCGGGCCAAATGGGGGTAGTTCTTCAGTTCGTTGATCCGCCCCAACAGCGCCTTCATGAGCCACGCGTAGTCGGCCTTGGCCGCGACGGATGCTTGTGGAGGGGCTGTCGCGACAGCGGCCTCGACGGGCTTGGTCTCCTGAGGAATCGAGGCGACGGCAGGCTGAGGTTCCGTCACGACCTGTCGTGGAGGCTCCGGTGTCATGACCGACGCCGTCTGAATCGGCGGCTCTTCTTGAACGATCGTGTCTTGCACGGGCGTCGGCTCAACGGGCTCGTGAATCTCCTCCTGATGCGGAACGGTCTGCGCAAGAATCGTCGAGGCCGTTTGCGAGGGTGTCTCATCGACGGGGATGACCTCGGGAACAGGCCGAACCGCTCGGACTTCTTGGGCATGGAGGGCTTCACGTTGAACGGGTTTGGCGATCGGCTCCGTCGGTCGAGGCGGAGGCATGGTTTCCGGGAGGGGGTCCGACGAGGGGGAAATTGGCGGCGATTCCACCATCGCGACGTTCCATTGAAACGGTTCCGCTTCCATGGACGGAGACAAGCCCGACATCAACGCCATCGCGCCGACGCCGAAAAGGCCATGGACGAGTAGAGACCAGGCCCACCCCCGTTGGTGCATGCGCGCGTGGTCTTGTGAAGCGGCCGCGAGCATGGTCATGACCGCACCACCTCCAGACTCACCTGAGAAAATCCCAGGCCGCGCACTTCGTCAACGACCTGAACGAACCGCTCCAGCATCGTCACTTTGTCGGCGCGGACGACCACGATCGATTCCCGTGACTGCGAGGCGAGCACGGCGCGGAGCCCGTTCTCGGGGACAGCCGAATCATTGAGATAAAGCCGCCCGTCCGCCGTCAGGGTAATGACGACGGGGACGTCCTTGCGATCGCTGGCCTCGGATGCCTTGGCCAAATCGACCGGAATCTGGCCCGTGGTGATAAAGGTCGCCGTCGTCAACACGATGACCAGCAACACCAGCATGACGTCGACCAAGGGAATGACGTTGATTTGATTCAGTTCATGATTCATGGGGATGATGGATTTTATATTCGGTCACCAGTTCGGCGACGCGTCGTCGGAGGGCGTTATTTAGGACGACGCAGGGAATCGCGACAAGAAGTCCGACCGCCGTCGCTTTAAGAGCCAGACTTAATCCCACCATGATGGAGCTGACGGCGATCGTCTTGGAGGTTCCCATGGTATGAAACGTCAGCATAATACCCAAGACCGTTCCCAGAAGGCCGATGTAGGGCGCGTTGGCCGCCACGGTCCCGATGATTACCAACCGTTTGGTCAACGCGATCTCGAACGACTGTTGATTCGGATACGAAGCGGGATCGATCCGTCGGTAAAACTGCCAGCGTTCGATGGCCACGGCCACGGCCCACACGCTGAGCGCCAGCAACAGACCGATGATGCCGTAGTCGATGATGTCTTTTAATGTTTCCATGCTGAATCCCGGAGTCGTCGTGCCCGATGAGTTATTGATAATGCTTCTCAATACCACCGGGTATCCGACTCTGTCAATGGAAAAATTTACCCCGCTTGGGCAGGGCGAGTCGGAATTGCCGCGGCGTGATCGGATGAAGAGGAACAAGGAGAAACAGGAAACAGCACCGTATGAGTCGCCGATACTCGGACGTCAACCGCCGTGCCTTCCCGGTAGATGGTGATCGAGCTTTCGCTGCCGTGCACGATCTGTCCGGAGCCAAGGCGAACCGCATAGAGGTTTTCCGAGCCCCTGAATTGTCGGCTTACAATTCGCGTTCCAGCGGCTTGATTGGGAATCAAATGGATATCGTCCGGACGGATCATCACGACAAGCTGCGTCCCATCGGCGGCGCCCAGCGTATTGGGGAAGTCGCCCAGTTCGGTCAGGACCTTGCCGTCTTGAACCAGCCCCGGGATGAAGTCGGCTTGTCCGACAAAGTCGGCGACGAAGGGCGTGGCTGGCACGTGATAAATCTGCTCCGGTGAATCGATTTGCTCCAGCCGTCCCTCGTTCAGGACGGCGATACGATCGGCCATGGCGAACGCCTCGTCGTGATCGTGGGTCACCAGCACGGTCGTCGTGTTCATCCGGCGCAAGAGGTCGCTCAGGTCTTGTCGCATGCGATCGGCCATGTCGGGGTCGAGATTACTGAACGGTTCATCCAATAACAGAACGACCGGACGTCGAGCCAGCGCCCGCGCCAGCGCGACACGCTGCTGTTGCCCGCCCGACAGCTCGTGAGGATAACGACGGCCGAAGGCTTCCAGGCCGATGAGCCGCAGCATCTCCTGAACCCGCTCCGCGCGCTCGGGCCGTGTCAGGTCTCTCAACCCGAAGGCGATATTGTCCTCGACGCGCAGATGGGGAAAGAGAGCGTACTCCTGAAAGACCATGCCCACGCGGCGTTCTTCCGTCGGAACCGTGTGGGAAGTGGAGGAGACGAGCCGCCCGGAGAGAAAAATTTCTCCGGATCGGACCGGCTCAAATCCCGCGATGGCCCGCAGAACCGTCGTCTTGCCGCATCCCGACGGTCCGAGCAGGCAGAGCAGCTCACCCTCGCGGATGGAGAACGAAATGTCGCGAACGGCCGGATGGGTCGGGTCATAGGCGCAGGAGACGGACCGCAGTTCCAAAACGGGGCAAGCGGAGCCGCGCAGGTCGGCTTGATTCTCGTTCCGGTCGACGTCGGCGCAAGACGGATCCACGGGGGCTGCCATCATCGACCCTCTGCCGCCCGCCAATCGCGCGAAAGCAGAAGCGCCAGCGCCGGCAAACCCACGACGACAATGAGTAACGCCGACGGAGCCGCGAGTTGATAGTATTCTTCGCTGGCCTCCAGCCACACGCGGACGGCGAGCGTGTCGAACCCGACCGGTCGCAACAGCAGCGTGGCCGGCAGTTCCTTGATCGCTTGCAGAAACATCAACACCCACGCGGCGATGAATCCGTTCCGCATGAGCGGAAGCGTCACGCGGCGCCAGGTTTCCTGAACGCCGAGCCCCAGTGTGCGCGCCGCCTCTTCAAGGCTGGGCGTGATTTGCTGGAGCGACGGCTCCAGCGATTGAAGTCCTGCCGGAAGAAAGTGCAGGACATAGGCCGCGACGAGGACGACGACCGTTCCATAGAGAAACGGCACCGTATGAAGAAACAAGACCAGAACGGCAAGAGCGGCGACGGGCCCCGGCAGGACGTAGCCGGCATAGGCGGCCTGCAGACAGCCAAGCGAAAGCCGGCTCGGTCGCCGGCTTGCCAGATAAGCCAGCGGAAGCCCCATCAAGACTCCGGCCGTCGCGGCGAGCCCCGATAAGGACGCGCTGTTCCAAATAAAGCCCAAGAAGCGGCCGTCCAGGGTCGCCACGGCTTCGGGAGACAGGCTCCAGAGAACAAGCAGCGAGGCGGGAAGGACGAACGAGGCTCCTACGACGGTGGCGAGATAGGTTGTGAGGACGAGGGCCTTGGGCCAGGCGCAAGGTATTCGGTTAGGCGTGCGATAGCGTCCCGCCGTTTGATAAAACCGGCTTCGGTGGCGGAACCACCGTTCGGTCAGCAAGAAGACCAACGCGATCGCCACCAGAAGAATGCTGAGAATGCTGGCTGCCGTATTGTCGGACCGTCCGGTCATCTGCTGAAACACGGCGTAGGTCAGCGTCTGGTACCGCAAGAGCGAGACGGCGCCGAAATCCGAGATCACGTACAAGATCACCAGGGCGACGCCGGCCGCGATCGAAGGGCGTATCAAGGGCAGGGTGACGAAGAACAACGTGCGCGGTCTGGACATTCCGCAGGTGCGGGCCGCTTCCTCGAACGACACGTTCATATTGAGAAGGGCGCTGCGAGTGAGCAAATAGACAAAGGGAAAAGTGTCCAGGGTCATGACCAGGGTCGTTCCCCAGAAACTTTGAGGCGAGAAGATTCGTGCCCCAGGACCGGCAACGGTTTGCCAAAGTTGTTCCACGGGCCCGCCGAAACCCAAGAGGTAATTGTACACGTAGGCCAAGACGTAAGTGGGCATCGCGAGAGGCAACACGAGTACGATCTCCCACAACCGTCGTCCGGGAAAGTCGAACCTCGTAATGATCCAAGCGGTTGAGACTCCCAGTGCCAGCGTCAGCGCCGCCACCGTGCCGGCCAAGGAAACCGTGTTGGCCAGCAATTCGGGGATCCGCGTGTCCCAAAGGCGCCGCCACACGGCAAGATCGGCGGAGAGGGCGGACGCGGCCACGTAGATCAGCGGCGCGAGAACGAGAGCGGCGCCGGCTAGCGCGATCGCCTGGAGGGGAAACGCGGCATGGCCTCGTGCGGCGGTCACTGCCCGACTCGCGCGTTACCGAAGACCGACTTGCTCGATGAGCTGCAACGTCGGTTCACGCAACTCGGCGAGTTTCGCGAGAGGGACCGCGGCGGGACGAAAACTGTTGCGGTCGATCAGAGAGGGGTCCGCTTTGACATCGGGATGAAGCGGGTATTCTTTGTCAAGGTCGGCGAACATCTTCTGTCCCGTTTCACCTACCAAAAATTTGATCAACCGCGTCGCCTGCTCGAAACGGGGCGTGTGCTTGAGGATGCCGACGCCCGCGACGTTCATGACGGCGCCCAGTCCGCCTTCCTGTTGGTCCGGCATCACGACGGCCAACGGAGCCGACGGCTGCGCGGCCACATGTCGGTGCACATAATAGTGATTCACGATGCCCATCGCAACCTGTCCTTTCGCGACCGCCTCCACGATTTGGGAGCTTTTCTGATACACCTGCGTACCGGCGTTGTCACGCAGTCCGACGAGGAATTGTTTCGTGCGCTCATCCCCGACGCCGGCCCGCAAGACCGACACGCCGGCCTGCAAGTATTCGCTTCCCGCATTAGGGACGGCGATCTTGCCTTTCCATCGAGGATCGGCCAGATCGAACAGCGACGTGACCTGGCCGGGTTGCACCATCGTCGTGTTGTACACGATGATCCAGAACCGTCCCGACAATCCGATCCAACTGTTGTCGTGGGCCCGGAATTGGGATGGAATGACACGGTTGACTTCCTCGATGTCGGCCGGGCGCAGAAGCCCGGCCGTGCGAGCCAGTTCAAGGCTTCCGGCGTCGTTCGTGATCAGAATGTCCGCAGGACTCCGGTCTCCTTCGGCCTTGAGACGGTTGAGCAACTCGGTGGTTCCGGATGAAAGCAGGTCGATGTGAACGCCGGTCTTCGCGGTGAAGGCGTCCAACACGGGTTTGATCAGCCGCTCGGCTCGCCCCGAATAGACGGTCAATTTTTCCGCCGCCGCTGCTGAGGAAGGAGGAACCATCCCTGTCAGACATCCGAGAGCCAGGAAAAACCAGACAACCCAGAAGTGAGGGTGCGGTCGTCGGCGCGCGGCCGAACATTTGGAGCAATACCACATGAGGCGAACCTCTTTCCGGTATCGTTGAAATTGATAACCCATTTCAATTAGCTTGCTCAGCGTAACAGATCGAGCGAGAAGAGGTCAATGCTGGCAGCGGGAGCACAGGCCGTAGAGTTCGAGGCGATGAGTTTTAATGACGAAGCCGTTTCGGGCCGCCACTTCTTCCTGGAGTCGTTCGATGTCGCAGTTTTCAAACTCCACGATCTTTCCGCATTCCGTGCAGATCAAATGATCGTGATGGCCCTTGTGGGAGACGTTGTCGTACTGGGTTTGCGTGCCGAAGTGTCGAGCCTGCGCGAGGCCGGCCTCACAGAAGAGGTTGAGCGTCCGGTAAATGGTCGCCAGGCCCAAGTGAGGATCCTTGCGTGAGAGCTGGTGATACAGTTCTTCCGCTGTGATGTGTTCCTGCTTGAGGAACGCATCCAGAATCAGTTCGCGCTGGCGGGTGTACTTAAGCTGGTGTTTCCCCAAGTGCTCTTTCAGCAGCGCCATTTCTTTTTGGTGTTTGGACATGTGCCGGCCTCTTGTCGTCAACCGCGCCGGGCGCCATTAAAGACGAAAACGGATATAGGGTCAAGAGCGTCGAGCGGAGGAGATGACCACGAACGGCCGGTTTGACGATCCGCCGTCGCGGGGCTATATTCGGCCGGGCGAGAGGGGGGCTTATGCGGACGCCGAGCCAAATCAGCATCGATCGCGCGCTCCTTTTGTACGTCTTGCACGTGGCCGAGCCATACGGCCTCCTGAGCGACGTCAAGTTGCAACAGTTGTGTTTTCTCTGCGAACTGCAAACGTTCGGCAAGGGGCTCAAGGGATTCCACTTTGAATTTTTCCGGTTCGCCTACGGCGCGTTCAGCAAAGACTTGGACAACGATCTCCTGTCGCTCAGACGGAAGGGGCGAGTTGAGAATTTCAGTCTGTCCGATCAGGCTAAAGAAGAAGTGATTCCGCTCGTGCTCAAGGCGATCAACGGTGTGGAGGTCAATGAGCGGATCAAGGCGATCATCGACGCGGTGGTGGCGACCTACGGGCCGCAGGAGACCGGCACGATCACCGCTTCGGTCGAAGCCGTGGAATTGAGCACGCCGCAGCGGCCGGAATTGAAGATTCCGATCCGAGACATCGTGTTTCACACCACGTTGCTCGTGCCCGAACGGATCGAGGTCCAAGCGGAATTCACGATCACGCCCCCTCTGGCGGCCAAGCTCAATGCCGCGATGGGATACGACGGCAAGATGTCTGCCGTCATTCAGAGCTGGTAGAGCTCACCGTACTTCTTCTCCACATAAGACAAAAAAGGTTCTGGGCTGAGAGAAGAGCCGGTAACGCGGCGTGCCAGATGATCCGGCGTGAACATCCGGCCCCAGCGGTGAATTTTTTGCTCCAGCCAGCGGCGGAGGGGGAGAAGTTGGCCTTGTGCAATGTCATCCTCCATGTGCGGAATTTCGAGCTTGGCTTGCTCGTAAAACTGGACGGCGTACAGGTTCCCCACTGTATAGGTTGGAAAATAGCCAAAGGAACCTAATGACCAGTGGATGTCTTGCAAGACTCCCTCCGCATCGGTTGAGGGGACGATGCCAAGGTACTCTTGCATCTTTTGATTCCAGATGCCGGGTAGATCGTCGGGTCGGGTCTTGCCTTCGATCAAATCCCGCTCGATCTCGAAGCGGAGCATGATGTGGAGGTTGTAGGTCAATTCATCCGCTTCGACTCGGATGAACGAGGGACGCACGCGATTGATCGCGGCGTAGAAACGATCGAGGTCCACATCCTTGAGTTGGTCGGGGAACGTCTGTTGCAAGATCGGATAAAAGAACCGCCAAAAGGGACGAGACCGTCCCACGCAGTTTTCCCAGAGGCGCGATTGGCTTTCATGAATGCCGAGCGAGACCGAATCACCCAACGGCGTCCCGTAGTAGCGGGGATCGAGCCCCTGGTCATAGAGCCCGTGGCCTCCTTCGTGAATACAGCTAAACAGACAGGAGGGGAGGTCATGCTCATAGACGCGGGTTGTGACCCGTACGTCGGTGGGGTGAAACGAGGTGGTAAAGGGATGGGCCGACAGATCAAGCCGTC
>JANDJE010000046.1 GCA_024331095.1 Nitrospira sp. | reverse complement strand
CTCAACCGGTCGGCACGATAGAGACTGGTGGGACGTCCAACATACCGTTGGAGATAATCGGCGAGGGTCGATTGAAAGCAACGGTCCTTTTTGGCCTTTTCGTACTGGGCTTCCAACTCGAGCAGCGCCGGCATCAAGGTTTCCGGCACATAGCGCCCCCCGTAGGGCCCAAACCGGCCATGACGGTCAGGCAATGTGGCGGTCATTCTTTTTCTCCTCTGAAAGTGGATGAGTGGATCGATACGGCGTCATCTTCCTTCCTGGTATGGCATGGAGTATAAAATCGCCCTCGCTCAGTGCACAAGCTTTGCCGCCTCAACAAACGATTTGACTTTCACTGGATCCTTTTTCCCCGGCCGGGCTTCCACCCCGCTGCTGACATCCACGCCGTAGGGTCGCACCGATCGAATCGCCTCGCCAACATTGTCCGGCGTCAACCCTCCGGCCAGCAGTACCGGTGCCGTTCGTGCGATTTCCGCCGCAAGCGTCCAATCGACGGGCCGACCGGTCCCGCCGTAGGCCTGATCGGAAAACGCATCGATGACGAACCCACGCACCCCCGCTCGTCCGTGGAATTCCGCCACCGCCAGCAGCGAACTCCGATCCTTCAACCGGATAGCTTTGACGGCCGGACGACCGAGCGCTTCGCAGTAGGACGCGGTCTCGTCTCCGTGCAGTTGGGCCAGGGCGAATCCGCAGTCGTCCATCAGTTGCCTGACAACGTCGGTCTCCTCGTTGACGAACACGCCGATCGGCACGACGAACGGCGGGAGGGACGCTACGATGGCCCGCACCGTGTCCGGCCTCACATAGCGAGGGCTTTGTCGATACATCACGAAGCCCAGCGCGTCGGCTCCGGCCTCGACCGCCACGCGCGCGTCTTCGCCGTCGGTGATTCCGCAAATTTTGACCTTCACCATGAATCAAGCTCCGTCTCGCGTCGCTCACGCCGACCGTAAATCGTCGGTCGAAACACCGAGCAGCTCGCGCACCTTCTCGCCGGTCCGTTCAGCCCGGATGAGCGACTCGCCGACCAGCATGGCGTGCACGCCGGCTTCGACCAACCGCAGAACGTCCCGGCGGGAATGAATCCCGCTTTCGCTGACGATGAGTTTGTCGGCGGGGATTCGTTTGGCCAGCCGGAAAGTCACATCCAAATCGGTCGTGAAGGTCTTGAGGTCGCGATTGTTGACGCCGATCAATCTCGCGTCCGGCACCCATTCCAGCACCAGATCCAGCTCCCGCTCATGATGGGTCTCAAACAGCACGTCCATGCCGAGGTCCGTGGCCAACGCATGGTAATCCATCAACTGCTGGCGCTCCAGAGCGGCAACGATCAAGAGGACAGCGTCAGCCCCATGTGCCCTTGCTTCATAGAATTGGATCTCGCCAACCATAAATTCCTTGTTGAGGGCGGGAAGCGGTACCGCCGCCTTGATGTCTTTCAGGTAATGAAGATCACCCTGAAAGAAGTCCTTGTCCGTCAGCACCGAGATCGCCGACGCGCCATGGTCGAAATAGGTCTTCGCGATGGCCACGTGATCGAACCGATCGGCGAACTCCTCCCGCAACAACCCCAGGCTGGGCGACGCCTTTTTGACCTCGGCGATCAACGCGGGGCTTTGCCGGGTCCTCGTCGCGTCGAGCGCCACGGCAAATCCCAACGGAGCCGGAGCGTCGCGGATCATCGCTTTGAGTTCGGCCAGATACGACCGGCTCTGCTTGTGCCGCAGTTCGGCCTTTTTGTGTTCCAAGATGCGATCAAGAATCACGATCGTCCCACTTTGTTCGTAAACGAAATCAGTCGCTCCAACTTTTCCGCGGCGGCGCCCGAGTCGATCGTCTGCTGCGCCAGTCGAAAGCCGTCCTGCAACGTTTTCGCCTTGCCCCCGACCACCATGGCCGCCGCCGCGTTCAAACAGACGATCTCCCTGGGCGGTCCTTTACAGCCCCGCAAAATGTCCCGCAGGATACGGGCGTTGTCGGCCGGCGTCCCCCCCGCGAACTCCTTCCGCTGCACGCGCCGCAGGCCGAACTCCTCCGGAGCGACAAAGCTGCTCGACACCACGCCGGCCTTGCCTTCTGACACCTTGGTCCGATCCGCCAACGTCATTTCGTCCAACCCGTCCATTCCATGAATAACCAGGCAATGTTGGGTACCGAGATCCAGCAAGACGCGCCCAAGGACGTCGGTCCACTGGGCATCATAGACGCCCAGCACCTGATGGGTGGCGCCGGCCGGATTCGCCAACGGCCCCAGCAGGTTCAAGATCGTTCTGATGCCCAAGTCGCGTCTCGGCCCGGCGCAATGTTTCATCGCTTCGTGGTAAAGCGGCGCGAACAGAAATCCCACCCCCACCTCGTCGATACAGTCGGCCACGTGATTCGGCTCCAAATCGATCTTGACGCCCAGCTCGGTCAACACGTCGGCGCTGCCGCACTTGGACGATACCGACCGATTGCCGTGCTTGGCCACGGTGATCCCCGCCCCGGCCGCCACCAACGCGGCGGCGGTCGAGATATTGAAGGTCTGAGCGCCGTCTCCACCCGTGCCACAGGTATCGACGACGATCTTGGCGCCGACCCTGATCCGAACGGAGCGGGAACGCATGGCCTTCACCGAGCCGACGATTTCCTCCACCGTTTCTCCCTTTTGCCTCAACCCCATGAGATAAGCGGCGATCTGCGCGGGAGTCGCGGACCCGTCCATGATTTCGGCCATGACCGCTTCCGTTTCCTGCGCGGACAAGTTGTTTCGGTCGGCCAGTTTGGCGATGGCGTCTCTGATCATGTCGATGAGTCTGCGGGGACGGTCACAGTTTCAGGAAGTTCCTCAGCAAATCTTTCCCGGCGGTCGTCAGGATCGACTCGGGGTGAAACTGCACCCCTTCGGCCCCCGATGTTTTGTGGCGAATGCCCATGATCTCTCCCTCGTCGGTCTCCGCGGAAATCTCGAAACAGCCGGGAAGGGTCGCGCGATCGACGATCAACGAATGGTACCGCGTCGCTTCAAACGGGTTGGGTAATGACTGATAGATCGTTCGGCCGTCGTGCCGGATCATCGAGGTCTTGCCGTGCATCAAGCGCGGAGCGCGGATGATGGTTCCTCCGAAGGCGGCGGCCAGCGATTGATGCCCCAAGCAGACGCCGAGAATCGGAATTGTTCCCGCGAACGTGCGGATCGCCTCGACGGAAATGCCGGCTTCCTTGGGAGTACAGGGGCCGGGAGAAACGACGATGCGGGAGGGGCGCAGGTCTTCAATGCGAGCGAGCGTGATCTCGTCATTTCGATAGACGACCACGTCTTGGCCCAACTCGCCGAGATACTGCACCAGGTTGTAGGTAAACGAATCGTAGTTGTCGATGACCAGCAGCATAGCGTAAAAGGGGCCGATCGCCGGCTTGCAACCGACAACCGCATCGCGCCCCGCCTTCCGACCCTATTCCAACCCTTGCTCCGCCAGCTCGATCGCCTTCATCATGGCCCTGGCCTTGTTGCAGGTCTCTTCATATTCGTGCTCGGGGCTCGAATCGGCGACGATGCCCGCGCCGGCCTGAATGAAAGCTCGATGGCGAAACACCACCACGGTCCTGATATTGATACACATATCCATATTGCCGGAAAAACTGATGTACCCCACCGCCCCGGCATAGGGACCCCGTTTCGTCGGCTCCAACTCCTCGATAATTTCCATCGCCCTGATTTTTGGCGCACCGGACACGGTGCCGGCCGGGAAACAGGCCTTGAGCACGTCATAGACGGTTTTGGATCGAGCCAATTTCCCCGTCACGTTGGAAACGATGTGCATCACGTGGGAATACCGTTCGACCGTCATCAGCGATTCGACCTGCACCGAGCCCGGTTCGGCCACCCGCCCGACGTCGTTTCTCCCCAGATCGACGAGCATGATGTGTTCCGCCCGCTCTTTGGCGTCGGCGAGGAGGCGCCGCTCCAGTTGAGCATCTTCCTCCGGCGTCGCCCCGCGTCTCCTGGTTCCCGCGATCGGGCGCACTGAAATGAGCCCGTCTTCGCAACGGACCAGAATCTCCGGCGAGGACCCGATCAGCTCGACTCCGGCGACGCGCAGATAATACATGTAGGGCGAGGGATTGACGACGCGCAGCGCCCGATAGAGTTGAAACGGCGGCGCTTGAAGATTGGTCTCCCACCGTTGGGACAACACGCATTGAAAAATGTCTCCGGCCTTGATGTACTCTTTCGCCGTCTCCACCATCTTTTCAAAGTCCGCCTTGCTCATGTTCGGCGTAAAACGGAGGGGAGCGCGACGGCGCTTGGGCGGCGACTGTCGAAGAGGACGGCGCAACCGGGCGATCATCTTTTCGATGTTGCCGATCGCGGCCCGGTACGCGGAGCGAACGTCGCGATCCGAGGCGGACTTTACGTGCGCGTTCGCCACGACTTTGATCTTTTGCGAGACGTTGTCGAAAATCAGCAGCGTTTCGGTCAACAACAGCGCAAAGTCCGGCAGGTCGAGACGCTCCTTCGGCCGGGGCGGAATGTCCTCGAACGTCCTCACCATGTCGTAGCCGATATAACCGACGACTCCCCCGACGAAACGAGGCAGACCGGGAACCGTCACGGGCCGATAGGCCTCCATGAATTCCCGCAATCGATCGAGGGGAGCGCCGCGGCCTGGAATCCGTCTCGTCCGTTTCCCTTCCTTGACAAGGAGATCGCCCCGATCTTCGACGATCACGGTCGTGGCGCCGCTTCCCAAAAAGGAATACCGCGCCCACTTCTCTCCCCCTTGAATGCTTTCGAGCAGATAGGCCGACGGCCCGTGATCGATCTTGGCGAAGGCGGACACCGGCGTATCATGGTCCGCCAAAATCTCCCGATACAACGGAATGAGATTCCCCTCCTTCGTGCGGGAACGAAAGTCCTCGAAACTGAGCGAATACGATGGCGATCCCATTCCACGCGATCCGTTACTCGATTCCCACGATCAACCGCTGGCCGACTTCGATGATGTCGTCCGGCAACTTATTCATCTGTTTCAATTTCTCGGTTTCGACCCCGTAGCGCCGGCTGATGCGAAACAGCGTCTCCCCCGGTTTGACGACATGGATGATCGTCCCTCCCTTACCGGATGGAATCGGCTCTTTGGGCATGTCCACGCCTTTCGCCGCTTTCGGCGGAGTCGGCTGGGGCCTATCGCCGGAGGGCTGCGACTCGGCGGGCAACTCCGATTTTTTCGACTTCGCCGTCTGACCGCTCAGTTTGCGCATCTCCTCCATGGCCTTCCGCTCAAGGAGCGCCGCTTCCTTCACGGCTTCGGTCTCTTCCTGGAGGCGCGTCATTTGTTCGCGGATCGACTGGATTTGCGCAAGCAATTCTCGGTTGCGAGCCTCGAACTCCACTAATTCGCGCTTGGTCCGCTTGACCTCGCTCTCCAATTCCGCGGCCCGCCGTTCTTCTTGAGCCAGCAATCGCTGAAAATTCAGGCTTCGCGCCTTTTCGGCATCGTATTTCTCTTCCAGCACCACGCATCCGCCGAGCAGGAGACCGCACGCGACCAGGATGCCGGCCGGCGAACGTCGCAGTACCTCCCATGCCTTCCGATTGACCGTCGTTACGTCTTTTTCCATCACTTCCTCCTTCCGACGACCCTCACCCCTCGGGACCTCATAGAACCGCGAACCGCCCCCTCGGCCGATCTTGGGCAGCCTCCCGGAGAAAGAACTAGAATAGTGGCCGACGGCGGGAAAGTCAAAGTGAGTCAAGGTTCGACGGTTTGACCGCCCGCGCAACCCTGTGGTACGGTCGCCCGGCCAAGCAGCGCCGCCGCTCCCATGCAGCACGATCTTTTCGACCAGAACCCGCTTCCCGAATCTGAAACGCTTTCTCCCGTCAAAGAACGCCTGGACCGACTCAAATCCGAGATCAGACGCCACGACCACCTCTACTACGTCAAAGACCGGCCGGAGATTGCCGACAGCGAATATGATCGCCTGTTTCGCGAACTGCTCGATCTCGAACGGGCCCATCCCGAGCTCGTCACGCCGGATTCTCCGACGCAACGGGTCGGCGCGCCGCCATTGGACGAGTTGGGCAAGGTGTCGCACGAACGGCCGATGTTGAGCCTCGACTCCCTGGTCGATCTCCAGGAAGTCCTGGCGTTCGATCAACGGATCAAGCGGGAACTGAAACTGGACCGGATCGACTACGCGGCGGAGCCGAAATTCGACGGTCTGTCCGTCGAGCTGGTCTACGAGGACGGTCTTTTTGTCAGAGGATCGACCAGAGGAGACGGCACGGTGGGAGAAGACGTCACCGTCAATCTCCGGACGATACGGTCCTTGCCGCTCCGCTTGCCGGCCGACGGCCGCCCGCCGCGCCATCTGGCGGTGCGGGGCGAGGTGTACATGCGGCTCGACGATTTCCACGCCTTGAATCGCCGGATGGCGGAGCGAAGCGACGAACCCTTCGCCAACCCGCGCAACGCCGCCGCCGGTTCGCTTCGCCAATTGGACTCGCGCGTCACCGCCGAGCGTCCGCTGGTGGTCACCTGCTACGAAATCATGGCCATGACGGGCGATCTCCCTCCGTCTCACTGGGAGGAATTGGAGGCACTCGCAGCCTGGGGATTTCCGACTCCCCTCATCCGCCGGTTGTGCCGGACGATCGACGACGTGACGGCCTTCCACCGTGAGACCGAACGGCACCGGGACGAGCTCCCCTACGAAATCGATGGAATCGTCGTCAAGGTCAACCGGCGCGATTTACAGGCCCGGCTCGGTATGAAATCCCGGAGCCCCCGCTGGGCCATTGCCTACAAGTTTGCCCCTCGAAAAGAAATCACCAAAATCCACAAGATCATCGTCTCGGTGGGCCGAACCGGCACCCTGACTCCCTTGGCCCTTTTGAATCCGGTCGAAGTCGGCGGCGTGACCATCAGCCGAGCGACATTGCACAACGCCGATGAAGTGGCGCGGAAAGACGTGCGCGACGGAGACACGGTCAAGGTCGAACGGGCTGGCGACGTCATTCCGGCGATCGCCGAGCGGGTGCCGATTCCCGGAGAGATGCGTGCCGCCCCGTTCACAATGCCGGATCACTGCCCCGTCTGCGGATCGACGGTTGCACGAGAGGGCGCGTACTACTACTGCACCGGCCACGCCACCTGTCCGGCCCAGTTGAAAGGCGCCATTGAGCACTTTGCGTCAAAAGGGGCGATGAATATCGAGGGCCTGGGCAAAAAAACGGTCGCCCAGCTTGTTGCCCGAGGACTGATTCGGGACCTGGCGGATCTCTATCATCTCAAACGGGAGCGACTCCTGGAACTTGATGGCTTCGCCGACCGTTCGGCAACACTGTTGCTGGAAGCTATCGAACGGAGCAAAACCGTCCCCTTGGACAGGTTTCTCTATGGACTTGGGATCCGTCAGGTGGGTCGGCATATCGCGTCGGTCTTGGCGAGGGAATTCGGCTCGCTCGATGCCGTGATGCAAGCCGACGAAGCGCGCTTACAGACCGTGAAAGAAATCGGCCCGGAAATCTCGGCCGGCCTGGTGTCCTATTTTCAAGAACCGTCGAACCGACACGTGATCGACCGATTGCTCAAGGCCGGGGTGACCATTGAGCAGGCCTCCTTACCAAGGGAAGGCTCATCCTTGCCGTTGTCGGGGAAAAGTTTTGTCTTTACTGGGGGGCTTGATACATTGAGCCGCGATGAAGCTAAAACCCTCGTCGAACGGCTGGGCGGCACGGTCTCCTCCGCCGTCAGCTCAAAAACCTCGTACCTCGTGGCGGGCACCGATCCCGGCTCGAAGCTGGCCCACGCCAAAACGTTGGGCATCCCGATCCTGACCGAACAGGAATTCCTGACGCTGGTTCAACGGCCCCAATCTTCTTAACTCACCGGATTCAACGTGGGAGGCGTCTCGACCGGAACGGGCGCTTTTTCCTCCTTAAAGATTTGGACACTGCGAATCGAACGGGGATCGGCCTCGTGGACCACCAGGCGGCAATTCTCGATCCGGATTTCTTCACCGGTCTTCGGGATACGGCCCAGATTTTCTTGGATCAGCCCTCCGATCGTTAAAGCGTCGTCGCCGAGATCGACCTTGAGAAATTCGTTCACTTTTCGGACTTCGGTGCGCCCGTGGACCAGGATCTGGTTTTTCCCGATACGTTTGATCAGCTCTTCGGTGATGTCGGTTTCATCGACGATTTCACCGACCACCTCTTCCAGCAGATCCTCAAGGGTGACCAACCCCATGACCCCGCCGAATTCGTTGACGACGATTCCCATGTGCCGCTTTTCCTGCTGAAACTGTTTCATCAAATCGTCCGCGGTCTTTCCCGCCGGGACGAACAGAGGGGGCTGGGCGATCTCTTGCAATCGCAGGTCCGAGTGCCCTTTGGCCAGCTCGATGAGGGCTTTGGTCTTGTAGAGGATACCGGTAACGTTGTCGAGCGTGCCGTCGTAGACAGGAATCCTCGAGTACTTCGAATTGTAGAGCAGATCCTCGGCATCCTTGAGCCGCAGCGACCCTTCCAGCGCAAAGACGTAAATGCGCGGGGTCATGGCGTCCTCGGCCGTGATGTCCTTCAACTGAAAGACGTTTTTGATCATCTTGACTTCTTCGACCTCGAGCTCTCCGGCTTTCCCCCCTTGATCCAACATGATCTTGAGCTCTTCCTCCGTCACCAACGGAAGCGTGAGACCTTTCCCCCCCGTCAGCTTATAGATGAGGGGAACCATCACGAAGAGCAACGGCTTCATGAGCACCTGAACCCAATACACCGGATAGGCCATGTTCAAGGTGACGGGGACCGCAAACTTGGCGGCGAGCGTTTTGGGGATCACGTCTACGGACACAAGGAGCACGAACGTCAGCAACCCAACCATAATAGCGATGGCTTCTTCAAAGACGCTTTTCCCGCCGTAGATATTCAGTGTCAGAAAGGTGGCGTACATGGGGATCGCCGTGCTGACGAGACGGTCGCCGACGAGAATGGTGGACAGCAATTTCTGGGGGTCGCTTCTGAGGAGCAGCGCCTTCGCGGCCCGTTTGCTGCCGTTCTGGGCGAGCGCCCTCAGCCGTGTTTCGTTGACCGCGAAAAACCCGATTTCGGCGGTGGAAATAACGACGGACAACCCTATCAATCCTAAAAGGATCAGGATATCCATTTGTGATCGTTGCTTAAGGATGTTCTATCGAAGCGGACTGTCGGGAAACCGGGCGTGCATCATGACGAGGAGCAAGTTGTATTACCATTTTGAGGAGTCTCCTACGGATTTCCAACATTCTCCAGCACCGTTACATCTACCATAGGGGAAGAGTCGAGGCAAGGGATTCACAAAAAATGCAAAATAAATCAATGAATTATAAATCGTCAGCGCGGTTGTTTTATCCATCGTCCCGCACGACGAACGATTCGACATTCAGCTTGCGGTCCAAATGAGCGGAGGCGGCTTGGGCTTCAGATTCCGTCCTGAATTGCCCGATCTGGACCCGATAGCGGCGCCCTTCCGGCAAATCAACTCGAGTAATGCGACCGCCCGGAAACTCCACCTGAGCCTGGGAGAAGAGCATCTTGGCATTCTCCGGATCGGCGAACGATCCGATCTGCACTCTGAGCGCTCCCAGGCCGCCAGGCCGAGGAGAATAGCCGATCACCCGCAATTCGATCTCATCGGTTCCTCGTCCCGTCATCCCGATGGCTTTAGCGCCGGCCAACGACAGATCCAGCACCCGACCTCTCACAAAAGGACCTCGGTCATTGATCCGCACCGTCACTTGACGGCCGGATGTCAAGGAACGGACGACGGCGATGGAACCCAATGGCAACGTCCGGTGAGCGGCGGTCAACTGGTGCATGTTGTATCGTTCGCCGTTGGCGGTCTTGTTCCCATGAAAGCCCGGCCCGTACCACGAAGCGACGCCCCGTTGGATAAAGCCGATCGGGTAGCCCGGAGGGTGATCGACCTGCGCAGGAGACGATCTGCAACTTTGAAGGGCAAGAACGCCGCAGAGAGCGACTGCGGCAGCCAATCCGTGGACGATTCGCGCAAGCGGCTGAGGCCGCATGGGTCAAAACTCATCAAGGGATTGATTGCGAAGGACCGTCAGCGCTTTGTTGGTATTAGAAACGGTCAGCACCACAATGGCCCGTTTCCCTTCCCTGGACGGCGTACAGTATCCGCATTTGATGTTGATGCGATGTTTGTTCAACAGATCGGCCACTTCTTTGAGCGCGCCCGGTTTGTTTTCAAGACTCAGCAACAGCGCCGTCTCTTCGGCAAACCTGATCTTCGCGGCATTGAGCGCGGCCCTGGCCCCTTCGACGTCGGCAACCAACAGACGGAGTTTGCCTCTGCCGGTCACCTCGGGAGCGGAAAACGCCTTGATGTTGACTCCCGCCTCGCCCAAGACCGACGCCACTTTGGCCAACACACCCGGTTTACTGAGACTGCTGACGACGAATTGCGTAGTGGTCGGCATACCCTGCGACTCCGTATTGAAGGTTGTACGATGCCGGCTATTTCACCGACGGTCCAAGTTGGACCATATAATTTCAGGCGCTCACACGTGCATCTTGCTCGCGCCTCGCCCTCACCGTCCGTCTGGAAACACCATATCACTGCCTTGCTTGCAGCGCAGCACCCGTTCGGCGTGAGGAATGCTCATCTATATATAGATGGATCATCATCCTGTCAACGCGAACGATAGTATCGACCTCTATGCCCGTCCATGCCCAACGAGTCATCAGCAAAAGATTAATTGTAGTGACGCGCGACTTTGGAATGGACTCCGAGCGGAAAACTACCGATCAGCCTCGTCACCGCTGATCGAGGAGCAGAAGCTCAGCAAAACGTTGAGGCGATGGGCGAAGGCATCATAACGCGATCGGCTGGGAAATCGCCATGCACCGCCTCAGGAACCATCGAGCCGATGGCCTGTAGCCGCGGCTCGAACGACACGACGAGTCGATCGTAACAATCATCCTCCGTGCGACACATCGCAGGCCGGTGCTCAGAGAGAATCAGTGAGAAGATATGGGAAACGCAGCCAGGCTGGCACGACCACTCGGACAGACTGACTGCCAACCGACGGACCTATGGCGAGTAGCTGACGAGCGACGGCCTTCATACCGTCGTCCCCTCCACATCAAAAACATCGCTGGCGTCTCCGGTTTCGCAGGAGCGACCACGCTATTCTCCGAGACCGACGTGCCGGCATGGGGTGACCTGTCTGGCCCATACCGCACAACCTTCTCCTTCATCACATCGTTCTCAGCACCCGAGTGACTCTTGCAAGTAAACCTTTCAAACCTGGCATCGGGCATCCAGGACAATGTCCGAATGACCCCGGGATCCGCCTCGGCCAGACACCACCCCAACTCGTACAGGTACCACCGACTACGTTAGTCTCGAGATTCGGATGATGCTGCTGGCGAAGAGGCGCGCTACATGAGAGGATCGTAGGCGTACTCACGTACCATGTTATTCTTCTGCTGCCCAACGCAATCGCGATAACCAGCGGCAGCGGAGCGCCGCCGGGTTCATCGCTAAGTGAGGCGCTTCGCCATCGAGCTACCGCCCGACGTTGTTGTCGAAGAACCGGTGCCAGAGCCCGGAGTACCTCGTTCACAGACGTGCCGTTCGGAAACACGTCCAGAGAATGTCCGAATCGATAACGACCACGTTCGCACCTGTCCATACCGTGCGGCTGTGGCCCCGCGCACGGTACCAGAAAAGTCGTACTCCGGGCGCATCGTATCACGGTCGTCCGTCCGCCCTTTCCGCCTACCGTTCTTCTTCATCTCGCCTCCGCTCTTGCCGAGTAGCCCATCGTGCGGAAATGAGACGGCTCCGGGATGGTCGCTCGGCAAACGCCACCACCAGGAGCTCCCATCGGTTTGACATATCCAGCAGCACAGACCGTTCCTCATCCAAGATCCAAGTGAGTGGTCAGAGTCCGCCATCAAGAGGTTAAGCGGATCACCTCTCACTAAAGATCGTCGAGGCTTCATCAAAGGTCACGCCGTGTTTACAGACATCCGCTTCTGCTTTCACCTGGTCCCATTCAAAGATGTACCCCACTCCCACTCCTCATGCTGTATGGCATCCCCTCGTCCGGCGCGCCTAACACCCCGGTTGAGCCGCGCCCTGCGCAGCGGACCGTCCGCTGCAACCGGTTGTTAGCGGGCTCTTCAGGCCTCGGTGAAGAGATCAATCTGCGTCTCCTTAGTATGCTCGCTTTCAGCAACAAATCTTGTATGAATGTCGCAGGGAGATTGCCGAGTTCCCGGGGCTCTAGCTTGTGTAGCCCGCCTCCATAGACCCGGCCTTCACCAAGAAGCACTTCCGGAGGAATCTTGTTCAGAGCGATCCAGATCTTTCGGAGAAGACTAGAGTCGCGATCCAGTTCACTTGCCAAGATGCGCCTCGGGTACAGCGACAAGTACACGTTTGCAACTGTGGCACGCGAACCGTTGAAGATAAAACGGAAGGGCCTGCTGCTTTTGGCGTCACCACGTCCAAGGTAGGTGCAGACAATGGGAGCTGGGGGGCGGGTCTCCTGTCTGTACCAGGGAGAACGGTGGCTGCAGAGGTAGCGCTC
>JANDJE010000045.1 GCA_024331095.1 Nitrospira sp. | reverse complement strand
GACGCGGGAGAAGCCCGATCCGCCGAAGATGGGGAAATAAAGGACAACCTGCCTTGCTTGCGCAGGGGACATAGGCAACATCTCGCAGAGTGTCGAGATGTCTTGACCTCTACCCAGATCGCTTTGCACCGGAAGGAAGCGACACTCCTCATCGGCCCATGCTTACCGAGGCAAATAGCAGCGGGCCGCCTGCGTTGATGATGAAATCCTCTTTTATGGCCTATGGTTTCGGGTCCAGTTCGATCAAGCCCTTGCGGATGGCGAGGATGGCGGCCTGGGTGCGGTCGTACACTTGCAGTTTGTGGAAGATGTTCCGGACGTGATTTTTGACGGTCTTCTCGCTGAGGTCCAGATGGTTGGCGATTTCCTTGTTGGTCTTGCCGTCGGCGACCAGCCGCAAGACCGTCACTTCCCGTTCGGTCAAGTCATGTTCGGCCCAAGCCGGCTTCTTGCCTTTTTTCTGGGCCATCAGGGAGAACTCCGCCAAAATTTTGCTGGCCACGGACGGCTGAATGAGCGACTCACCCCGGTACAGGGCCCGGATGGCGGCCACGATCTGCGACGATTCGGAATCTTTGAGCAGATAGCCTGTTGCCCCGGCCCGCACGAGATCGAAGATGTATTGCTGCTCTTCATACATGGTCAGTGCGACGATGCCGATGTGGGGGAACTCGCGTTTGATTTGCCTGGTCGCCTCGACACCGCCCATCCGCGGCATGCTCACGTCCATGAGGATCACGTCCGGAACCAGGGCGCGGGCCTTCTCGACCGCTTCGATGCCGTCCTGCGCCTCGCCGACCACCTGAATGTCTTCTTTGGTCTTGAGAATCGCGACCAATCCTTCCCGCACGACTCGATGATCATCGACGATCAAGACCTTAATTTTCTCCATGGATTCCGTCCTTCCTCTTCGCGCGGTTCGCCAAAGGCACCTCCACGACGATCTTCGTCCCGTGCCCCTTCTTCGACTCGATCCGTCCTTCTCCGCCCACAAGCCGCGCCCGTTCCAAAATGCCTTTGATTCCAAAGTGGTCCCATTTTTCGGGATCGCGCAACACGGCCTCCATATCGAACCCGACGCCGTTGTCGATGATGGTGATCCGCAACATCTCCACGTCGATTTCGAGCCGGATGGAGACCCGTTTGGCCTTCGCGTGCTTTTCGACGTTGCTTAAGGCTTCTTGAATGATTCGAAAGAGAAAAATCTTGGTCCGAGGGAAAAGAATTCGCTCGTCGCCCGTCACAGTGAAGTGCGTGGCGATGTGCGTATTGGTCTCGTAGGACTTGAAGTAGTTCGTCAGGGCCGGAATCAGCTCCATCTTGTCGTAATGGAGCGGCCGCAGATTGAAGATCACCTGCCTGGCCTCCTGAATGGCCAACTTGAGCTGCGCCTTGGTTTCTTTGATGGTCGCGAGACCGGCCTTGGGGTTTTTCCGAAGAAGCTGTTGGCAGAGATCGAGCTTGAAATTCACCCCCGCCAGGCTTTGCACCAACCCGTCATGGATTTCACAGGCGATGCGGGTGCGCTCTTCCGTCACCGCCGCGCTCGACTCCTTGACGTACAGCCGATACAGAGACTGATACTTGGTGAGCGTTTTTTCGATTTCGGCCGTCGCGCGGATGCGGGCTTCGATCAATTCCCACATGAACTTGGCGCTGGCGCCTCCGATGACCGTCACGCCCATCCGGTGGAAATCCTGAAGCGCATGCCAGACTTCCGGACTTCCCGACACGTCGATGATCAAATCGACCCGCTCCATGTCCAAGAGCTGCCGATAATCACGGGTGACGGGGATGCCCAACCGTTGGGCCAGACTCAATCCAGGCGCCCGTGGATCGACCTCCGCCACCCCCACGATTTGCACGAGGGGATCGTTCGCAAAAATCTCCATGAGCGCGGTTCCGCCGCGCCCCGCGCCGATGATGGCGACGTTGGTCACACCGGGGCTTGCCGCTTTTCGTCGAAGGTGTCGAGGCTGCGCCGGCGTCATGTATCGGCTTTCCGCTGACATCGCTTATTCCGTGAACGTACTTCGAGTCGATCCGGCCTGAATATGGATCGGATGTCGGAGCGAGCGCCCGAGACGTTCGAATACAGAGACTCAACGATCACGACGCTGTTGCGCCAGCATTTTCAGCTCGTCCATGAACTGGTCGATGTCCTTGAACTCCCGATAGACGGACGCAAACCGGACGTAGGCCACCTGATCCAACTGATGCAACTCCTTCATGACCTCTTCGCCGATCACTCGGCTTTGGATCTCGCTCTCGCCCATTTCCTGGATGCGTTTCTCGATCCGATCGGCCGCCGCCTCGATCGTCGAGGTGCTGATCGGCCGCTTTTCGCACGCCTTCTTTATGCCGGAGAGAATCTTCCCGCGGTCGAACGATTCGCGCCGGCCGTCCTTCTTGACCACAACCGGAAGAATCTCCTCGACCCGCTCATAGGTAGTGTATCGGCGACGGCAGGACGTGCATTCGCGGCGACGGCGGATGACTTCGCCTTCCTTCGCCATGCGGGAGTCCACGACCTTGTCTTCGAGCTCATCGCAGAACGGGCATTTCACGGACGGTGACCATGCCTCTTTGACACGGTTGTCAGTAGGAATGGAAGATCGGGAACCGATTGCACAAGGCCTTGGCCTCCAGGCGAACCTTCTCCAACACCGACGGGTCCTGCCGATGTTGCAACACGCGATCGATCAATTCCACGATCTCCCGCATCTCCGGTTCTTTCATGCCCCGCGTGGAGACGATCGGAGCCCCCAATCGAATTCCACTGGCGACGGCCGGAGGCTTCTCGTCGTAGGGAACGGCGTTCTTGTTCAAGATGATCCCCGCCGCATCCAGCGCGGCATCGGCCTCCTTGCCTGTAATCCCTTTATTGGTCAAGTTGACCAACATCAGATGGGTATCGGTCCCGCCGGAAACGATCTTGTAGCCTCGATCCATCAGACCCTGCGCCAACGCCTTGGCATTGGCCACGACCTGCTGTTGATACCGTTTGAACGAGGGAGACAACGCTTCCTTGAAGGCCACGGCCTTGGCCGCGATCACGTGCATCAGCGGCCCGCCCTGCAAACCGGGGAAGACCAACTTGTCCACTCCTTTCGCGTACTCGGCCTTGCACATCGTGACGCCGCCGCGCGGTCCCCGCAACGTTTTGTGGGTGGTCGTGGTGACGAAATCCGCGTAGGGAACCGGATTGGGATGGAGTCCTGCGGCGATCAGACCGGCGATATGGGCGATATCGACCAGCAGATAGGCTCCCACCGACTTGGCGATCTGCTGAAAACGTGGAAAGTCCAAGACGCGGGAATAGGCGCTGGCTCCGACGACGATCATGCGGGGGCGACACTCCTCGGCGATCTTTTGGACGGCGTCATAATCGATCCGTTCGGTCTCGCGATCCACCCCATAGGAAAACACGCGAAAGAGGATGCCGGAAAAATTGACCTTGCTCCCGTGCGTGAGATGGCCTCCCTGCGCCAAGTCCATCCCCAGAATCGTATCGCCCGGTTTCAGCACCGACAGATAGGCCGCCATGTTGGCCTGCGAGCCGGAGTGCGGCTGCACATTGACGTGTTCGGCGCCGAAAATCTCCTTGCACCGTTGAATCGCCAAGTCTTCGACCGCGTCGGCGTACTGGCATCCCCCGTAGTATCGTTTGCCGGGGTACCCCTCCGCGTACTTGTTGGTCAACACCGAGCCTTGCGCGGCCAACACCGCGGGGCTGGCGAAGTTCTCCGACGCGATCAACAGCAATTTGTCCCGCTGCCTGGCCTCTTCCGCCTGGATGGCGGCATAGACCTCGGGGTCCGTGGCTTTCAAGGCATCCAGCGATGCGCCGTCGTCCATCATGTCGTTCCTTTCATACCTCTCATGCCTCGTCATGCCTCGGCCGCTTCCGGTTCCTGCTTTTTCACCACATGCACGGTCACGACCGCCATCACGTCCCTCGGCATTTTAATCGGCACGGTGACCGCCCCCAATTCCTTGATCGGATGCGCCAACTGGATCTTCCGGCGATCCACGGGGAACCCCTGCGCCGTCAATTGCTCGGCGATATCCTTGGTCGTCACCGAGCCGAACAGTTTATCTTCCTTGCCGGCTTGGACCTCGAAAGTCAACGTCACCGCTGACAGCTTCTTGGCGTAGGTCTCGATCTCCAGCTTCTCTTTCTTCGCCTTCTCCGCCGCCACCCGCTTGGCATGTTCAAAGGCTTTGATGCTCCGGCTGTCCGCCTCGACCGCCTTGCCTCTTGGCAAGAGATAGTTCCTGGCAAATCCATCAGCGACGTTAATGAGGTCGCCCAGATGGCCCACCCCTTCCAACGTTTCTTGTAGGATGACTTTCATGGCTCCCGCTCCTTGTCTATGAAAGGAACCGAGAATACTGGCGGGCGGTCAAAAAGTCAAATCGCTCCGCACGTTTTAGGCGATCACGCCGAGCGATCGCCCGACCCTGGCGAAGGCTTCCACGGCCCGGTCGAGCTGCGCCCTCGTATGGGCCGCCGACATCTGGACACGAATCCGCGCCTGCCCTTGGGGCACGACCGGGTAGCTGAAGCCGACGACGTAGATCCCCTCCTTCATCAAGGCTTGGGCCATCGCGGTCGCCACGGTTGCCTCGCCGAGCATGACGGGAATGATCGGGTGCTCACCAAGAACCAGCCGAAACCCCAGTTCGGTCAGCCGCGCCCGAACATATCGCGCGTTTTCATGAAGCTTGGCTCGCAGATCATCGCCTCCCGCCACCAGCTCAAGCGCCCGCAGGGCTCCGGCGACGATGACCGGCGGCAGGGAATTGGAAAACAGATAGGGCCTCGACCGCTGGCGCAACAGCTCGATGATCTCGGTCTTGCCCGACGTAAAGCCCCCGGTCCCTCCCCCCAGCGTCTTGCCCAATGTGCTCGTCACGATTTCGATGCGATCGGCCACGCCGAAATAGGCGGGGGTGCCCCGCCCGCCGGGACCCAGCACACCGGTCGCATGGCTGTCATCGACTACCACCGCGGCATCGTACCGGCCGGCCAATTCCACAATCCGGTCCAGCTTGGCCAGGTCCCCATCCATCGAAAAGACCCCGTCTGTGGCGATGAGCCGGAGGCGACAGTCCCTTGCCTCTTCCAACCGCGCTTCGAGTTGCGCCATGTCCGAATGGGCATACCGAAACCGTTTGGCTTTGCAGAGGCGAATGCCGTCGATCAGGCTTGCGTGGTTCAAAGCGTCGCTGATCACGGCGTCTCGTTCATCGAGCAACGCCTCGAACAAGCCGCCGTTCGCGTCGAAACAGGAACTGTAGAGGATCGTGTCCTCCGTGCCCAGAAACTCGCTCACGGCCCGCTCCAACCGTTTGTGCAGGTCCTGCGTCCCACAGATGAACCGTACCGAGGCCATGCCGTAGCCATGGGTTTTCACACCCTCCATGGCGGCTTGCACAATGTCGGGGTGATTCGCCAGACCGAGATAGTTGTTGGCGCAAAAGTTCAGCATCGGTCCTTGATCCGCCAGAATTTCCACCCCCTGGGGACCAAGAAGAGGCCGCTCGGATTTATAGAGGCCCTTCGCGCGGATGTCGGCGAGTTGCTGATCGAGCGTGTGTTTCAGGGAGCGATAGGCCATGGCCGGTCCGTCATTATTCTCTCCACTTCACGGGAAGAGCACGACCTTGCCACATTGACCGGATCGAATCAGGTCGAAGCCCATTGTGAATTCCTCCATCGGGAATGAATGGGTGATGATCGGTTTGATGTTGAGACCGGCCTTGAAGAGCCCGGCCAGTCGGTACCAGGTTCCAAAGAGATGCCGTCCCGTCACCCCATAGACGCGAATGCCCTTGAAGATAATCTCGTTCGGCAAGTCGAAACAAACCTGGCCGGTCGGAATGCCAAAGAGGCTCACACGCCCTCCGTTCTTGACGGCTCGAAAGGCCTGATGAAGCGCGGCGGGGTCGCCGGACATTTCCAATACCGCGTCCACCCCCTCCCCGGTCGTGAGATCGCGAAAGGCGTCGTTCACGACATCAGCCGGCTTATTTTTCACGTTCAGCGTATGATCGACTCCCACTTGTTTGGCCAGCCCCAGTCGGTAGTCGCTCACATCGGTTGCGATGATGACGGCCGCGCCGGCCACGCGGGCGACGGCCGCGGCGAACAGGCCTGTCGGCCCGCAGCCCGTGATCAGAACTGTATGACCGGTCAGGTCTTCCGCGAGCGCGGCGTCGACGGCGTTTCCCAACGGTTCTTGGACACAGGCAAACTGCGGTGGAATTTCCGGCGAGGTCCGCCAGAGGACCCCCTCCGGCAAGGCGACATATTCGGCATAGGACCCGTCTCGATCGATCCCCAAAATTTGATACTGTTTGCAGACGTGCGCTTGTCCGGTTCGACATTGAAAACAGCGGCCGCACGTGATGTGGGATTCGGCGGCGACGTAGTCGCCGACTCTCACCGTCGAGACCTCGCGTCCGATTTCCACGACGTGACCGCAGACCTCATGGCCGATAATGCGCGGCGGCGTAATACGGCCTTGCGCCCACTCGTCCCACCGATAGATGTGGGCGTCGGTGCCGCACAACGACGTCGCGGCGACTTTGACGACGACGTCATGAGGCCCCGGAGTCGGGTCAGGCCAGTTCGTCGGAGTCAACCCTGGAGCGGCAGCCGTTTTGACGAGTGCGCGCATGGGATCATTCTATCGCAAGCGACCGCTCGGCGCTCAGAACACGGCCGATTTTTTCCGGCGATGCCCAGGTCTTGCCATTCCCCCCGCCCCGCACCGCTCTTGGCACGCCGAGAAGATGACAACACGGACGACACGTCATTCCTCGTCTCGAGGATTGTTCCCCACATAGCGCCCGTAGAGGAACGCGACAAATTGCTTGGCCCCTCGCACCCGGTTCTTGACGCTTTCATCATCCAGACCCGCTTGATGCAGCGCCTGCTCAAACCTCGACAAGGCGTCTTTGAGTTCTCGCTCCAAGACCCGATCCAGCACGCTCGGCATACGATCCTCCTTCATTCGTTGTAGTTCCCAAGATCCCTGACTTTTCCCCGTTGCGTCCTGATGAGCGCACCCAGTCCTTTCCTCCGCTCCGTGATTCTATACAAATTAGAATCGCTCCACCAGAAAGCCCGTGAAAGATACGGGTTGCGCACATCTGTCGGGATGAGTAGGATGCAGAGAAAATGACCTTGCCGATGTTTCGATCCATCACGAACATAATGCGCATGATCACGACGGGCACGCTCATGATAAGCCTGCTCGGAGTTTTCTCCGGAGGCGTCACGGGACCGGCCGACGTTCTCGCCTCGACGTCAGGCTCCCCGCCCTCTTCACCCCTTCCCGCCGTGACCTTTGATTTCGGCGGAGTCGACGGATCGGAAGACATCCGCCTCGACAAACCGCTGGAACTCTCGTTTATGCTGAATGGAGCGGTCAAAGGGCGCGTTCCGATGGTAGCCGTGCTCGACTCGCTCCATTTCGAGCGGCAGGTCGTGCCGCTGGAGCCGGACCCGCTCTCGAAAAAGTTGCGCGGCACCGCCGTCCTCGATCCCATTCCGCCGGGGAGGTTGTCGGCCGCTCCCCGCTTCGCGCGAATCCGCATCACCTTTGCCAGAGCCCACTCGGACAATCGCTTGGAGCGGGTCCTGACGCGCATCGTCTACGTAACGTTGGATGCCTGTGACACCACCAACGGCGGCGCCGTCCCTTCATCCGCTTCCGCCGACACCGATGAGCCGAGCGAGGAGGATCCGAGCGGTGATGACGCCGCGCAAGTCGGCATCCCCGTCGCCGACGGATCATTGGCGGAAGAGGACGTCTTCTTGCCGCCTCCGCCCGGACAGCATCGAGTCTATTGGGATCAGATCAGCTCGCTCATAAGCCGCAGTTGGAGCCGCGCCGCCCGCCGGGTACGCGCCGCCCAGACGGATGAAACGGTCCGCGTGCGGTTCCGCATGTACCCGAACGGGCGGGCCCAATTGATCGAAATCGAAAAGGGCTCCGGCGCGCGAGACGTCGATGAAGCCGGCATCCACGCCGTGATTCACGCGCAGCCGTTTCCTCCGTTTCCCGACGAACTCGGCTCAGAACCGGTGACCGTGCACGTCCGCATGAAGATGGGGTCCGCCAGGCGGGGACGGGGGATCCAGTCTATCACCCATTCTCAACCGTCAAGGCTCGGTGCGCCGACGCCGGTCCCTTCTCCATGACAGGAACTTGCTTCATGACCAAGAAACCCGGATCGGATCATCCGTCACAACACGTTGCCTGGAGGTGAAACGATGAACGGATTCTCTAGACCGCGATGGATTGCCACCGGTGCCGTCTGGGTTCTGTTGACCGGGATGTCCGTCGAAGCCGGTGCCGAAACGGCCCGGTGGAACATCGATCCGGATCATTCGCTCGTCGAATTTCGGGTCGCGCACATGATGGTGTCCAAAACCACGGGGCGGTTCCTGGATTATCAGGGCTTCGTCGAGATGGACGCGGACGCCAAGACGTTCAAGGCAATCGATGCCGTCATCAACGCCGCGTCGATCAACACCAACCACGAAAAACGCGACGCCCATCTGCGCAACGAAGACTTCCTGGACGTCCAGCGGTATCCCACGATGACGTACAAAATGAAGCGCTACGACAAACAAGGCGACAAATACTCCGTCGTCGGCGACTTCACGCTGCGCGGCGTGACGAAAGAGGTCGTGCTCGTCGGAACGTTCAACGGCATTAGCCAAGATCCGTGGGGCAATCTGAGGGCCGGCTTCAGCGCCGAAGGCAAATTGAACCGCAAAGATTTCGGCATGGTCTGGAACAAGGCCTTGGACAGCGGAGGCCTGGTCGTCGGTGACGAAGTTCAGATCCGGCTGGAAATCGAGTGCATCAAGGAGAAACAATAGAAGGCTACCCGCCGCTTTAACCGGCGCCGATGTGCGGCAGGGCGGCCTTTCGGCCAGCGGGCCTGACGCGAAGGTTCATCCATGAGGGCGATGGTGCTGAATCACACCGGCGACGTCTCCGGAAACCGGCTCTCGTTGGTCGAACGGGTCGTGCCGGAACCGGGGCCGAAAGACGTGTTGGTGAAAATCCACGTCTGCGGCGTCTGCCGGACGGATCTGCACGTCGTCGAAGGCGAGTTACCCAACATCAAGCTTCCGTTGATCCCCGGCCATCAAGCGGTGGGAACCGTCGTCCGTGCCGGTCACGAAGCGAGAGACCTCCGAGAAGGAGATCGCGTCGGCATCGCCTGGCTGCAAGGCACTTGCGAGCGATGCGAATTCTGCACGAGCGGACGGGAAAATTTGTGCGAGGCGGCGAGATTCACCGGTTATCAAGTCGACGGGGGCTATGCCGAATACGCCGTGGCGCCGGCGCGCTTCGCTTATCCCATTCCACCGGTCTTTTCCGATGACGAGGCCGCCCCCCTGCTCTGCGCCGGGATCATCGGCTACCGGGCGCTCCGTCTGAGCGGGATCAAGCCGGGCCAACGGTTGGGCCTCTATGGATTCGGCGCCGCCGCCCACATCGCGATCCAGATCGCGCGCCACTGGGGCTGCCAGGTTTACGTCAGCTCGCTCAAAGCCGAGCATCGAGAGCTGGCCAAGCAACTGGGAGCCGTCTGGGTCGGCGGGGCGTCCGACATGCCACCGGACCCGTTGCACGGATCGATCATCTTCGCGCCGGCCGGCGAACTGGTGCCACCGGCTCTGCGCGCGCTCGAACGGGGCGGCACCCTGGCCCTGGCCGGCATCCACATGTCCCCGATTCCTCCGCTCGACTACGACTCCGAAGTGTTCGGCGAACGGGCCATCCGCAGTGTGACGGCCAACACGAGGCAAGACGGATTGGATTTCCTGCGCGAAGCGGCCGCCATCCCCATCAAACCCCACACGGTGCGCTTTCCCCTCGAAGACGCCAACCGCGCGTTGCAAGCCCTCAAGGCCGGTTCGTTTCAAGGCGCGGCGGTGCTGGAAATCCGGAGTCCGTCGTGAGCGCCGCCCGCCCGGTGAGGTGGACTTCTATCGAGCGGGTTTCCATTTGACGAGCCCATCGGCTCCTTCCTACTATACGGACCGGAACCGGAGAGAAACAGGACACTCCATGACCCAACCGCTCCATCGAGGCTTACGCCATCTCGCGCTTCGCGTGACGAACCTCCCCCTTTCACGCCGGTTCTACGAGCAACTGCTGGGGATGAGAGTGGTATGGGAGCCGGACCCGGACAATGTCTATTTCAGTTCCGGCACCGACAACCTGGCCCTGCATCAAATCCCCAAGGATGATCTCTCAACCTTTCAGCCACCTGGCGCGCAGTTCCTCGATCATCTGGGCGTCATTCTGGAGAGTCCTGACGCAGTGGACCTGATGTATCGGGAACTGGCCTCCATGATCCCGTCCCTCGGCGGACGTATCGTCAAAGAGCCCAAACGACACCGCGATGGGAGTTACTCATTCTACTTCGCCGACCCCGACGGCAACGTCATTCAGGCGCTGTACGAACCGACGATCAGCGGACTCCGGTGGACAGGCGAACAGACGTGATCGAAGAAACGAGCCGCCTCCTTCATTTCACCCTACACGGTTCACGGCCATGACCATCCTGACTCGTTCGCCCCGCAACCATTTCGTGAGCTTGGTTCCCTGGTGCTGGGTCCAGTTGGAAAGCGACGAGCCGCCCGGCCCGTTTCCCTTTCTCGGCGGCCTCGCGCCGGAAGTGGCGGCGGCCCTGGAGGAAGCCCACCGTCTGCTGGCCAGCTCCATCGACACGGCGATCAGTGACGTCTTTTCAAAGCGCGCGCCGCTCGACGATCCGAACCGCCGACGCAGGCTGGAAGATGCTTACGCGGAACTCGTCAATTCCCGCCCCTCTCTGCAACGGTTTCTTACCTGCGGCCGAGCTCAAGACGGGCGGTTTCGCTGGGAATTCCCGACCGATCCCGCACGATCGTCAACGATCGCCAATGGTGGTCTGCGCATGTTCCACTCCGTCAAACGGCAGGCGATTCCGCTGGGATTCAACGGGCGACCTTTCGGACCGGCAGTCGGGCGCCTGCTGGGCCTGTTAAATGGCGCAAACACCGGAGCCGAGATCGAGACGGCTCTGACCGCCGCGCCGCGCGAAGCAGGCGCCTTTCTCGCTCGGCTGCTGGACATGCTCGATCGGCACGACTGTGTGGTCGCCTCACCACAGCCCTCGATCCGTCAACGGTGGTTCCAAGTCGTCCGGGATCAAGACACCGTGCATTTAGGCCATGCGGCGCTGCTCTACCGGCAGCGGGACGATGTATTGCTCTTCGATCCCTGGCTGCTCCCGTGGTTTGCCGAATCGCCGGAGCCTTCGCTCTGGCCCTCGTTGCTCCCCAAACCTTCGGCCGTCTTTCTCACCCACGATCACGACGATCACGTCGATCCACGCACCCTGCTCCATCTGCCGAAAGAGATCCCGATCATCGTCCCCAGCCGGCGCAATCGGAAAACCTTGTTTTACGATTATCACTCCCTCTTGCGCGAATTGGGATTCAGCCGAATCATTGAACTGGCGCACGGCGAAACCTGGCCCTTCGAAGGCGGCGGCGTCGTGTCCGTCCCGTTCTACGGCGAAGATCCGTGCGATCTTGAGCTGGCGAGAAATTGCTATCTCATCAGCGACCGGGGCTACAATGTCCTGGTCCACGCCGACAGCGGCCCCGCCAACAACGGGCGCTCGGCCCTCACCGACGGCGTGATCGAGCGATTGGTCGCCCGGTACGGCCCGATCGACGTGGTGTTTGCCTCTCAACAACAGCTTCTTGAATTGCGGAGCTATGCCGCTCACGCGCCCCTGTCCCACCCCGGCCGGTGGCTGGACGTCGGCGAAAACGGCTACCTCACCAACGCCTACTTGAGCGAGCTGTGCCGGACCGCCAGGGCCAAGCTGTTCGTGTCCTACGCCACCGGCGGAGCGGACTGGTATCCGGATCACCTCTCATTCATGTTCAGCCGACGCAACCCGGCGCGCACGGCCCTGCTCACGGCCCATTGGGAACCGCCGGAAACCCTCAAAGAACTTCTCTCCCCTCACCATTGCGGCTATCATTACGCGCAGGCGTTGGACCTCTTTCGACCGGGCGAGGGAGGGGCGATCACGGTGGTTTCAACGGCCGCGGCACTGGCCCCTGTGAACCTGTACCGGCTGGATCACGGCGATCCGCCATTCACGACGGCAAGGAAGTGACCATCAACGGCGGGAACTCGACATGAGCGCAACGAACTCTCCGATTTTAGTGACGGGGGCTGCGGGATTCATCGGCTTCCACGTGACCAAGCGATTGTTGGACCGCGGCGACGCCGTCATCGGGCTCGACAATCTCAACGACTACTACGACGTCCGGCTCAAGGAAGCGCGGCTCGCTCAACTGACGTCCCACCGGGATTTTCGGTTCATCAAGCTGGATCTGGCGAACCGTCAGGGCATGCGGGATCTCTTCGCCGAGGAGCCGATCCGCCGGGTGATCCATCTCGCCGCCCAGGCCGGCGTACGCTATTCGCTCGTCAACCCCCACGCCTACACGGAAAGCAACCTGGAAGGGTTCATGAACATCTTGGAAGGGTGCCGGCGAGTCAAGGTGGAGCACCTTGTCTATGCCTCATCCAGCTCCGTGTACGGCGGTAACACGCGCATGCCGTTCTCCGTCCACGACAATGTCGATCACCCAGTCTCGCTCTACGCCGCGACCAAGAAGGCCAACGAGCTAATGGCCCATTGCTACGCGCACCTCTACCGAATCCCCTGCACCGGCCTGCGTTTTTTCACCGTGTACGGACCTTGGGGACGGCCCGACATGGCCCTATTCATCTTCACCAAGGCGATTTTGGAGGGCAGGCCGATCGAGGTGTTCAACTATGGCAACATGCGGCGCGACTTCACCTACATTGACGACATCGTGGAGGGCGTGATCCGCGTCCTCGATCGACCGGCGGCACCGGACCCCTCGTGGTCGGGCGACCGGCCGGACCCCGGCACCAGCTCGGCTCCCTCCCGCGTGTACAACATCGGCAACCACCAACCGGTCGAACTGTTGCGCTTCATCGAGATCCTGGAGCAGGCCATCGGCAAAAAAGCCGAAAAGAAATTATTG
>JANDJE010000044.1 GCA_024331095.1 Nitrospira sp. | reverse complement strand
TTCAGAAATATGGGGAGTGGCGGGTGCTGGATACGCCGCTCTCGGAGTCGGGCTTTGTCGGCGCGGCGATCGGTGCCGCCATGATGGGGCTACGGCCGGTGGTGGAGATGCAGTTCGCGGATTTCATCTCCTGCGCATTCGACCAGATTACCGAGGTCGCGGCCAAAAACCATTATCGGTGGGGCGCGCCAGTGCCGATGGTGATCCGTGCTCCTTTCGGCGGCGGAGTCCATGGAGGGCCCTTCCATTCAGAATGTCCTGAAGGCTGGTTCTTCCATTCGCCGGGCCTCAAGCTCGTGGCCCCCTCCACACCCTACGATGCGAAGGGGCTGCTCAAGGCTGCGATTCGCGACCCCAATCCGGTGATCTATTTCGAGCACAAGTTTCTCTATCGGCGCATCAAGGAAGTGTTGCCGCGCGAGGACTACATCGTCCCCATCGGCAAGGCGGCCATTAGACGGCTGGGGGACGATCTCTCGGTCATCACCTACGGTGCGATGGTGCATCTTGCCCTTGAGGCGGCGCAGCAGTTGGCAGTGGAAGGCATCGAGGTGGAGGTGGTGGACCTGCGCAGTTTGATGCCACTCGACAAGGAGACGATCTACGGCTCGGTCCGGAAGACCGGCAAGGCCATCATGGTGCATGAGGACAACAAAACCGGCGGCATCGGTGCGGAACTGGCGGCGTTGCTTGCGGAAGACTGTTTCGACAGTCTGGATGGGCCGATCCTGCGAGTCGCTGCGCCGGATACGCCCATGCCCTTCAGCACACCACTAGAGGAATTTTTCCTGCCGAAAGCCAGTGACATTGTGGCGGCGGCAAGAAAACTGGCGGCGTACTGAAGGCAATCAGAGGGGAGTCATGGCGACAGACATCATTATGCCCCAATTGGGGGAAAGCATCGCAGAAGGCACGGTCGTGAAATGGCTCATTCCGGCCGGCGGCACGGTCGAGCGTGATCAACCGCTCCTGGAGGTGGAAACCGAAAAGGTGGCGCTCGAAATTCCCTCCCCCGCGGCTGGTCGGCTGGCCGAGATCCTCGTGAAAGAAGGGGAGACCGTGCCGGTCGGCACGGTGTTGGGCCGTATCGATGGCGTGCCTGTCACTGATGTCATCAATCGAGTGGGTGGCGTTGTGGTCCGTCCGATGGAGCCAGTTGCCAAACAGAGTGGAAAGGAAAAAGTGGTGGCAGGGGAAGCAGACCAACGAAGTGAATCCGGTGCCGAGAAAGAAGCCATGCCCCTCTCGCCGGCTGTTCGGCATCTGGCCAAACAACATGGTGTGGATCTCTCGCAAGTGAAGGGGACCGGCGCGGGTGGCCGGGTCACGAAGAAGGACGTGGAAGATTTCATTGCCCATCGCCACACAGAAGCGGCTCAAACTGTCTCGCCGGTCGAACGGCCGGCAACGACCCACGAAGAAGAAACGGGCGAGGAGGTTGTTCCGCTCACGCCGATGAGGAAGACCATTGCCGAACGGATGGTTACGAGTAGGCGGACCGCCGCCCATGTGACAACGGTCTTCGAAGCGGACTTTTCGGCCATCGCCGCTTGCCGCAAAGGCCGTCCACTCACCTATCTGCCGTTTGTGGTCCATGCGGTGGCGCGCGTTATCCGAGCGTTCCCCATCATGAACTCCTCATGGAGCGATGAAGGGATCGTGATCAAGCGCGCCATCCACATCGGCATCGCCACGGCGTTGGAAGAGGGTCTCCTGGTGCCGGTCGTGCGGCACGCGGATCGAAAGAGCGTGACCCACCTGGCTCAAGAGATCGCCGATCTGGCCGAGCGGGCGAGGAGCAAACGATTGAATCCGGACGAGGTCTTGGGCGGGACCTTCTCGATCACCAACCACGGCGGATTCGGCAGCCTGCTCAGCACGCCGATCATTCATCACCCGCAGATTGCGATCCTGGGGGTTGGCGCGGTGCAGAAACGACCGGTGGTCGTCCATGACGCCATCGCGATCCGGTCAATGGCCTATTTGAGCCTCTCGTTCGACCATCGGGTGATCGACGGCGCCACGGCCGATCGGTTCATGGCCAAGGTCAAAGATGCAATCGAACAGAGTGATTGGGAGCGGAACCTATGAGCCCTCTCAAGGGAGAACCAACGGTCATCGTGAGTGCGGCGCGCACGCCGATGGGGAGTTTTCAGGGCTGTTTCAGCCAGGTGCCGGCCACCAAGCTGGGCAGCATCGCGATTGCCGAGGCCTTGAAACGGGCTCGGGTTTCCCCTGAGCAGGTGGACACTGTGTATATGGGCTGTGTCTTAAGCGCGGGGCTAGGTCAGGCGCCGGCCAGACAGGCCTCGATCGGAGCCGGTATCCCCTCCTCGGTCGGAGCCACGACGGTGAACAAGGTCTGTGGATCGAGCCTCATGACGGTGATCCTGGCGTCGCAGGCCATTGCGCTCGGCGAGGCCAAGGTTGTGGTGGCTGGCGGCATGGAGAACATGACCCGCGCTCCCTATCTGTTGGAGAAGGCGAGACAGGGGTACCGGTTGGGCCATGCGGAGTTGGTGGACAGTCTGGTGAAGGATGGGTTGTGGGATGTTTATCACCAGTTCCACATGGGCAAGGGAGGGGAACTGTGCGCGGCCAAATATGGACTGACGAGGCAAGAACTGGATGAGTTCGCGCTGGAGAGTTATCGCCGAGCCAGGGAGGCCATTGCGACCGGTCTCTTCAAGCGGGAGATCGTGCCGGTCGAGGTGCCGCAACGCAAGGGGCCGCCGGTGCTTGTTCAAGAGGATGAAGAGCCGAACCGCGTGGATCTGAGCAAGATGAGGGAACTCAAGCCGGTGTTTCAGGAAGATGGGGTCTTGACAGTCGGCAATTCTCCCTCTTGCAACGATGGAGCAGCGGCCTTGGTCCTGATGGCGGAGAGTGAGGCAGCTCGGCTCGGCCTCACTCCCATGGCCCGGCTGATCGGCTACGCCGGCGCGGCCTTGGCGCCGGAATGGTTCACGATTGCGCCGGTCGAGGCCATCAAACTGGTGCTCAAGAAAACCGGCCTCTCTATCGACGAGATCGATCTGTTCGAGATCAACGAAGCCTTCTCCGCCGTCTCGCTGGCCATCAACCGGGAACTGGGGCTGGATGCCAAGAAAGTGAACATCCATGGGGGAGCGGTGGCGCTGGGCCATCCTATCGGGGCCACGGGCGCGAGGCTCCTCACGACGTTGATCCATGCCATGGAGGAGCGGAACGTCAGGCGAGGACTGGCGGCCCTCTGTATCGGCGGCGGAGAGGCCTTGGCAGTTGTTGTGGAGCGAGACCTGTGAATTCAGGGTACCAACCATGACCATCGACAGGGTCTCACGAATCGGCATCGTTGGGGCGGGCCAGATGGGCCGAGGGATTGCCCAGGTCTGTGCGGCGGCCGGCTATCACGTGGAACTGATCGATGTAGGGGAAGTTCAATTAAAGGGAGCCATCGCCAAGATTCGAGCTGGACTGGAACGGGCTGTGGAACGAGGCACATTGGAGGCCGGTCAAGAGGAAGAGGTTCTGGCCCTCATTCACCCCTCGACCACCCTCGACCGATTGCACGAAGTCCACGTGGTCATCGAGGCGATTCCGGAGAATCAGGAACAAAAGCAAACACTGTTTGCCGAGCTGGGGCGGATCTGCCAACCGGAAACCGTGCTGGCGAGCAACACCTCGTCGATTTCGATCACGAAACTGGGAGCGGTCTCCGGTCGAGCCGATCGCGTTGTCGGCTTGCACTTCATGAATCCTGCGCCGGTCATGAATCTCGTGGAGGTCGTGCGAGGGCTCAACACGTCCGAAGAGACCGTGGCGCTGGCGGTGGAGCTGGTGAAGCACCTTGGCAAGACACCGGTCATGGCGAACGACATGCCGGGGTTTATCGTGAACCGGGTTTTGATGCCGATGATCAACGAAGCGATCTTCGCGTTGGAGCAGGGAGTGGCGTCGGCGGAGGCGATCGATCAAGCAATGACGGCGGGAACCAATCATCCGGTGGGGCCGTTTGCCCTGGCGGATCGAATTGGCCTCGACACGGTGTTGGCGATTTGCGAGGTGCTGTATCGGGAGTTAGGTGATCAGAAATTTCGCCCCTGTCCCCTCCTTCGTCGCTATGTCGAAGCAGGATGGCTGGGACGAAAAACCGGTCGCGGGTTTTATCGGTATGACGAAGGTGGGGAACGGGCAACGGTCACCGTGAGGACCTAGCGGTGGGAGAGGCGCGCGCTCTTGGTGCCCGTGTTACAGTCTGTGTTACGGGAAGAGGCGACATGGAGAGGGGAGGAACGGGAGATGAAAGAAATGAAGGAACGAAAACCTCGATTCACCTCTCTGTCAGGGGTTGAGATCCATCGTCTGTATGGTCCCGATGATCTCAAGGATTGGACACCAGAGCGGGAGTTGGGTGCGCCAGGAGAATTCCCCTATACGCGCGGCATCTATCCCACCATGTATCGGGGCCGGCTCTGGACCATGCGGCAGTTCGCCGGCTTCGGCTCTGCCGAAGACACTAACCGCCGGTTTCACTACCTACTGGAGCAGGGACAGAGCGGACTCAGCGTCGCATTCGACATGCCCACGTTGATGGGGTTGGATGCGGATGATCCGCTCGCGCGAGGCGAAGTGGGCCGCTGTGGTGTCTCGATTTCGTCGCTAGCCGACATGGAGCGGCTCTTCGAAGGGATTCCGCTCGATCAAGTGACCACCTCAATGACGATCAACGGGCCCGCGGCCGTGATCTTCGCCATGTATCTGGCGGTTGCAGAGAAGCGAGGCATTCCGTTTGACCGGCTGGGCGGTACCCTGCAAAACGACATTTTGAAAGAGTACATCGCTCAAAAAGAATGGCTGTTCCCGCCGGAGCCGTCCCTGCGCCTCGTGACCGACGTCATCGCCTATTGCGCGCAGTCGGTGCCCAAGTGGCATCCGATCAGCATCAGCGGCTACCACATTCGCGAAGCCGGCGCGACGGCGGTTCAAGAACTGGCATTTACCCTGTACGACGGCTTGACCTACGTGGAAGCGGCTGTGAAGGCAGGCCTCACGGTGGACCGGTTCGCGCCGAGGCTCTCGTTCTTCTTCAACGTCCACAATGACTTTTTCGAAGAGATTGCGAAGTTTCGGGCGGCTCGGCGATTGTGGGCGCGAGAGCTGGCCCGACGCTACCAGCCGAAAGATCCCCGCTCCTTGCAGTTGCGCTGCCATGCTCAAACGGCCGGCTGTTCGTTAACCGCGCAACAGCCGCTGAACAATGTGGTCCGCACCACGGTGCAGGCGTTGGCGGCGGTGTTGGGCGGCACACAGTCGCTCCACACCAATTCGATGGATGAAACTCTGGCCCTCCCGACGGAGGAGGCGGTGCGGTTGGCATTGCGGACGCAACAAATCATTGCCGAGGAGAGTGAAGTGGCAAACACGGTTGATCCCTTGGGAGGTTCCTACTACGTTGAGGCCTTGACCAATCGGCTTGAAGAAGAAGCGCAAGCCTACTTCCGCAAGCTGGATGCGATGGGTGGCATGGTGGCGGCGATCGAACAGGGGTTCCCGCAACGGGAGATCCTGGAGGCCTCTCACCGGTATCAGCGCGAGATCGAGCGGAAGGAACGGACGATTGTGGGCGTCAACCGGTACGTGGAGGAGGAGGAACGGCCGATTCCCATTTTAAAGGTCGACCCCGATGTGGAGCGGAGACAGGTCGCTCGGCTCTCCGAGCTGCGCAACACACGCGATTCCTTCAAGATGGCCAGAGCGGTGGCGGCCGTACAGGAAGCGGTGGCCTGTGGCGAGAACATCATGCCGCCGCTGATCGAGGCGGTGAAGGCCCAGGCGACGGTGGGGGAACTCTGCATGGCCTTGAAGGAGGTGTTGGGCACCTATCGAGAGCCGGTAGTGCTGTAGGGGGCTCGGTCGGTGATTATGCCGGACACGAAGGAGGGGGGCGAGGTGATCGGGTGCAGTGGCGCGAGAGGCGCACCAACTATGAAGCTTGGCTCATTTGAACTCTATCCGGTTTCGGACGGCCGGTTCCGGCTCGACGGCGGCGCGATGTTCGGTGTCGTCCCCAAGGTACTGTGGGGAAAATGTTGCGCCGCCGATGAGCTGAACCGGATCGATCTGAGTCTGACCTGTCTGCTCATCCGGGCGAACGGCAAGAATATTCTGGTGGATACAGGGATCGGCTCCAAGGAAGACGGCAAGTTCCATCGGATGTTCGCTGTGGATCGACGGCCGACCTTGCTCGATTCGTTAAAACAATTGGGTCTCGAGCCGGACGATATTCATCTGGTGATCAACACGCATCTCCATTTCGACCACGCGGGCGGGAATACGATGAGGCGGGAAGATGGAATGGTGGCTCCCACCTTCCGCAAAGCGACCTACGTCGTACAACGGAGCGAGTACGAGGACGCGGTCCATGCCAATGAACGGACCAGGGCTAGTTATCGAAAAGACAATATCGTCCCAGTTTCCCTCGCGAATCAATGGGAGCTGTTGGACGGCGACACGGAACTCTTGCCCGGCCTCAGCGCCGTCATCACCGCTGGCCATACCCGCGCCCATCAGGGGGTGAAGATCACCTCGGAAGGTCGCACGGCCTTCTTTCTCGGCGATTTGATTCCCACCGTGTCGCATTTGCCGCTTCCCTACATCATGGGGTACGACCTCTATCCAATCCAGACACTGGAAACCAAACGATGGGTATTGGACCTGGCCTTTGACGAACAGTGGCTCCTGTTCTTCGAACATGACCCCGTCATCCAGGCCGGCTATGTCAAGAAGGATCAAGAAGGCAAGTACTATCTCCAGGAGGTTCGGGCATGACGGTGACGGCAGCTCCCCTGCGGATCTTGATCGGGAAGGTCGGCCTCGATGGCCATGACCGTGGCGTGAAATTGATCGCACGTGCATTGCGTGATGCTGGTATGGAAGTCATCTATACCGGTCTGCATCAGACGCCGGAACAGGTTGTCACCACCGCGATCCAAGAAGACGTCGATGCGATCGGCTTGAGCATCCTCTCCGGCGCCCACAACACCTTGTTCCGGCGCGTGTTGGAACTGTTGAGCGCCCAGGGAGCCGAGGACATCGTGGTCTTTGGCGGGGGGATCATCCCGAACGAAGACGTGCCGGCGTTGAAAGAAGCGGGTGTCAAGGCCCTGTTTGGTCCCGGCACGCCGTTGGACGACATCGTGCGATTTGTGAAGGAACTCCCCAGATCAAGGTGACAAACCATGAGGGTGTTGGCGACGTCGGTGGTTCGCACGTCCGATGACTATCGGTCGAATCGACTCCATTACGAAGGGCTCCTGGCCGATTTGCACAAGCGGCTGGCTCTTGCACGGGCCGGCGGGCCCGCTGAAGCGGTGGCATTGCACAAACAGCGGGGCAAGATGACGGTTCGGAAGCGGATTGCCGCGTTGCTTGATCCGGACGCGCCCTGGTTGGAGCTCAGCCCCCTTGCAGCCTCCGGCCTGTATGAGGACCAGGTTCCCTGTGCTGGATTGGTGACCGGCGTCGGCGTTGTGTCTGGACGGCCCTGCGTGATTGTCGCCAATGACGCCACCGTCAAGGGCGGCACCTACTTTCCCTTGACGATCAAGAAACATCTGCGAGCCCAGGAGATTGCCTTGGCCAACCGATTGCCCTGCATCTATCTAGTGGATTCAGGTGGCGTGTTTCTCCCGATGCAGGCGGAGGTCTTTGCCGACCGGGACCATTTCGGACGGATCTTCTACCACCAGGCCCGCATGTCCGCGCGGGGGATTCCGCAAATCGCCGTGGTGATGGGGCTGTGCACGGCGGGCGGCGCCTATGTGCCGGCCATGTGCGATGAAACCATCATCGTCAGGGGGACCGGCGCGATTTATTTGGCCGGTCCGCCGTTGGTGAAGGCGGCAACCGGCGAGGAGGTCACGGTGGAAGAATTGGGCGGCGCCGACCTCCACACGAGGCGGTCCGGTGTCAGCGACCATCTGGCGAACGACGATCGGGAGGCGATCGAGCTCTGTCGCTCGATCATGGACACGTTGCCGCGACGGCCAAACCTACGGAAGCAGGAGATCGAAGAGCCACTCTACCAAGCCGAGGACCTGTACGGCCTCCTTCCAAGCAATCCGAGGCAAACCTTCGATGTTCGCGAAGTGATCGCCCGATTGGTGGATGGAAGTCGCTTTCACGAGTTCAAGGCGCGATACGGTTCTACATTGGTCTGCGGCTTTGCCCGCTGGATGGGCCATCTGGTCGGGATCATCGGCAACAATGGCGTGCTGTTGTCCGAGGCGGCGTTGAAGGGCGCGCATTTCGTGCAGCTCTGCGACCAGCGGCGCGTGCCGATCGTGTTCTTGCAAAACATCACGGGCTTCATGGTCGGCAAGGACTATGAAACGAGAGGAATCATCAAGGATGGCGCCAAGATGGTGCAGGCCGTGGCGACCGCCGGGGTGCCGATGATCACCGTCATCATCGGTGCGTCCCACGGAGCCGGCAACTATGCGATGTGTGGCAGGGCCTATGGGCCCAGATGGTTGTTCCTCTGGCCCAACGCGCGTATCTCGGTCATGGGGGCGCACCAAGCGGCTCAGGTGTTGGTGACGATCAAACAACAGCAACGGGCCAGGGAAGGGGCGGCGTTGTCTCAAGAAGAAGCGCGCGCAATCTATGACGCGACCGTGGCTCAGTACGAGAAGGAGGGAGACCCGTACTTCAGCACGGCACGGCTCTGGGATGACGGCATCATCGATCCGGTTGAAACCAGACGGGTGCTCGGATTCTGCTTGGACATCGTGATGACAGCGCCGGTGCGGAGATCTCGTCCCCCGGTCTTTCGGATGTGAGCGTCGATCAGGGTACAGATCAGGGTAGAGATCATGAAGCAGCAGCGAACGATCCTCATCGATCCCGTCGACCCGAACGGCAAGCTCCTATGTGTCACGCTCAATCGGCCGGAACGGCGCAATGCGTTTGATCGTCTGATGGTCGATGAACTGTACCAGGCGTTTGTCGAGATCGGGAAGACTCGTTCTGTGTACGGCGTCATCCTGACCGGGGCCGGACCCGTCTTCTGTGCCGGTGCCGATCTCCATTGGATGGGATCGGAAACTGTGACGGTGGTGGAGGCACGGAAGGATGCGGAGTCATTGCTGGAACTGTTGCGGGCCATCGACGCCTGTCCCTGTCCCGTGATCGGCAGGATCCAGGGGCCGGCCTTTGGCGGAGGTATCGGCTTGATCGCCGCTTGCGACATCGTGATTGCGCGGGCCGACGCGACGTTGGCGTTCGGCGAAGTGCGGGTGGGGTTGGTCCCGGCGGTGATCGCGCCCTTTGTGTTGCGCAAGACCGGCTCCTCCTTTCTGCGCCGCTATGGACTGACCGGCGAGCCCTTTTCGGCCTCCATCGCCAAGGAAGTAGGACTCGTCCATGAGGTGGTCGAGCCGTCGGCTCTTGATGGCCGTGTCGATCATGTGGCGGAGCTGATCAACTGTTCGGCGCCGGGAGCTGTCCGGGAAACCAAGGCCCTGTTGCGGAAATTGGGGCCCCTCTCGGAAGACGAACAATGGAAATTGGCTGTGGAGACCAATGTGCAGGCTCGCCTCTCGCCGGAAGCACGGGAAGGGGTGCGCGCCTTTTGCGAAAAGCGAAAGCCGGTTTGGCCGGGCACGGCGGCGGTTTAACCCTGACAGGGTGTGATGGTCTCGAACGAGGCTTGTGCGAGGCATGGGATGGCTGAACGAGCAATGACCGAATCGAAAGGCAATTGGTCTCCTCTGATTGATATTAGAATCGTGGAAGTCGGTCCGCGAGACGGATTGCAGCATGAGCCCGCAGTGCTGTCGATCGAGGACAAGGTGTCGTTCGTGAACGACCTGTCCCGATCCGGTGTGGCGGAGATTGAAGTCGGTTCCTTTGTTTCGCCTCGCGCGGTGCCTCAAATGGCCGACACGGACCAGGTCTTCGCCAGGATCGATCGCCGCCTCGGGGTCCTCTATTCGGCGCTGGTGCCGAACGAGCGGGGTTGGGAACGGGCGGAAGCGTCGCGGGTGGACAAGATCGCGCTGTTTACCGCCGCGTCCGACAGGTTCACGCAACGGAACATCAACTGCACGATCGGCGAATCGATGCAGCGGTTTAGGCCGATTGTTTCGGCGGCGAAGCGAAGGGGTGTCATGGTCCGGGGATACATTTCGACGGTGACGCACTGTCCGTTCGAAGGGCCTGTGCCTCCCTCCCAGGTGTTGGACGTAGCGAAGCGGCTGCTCGATCTAGGCATCGATGAACTCTCGTTGGGGGAAACGATGGGGATGGCGGCTCCCACTCATATCAAACGATTGCTGGATGAGCTGTTGCGGCACATCCCGGCCGCGATGCTGTCTCTCCATGTCCACGATACCTATGGGCTTGGCATTGCCAATGTATTGACCGCCTGGGCGGAGTATGGTCTTCGCACATTCGACACTTCCGCCGGAGGGTTGGGCGGCTGTCCCTTTGCGCCGGGAGCGGCCGGTAACGTGGCGACCGAGGACGTCGCCTATGCCTTGAGGATCGCCGGTGCTGCCGTGACGGCGGATGAACGAGCGGTCGTCGCTGCGGCCCTGAAGCTGGAACCGGTGGTGGGCCATCCCCTCGCCTCTCGGGTGTCGCGGGTGTTGCGCAAGGATTTGCCCAGTGACGTCCGTTGTGAGGTTGTCCCATGACGAGGTTCGGCATCCATCAGAATAAGCAGAATAAGCCGGTCGATTCCGCATCAACGCTCGCCGAACGGGTGAGGCAGGGACAGGTTCGGGCAGTAGCGAGGTTGATCACGTTACTTGAGTGCGGAGAGCAGGAAGGACACGATGCGCTCCGCTTGTTGGAGGTCGATACGCCCCGTGCCGCCATCATTGGCGTGACCGGCTATCCTGGCGTGGGAAAGAGCACGGTGGTCGATCAGCTTGTGGCTGCCTATCGCCGGCTGGGGCACAAAGTAGGGGTGTTGGCCGTCGATATGACCAGTCCCCTGACGGGCGGTGCCTTGTTGGGAGATCGCATCAGGATGCAACGGCATACGCTCGATCAGGGGGTCTATATCAGGAGCCTGGCGACGAGGGGCCACCAGGGAGGACTCGCCTCCGTGACCGGTGAAGCAGTCTCGGTCTTGGAGGCGGCCGGCTACGACGTGATTTTCATTGAAACCGTGGGAGTCGGACAAGGAGAACTTGACATCGCGACGGTGGCGCCGGCGGTGGTGGCGATCGTCGCGCCGGGTTTGGGCGATGAAGTGCAGGCGATGAAGGCCGGATTGTTGGAAGTGGCCCATGTCATCGTGGTCAATAAAGGTGATCATCCGGAGGCGGATCGGACCCTGCGGGAACTCAAGGAGTGGCATCGGAGCGTGCTAAAGGTCACGGCCATGACCGGCCAGGGCATTCCGGAATTGATCGCCGCGATTGCAGAACAGCAACGGCTTCACGATCTAGAGGGAGCACCGATTCGCGCGGGCCCATAAAGAGCTGACTGGCAGGTCCGTTGATGTTGCCCATGGTGCCAGGGTCCTGTCGTGACGCCGCCGAGTTGGAGAGCGGCGAGAGGATGGAGAAGAGGAGGCGCTCATGCCCCATCAGTTGCTGACCGTGACCCACCATATTGCCCGCATCACACTTCACAATCCGCCGGCCAACGTGCTCAATCTTTCTGTCTTGAAAGAACTGGATCAGGTCATCACCGAGGTCGAACAGGACGACTATGTTCGAGCGGTGATCGTGACTGGTTCTGGCCGGTTTTTCTGTGCCGGCGCGGATCTCAACGAATTGGCTCGCCTGACGACCGTTCATGGTGGGGTGGAATTCGCTGAACGGGGTCAAGCCCTCTTCAACCGGATCGAGCGGCTGAACAAACCGGTCCTGGCCGCGATCAACGGCCTCTGCCTCGGCGGAGGGCTTGAACTGGCCTTGGCCTGTCATGTTCGTCTCGCCGCGACCGGAGCCGCGATGGGGCTTCCAGAAGTCACGCTCGGCCTCATTCCCGGCTTCGGCGGGACGCAACGGCTTCCACGGGTGGTCGGAGCGTCCCGTGCGGCGGAGATGATTTTAACGGGTGAAAGTATCTCAGCCGAGACTGCGGCTCACATCGGCCTGGTGAGCCGCGTTGTCCCTCCCGAAGAATTATTGGCTCAGACAGAGTCTCTTGCGACCAAGATGGCCGAACGGCACAGAGAGGCTATCGAAGCGGCCCTCCGTGCCATTCGTGGAGGACTGGATATTCCCCTCTCGGAAGGGTTGGCGAGAGAAGCGGAACTGTTCGGACGGTTGTGTGTGACACCGGATATGAAAGAGGCGGTGCGGGCCTTTCTGGAAAAACGACGGCCGAAGCAAGACCAGAAGGAGGCAGTCTCATGAGTCGTGGGCGACAAGGGTTGGACGATACAAGCTCGGCGACGTTGGCGGCCAGGCTTGCTCGGTACAGTCGGGCGTTCCGGTACAAGAGCTTGCCGGCTGAGGTGATCCATGAGGTCAAGCGGCGCGTGCTGGACAGTCTGGCCTGTGCGATGGGGGCGTGGCAGGCTCCACCCTGTCGGATCGCACGAGAGGTCGCCCAGTCTGTGATGGTGCCGGGCGGCGCCACGATTTGGGGAACGGAGCATCAAACATCGCCCGACCTTGCAACGTTCGTGAACGGCTCATTCGTACGGTATTTTGATTTCAACGATACGTATCTCTCCAAAGAGCCGGCCCACCCGTCGGACAACATCGCAGCGGTGTTGGCCGCCGGTGAGGCAGTTCGCGCATCGGGCGAGCAGGTGATTGCGGCGGTCGCCCTCGCTTATGAGGTGCACTGCCGTCTCTGCGATGCAGCGGCACTCCGACCGCGCGGGTGGGATCATGTGACCTATGGAGCCTTTTCCTCTTCGTTGGGTGCCGCGCATGTCATGAATCTCTCATTAGCCCAGACAGAGCAGGCTGTGAACCTGGCCGGAGTCTCCAACATTGCCTTGCGACAAACGAGGGTTGGGGTGATCTCGATGTGGAAGGCCTGCGCGTTTGCCAATGCGGCGCGCAACGGGGTGTTTGCCGCGCTGTTGGCCAGACAGGGAATGACTGGCCCCGCTCCGATTTTTGAAGGAGAAAAAGGGTTCATGCCACTGGTCTCAGGGTTCTTTGAGTTGCCTCTGATGGGAGGAGAGACGACGCCGAACGGCGATTCGGTGCCCTTCAAGATACTCGACACCTACATCAAACCGGTTCCGGTGGAGTACCACGCGCAAACGGCGGTGGAGGCAGCGGTAGCCGTCCGGTCGGAGCTGCTCGAGGCGGAGGGGGTCGATGCCCTCACCGAGATCGAGGACATTGAAATCGGCAGTTATGACGTGGCGATTGAAATCATCGGGCGTGATCCGGAGAAATGGCGGCCTGCCACCAGGGAGACAGCCGATCACAGTTTTCCTTACTGCGTGGCAGTGGCGCTGTTGGATGGCAAGGTGACCTTGCGATCGTTTACTCCCAAACGATTAAGCGATCCGGCCGTCCATGACCTGATGCAAAAGGTCCGGGTCGTGCCAGCCTCTGAGTTTGCTGGTCTCTATCCCCATGCGATGCCGTCGCGGGTCACAGTGAGGACAAAAAGAGGGAAGGTCTATTGCCGGCAGATTGACCATCCTCTTGGCCACCCCCGTCGGCCCATGTCAGACCGTGAAATCGAGCAGAAGTTCTTCCGATTAACAGCGGGGAAGATGCGTCCCTCCCAGGTTGAACGGGTAATTGAAACAGTGTGGGCCCTTGAACGGATAGCGGAAATCAATGACGTGATGCCGCTGTTACGAATTCATCGACGGTGAAAGGGA
>JANDJE010000043.1 GCA_024331095.1 Nitrospira sp. | reverse complement strand
GGCCGACGCGACCGACGCACAGTTGCGGTCGCTGATCGGCTTTCTCGCCGCGCAGGGCGTCAACGACTTCCCATACTATGAGCCCTGGACGAGTCCCGAGTTTGCCGATGCGAGCGTCGATCGAGGCAAGACGCTGTACAAGGAATATTGCGCCCAATGCCACGGCTTCACGGGCAAGGGCGACGGCCCCGCGGCGTCTGGGTTGGAGCCGAAACCGGCCATTCACGCCAACATGCCGTTCGAGAAACTGCCGATCGAGTATCTGTACAACGTGATCAACCACGGCGGCCGGGCCGTCGGGAAATCGCCGACCATGCCGTACTGGGGGTTGACGATCGGGCAGCAGGGCGTGGCGGACGTGATCGCCTATTTGAAGGCGACGTTCAAGGGAGTACCGGAAACGGCGGCGCCGAGCGCCGGCGAGACCGGCGGCTGCGTGCAACCGCGCAAGACCGCCAAGGCTCCCGATGAGTTCTTGCGGATGACGAATCCTGTTCCATCCTCCGCTTCCACGATCGCTGAGGGGAAGACGCTGTTTTTGAAGGCGGCGCAGCCTGTCGCCTGTGCTCTGTGCCATGGCGAACAGGGCGATGGAAAAGGGCTGATGGGAGCCGCGTTGGTTCCGCCGCCGAGAAACTTTACGTGCGGCGCGATGATGGAGCCCATTCCGGACGGGCAATTGTTCTGGATCATCAAGAACGGCTCGCCCGGCACCGGCATGATGGCGTTTGCCGGGCTGACGGATGAGCAGGTGTGGCAGTTGATTCGATACATCAGGAGCTTGGCGAAGTGATGAAACGGTGTGAGGCCGGGGTTCAGGACGGCGGTTCATAGCAGAGATAGAACGGGCGACCCGTCGATGGCGCGGTGCTCTTCAGCGAGGCCCAACGGCTGAAAGCCGGCGCTCATGGCCCGGACGAGAAAGATGGGGGAAAGGAGGAAAGCTAACGTCGAGGCCGACATGGTTCGAAGGGACCGAACGTTCCCTGGGAAAGAGGGAGCGAAATTTAATCGGTAGAAAAAGGGAGGGAAATATGAACATTCGACGATACCGATCAACGTGGTTTGCCATGTCACTTGCTATCGTGCCATTGATGGCGTGGAGCGGTCATGCAGACGTCGCATACGCGCAGGCCAAGGGGATGGAGGCGCCGCCCTCAAAAGTGGAAATCACCATCAAGGACCGCCAGCACGGTTATGAGACGGTCGGCATCACGATGCCGTCACAGGAGACGATCATCGTCGTCCGCAATCAGGATTCCGTAACGCACGGCTTCGCGTCGGCGTTGTTTAAGGACCTTCCCGTGAAGGTGGAGGGAGGAATCGAAGTGCGAGGCAAACAATTCAGGTCTTTTCATGTCGATGCGGGAAAAACGATGACGCTCCGTTTTGCCACGGCGCCGTCCAATTTCGATCCGCTGACCGGGGGAGCGGAAAGTATCCGGCATGCCCTGTGGTGTGATATCCATCCCGAGGTGAAAGGCGAGTTGTTCGTGATCGAAACCAGAGGAGAGATCGGCGGGGGGTGAGCGGCTTCAGCATGTTTGAATGCGCCTCACAACTGTCACGCCGAATTCATTTGTTTCGTGGAGGAAGGACCTCAGGGCGTGAGGGCCAAGGCCCCGGGCGGTAAAAGGGCTTCTGCGCTGATCCGGGGCCTGAAGGGCCGCTTTTCGCTTTTGGAGAGATGAGGGGCGGTCACGCTGGGGCGATCAGAGCAGTCACGGAGTGAGTTCAAGAAACGTTGAGCGTATCATTCATAAGCGGCCGGGGGTGCCGTGAAAGCGTGAGGAAAGGAGACATTCATGGCGACATTCATCATTTCGGGCAGTCGAGGGACGGACGATCCGACGATGGCGACCTTGCCGTTCATGGCGGCAAAGACGGCCAAAGAGCAGGGGCACGACGTGGTGCTCTGGTTGTGGAACGAGGCGGTCACCTTGGCGCGGAAAGGCGTGGCTGATCATGTTACCGGCGTCAACCTTTCGCCGCTCAAAGATCTGCTCGCCGCCGTGCAGGCGGCCGGGGTCCCGATTTGGGTCTGTGGGGCCTGCGCCGTGGCCAGGCAAATCGGCGAGGCGGATCTGGTCAAGGGGGCGTCCATCAAGGCCATGCCCGATTACATCAAAGCGGTGGCCGAGCGGGACAAAGCCGTGGCGTTCTGATTCGCGCGGGGCGAGTGGAGACGACTCGTATGGAATCCGACGAGCACACGATTGGAAAGCCGAAAAAACGAGGCGATCCAACAGGCTTGACGGCCGATTTGAAGACCGATCTGTCGGATATCAACGATCTTCTGCGGTCGGCCCAATCTCCGGAGGCAAGCGAGGCGGACACGATTCCGACGAGGATGCCTCGGGAGAAGGACGGCTATTCGCTCTTGCCCGCAAGACTTCCCACAGAGGCGCTGAAACCGATCGGTGATCCGGCCGGTTCCCTTACAGAAGAAGATCTGCGGTTGATCAACACGAGAAGGGGGCTGTTTCTGCTCCTGCGGAACCGCAACGTCGATCTTCAGGACGTCCGCAAGAGACTTCTGCACGAGCACGAGCTGGAGCAACTGCAAGTGGAGTTGGTGAAGCTGCAACGGTGGGTTCAGGGGACGGGGGAACGTATCGCGATTTTGGTGGAAGGGCGGGATGCGGCCGGCAAGGGGGGAACCATCCGGCGGTTTACCGAACATCTGAATCCCCGCGCGATGCGCGTCGTGGCCTTGCCGAAGCCGACCGATGAAGAACGGGGCCAATGGTACTTTCAGCGATACATTCGTCAGTTGCCGAACAGAGGGGAAATCGTCTTCTTCGATCGAAGCTGGTACAACCGGGCCGTGGTCGAACCGGTGATGGGGTTTTGCACCAAGAAAGAGCATCAGCGGTTCCTCCAGCAGGTTCCGGAGTTCGAGCATATGCTCTACGAAGACGGGGTGATTCTTATCAAGTTTTGGTTCTCGATTTCGAAGGACGAACAGGCCAGACGCTTCGAGGCGAGGCGCCGAAATCCGCTCAAACAGTGGAAACTCAGCCCGGTCGATGAGAAGGCGCAGGAGCTGTGGGACGCTTATACCCGCTGCAAAGAAGAAATGTTCAGCAAAACCCATACGACGTTCAGCCCCTGGATCATCGTGAAGGCCAACGACAAGCAAGCGGCTCGGCTCGAAAGTCTTCGCTACGTCCTGAATCTGCTGCCTTATCAAGGAAAAGAGGATGCGGCGGTCCGGTTGGCGCCCGATCCGAACGTGGTCGTTCGGTTCCACCGCAAGATGGTCGAATTGGATTTGTGACAGAGGCGTGTTGAGCAATGCCCCCGCCCGAGTGAATCCTTTTGAGCCGATCGGTCTCCAACGGCCTGTCACATGCGGAGGTATTTCTCAGTCCGGATGGGCCGGGCCGGGATTCCGCAAAGGGAGGGGGTTGTTGCAATGAGTAAAGGATTCGTAGCCGCTGTTGCGATGGTTGCCATGGGATCTATTGGGGGTATGACGCCGATGGCCATCGGCGGAGAGCCGGCAAGCCCGGCCATGGGATATGAGATTCACGTTCAGGCGCCGCACATGATGCCGGATGGGACGCCGGGCGGGCCGTTTCATCATTACTGCAAGGGCATTTCCGACAAGATTCTTCAGTGTCTCTTGTTCGAATCCACCGATCCCAAGGCGCCGCTCGTCGGCGTCGAGTATTTTGTCGCCAAGGACCTCACGAGAAAACTGCCTGCCATCCAGTGGCATCGCTATTTTCACGATCACAAGGTCGAGATTGCGACGGGCCGCGTGAAAGTCCTCGATATGCCCGATGACCAGGCGGCCAAGGTGGCGGAGGCCGCGGCCCAGACGGACGGGGTGATTTATCACCTCTGGCAACATGGCCAGGAATTTCCGGATGGCACCGTGACCTATCCTCAGTCGCTGGGGCATAAGTTCCCTGGGTACTCGGATAAGTGAGAAAGATGGTCGGGTGGGCCGGCTTGCCGAAAACGGGAGGCCGGTCCTCCCCGCAGGTGGTTATGCGAGAGCGTGCGATGAGGCAAGAGAAATGAACGTCCATTTTTCGGCGACGGTGCTTATGATGACGATCGGCGCGATGACGATCGGAATGACCGGCCTTCAAGCCTTTGGCGCGGACGAAACAGTGCTGAGGCCGCGGGTGCCGGCGGATCAAATCGATCAAGTCAGAACATGGACCAATCCTCTTCCGGCGACCGAAGAAATGATCGAGAAAGGCAAGCAACTGTTCCATGGAAAGGCGTTCTGCGTGACGTGCCATGGGAAAGACGGCAAGGGATTGGGCGGCGACATCGAACCGGGGACGGTGAGGGGGCCGTTGCCTCGCGATTTCACCGACAAGCAGTGGCAGGCCGTCCGGACCGATGGAGAGCTGTTCTGGATTTTGAAGAACGGCAGCAAGGGGACGGCGATGGCACCGTTTGTTCCGCTCATTTTGACGGAAGAGGAAGCCTGGGCGGTGTTACGCTACGTCAGGTCGTTCGCGACGGACGGGCAAGGAGCGACACGGTGAGACACGGGCTGCTTTTCATATTGGCGGCAATGATCGTGTGTGCGTCGTCTCCGGCAGACGCCGAACGACACATGATGCGGCCGAGAGTGCCGTCCGATAAACTGGCCGAGGCGCGATCGCTCAAAAGCCCGTTGCCCTCTTCTCCCGAGGTCATCGAGCAAGGCAAGGCGATTTATCACGGGAAAGGCACCTGCTTCAATTGTCACGGCGTTGATGGAAACGGTAATGGCCCGGCGGCAGCTCAGTTGAACCCTCCGCCCAGGAACTTCCGGCACCATGGATTTTGGCGGCACCGCACGGAGGGAGAGATTTTTTGGGTGATTAAACACGGTTCGCCCGGCACGGCCATGGTCGGATTCGGCTCCATGCTGTCCGACGAGGAGATTTGGAGTGTGATTCAGTATGAGCGGACCTTTGCCCAGAGACACGGCCGCCGCGGCATGGGGTCTAGAGAGGGAATGGGGCCAAGAATGGGCCCTCGTCATAAGGCCGAAAGTCCTCACGATCGAGAAGACTCCGCAGATGAGTGACGGAGTTGATGGCGCCCGGCTCGACCTGCTCCACGTCAATAACGAATGCCTATGCCAAAATTGATCCGCTGACAAACATGCCTCAACAATCCTGCCACACGGTTGGTTGACGACTCATCGTTCGTGCGCATACGCGCGGTCCGACTATCTGCTGCCAGTCTATAGAGCGTGCGCTCAACTCTGATCCTTACGATGCAATGCGTGTAAATTGTGGGGATAAAAGGGTGTGTAGTGATGGCTCGCGGGTTTCGCGAGATGGCAGCGCGGTTCTTCATTTGAAAACTTCAGGTTGGCTGGTGCGACCTGTTCAGAGGCTTCTTGCGGCACTGAACGTGCAAAGGCTTTCCGGAGGAGATCGAGGAGCCGGCTGGAAAACCATAAGGTCAGCCCGATGGTGTTCCGTTCTATCCAAACACAAGCACATATGCCTTCTGAGCCGACGACGGAAAGCACGGAATTGGATGCGTAACCGTATGATGAGAGCCGGACAAATGGCAAATCTGATCATAGAACGTCAGAAGAACCCCTTGAGTCATCCTCAACCGCCTGTGCAGCCGAATCAGAGCTTGACGCGGACTCGGTTGCTCGTGATGCTCACCTGTCTCGCGGCCGTTGGGATAGCCGTCGCGGTCGGTCCTCTTCCTATCGGTCAAAACGGCGACCTGGTTGTATCATCGGTCATGATGGCGGCGGCTGGCGCCAGCCGCCGCCATCATCATGCGCCGAAGAAAGAAGGCGTGTACTGCAGATGGATCAGGCGCTCCACCTTCAAATCCACGAGGCCATTTCTCTCCCTCGACCCCTCCCTTCAGAATCATCAAAAGACGGCGTGGTCACGAACAGCCTCGGAGTGGGCCTGTTCACGGCCGAAACCAAGCCGAAAAGTCCGGTTTTTTATGTGACCGGACGCATGGCGTGGGTATCGGCGGTGTAAACCGAAAGAAGATCAGTGGAGAGTTGTGCTATGATGCGGCGGTTTGGCGTTGATGCGCCCGAGACCCAAAAAAGGAAGGGGGAAGGAAGGGAGCCAAGAAAAGCTGGAGAAAGATGAGTCGGGGCTTGTCGTTTGCGGAGCGATTCGCAGAGGGGATCACATAGGCCTGAAATGAGAGGGCATAAAGGCGTAAAGATCGGGAGGCATGTCGATGAGTCAACGGCAACGAATCGGACTGTTGGAAATCATCCAATATGGGCTGGCTGTTGTTTTAGTTGTTGCGGCCGTTGCCTGGAATCAGTATCTGGTCCCCATTCTTGTGGCATGCGTGATCGCCATGCCATACGCCATATGGAGCAGACTGCAGGATATTGAACAAGGAAGTGCTCCGCCTCGACGGGAACAGTCGGCCGTTTCGGGGAAAGAGGCCCTCCGACGACAACATCCCTCCAAGCGGTCGGCAACGGACACAACGGCGGCGAAGAAAAGGGAAGACGGCGTCCATCTTAATGGTGTTCCATCATCTGCAGAGCAGGAATGGAGAGAAACGCCGAAAGAGCCTGTCGTGGAAAGCAGGGAATTGGAATGGAGTGGCGGCCCTTTTGTTTTTAAAAAGAGAAAGGAGTCGATCGTTTAGCTCTTCTGCCCCGTCGTAGTAATTGATAGGTCGGTACGGCCCCGCCCTCGCAAACGGAATCTTGTTGCCCACGCTTGCGAGGCCTCACGGTTTCAGGGGTGCTTTCAGTATCGTATTGGGGATTGCAGGTCTGCTTGTGTCGGAACGTGCCTCCGTAGTTCCTGATGTAACGATTCCGCGCGCCGTACGCTCATCCCCCACCTTTCTCGGAGCCATTGAAGCCGGCCGTCTTGGCAAAGGAGCCGCCGGCCTTGGAATTCGTTCTCTGTCGCCTTAACGCCCCTTCCTTTCCCCACGAGATGAATCGATACCTCCTGAAGTGAGGAGGTAAAGCACCCAAGGGCGCGTGGTATCATGCAGAGGGCTCGTTGGTGCGCGATTCATGAAACCCCATGTTTAGACCGGTTCCACCCGCCACAGTCTGGCGTAAGATTCCATCTCGCTCCATCGCCATCGTGGTGTTTATTTTGGCCCTCGTGGTGTCGGTGATGCTCCTGTTCACACTGGAACGGGAAAAATTGCTGGTGGAGGGCTTAATGCAAGGAGGGATGCCGCCCACGGAAGTGCCGCTCGCTCTCTGGCGGTCTCGCCGCGATATCATGCTGGTGGCCGGGCTAGTGTTCTTGGTCAGCGCGATCGCCATCGGGGCCATCATCACGTTCCTCTACTATGACAGTGCCCGGCGCACGCTGGAAGAAGTGAAGGGACTGGCCCGTAATATTCTGCGGAGCATTCCCACGGGAATTCTGACCGTCAACCACAGCGGAATCATCACGGCCGTGAACCCTGCCGCCGAGCAGATCTTGGACCGTACCTCGTCCGAATTGCTCGGTCAACGTTATGACATTGTGTTTGTCGAAGGAGACCCCGTCCGCTTGATCCTCGATGAGGCGGTGAAGGAGAACCGGCATGTCCCCCGAAAAGACGTCTTCTACGAACATGGAGACCGGCCGCCGCGGATCGTCCGCATGAATACCACCGAACTGAGCGGGGACGATGACAAACCGGCCGGTGTGTTGCTTCAGGCTCATGATGTGACCGAGTGGCTGGCCTTGGAACGGCGGGTGCAAGCGGCCGAAAAACTGGCGGCGTTGCACACGTTGTCGGCCGGGGTCGCCCATGAACTTCGCAATCCGCTGAGCGCCATCGATCTGAATTTGCATTTGTTGGAGGAGGAACTGAAAGAACGAGGGGTGCTGGCCGGACAGGACGTTCGATATCTGCACATCCTCAATGCAGAGTGTCGGCGCCTGTCAGCCATCCTCGATAATTTCATGAAACTAGCCCGCTCCGGATCGATTTCGCTTCATGAGGTGGATGTAAAGGTATTGATCGACCACGTGGCGGCCCTCATGAAATTCGAGGCGGAGGAACGCAAAATTCGGCTGGAACAAAGTGTGGAGCCGGACTTGCCGCTGGTGCTGGGTGACGAGACGCAGATCACCCAGGTCCTCGTCAACATCATCGTCAATGCCTTTCATGCCATGCCGAACGGAGGCCTCTGTCGGATCGCGGCGGCCAAGCGGGAAGCCGATGGGCGTGCGTGGCTCGAAATCGCCGTGAAAGACAATGGAGTCGGCATCACAAAAGATCAGATGCCGCACCTGTTCGAGCCGTTCTATACGACCAAAGCGGGCGGGACGGGGCTGGGGCTCGCCATTGCGTATCGCATCGTACAGGATCATGGCGGCACGATTCGGATATCGAGCACGCCGGGAAGCGGAACATCGGTCGTGATGCAATTGCCTGCTGCGCGCGGGCGACTGCGGGAAGGAGGAATCGCGCCGTGACGTCGACCGCACATATTCTCGTCGTGGACGACGAGGTCAACATCCGCAACGCGCTCTCGACGCTTTTGGAGAAGAGAGGACATGACGCCAAGGGAATCGGGACGGCGGAGGAGGCGTTCCGCTATTTGGAAGAAAGGCCGGCGGATTTGGTGATCACCGACGTTCGGATGCCCGGCATGGACGGCATAGAGTTTCTGCGCCGTCTCAAAGACAAGTGGCCGTCGACCGAGGTCGTGATCATGACCGCGTTCGGGTCGATCGACGCGGCGGTCGAGGCCATGCGCCTGGGCGCCTACGACTATCTGACGAAGCCGGTCGATCGCGAACGGTTTCCCATGGTCGTGGAGAAGGCGCTTGAGCGCCACGCACTGGTGTCCGAAAACAAACAGCTCCGCGATCGATTGGAAACGCGGTTTCGCTTCGATCAGTTGGTCGGGAAAAGCGAGAGCATGCAGCGGATCTATGGTTTGGTGGAGATGGTGGCGGACAGCGATGTCACCGTCTTGCTGACCGGTGAAAGCGGCACCGGCAAGGAAGTCGTCGCTCGGGCCATTCATCATAAAAGTCCGCGGGCCGATCATCCCTTTGTCACCGTCAATTGCGGCGCCTTGCCGGACGATCTCTTTGAAAGCGAGTTGTTCGGCTACGAAAAAGGCGCGTTTACCGGCGCGGTCGCGACCAAAATCGGGCGATTTGAACTGGCCCACAGAGGGACGTTATTGCTGGATGAGATCGGCGAACTGTCTCTCAAGTCTCAGGTGGATTTTCTGCGCGTGCTGGAAACCAAGGAGTTCCGTCGCCTGGGCGGCACGAAAGTCGTCAGGGTGGACGCCCGCGTCATCGCCGCGACCAACCGCAATCTGGAGGAGGCCGTCAAGCAAGGTGAGTTCCGCGAGGATCTCTTTTATCGGTTGAACGTGGTGCCGATCAAGTTGCCGCCATTGCGCGAGCGCGCGGAGGATATTCCTCTCCTGATCGAGACGTTCTTGCCGGAATTTTGCGCGCAACACAATCGGGCGCCCAAGGCCATCGCGCCGGAAGCGATGCGGTTGTTGCGGCTCTACTCTTGGCCGGGGAACATTCGGCAACTTCGCAATCTGCTCGAGCGCCTTGTCATCACCGTCCGTGAGTCGACCATCGGGCCAGAACACTTGCCGGAGGAAATTCAGGTCAGTCGGGAAGACGTCCGAACCATGGTCGTGACACTGGGGACTTCCTTGAAGGAGATCGAAAAGGAGGTCATCCGCCGCACCCTCGCGGAAGTGACGAACCACCGGGAGAAGGCCGCCAAACTTCTCGGGATCAGTCTGCGAGCGCTTCAATACAAGATCAAAGAATACGGCATTCGCGAATAACGGCTCACCCACGCTCGCTTTGCGTGTGCGAAACACCCCCTCCTTCTGCAACGTGCAAATCTTGCATGTGTCGAATCCGGTTCCAATCCGCGTAACTCCGCTCCTTTTCAAGGCGATGTGAAAAATTCCGCTGTCGTTGGTCTGCTAACTCCATGCAGATCTTACATGGAATGGGGGCTGTACGAGTTTTCTGAGTTTTCCATGTGAGGCCTCTGACGATAATCCCCATGAAGTCAACGGTTTGAGATCGGTTCTCCGCGGCACTGAACATGCAAAAGGACAGCTGGCCGGCAAAGGCGTGGCGTTGGTTGCCTCGATCATCTGGAGACGCCGAGAGTGGGTAGTGTGTCGATATGGAAGGTGTGAAACGGATATCGGATCAGGATCGGACGTGGTGGCTCATCATGGCCGCGTATGGCGCAGCAACGGGGGCCGCCTTGATCATCGGGCCTATCGCGAGGAGCAATACCGGAGATGTTGCTCTTTCTCTGATCATGGTCGCCGCTGCCGCCCTCGGAAGGATCTGGGGGGGTGAGAAAGGGTTTTCTGCCGTGTCTAAGCCGTCATGGACATGTTTGTTCGACCGGCTGACCGGAGGCGTTCAAAAAATCCATCGGGTCGTTTCGCTCCGTGGATGGAGTTGCTCGTTCGGGGAAGAGAGCGCACTTGTCCGGTTTGGGATTGCAAATGATCGGACGGATAACAACGTCGAGGGGAGGGGATATCGTCGAGGCTCGGTGCGGTGTCTCCGGGCAAAAGGGGTTCCCCCAAAGAGAACGAAACGTTGGGAGACGGAAAGAGATGGGAAGGAAGTGGAGATGGAGCGATCACAGCGTCCGTTTCGCCCGGTACGGCAGCAAGCATGGAGATGTCGGGTAAGCCTTAAGGGGAACGATGGAAATTGGAAAGAGAGAAGGGACTGTTTGATCGGGCCGTTGGAGGCGAAGCGGGTGACTCGTCGTGTTGATCGTTCCGGTGGTATCAGGGGGCGATGGGTTCGTGTGCACGCATAGGGGTGGTGAGGACAACAAGAGGAGGCCGGAGGAAACAGCCGTGGCTGATAAACGACGGATCGGACTGTTGGACATTATCCAGTATGTGTTAGCGGGAGTTGCCGTGGGGGCGGCGCTGGCGTGGAATCGGTACCTGGTAGTACCGCTGGTGCTCAGTGTCGCAGCCCTTCCCTATGCGGTGTGGCGTGCCATCCAGGATCTGGAGCGGGAAGGTAGTTCGAAAGGTCGGCAAGAGATTCCTCAAGGTGCCGGGTGGAAGCCGAAGGTGGTGCGCAGGCAAGGATTTTCCGAGTCGTCGGGAGGTCGAGAAGAAGGATCTGAAAAGAATGACCTAATAGGCGCGGCGAGGGGCACGCGTTTCGAGAACGCTCAATTTGAGAGGAAGATTGCATGACACGATCAAGCATTGAAGGGGTGTCGCGGATTATTGATGTCGGGCCGGCGGGATTTCATCCTCCGTCGGCGATGGAATTGGGAGTGACGCATCCGGAGTCGGGGTGGGGGTTGTTGTATGGACGGCATGCCCCTCAGGATGAAGTGGTTGCGGAGGCGGCTCGACAACTCTACACCAGAAAGAATCCCACGATTTTCCCTGGGCCGTTGTATTTGTGGGCCTGGCACGCGGAATGGATTGCAAAGGGGCAGGCGCTTCTGAAGCTGGCGGCTGAGATTCCCAACGTGATGATCATCCCCATGCCCGACTATCGTCCCAAATACCCGAAGATCGATCCGGAAGAGGTGATCAATCCCAACCACCCCAACCTCACTATCTGGGGGAACAAGATCGAGGTCGCGCTCTTCATCGGTATTCACTGCCATTACGCCAACCTTGCCTTGCGAATGGTGCGGGCCGGGACCAATTGCCTCACCATCGCGTTTTGCCATGACATTCATGAAGACGCCATGTTGAGCGTGCAGGATCTTGATGTGAAATTGATGGACCACATCATTGAAATCTTCAGGGCCGTTCGAAAGGAATTGGGGATTGAAATGCCGAAGGATCGGCGGACCGTGCGCTTGACCGATACTCAGGTTCGGGCGAATGGAGGCATCGAACGAGTGAATCCGATCGGCTAAGGGCAAAATGCATAGACGAGATAGGTAGGGTTGTATGGCGATGGCGGCCCAGAGGGGAGAGGAGGATCAATCGCTTTTCCCCCTCTCCGAATCGTTGAAGAAAAATGAAAAGGAAGAGGAAAGAGATCGGGTTTCCGAGCTGCAGGAGATCTTGGCTGTTTGCCCTTCGGATCTAGCGACGAGAGGGAGGTTGGCGATGCTGTTGGAGCGATTGGGGCGACAGGCCGATGCGCTCGCGAATTGGACCGTGATCGTCGATCATAGCCCCAATGACCTGCAAGCTCGTGAAGGGGTGGCTCGTTGTCGCCGGGAAATGGGTTCTGCCGCCAAGTCTCCATAGAGAGCATGACCGGTCCTCCCATGCAAGCTCTCCCGATCGGATTGCCGAAAAGGAAGGGGAAAGACCCTGTGTAGCCAGAGCGGCAGCGCCGTCGCTCTTCGGCATGGATGACGGTTTCGCATGAGAGAGGCGAGCGTGGCGGAAAAATGTGCGAGTGATAAAGAGTGAGGAATGGAGAGAAGAGAAAATTGTTGGGAGGGGGCCAGAATGTCGGAGCATGCCGACTTTGTCGTCGTTCAATACCCGAGGGGCGCCAAGGCGGTGGTGTGGTTTGATCTTGTGACGGGAGAAGTCGCCACGAATCATGCCGGGCTCAGAGAGATCTTGCGCAGGGGAGTCAAAGGGTGGGATGGGCGTATGGTCTACCCTGGAGAGGGATCTCGGTTTCTGTCCGCCGTGTATGACCATTTCTTCCTGTCTGGATATCGGGTGTTCTGGCTCAGCCTTTCTGGTCCCCTCGCCGGGCCGAAGGATGCGACGACGATCTATCGGCTCTGACCTCGGTTCCCCAGAAAAGAGAGAACCATGGCTCCTTTGACGGCTTGGATGCCGGTTCGCGCCGGACATCAGGATCTCGATTTTGTTGTCAAGGTTGTGGGACACGCGGCGTCCGAGTGTCTTGAGGATTGGGTGCCGGTAGTTCGGTTGCTGGCCTCACACGGGTTTTCAGCCATGGCCCAAGTGGGGACCGACAGCGAGGATGGCGTTTTGGCCGTGCGGATCGCTGACAAGCCGTTTTATTCGACGGGGTCCGGTTGTGATGTGCTGATCCATTTAAGCGGGGAGGTGCCGGAGTATCAACGTGTCGGGGTTCAGCCCGGCAGTATCCTGCTATGGGAGCCGCCTTCTGGTGAGCGTGCCCATCGCCGTGTCAATCAGGGCATGATTTCCTACGCCATTCCTCTGAATGCTATCTCTGCGCCACTTGGAGACGGAATGAGGGGGAAGCACGCCGCTGCCCTTGGTGCCTTGTTACATTTGTTAGGGGTGCCCGAGGACCTGTTGCATCGGCAAGCTGCATTCTGCCGAGCCCCGCGGTCGTTTATCGGCGGAGTTGAGTTTGCCGAGCATTCAATTGCGAAACGCGATGCCTATTCACTCCCATGGGGTCAATCGGAGGTCCAATGCAAGATGGTATTGGGGGCGGCGGAGGCCGTGTTGTTGGGCTATGCCGCCGGTGCCTGTGAGTGTGGAACAGCGTGCGGCAGTGAAATGACAAGTGCTCCCGAGCGATGGGTTGAGCGGCATTTGGGCGTGGGTGGGTCGGCCGTGTCCGTGTCGGCAAGCGAGAGATATCCGGGCATTCAAGTCTATCAAGGTTATGACGGGAAGGTCAGGGCGCTGCTGGGCGGAAGTGACTCGGCCATTGCGGCTTGTCTGGATGAGTGCGAGGCATCTCATGTGTTTGTGGCTGCCGATGTGCTGGATGCGATGCAGTTGATCATGGTGGGGCATCATTTGATTCGCGGAGGACTCAGCGACGGGGTATGGATTGTAATCGAGCAAGCGATCGCTCGACGGTATCAAAGTATCGCGATCAAGAGTGTGGCCGAAGTGATCGACACAGGACGGGCGATCCTGCCTTCCTCCGTCGAGTTTTTTAACAGGAATGCGGCTCTTATGGCGGAACAAGATCGAGAGCGTGAGGCGGAAATAGGGTTTGTGGCGTGGGGAGCCGCACAAGGCGTGGTACGGGATGCCGTGGAACTGTGTCGGGGGATCGGGCTTCCGGTCGCCGCCCTGTATCCCAAGTGTCTGGTGCCTTTCGAAGGCAGTGTTCTTGAAACATTTATGAATGAGATGCGGCACGTGGTCTTCATCGAATCGGCGCAGGGCACAGGGTGTTGGAGACGAGCGCGCACGACCATGCCCTCGAAGGCCAAGGTCCTCGCGCCGGCACCGGGGGAGACGCTGACCCCCCTGGATATTTTTCTTCACGAAGCGTTGGGAGCGGCGTGAAGCAGGAAATATGGTGAAATTCACTGGAAAGGAGGAGTCACAAGAAAATGGAACCGTATCAGATGACGATCGGGCCGGAAGGCTATCTGCCACCGTCGGTCTCGGAGCGAGGTGTGATTGGTCCTTCGAAAGGAGAAGGACTTGTTCTGGGCAGGCGTGTTCCTGAGCAGCAGGCCATCGACGAGGCGGCGCGCCGGCTCATCACC
>JANDJE010000042.1 GCA_024331095.1 Nitrospira sp. | reverse complement strand
CCCGGGGTGGATCATGCCAGTCGCCATCGTCCTTGAGAATGGCACACTCCTCGGCCATGGGCAGCAGCCATCCCTTCATCGCCAGGTAACTGACGAGGAGTTGATCACTGTAGGACGGCCAGATGGGTTTCGTTCTGACAAAATCCATCCACTCCAGAAACAAACGGCGCCGCATCACTCCGAAGGTCAAGAGACCGTTGTGACCTTGGGTGAAGAGGGATGTGAGTCTTCCGCGCTGGTCTGGTTCATTGATCGGTTTCAGCCGATACAGCAGGTGCATCTTGGGCGAGTAACTCAGATACAGACGAGGGACGAACGCGGTGACGGCCAGCGCCGCCGTTCTCGCAACATCAAGCGCGCATCGTAAGTAATTGATGCTGAAGAGGTCATCGTCCGCGACCAGCAGAACCCATTCCGATTCGATCTGGACAGCTCGACACAACCGCTCGATGGGATCCTGTAACCCGATGTAGGTGAAGCGGCCATCTTTGCTCAGCGGGGCGGCGGAAGCCAGGATCCATCGCCTTTTCTCCTCGTTTTCCTGTCCGTCGGCGATGGTGACGTGAACGTCGCGGTTCTCTTCTCCCACCCTCAAGAGCTGGATTATGATGTCCTTGGCCATGGCGGAAAACCGAATGGTCGGAAGGAGAATGTTCAACGTGCACGTCACGTCACACCCCCTCTTTCATTGGGAACGGCATAGACGACCGAGCCGGTCCCGCACCATCCGTGCAATCTCATGAAATACCGATAATCCGGCAGCGTCTCCATCAAGAACCGGGGAATACGCCACAATCCATCGGCGTTGTGATAGGTCGTGATTGCCAAAATGGGACGATACCGGCGGAGCGTCTCCGTTCCTCCCCGTAGCGCATCGAGTTCGCCGCCTTCCAAATGAATTTTCCCGAAGGTTAGAGGGAAATCGAGATCATCAAGGCGAAGTGCACAAACAGATTCGGCAGCACGCGGATCAATACGTGACGAAAACCCCCATCCATGATTGTATCGTTTTTCCCCTCTTTCCTCCGCCAGCGCACACGCCCGGATCGAGATCCTTTCCCGAATCTCTCGGGGAAGTGCCGCTGCCCATCGGGTCAAGTGTGCCACGTTATCGCGATCGGCCTCGACGGCCATGACTCCCTCACACTGGTTCTGCACCACTGTGAGCCACCGTTGGATCACTTCACCATGGTGAGCGCCGGCGTCGAGAAAATACTCCTGTCTCCCCAGCGCACGACGCACGGGCTCAATGAAGTATCGGTCGTCAGTCCGCACCGGCGCCCGGTCGAATTTCCATTCCAGCCTGTGCAAACGCCAGGCCAAAAACTGAAGATGGGCGGCTCGTGACCAGTCGTCACTCCAACCTGCAAGAATCTCATCAATCTGATTGATGTCTTCATCCTTCAAGGCCCCTGCAAACCAACCATTATTGAGGGGAAGGCGATCGCGATAGGCATCCAAGACATCATAGACGGGAAAAATATGCCGCCATCCCATGGCTGCAAGTTCGTCTCGAATGAGCTCATAGGGGGCGGTGACGATGCAGACCGCAATCAGGCAGGTTTCCCGATCGATCTGATCTGCGGCCTCGGGCCGGATGACAGGGATGTTATCGAATAGCCGATCGCCTGTGCGACAGGCACGATCCACGGCATAGGCAATGGGAATACCCAACCGCCTGAACAGTTCTCCTGCCATTCGGCCAAGTTTCCCCGATCCATACAGGATGAGCGGCTTATTAACCGGCTGATGACAGACCGTGGAATGGGACGATGTCAATTGCCATAGCAGTTCGCGCGCCGTGGCAACGGTCGGAAGCTGGTGGATTGACGTCATGCGGCCTCAAGTTGTCGCGCCCACCGAGTCAATCGTTCGTCATGAGGATAGACGGCATGATAGTGAAAGACGGACCCCTTGGTGCGCTCGTAGAGTATCGCCGGCCCTCGTCCGGGGGACTTGTGTCGGACGTTATCCCGCTGAAACCGCCAGGCTTCATCTCCCTGGCAAGACCGAAACCAATCGGCCGGCTCCTCCCCAAAAATCGGCCGAAAGTCAAAGGACCGTTTAGGCTCATTGAGCAGCCGTCGATAATGATGTTCCAATCCTGCGACAGTACGACCGACGGCAAAGCGACGTCGCACCAGACGACTGGCGTTTGCCGACAATCTGGCTCGTTCCAAGGGATGAGCCGCCAGCCAGTCCAGCGCATCGGCGAATTGAGCAGGACCATCGACAATCACGCCAGTTTCTCCATGTAATACCAAACATCGCTCTGCCGGATTGTCGAGCACAACCGGCACGACTCCCATGGCCATCGCTTCAAGCAATGCATTTTCCATCGTGCCGTAATGGAATGGACTGAGAAGATAGGCGAAGACGTCAAATCCGATCAATTCCGCCCAAACGTCCTCCCGATAACCTCGCACTTCGAGCCGGTTCCTCACCCCCATCTTCACCGCCTCGACCATCAATTGTTCCCCCGTCACCGGATCTCCAACAAGGGCCAACCGAAAGTTCGGCAGACGGACGGCCTGAACAAAGTCCAGAATGCGCGGATGAAGTTTGGAGAAATTGAGCGAGCCAACGTACCCTGCTCGCAGCGACGTTCCAAAGGCCCGATCCGACGGAAGCGGCAGATCATCGAACCCACCTGAGCTAAAGACCACTGCCGCTCGCCCCTTGAGCCTGGGCCGCAAGGCCGCCAAGGTCGGGTGCTCCCAACTGCACGGCGATGTAAAAAGAAATCGATGAACCGATGAAACGAACTCAGGAGGAATAACGGGAGGATACAACCCGGACACGTGGCACCAGACGAGCAATCGCATAGAAGGAAGAACGCCGGAACACAGCCATCCCGCGACAGTAGGATGGTGCCACCATTCCACTTGCACGATGTCGGCACGGTCGACCTCTTCGGTCAGACGGTCGAACGAAGGAGCGACCAGCACCTCTCCGCCCCATGAAAGGACACGGTCGAGAAACGTGCGCTTCTCCGGCACCTCGAGACAGGCAATAGCATGACGCGTGTCGTCACGGCGCCGTGCCGATTCGGCGACCACGCCGGCCAGCACCTTGCCGACTCCACCGCCAAGATGGGCAGTGATGTGCAAGACTCTCATGACTCTATGAGGACAGGATGATTCCCGGCGAGCGGGACCGCCGCCGAGACTCCACCGTCCGACAAACCATATTTCCGCGCCCGTTCCCTCCACCACGCATCCCGCTCGATGATGTCTCTATAGCGACGGCGACAGCGATCCGCCTCCTCCCATCGCCCAAGCCCCTCGTAAGCCCGAGCGAGGGCATGATGGGCCAACGCATGGTCGGGATACTTGCCGACCACGTTTTCAAAATACTTGGCCGCCGTTTCGAATCGCCCGACCTTAAGGTTGTAGTTGTGCACGAAGTTGACAAGCAGGTTCATCTCATAGGCGAACGCTTGAACGGCTTCCGGATCGACGCCGGGGGCTCGGATAACCGATTTGGTGTTGACATGATCGAGGAAATCTCCTGTGTCCATGTACCCGTTGGTCACGCAGATGTCGTAGAGACGGCTGCCCAAGATCGGCACGGCGCAAAAGACGTGCACCCAGTCGAACCCGACGTCCAGCAACAGATCGAGCGTTTGCAGCCGGTGTTCGTCCATTTCTCCCGGCAGCCCCAACACGATGAAGACATGGCTTTGCACACCGTATTTTCGCAAGAGTTCCACCTTGCCTTTCACGAGGCTGGTCTTCAACGGTTTCTTGATGATGCGATGCAGAACGTAGTCGGATCCTGATTCGACCGCCAACGCCACCGTAGACACTCCGGCTTGTTGGAACAAGCTCGCCACCTCCTCATCGATGGCATAGACGGCTATTCCATTGGGGAACTCCACTCGTACGCCGAGATCGACCAACTCACGCAAGATCTGCTTCGCCCGCGCTTTATCAAAGAAGAAGTGGTCGTCTTCGATCAGCAACACGGTCATGCCCCACTGTTCTTTCATCCGACGCACCTCAGCGGCGACGCGCGCCACGCTCATGGCTCGCACGTCCGCCCCATGCAGCGAGGGGTTCGCGCAAAACACACACAGGAAGGGACAGCCCCGCGAGGTATGAATCGCCATCTCGCGTTTCGGCTGCCCGACATACCGTTTGTCGATCGACCGGGAATTGTAATCGTCCAAGTTCACCAAGCCGTAATCGAGCATGGGAATGTCGTCGAGATTTTGGACGAACGTATGGGCGGGAATTTTACCCGCCGCAATTCCTCCTCTGGTCATCCATGAAGGGTGCCGCTCCAACAAATCCATTCGGTCATCGGCTTCGATGAGATCGCGCAACGGGATCTCTCCTTCTCCCCGACACACCGCGTCAATGGCCGGACAATGCTCCAACACTTGCCGGAACCCGGCGGACGGAAGCCCTCCGCCGGCGACGATCAACGCACGCGGAGCGGCGGCTTTCGCCACGGCCGAAATATGCCCCATGTATCGGAACGACACGTTAAACAGCGCAGAAATTCCGATGATCCCGGGGCGAGCGCTTCGAACCCGCTCCCTGATCAGTTCGTCGAACACGGCCTGGATTCGCGAGACGTCTCCCGCCTCCACGGCGTGGCGCAGCGGCAAATTCAAATCCAGAATATCGACTGTCACCGGCACCGTGCAGCGGGCCTTCAGATACGCGTCCAGAGACAGAATGCCGTAGGGGATCGTGAACGACGGCAACACGTTCGCGCGATCGCCTCCCATGTAGTCATCCACGTTGAAATAGGGTGGAATGATGAACAGGATCCGTTCTTCTCGTCCGGTGCTCGGCATCAGCGACTCCCGGTTTTTTGTGGCCGTTCAATCCTCGTCAGCAAAGAGGCGGCGTACGCGTCGATATCGTCCGGCAGGCAGTGGCTGAGCTGGCCGCAGCCGGCGCAAGTCGGATTGTCTTTGCGCCGTCCCTTCAAGTGGGCGACTCGATGCCGGTACATCGACTCACCATCCCAGATCGACTTAAGAGATTGAAGACGTGCGTCTCCGATGACGAGCTTGCGGGCCCAGTCCAGAAAACAAAGGCTGACCGTTCCGTCGGTATTCACCGCCATGGAGTAAAAAATATAGGGGCAGACCGACACTTCCTTGATCGGGTTGCCGTAAATCCCCTCCGTGATCGCGATGCCGCTGCGCGCTTCCACGTCGAATTCCGGCCAGCAGGGCGCGAAGTTCTCGATTGAGATCCGGTCCGCGTAGTCGCCGAAGGTGTCAAAGAAACGCTGTTTGTCGTCTTCGGACAGGATGTCGCCCGGAATTTTGATGCAGATCTCGCACGATCCCTTGCGCGCATAAAGATGCCGGATGTTCTCGACGTATTTTTCAAAATCGACCTTGGTTTTGGTGAACTGCCAAAATTGTTCGCTCGACATCCCATCGACGGAAATGTTGATGCGATCGATCCCGGCATCAAGAATCGGCCCCACCCGCTCCGGGCTCAGCAAATAGCCATTGGTCGTCGTGTCGATATATTCGACGCAGCCGCTTTGCTTGGCATACCGGACCATCTCGGCGAACTGCGTATGCAGGAGCGGCTCGCCTTCTTTGTACAGACGCAGAACTTTGATCGGCTGCTCGAATTCGGCTAGATCATCGATGATCTTTTTAAACAAATCGAGCGACATTCGCCCTTGCCATCGGCCCGTGGATTTGATCAGCTCGCGATCCCCCGTCGGGCAAAAGGTGCATCGAAAGTTGCACGTATCCACGGGATCAACGAACAGCACCATCGGAGCGGCGAGCGGAATCACGTCCTGGAGCGGCGTCCGATTGTCGAGATTGATCCGGGGTTTCACTTGCGCTTTCATGACGGCTTCCTTTCCGTACACGTGGCTGAAATGCCGGCGACCGCTTCCAACCCTGAACTTTCCCGGCGACGATGTCCCCTTTTCACGACGACAATCTGCTTGCCCGCTTCCATCGTCAGCGCGGCGGAGGCTCCATTACAGTGACGGCACGCGTCCACGTATTCCAACGATAGAAACTCGACGAGGCGCGCTCTCAGCGATTCCCGATCCAAGCCTCGGACATCGACAGAGTCTCCAGGATAGTTCGGCACCTTGCCGATCACGGTTCCATAAGCGCTCCTGCTGCACTTGTACAACCGACCGTCGAAAAGGTCATGAGACAGGAAACAACAGGTACGATAGACGTGCCGAATTTCCTCCTCCGTGTAGCCTCGATCCTCGAACCCTCCGAAATCAAACCACTGCAACGTCCGAATCCGCCGATACCGGATCCGATGGTCTTCCAATCGCTTGACGAATCGCGAGACGTTGGGCCGCAAGGGCTCCGGTACATGATCGCCGTAGTCGCTGATCTCGACGATGACGCGAGGGCTCGCCAGCAGCTCAAACACACGACGGCTTTTCGGCACGACCGTTCCGTTGGTGATGACCTGGAGAACTCCCACCTTGGGCAGCATGAGGAGCCGATCGATGATCTCCTCAACGCGCGGATGGAGCAACGCTTCCCCGCCGACCAGCACAAGTTTGTTGACCAGATCCACCGCGGAAAGAAGTTTGTCCAGATCTCCGATCACCTGATCGGGAGCAAGATCCCGATGATCGTCCGGCGCATAATGATCCCGGAGATGGTTGCAGCCCTCACATGTCATCGTACACCTATTAGAGATCAGAACTCCCACCGAAGGCACGACCACTTCGGGAACAAACGGTGCCTCGACGCCCTTGACGAAGCGATCCCGGATATGACGGTCAAAGATCTCGCATCGGCTTCTCACATCGCTGACGACCGGACAGATATGACACCGCATGAGCTGGAACTCGAAGCGGCCGGCTTGGAGGCGTGATGCACATTCCGCCTGCAATAGGCCGCCGATGGTCGCCTTGTCGGACAGAACGTTCGCGTACCCTGCAAAAAGCAGTTCCTGCTTGATCCGTTCGGCGACATTCTCCGAGAAAATGGTGACAACGACGAGGCAATCGGCTCGTTCTTCGAGCGACATCGCCCGCAAATCGGGAAATAAGACCTCTATGCCGTCACGTTCGCCACCCAATAAGTCGGCGCACCGGTCCCAGAAGAACACCGGCGAATGACCGAACCACCGGAGAGCCGCCGCGACCCGTTGGCCGATCTTGCCGGCTCCGTAGAGAATGATGCGCTGTTTGCGATCGAACGCCTGTTCAAAAATCGAGGGAACGATCTGTCCATGACATCGTGCAACGGCTGTACGTTCACTCATTATGCTGCCCCTTCAGATGATGTCTTTCCGGCTCGCTGTGAAATTTCCAGCGTGAGGGATCCCTCCGGCGGCTCATAGCTGGCGACGCGCTGCCCAGGCTCCCCTTCCGTCAGGCGCCGATACAGGTCATGAGGATCGCGATCTCTGGACTCAAGGCAATAGTTCAATGTCCGCCACTGGTGCGATTCACTGATTGCAGGATCGAACACCGTCGCCAAGGCAAGATACCGTCTGGCCAACTCATAATTCTTTTCGCGAAACACCTCGTGACAATACCGAACCGTTAACTCGCCCACGCGCCTGACGGCCGCATCGTAATACCGTTCCAAATACGGACGGCCTCGCCCCGCCGCCTGCATCGCCGATAGCGTGGCGTAATACTCGATCATGTGATCGATGCGTCTGTTGTAGCGGGCGGTCGTGCTTTCGCCGTGTTTTCGATATACGCCGACCGGCTCACGAACGTAAACGACGTCGCCTGCCAGCGCACATTTGAACCACAGCAACCCGTCCAGATTAACCACGTGTCGGAGATCGGCTCCTCCGACGCTGCGGTAAACGGCCCGTCTGACCAACACCTGGCAGGGTGGGAACGACATGAACATGAAGACCTTGGCCTGTTTTTCTCCTGGAATCAGGCAATCGGTTCTGTAAAACGGCGTCACGTTCCATGGCACGCCCGTTTCGTCGGTCTCATACCGTTCACCGACTGCGAGAGCGGCCTGTTCGTACCGCTGCAGAAGCGGCGCCAACCGCTCGACAAACGTCGGCAGGAGATAGTCGTCGCCGTGCAAGATCGCCACGAATTCTCCTCTCGCCAGTTCTACGCAGCGATTGGTGTTCGCCGGCTGCCCGAGATTCTTCTCATTGCGAAACAGCCGAATCCGATCCCCGTATTTTTGGGCCAATGAGAACGACCCGTCGGTCGAATTGTCATCAACGAGGACGACCTCGATATTGGGCCACGTTTGGGAGAGTGCGCTCTTGATGCAGACGTCCAGATATCGCTCATTGTTGTAATTGGGAATACAGAGGCTGACCAGCGGCGTGGTCATCCTACCCTCCGATCCGATTGCCGACAGCGCGAAGGTGGCAAATCGTCTCCAATCCTCTCTCCAAAGAAACCTCCGCCTTCCAAAAGGGAAGGACCGGCGCTCCTTCCCACGGTTGGAACACTTCGCGGCGGTGAAAAGGCCGCGCTCCCCAACGTACTGTGACCGGTCGCGAAGCGCTTACGACATTGAACTTCTCAACCAGCTCCCGCAATGTCACAGCCCCATCCGAGGGCAGTCGATAGACGCGCCGCTCGCCCGGTTCAAAAGACATCACCTGCTCGCACGCCATGGCGAGACCCCGGCTGACATCATCGACGTGTACCAGGTGCAGCCGTTGAGTTCCTGGGGACATCGAGAGATCTTCTCCCGTTTCCGCCGCCGCTAACAGTCGGTTAAATAGCTTTGGCCTTCGGTCACTAGATCCGTAACTGTCGTACAAATGTAGTTCCAGAAGACGTAGTCCTTCGGCGTCGCGATAGTACTCGGCAATCGTCGAAAATGCCTGCTTGGTCGCGGCGTAGAGATTGACTGGACAGTAGTCTTGATCCCTATAGTGTTGCCAGGCCGTCCCGGCATAGACGAGTGCATCACACCCGGTTTGTGCCATCGCATCAAGCAGGTGTGTGCCGAATTCCACATTGGCTTTGATCAGAGAGCTGATATCTTCTGCACGGTGGTCGCGCACGTAGTGCGCGGCCAAATGAACGACCACATCCGGTCCAAAGGCTCGCACGGTGGCATGGAGCCCTTGGCCGTTGTCCGTCACACGCCAGATGGAACAGCCTTCGTGGCAGCGACTAAGGGCAGAGCCGATCCGTGCAATACAGCCCACCTCATGCCCTTGCTTCCGCAGCGTCGGCACGACGTGCGATCCCAAAAATCCGGTTGCTCCTGTCACAAGGATTTTCACGCCGCCTCTCTATAGAAAAACGGGCTCTTGAACGACTGAAACGGCGGGTGCGCCTGATCACGCTCCGATAAGAGAGGCTCCTGGATCTCCCAGGGAATGCCGGCTGAATTCCACAGGAGACCGCCATCGTGCTCTGGTGAATAGACGCTTGAAACTTTATAGACCACGATCGCGGATTCGCTGAGCGTGCAAAATCCGTGAGCGAGACCGCGCGGGACATAGATCATGTTTCCTTCTTCCGCCGACACCTTGAATAAGGCGTGTCGTCCATAGGTCGGAGAACCGGTGCGAATATCCAACACGGCATCCTGAATGGTGCCACTGACACAATAAATCAGTTTGTCGTGATCCATCGGAGGAATCTGAAAATGCAATCCTCGGATCACGCTTCGTCGAGAAACCGAATAATATTCCTCTGCATAGTCGATACACAGTCCCAGTAACTCGAACACGTGTTGATGGAACACCTTGACGAACCGGCCTCTCCGGTCTTCCCGCACCTGGGGCCGAAGTTCGAGGCAGCCAGGGATCGGCGATGGGATGACTGTAAATAATTGTTTGACGGAATCAGACGCTTTGATCAGCAAACCAGACATAGACGGTGTTTCTCCTTTAACGCCTTCGTGATGGTGTCAATGACAAAGTCCAACTGGACATGATCGAGGCCGGGATACACACCGATCCAAAACGCGTGGTTCATAATGGAATCGGTTGTGCTCAACGTCCTGTGCACCCGAAACAGACGGCCTTGCATATATGGCTGACGTGTGAGGTTGCCCCCAAAGAGCAGCCGGCTCCCAATGCGGTGACGGTCGAGATGCTCCAATAGTTCAACTCTTGCGATCGGGGCTCCGGGGCGGAGCATGATCGGAAACCCGAACCAAGACGGATCGGACCGAGGCGTGGCCTCCGGCAGGATGAGCCATTCTTCCAGGTCGGCCAATCCTTCCTTCAGATAACGAAAGTTTCGTTTTCGTGCCTCGATGAAGTCGGGCAGTCGTTCCAATTGCGCCAGGCCCACCGCCGCCTGAAAATCGGTCATCTTCAGGTTATAGCCAGCATGCGAATAGATGTACTTGTGGTCATACCCCTTGGGCAGTTCCCCGCGTTGCCAGCAGTAGCGACGCCCGCAGGTATTGTCGCGGCCAGGCGGACAATAACAATCCCGTCCCCAGTCTCGAAACGACTCCAGAATCCGCTTGAGTTTTGCGTTGTTCGTCACGACGGCGCCGCCTTCGCCCGTCGTGATGTGGTGGGCCGGATAGAAGCTCAGCGTGCCGATGTCTCCAAAGGTCCCCACCGGCTTTCCGTCGTAGGTGGATCCCAGCGCGTCGCAACAATCCTCGATCACCCACAAACCATATTGACGGGCGACTCGCATGACGCTCGCCACATCAAACGGATTCCCCAGCGTGTGGGCCAACACGATCGCCTTGGTTTTTTCCGATACCGCCTGCTCAAGTTGCGCCACATCGACGTTGTAAGTGGGCACCGACACGTCGACGAACACCGGCACAGCGCCACATTGAAGGATCGGATTGACCGTGGTGGGAAAGCCGGCCGCTGCTGTTATGACTTCGTTGCCCGGCCGAAGAGCCCGGTCTCCCCATTCCGGCGATGTCAGGGCGGACAGGGCAAGTAAATTGGCCGATGAGCCCGAATTGGTCGTGAGCGCATGTTTCGCTCCCATGACAGCCGCTAATCGTTCTTCAAATTGCTCATTAAACCGTCCAGCCGTTAGCCAGCCGTCCAACGCCGCCTCCACTGCATTCTGCAGCTCCCTCGCGCCAATCACCTTGCCGGACACAGGAACCGGAGATTGTCCCTGCTCAAAAGGAGAGTCTTTGAGCGCCTCGTTGGCGTACTGTTCGACTAACTGGAGAATCTCTCCTCTCAGGGTTTTGAGATTTACGACCGTCATGCTGACTGCTCCTCATACGCAACGATGTCTTCCTCGCACAACCGACGGGCATCCTCTCCGGCAGCCTGACGTTGATACCATCTCATCGTCCGTTCGATCGTTGTTTCGATCGGCCACTGGGGGACCACTCCGAGAACACTTTTCGCTTTCGCCGACTCCAACGCAATCGCCGCAGCTTCATACGGTCCTTCATGACCGTCTCCCCAGGCAACCTCGCCGCCATAAGCGGCACGGGCCAACTCCACCACACCGCGAACAGTGACCGTCGATCGGCTGTCCGGACCGAAGTTATAGGAACCGGAAAGAACCGGAGTGTCCCACAGCAATTCCGCTAAACGAAGATAGCCGCAGAGAGCATCCAGCACATGTTGCCAAGGCCGTACCGCGTCGGGATGCCGGACGAATAGCGTCTCTCCTTTGCTCCATGACTTGACAGCATCAGGAATCAGCCGATCGACCGACCAATCCCCACCGCCGATGACGTTACCGGCTCTGGCTGTTGCAATCGCCACGCTCCGTTCGCTAAAGAACGATCGTCGGTAACAATCAACGATCAACTCCGTTGCTGCCTTGCTCGCGCTGTAGGGATCATCGCCTCCCAGCGGATCATCTTCCCGGAACGGGCGCGAATGTTCGCCATTCCGATAGACTTTATCCGTCGTCGCCACGACCGCCACCCGAACCGACTCCATGGCTCGCAAGGCCTCGAGCAGATTCGTGGTGCCCATCACGTTCGTCTCAATGGTTTCGACCGGCATGCGGTATCCCACTCGCACAAGAGGTTGGGCCGCCAGATGAAAGACGATGGAAGGCTGAACCGCTTTGATAATTCCGAACAAGGAATCCCGCGATCGAATGTCGCAGAAGTGGCCATCGAGCAGTTTGTCAATCCTGGCCAAGGCGAACAGATTAGGTTCTGTCACAGGGGGTAACGCCACACCCGCAACGGACGCGCCCAGCCTTGCCAGCCACTGCACCAGCCAACTGCCTTTGAATCCCGTGTGGCCGGTGACCAGCACCCGTTTGCCCTGCCAGAAGCGGGTAGAATGAACACCTACTCCCAGACCTTCCATGGTGCCCGCCCCGCTTGCCACAGTTCCTCCAAATGATTTTTGTCTCGAATGGTATCCATCGGATGCCAAAATCCCCGGTGCTCGAACGCCATCAATTCCCCCATTGCAGCCAATCGATACAACGGCTGGCCTTCCCATACCGTCGAGTCCTGTTCCACAAAGTCAATCACCTTCGGCGACAGCACAAAAAAGCCGCCGTTGATCCAGCCACCATCACCCCTGGGTTTTTCCGTAAACCGCTCCACCCTCCCTTGCGCCAACTCCAATGCGCCAAACCGACCGGGCGGCAACACCGCGCAGACGGTCGCCAATCGGCGATGTGACCGATGAAAGGCGATCTCCGCGGTCAGATCGATATCCGCCACTCCGTCACCGTACGTAAAACAGAAACTCTCCTCTCTTTCGACATATTGCGCCACTCGTTTGAGCCTGCCCCCCGTCATCGTGTGTTCGCCTGTATCCACCAATGTCACACGCCACGGCTCGGCATGGTTGTGATGGACCTCGATCTTGTTGTGGGCCACATCGATGGTGATATCCGAGCGATACAGCGAATAATTCACGAAGTAGTCCTTAATCATTGTGCCTTTGTAGCCCAGGCAAATGATGAAGTCGTTGATGCCGTGGGCCGAGTAAATTTTCATAATGTGCCAGAGGATCGGCTTGCCGCCGATCTCCACCATCGGCTTTGGGCGCCCGACCGTTTCCTCATTCAATCGGGAACCGACTCCTCCGGCCAAAATCACCGCTTTCACGAAACCCTCCCCGACAAGGGGATTTTCAAACTGCGTGCCAGCGGTTTTCTGCGTAAAAACCGAGTATTTTTGGCACGCGAAGGTCACTGTGGCAAAATTTGCCGGGCGGAGATGGAAGGATCAGCCGGGGGAATGAGGACAAGACCCGTCAATACAGAGCTGGTTCTCCCGACTTTTGACTTGTCCATCGCCAGATCGCCTGCTTGACCGACCCGCCCCACCCCCGATACTCGATGTATTCCATCCTGTCGAATTGGAACTCGACGCCGATCACGTTGCCCTCCTCTCCCTTGTCAATGCCCTTGACTACCCCCGTCAAATTGGTGACGTGCCCCACCCCTGGCAATTCAAATTCCAAATGAATCGACGAACCGGTCCTCATCCATGAGGGAACCCGCTCCAACGCCAGGCGACAGCCTCCTATGCTCAAATCTTTCACCAGACCGCCGACGTGATCACCCGGAGCCCCCCCTCCTCTGTCCTTGCCACGACTCGCGACGCGGCTGACCACGGCCGGCTCATTGGACGACACGCGCGGATATTGCCGAAGATGCATTTCCTCGACTTGCCGAGGATAGGCCAGGAACAGCAGCGGCACCGGTGTCACGACGGCTCCGCGAATTTCCGTTCGACAACCCACAAGCTTCCCATCCCGCAAGGAGCTCAGCGTACAGGGCGTGTTCTCTGCCAAGCCCGACACCCAATCAAGCTGGGACGGCCATTCGCAGATCAACCAAGCCGGCTCTTTCCACCCCAGCAACGTGCTGCCATGCACGACCTTGCGTCCCTCCATAACGAGAGAGAGTTTCACCGGCAAGCCGACGGCCAGGAAGCTGGAGGAGGGAGGGCTGCTGTCCGACGGTTTTTTCATATCGGCTCCTGGTCGAGATACACGCCCGGATCGATCCCAATGTCATGTGGCCCTTTGACCGCTCGAATGGTCCGCCCAGAAATTTTCACTTCTTCTCGGAGATCACATTCAATCGGCTTGGAGAGCAGGACATTACTTGCGCTTCTGACAATGATGACCTGCGGAGCCAAGGGAGCCTCTCGATGGACACGCCGCACCACTGCCACTTCTCCCGTGTTCAACTCGACAAGGGACCCCGCTGGATAGACCCCGACAACACGGATGAACCGTTGCACCAACCCGGGATCAAGATGCCCCTTGAGAGACAGCAAATAGAGATATTGCAGCGCGTCATGGGGCGGCCGCCCTCGGTGATAACAACGGTCGCTGGTGATGGCGTCATAGATGTCCACAATAGAGGCCATCAGACCGAAGCGGCTGATTTGGTCTTTCGAGCGCCGAAAGGGATAGCCAGTTCCATCAACTCGCTCGTGGTGTTCAAGAGCGGGCTTTGTGTGCACTTCCGACAAACCGGCCAGGTCCGACAGGATCTCCACCCCCCGCAGCACATGTTGTTTCATCAGCTCCATTTCATCAGGATCAAGACGTGCTGGTTTATTGAGCAACTCGTTGGGGATTTTGGTCTTGCCGATATCGTGCAAGAGTGCCCCGACCCCAATTTGATGCAGTTCGTTCTTTGTAAAACCGAGATCCCGGCCCAATGACATCGCGAGCAACGACGTATTGACGGAATGA
>JANDJE010000041.1 GCA_024331095.1 Nitrospira sp. | reverse complement strand
GGCGAAGAACCGGTTGCCGCCTCGTCGCAGCAGTTCATTCCAGATCGAGAAATTCTGCTGCAACCTCAAGGCCGCCCCGCTCAGGTGCTTCGATTGATTCCCGGCTTCGTGGCCGTCGAACATTCCGGCGGCGCCGGGAAGGCCGATCAATACTTCCTTCGAGGCTTCGACGCGGATCACGGGACGGACGTCGGCTTTTTTCTTGACGGCATGCCGATCAACTTGAGAAGCCACGCGCATGGACAAGGGTACACCGATCTCAACTTCATCATCCCGGAAACGATCGAGGGAATCGACGTCCACAAAGGGGCCTATCTCCCGGAGTACGGCGATTTCGTCACGGCGGGCGCGGTGAATTTTCGGACACGCGATCTGGTCAAGGAGGGAGTGGTTCAAGGCGCGGGCGGAGAATTCAGCACCCAGCGATACCTCCTGATGTTTTCCTCGACCACGGAGCGGGCGCGCACGTTAGTGGCCGCCGAAGGCTTCTATACGAACGGGCCGTATCTCAACGACAACCAATATCACCGGGTCAATTTGATGGGGAAAGCCACAACCACTCTGACGGGCAGGGATGAACTCCGACTTATGACAACGTTTCTTCAGGCGCGATGGGACGGCTCCGGCGAAATTCCGCTGCGCGCCGTGACGGCCGGTTTGCTCGATCGCTTCGGAGCAATCAACCCCTATGAGGGAGGCAACACGCTCCGAACGACGGGCCATCTCAACTATCACTATGACACGACGTCGGGCGGGCGGGTGTTTCTCAACCTGTACGGACAATACTATCGACTGGATCTCTTTACCGACTTTACGTTTTTTTTGAACGACCCGATCAACGGTGACGGCTTCGCGCAGTTCGACCGTCGCGTCGTCTATGGTGGCGATGTCGGCTTCCAGCAGCGGGCGGACCTCTTCGGCATACCGGCCATCGGGACCGTGGGGTTCCAGACCAGAGTGGACGACGTCTCTACACAATTGGGCATGCAGACGCTGCGGGTTCCCAGCGGCACCACCGTTGATAGTGAGACCTTCACGGTCTCCTATGCCCCGTTCGCCAAGGCGGAGATTCAGCCGCTCTCGTGGATGCGATTCGCGGGAGGAGTTCGCGGGGAATTTTTCACGTTCCACGTGACGAATCGCTGCGACACCTGCGCGGAGCAACCGGAGGGGCGGAAAAGGTCCGGTATCATTCTCCCCAAGATGAGCATGATTCTCGGCCCCTGGGCCAGGACGGAGTTCTTTGTCAACTATGGTGAAGGGTTCCACAGCAACGACGCCAGGTCGGCGGTGGTCCTCGGCGCGTCGCCGCTGGCGCGGGCGCGAAGCTACGAGGTCGGGGTTCGATCGAGGCCATGGGGATCGGAGAAGCTCGAGCTGATCGCCACGGCGTGGCGCTTGGATCTCAAGTCGGAGCTTGTCTTCGTCGGCGACGAAGGAACGACCGAGATCCGCGGAGCCACCAGACGGCAGGGAGTGGAAGTGGCGGCGAGAGGACAGGTGTGGGGGCCGTTGTACGTCCACGGCAGTTTCACCTGGGCCCATGCGGAATTCAGAAACGGCGACGCCGTTCCGCTGGCGCCGGAATACACGGCCTACGGCGCGGCCATTCTGCACTGGCCGGAAGGCCTCACCTCCCAACTGCAAGTAACATACTTGGGCGTTCGGCCGCTCATCGAGGATCGGAGCATCAGGTCGCCGTCGTGGGTCACGTTCGATCTGTCGCAGCGGTATCGCCTTCCCGTGCGATTGCTGCACGGGCGGCTCGAAGCCTTCTGGTTCGTGCAGAATCTGTTTGATACCGAGTGGGAACAGGCGATCTTCGCGTTCGAATCGCGACTGAGAAACGAGCCGGCCGGGGTCATGGACATCCACTTCGTGCCGGGCAATCCCCGGACCTTCCTGGGAGGAATGGCGTGGTATTTTTGAACGAATTGTTTGCGACAATGGTGGTTTGCTTGGCCGGTGCCTATGAGGTAATATCCGCCTGGTTCGATCGACGCGGAGGATGCTCCACAAGCCGAACGGTTCGAGCCGGAAAGGAGATGCACATATGAAGCCAACGTCCATTTCGCAATTCATCGATCACCATTATCGGCATTTCAATGCCGCGTCGCTGAAGGACGCGGCGCACGGGTATCGGGCGCATCTCGAAAAAGGCGGCAAGATGCTGGTGACGATCGCCGGCGCCATGAGCACGGCGGAGCTGGGCCTGTCGCTCGCGGAGATGATTCGCAAAGACAAGGTGCATGCCATCTGCTGCACGGGGGCGAACCTTGAGGAGGACGTGTTCAACTTGGTCGCCCATGACCATTACGAACGAATTCCCCATTATCGAGAACTGAACGCGCGGGACGAGCAACGGTTGCTTGAGCGGCACTTAAATCGGGTGACCGACACCTGCATCCCCGAAGAAGAAGCCATGCGCCGGGTGGAGCGGGCCGTCTTCCAGGAGTGGTCGGCCGCGGACCGCGCCGGCCAACGGTACTTCCCGCACGAATTTTTGTATCGCGTCCTCCGCCAAGGAACATTGAAGGAGTATTATCAAATCGATCCACAGGACAGTTGGCTGCACGTGGCTGCGGAGCGGAATCTGCCGATGTTTGTGCCCGGATGGGAGGACTCGACATTGGGCAACATGTACGCGGCGCAGTGCATCACCAAAAAGATCGGCAATGTGCATACGGTTCGGAGCGGGATCGAATACATGATCGAGCTGGCCGATTGGTATCGGCGCGAGTCCGCCGTTCAGTCGGTGGGCTTTTTCCAAATCGGAGGCGGGATCGCGGGGGACTTCCCCATCTGCGTCGTTCCCATGCTGAGCCAGGATCTGCGGATGGAACAGGTGCCTCTGTGGGGCTACTTCTGTCAAATCAGCGATTCGACGACCAGCTACGGCTCCTATTCCGGCGCCGTGCCGAACGAGAAGATCACGTGGGGCAAGTTGGGCGCCGACACGCCGAAGTTCGTGATCGAATCGGACGCCACCATCGTGGCGCCGCTCATCTTCGCCTATCTCCTCGATTGGTAGCGGCGTGAGTCGCCTCGACGAAAAAAGCCGGGTTCTTGTCACAGGGGGGGCGGGCTTTATCGGCAGCGCCCTGGTGTGGGGACTGAATCGGGAGGGCTGCGAGCGCCTGGTGTTGGTCGATCGTTTGCGATCGACGGACAAATGGCGACATTTGGGCCCGCTTCGGTTCCAAGATTATCTTGAAGCCGACGAACTGTTGCCCCGTTTGCTCAATGGGTCATTGGGCAAATTCGACGTCGTCCTCCATATGGGCGCCTGTTCGTCCACCACGGAGCGCGACGTCGCGTATCTAATCAAAAACAACTTCGAATTCACGAAGACCCTCTGCGGCTGGGCGCTCGAAACGGGCGCCCGGTTCCTCTATGCCTCCTCGGCCGCGACCTATGGAGACGGGAGCGGCGGCATGAGCGACACCGACCCGGATCTGGATCGACTGCGTCCCCTGAATGCCTACGGGTTTTCCAAGCAATTGTTTGATCGATACGCGTGGCGGGCCGGCGTGCTGGATCGAATCGTGGGGTTGAAGTACTTCAACGTATTCGGACCCAACGAAGACCACAAAGGCGACATGCGAAGCGTGGTGAACAAGGCGACGGCGCAGGCGCAAGCCGGGGGAGCGATCCGATTGTTTAAAAGCTATCGACGGGAGTATCAAGACGGTGAACAGCGGCGGGACTTTCTGTATGTGAAAGACGCGGTGGCGATGACGCTGTACCTGGCTGATCATCCCACGGCGGCCGGACTCTTTAACATCGGCTCTGGCGAGGCGCACACGTGGAAAGAATTGGCCTTGGCCGTGTTCCGAGCGTTGGGCAAAGAACCGCGCGTCGAGTTCATCGACATGCCCGAGGAACTACGTCCTCGCTACCAGTACTACACCAAAGCAGACATTGGAAAGTTGCGGGCGGCCGGGTTTGAACGTCCGGTCACCGCGCTTGACGATGCCGTGCGTGACTATGTGTGCAACTATCTGGTGCCGAACCGCGTGTTGGACCCTGCGACAGACACCCTCTCCGGTTAACCCCAAACCATCCATCGTTTATCGGACAACGGAGGCCGGAACCTCTGGTCCGGGTGCGGTGATTTTGAGTCAAGAGCACGGATTCGGCAAAGGATGATCCAAAGAATGATCCATGGCAGGACGTCTTTCTCGTGGTCTGACAGGGGCGAGGAGAACGAGATGGAATCGACGACGGTGCTCGCACGCCCGTATTTTTTAAGGCCGACTCTCACGGTCGCCAGGGATCTGATCGGGAAGTACTTGGTTCGACACAGGGGGCGAGAGGTATTGGCGGGGAAAATCATCGAGGTCGAAGCCTACGTGGGAACCGCGGACAAAGCCTGCCATGCCTCGAAGGGGAGAACCGCTCGAACCGACGTGATGTTCGGGCCGCCGGGCGTGGCGTACGTCTATCTGATCTACGGGATGTACCATTGTCTCAACGTGGTCACGGAACGGGAGGGATTTCCGGCGGCGGTGCTGCTCAGAGCCGTGGAAGTCGACGGCGAGATCATCGACGGCCCCGGTCGCCTCTGCCGGGCATTCGACATCGATCGATCGTTCAACCGACTCGATCTGACGGCCGGGCAATCTCTCTGGTTTGAGGATCGAGGCGCTCGCATTTCACGCGGTCGGATCAGCCGGTTTTCCAGGATCGGCGTGGACTACGCGGGGGAATGGGCACACAAGCCGTGGCGATTTCGGTTGCGAATCGATTAGAAAAAGTCGTACGCCCTGAAGACTGACGGCTTGCGGCCGGTGAATCGTATCGCCCGGCGGGCGATGACGATCGTCATCGCCCGCCGGCGACGCGAGATGATCAGGGAATCTTGCGATCCGGGGTGACTTTCGTCGCGGACTTGACGGGAGGATCGATCTTGACTTGCGGCCCTTGCACGGCCGGCAGGCGGCCGGCTCCCTGGTTCTCGACGATCCGTTGGTTGTCCGTCTTGACCAGATGTTGTTCGGCTTTCTTGACCGATTCTGCGGATTTGAGCAAGGCATCGGTGCCGTGCGCGTCCGATTGACCGGGATCGTTGGCCGTCGGTTGACCGGTCACGGGGCTTTCCGCATTCTTCATGGGGTAGCCTTCGTGTTTGGGCAACAGAGCCGGATTGGCCGAGGCCACCGAAATCAGACACAAGACGGCGAACGTCGTCGCCGTCGCGAGGGTGACGAATTTCATACCTCTACTCCTTTGATGAAGAGATGATGAAGAGACAATGATCGCGGCTATCATCTTCACGACGTTGAGCGCCCGGGCCGGTGCCGAACGAGCGGGATCATAGCCATGACGAACGGGCTCTGTCAAACGGAAAGCGCGAAGACGACGAAAGTGAAGAACTCCACCGAAGAGGGGCGTGTGGCGGCTTGATGGGCGGGCGACCAGCCGCACATCCGGCCATGTCGGGCGCGGCTCAGTTGGTCGTCGTCCGGCGATGATGGGGCCGGCGTCCTCGCCCCCGGTGGCGGAAGGAAGGCCCCCTGCTGACACCCGGGAGCTTGATGGTGACGGTGGTTCCCTCCTCGGGGGCGCTGCTGATGGCGATGGTTCCACCGTGCTCCTCGACGATCTTTTTGACGGTGGGAAGCCCCAGGCCGATACCGGATCGTTTGGTGGTGAAGAACGGTTCGAACACCTTGTCCACGAGGTCGGCCGGAATCGGCGCGCCGTTGTTCTTGATGAGGACCTGCACGTCCACTCCCTTCCCCGCTCGATGTTGGGTGACTTGGATGTGAAGGTGGCCGCCCGGCGTCATGGCCTCACAGGCGTTTCGGAAGATGCTTAAGAAAACCTGCTGGAGTTTGGCTTCGTCCCCGCGCACCGGAGCCAGGATGGTGGCGTAATCCTTGGTGACGTGAATGCGGGTGGCCTCGAGATCCGTCGCGAGCACCATGAGCGAACTTTCCAGGACTTCGGGGACGCGGCAAAGCTGGCGGTTCAGTTCCAACGGCTTGGCAAAGTCCAAAATCTCGTTCAGGATGGCCTCGATTCTGATCAGGTCGCGCATGGCGTTCTCCACGCGGGTCTGAGGATCGAAGTCCAAGATGCCTTCCGCGGTGACCTCCTCAAGCTGTGAGCGGATCGAAGCCAACGGTTCCCGAATCTCCGTGGCCAAAAACGCGCTGAACTCCCCGATGGCGGCTTGGCGCTCCTGCTTTCGGATGATCGGTTCCAGCGGGACCGCGGCCTGCGGTTGATGCGCGGCGTCGTCCGTCGTGGATACGGCGGCTGGAGCGACGGCCGGGGTCTGGAGCAGATCCGCCAGCTTGAGGATCACGGGCTCCAGCGTGCGGGCGTCGGTCGTCTGATACCGTTGGGGTTCCTTCGATCCCAGGGTCAGGGTGCCGCCCACTTGGCCGCGAACGAAGAACGGGACGACCAGGGAAGATTGAAAGCGATCTTTGAACAAATGTTTATGGTCCAAAAACCGGCCTTGCGTCGAGGCGAGATCGTGATCGACGCGGGGTTTGCGATGGCGGACGGCCCAGCCCGCGGCGGAACTGTCGAGCGTCAACCGTTGACCGGGTTTCAGGTCTTTTTTGGCATCCTTTTGCTCGCTTTTGGCGTCTCCGACGATGCCCAGCACTTCCACGTTCCCGGCCAGGGGATCGTAGTAGCAGGCCCAGGCGCGGTCGAAGGCGACGAATTGACCGGCCTCGGTCAAGACCGCCTCGATCTTCGTTTGGAGCTCGGGGGAGAAGTGTTTCGTCAGCGCCGGAAACATCTCCATTCCAGCCGGTGAGGGCGGCGCCGGTTCCTGCGAGACGTAAGGGCGGCCGAGGACGACGTCGGTATTGAACAGTCCTTCCCGCTCCAGCGCTTTTGTCACGTTGTCGCAGGCCTGTTCCAGCATCGCCTTGTCTTTTTTTGAGAACGCGACGCCTTCTTTGCGCCCGATGACCAGATAACCGTAGATCCGATTGAGATGACGGAGCGGAACGCCCAGCAATGATTTGGCACCGGGTACGATCAGTCGCAGGCGGATCGTCCGTCCCGCGTCTTGATCCTGGCCCGATGCCGCGGGGATGGCGGTTCCATATCCCGACAGCGTCCGAAGAATCGCCTGAACATCGCGTGGGGTGAACCCGCGCGACGCCCGTTCGACGAGCGGGCCGTTCTCCTGATGAAAGATCGCGGCCAGCACCGCCTCCGTCGCCATGTCGTTCAGGGCGGAATTGAGCGTCCGTTGAAGGTGGGTTTCCGGCGTCGGTTTTGTTCGAACGGGCTGTGTGGTCATGGATCGATCGACGATATGAAGCCGCATTGTAGCCGGAATGAAGGAGAATAGCTACTCTTTGGCCGCCGCGCTCAAAAGGAATCGTGGCCCCTGCGGCGTGATCGGCCGGTCGCGAACGCAACGTCGGCGAACTCGCGTTGTCGGGAAGATCCCGTGGCGAGAGACTCCGCCGGACGACGCTCCGCACGCGCTTGACATCGATTGCCTCGAACAATACAGTGCCTCTCCGTGCCGGGCTCCAAACAGGAAGCGCCTTAATGCCGAGTGAACCAGCCGTGCCCCGAAAAATCGAAGTGTCGATCGCTCCCCTGTTTGCGACGCCGCTGCTCATTTTTACGGTGGAACAGTCCGAGCGGCTCAACGCCGACTTGTCGCGCGCGATTCTGGAGCGGGAGGCCACGCACCGGGCCCATGCCGATCCCGAGGTTGTCGGCTGGTCGTCGCCCCACGATCTTGCCATGTTGGAATGGGCCGGACCGCCGTTGCGCGAGTTGCTCGACCGGGTCATCGGGGTCGCTTCGCACATGACGGAACTGGCGGAAGAGACCATACAGGATGAGCGAAGGCTTGAGTGGCAAGTGGCCGAGGTGTGGGCCAACGTTCACCGCAAGGGCGGGAGCAACGCCACCCATGCCCATCCCGGCAGTTTTTGGTCCGGTGTGTACTACGTGGCAGCCGGCGACACGAGCGGTTCGTGCGGCGGCGAGTTGCGGCTGTTCGATCCGCGAGGCTGTTTGCCTCGGATGTTGGCTCCGTATCTGCGGTATAAGACCCCCGAACTCCATGATGCCGGCACCACCGTGTCCTTCACCCCCTCCGCCGGCCAGTGTTTGCTGTTCCCCGGCTGGCTGTTTCATGCCGTCAACGTCTATGCCGGAACCGCGCCCCGCATCAGCATTGCGTTCAACCTCGATCCCGTCGTGAGGGGGAGTGACGAGAGTCGATCCGCCGTCGCGGTCTCTCAGTGACGGCGGTTGTTTCTCCCCCTTGACAAGATCCTGACTCCCTTCTAGACTCCCGCGCGTGCTGGTTCACCGACATTCGTCGGTGACGAAGAGGGAACCCGGTGCGAATCCGGGGCTGCCCCGCAGCGGTAAGCGAGAACGACCCCGCACGCAAACACTGGCCGACGAGGCCGGGAAGTCGTGGGGAAGGAATCCGGCGAGAGCCGGCATGCTCGCGAGCCCGAAGACCTGCCGGCACCCGGCGACGGAGAGACAACCGAAACCGGTTCGACCTTGACGCCTCGAGGGAGGGTGGTCGGTCTGAGCTGGATCGGAGTCACGTCTTTATCTTCCGTTCCAATTCTCACGATCGTCTCCTCTCCATTTCGTTAGGCGCGATGAAGCATCCGCGGGGATGCCGGTCGGTCCGAACGCGTCTGTGTTTTTCTGCGCGTTTTGGTCCGGCGCCGCCTCCTTGCGGTCCGTTGCAACGACTGCATTCCTTGTTCGACTTGACCACGCGAGGAGGATCTTCATGGCCGGTGAATCGGTTCGCAGCGCGATCGCATCTTCAACGTCGGACGAAATCCCTTCTCACGAGGGTCCGCCCGACGACGTTTCCCCCCAACGCACCATGCGGGTGACCAAACGCAACGGCTCCACGGAGCCGGTCGATGTCATGAAGATCGTCCGCGCCGTGGAACGGTGTTGCACGGGCCTGTCCGACGTCGATCCGCTGCGGGTCGCGACCAAGACGATCAGCGGGCTCTACGACGGCGCGACGACCCGCGAGCTCGACCGATTGTCGATCCAGACGGCCGCCGCGTTGATCGTCGAGGAGCCGCAATACGCGAAGCTCGCGGCGCGCCTGCTCGCCACCTATATCGACAAGGAAGTGCGGAACCAGGAAATCCATGCCTTTTCTCAATCGGTCGCCGCGGGCCATCGGCTGGGATTGGCGAACGATCGGCTCTACGACTTCGTGGCGCAGAACAGCCGCAAGCTCAATGACGCGATCGACCCCAAGCGCGACCGTGAATTCGAGTATTTCGGGCTACGGACTCTCTACGACCGCTATTTGCTGAAACATCCCGTTTCGCGGCTGGTCATCGAGACCCCGCAGCAGTTCTTTCTCCGCATCGCCTGCGCGTTGGCCGAGACGGTGTCCGAGGCGCTGGGGTTGTATCGAGCGTTTTCGTCGCTGGAGTATCTGCCGAGTTCCCCGACCCTCTTCAACGCCGGCACCAGATACGAACAACTGTCGAGTTGTTTCCTTCTCGATTCTCCGGAAGACACGCTCGAACGGATCTATCAACGCTACGCGGACGTGGCGCTGCTGTCGAAGTTTTCAGGGGGAATCGGCCTCGCGTATCACCGTGTTCGGTCGCGGGGTTCGCTGATCGCCGGGACCAACGGACACTCGAACGGCATCGTTCCCTGGCTGAGGACACTCGACGCCTCCGTCGCCGCCGTCAATCAAGGCGGCAAACGCAAGGGCGCCTGTTGCGTGTACCTCGAGCCCTGGCATGCCGACGTCGAGGAGTTTTTGGAGCTGCGGGACAACACGGGCGACGAGGCGAGGCGGACACACAATCTGAATCTCGCCAATTGGATTCCGGACCTGTTCATGAAACGAGTGGAGGGGGACAGTGAGTGGAGTCTCTTCGATCCCAAGACCGTGCCGGACTTGCCGGATCTCTACGGAGACGAATTCGACGCAGCCTATGCGCGGGCGGAGCAAGCCGGTCTCGCGGTGAAAACCGTCAAGGCTCGGGAACTCTATGCGCGCATGATGCGCACGCTCGCGCAGACCGGCAACGGCTGGATGACGTTTAAGGATCGGGCCAACCGGACCTGCAACCAAACGGCGCTTCCCGGACGGGTCGTCCACTTGTCCAATCTCTGCACCGAAATCATCGAGGTGACGTCGGGGGACGAGACGGCGGTCTGCAACCTGGGCTCGATCAATTTGGCTCGTCACACCGTCGGCGGCCCAGAAGGAACCGTGACGGTCGATTTCGACAAGTTGGCCCGCACCGTGCAGTGCGCCGTTCATCAGCTTGATCGGGTGATCGATCTCACCTACTACCCGATTGCATCGGCGCGCTCGTCGAATCTTCGCTGGCGACCGGTGGGGCTGGGCGTCATGGGCTTGCAGGACGTGTTCTTTCAGATGCGATTGCCGTTCGATGCGCCGCCGGCGCGGGAGCTGTCGGCCAAAATCGCCGAGGAGGTGTACTATCACGCCCTCTCAGCCTCGGCGGATCTCGCCGCGGCGAAAGGTCCGCACCCCGCCTTTTCGGAAACGAGGGCGGCCCGTGGCGAATTGCAATTCGATCTGTGGGGTGTGGCGCCGAAGGAAACCGATCGGTGGGAGCAGCTTCGGGCGCGCATCAAGGAGCATGGGTTGCGCAATTCGCTCTTGATCGCCATCGCGCCCACGGCGACCATCGCGTCGATCGCCGGCTGTTACGAGTGTGTCGAGCCGCAGATCTCGAACCTGTTCAAGCGCGAAACCCTGTCGGGTGATTTTCTTCAAGTGAACCGCTATCTCGTCGCGGACCTCAAACGACTCGGCCTGTGGAACGAGTCGATTCGTGCGAAGCTGAAACTGGCGGAAGGCTCGGTCCAAGGGATCGAGGAGCTACCAGCCGACCTGCGGGTGATCTACCGGACGGCGTGGGAAATCCCGATGCGGTCGCTCATCGACATGGCGGCCGACCGAGGTCCCTTCATCGACCAGAGCCAATCGCTCAATCTGTTTATGGAAAGTCCCACTATCGGCCAGTTGTCGAGCATGTACTTCTACGCCTGGAAGAAGGGGCTCAAGACGACCTATTATCTGCGGTCACGGCCGGCGACGAAGATCGCCAAAGCCACGGTGGACGCCGGCTTGTCTGGGAGACCGAAGGAGGCTTCAGCAAAGGAAGCTTCAGAGGGGGCCCCTCCATCGTCGAACTCGGCGGTCAAGGCGGTTTCCTGTTCACTCGAAAACCCTGATATCTGCGAGGCCTGCCAATGAGCCATGTTCACCGACCGGCACGGTTACTCGATCCCGGCCTCTGTTTGACCCTCAGACCCATGACCTATCCCGTGTTCTATGAGATGTACCGTGCCGCCATCAAAAACACCTGGACGGTCGAGGAAGTGGATTTTTCGACCGACATGGGCGATTTGCGATCGAAAATGAGTCACGCCGAGCGTCATCTGGTGCAGCGGCTGGTGGCCTTCTTCGCCACGGGCGATTCCATCGTCGCCAATAATCTCGTGCTCAATCTGTACAAGCATCTCAACGCGCCGGAAGCGCGCATGTATCTGTCGCGCCAACTCTACGAAGAAGCGTTGCACGTGCAGTTCTATTTGACGCTGCTCGACACCTATGTGGCCGATCCGGACGAGCGGTTCGCCGCCTTCGCCGCCGTGGAGACCATTGCGTCCATCCGCAACAAGGCCGACTTTTGTTTCCGCTGGATCGACGCGATCCACGGACTCGACAGGCTGGACTCCCGCGAGAAACGAAGCCTGTTTCTGAGAAATCTCGCCTGCTTCGCCGCCTGTATCGAGGGCCTGTTTTTCTTCGCCGCCTTCGCCTACGTGTACTTTTTGCGGTCGCGTGGTCTCTTGCACGGCTTGGCCGGCGGCACCAACTGGGTCTTTCGCGATGAAAGCGCCCACATGGCCTTTGCGTTCGAAGTCATCGGCCAGGTGCGGCGCGAGGAGCCGGAGCTGTTCGATGAACGGTTTGAAGCCGATGTGAGGCTGATGATCGAGGAGGCCGTCGCGTGCGAGACCCTGTTCGCGGAAGATCTGCTGGGTGAAGGAATCGCGGGTCTCTCCCTGCGCGACATGAGGCAATATCTGGAGTGCGTCGCGGATCAACGGCTGGCGGCGTTCGGCTTCCGGAAACGATTCGGGTCGAGGAATCCATTTCCCTTCATGGACTTGCAAGACGTGCAGGAATTGGCCAACTTTTTCGAACGGCGGGTGTCGGCCTATCAAGTAGGCGTGACGGGAAAAGTCGCCCTCGATGCGGCGTTCTAGAGGATCACGGTCGGCCGATGGGCGGAATTCCGCCGAAACCAGTTTGTTGAGCGAAAGGAGTCTGCGACATGTCCGTTCTTGCCGCGTGTCTCGGTTATCCCAGGATCGGGGTGGCCCGCGAATTGAAAAAAGTGCTTGAATCCTATTGGGCCGGTCGGCTTGCCGCGGAAGAGTTGCGCAGGACCGCCGTCGAGTTGAGACGCCGCCATTGGTCCGTCATGAAAGAGGCCGGCATTGATCACATTCCGGTCGGCGATTTTTCACTCTATGACCATGTGCTGGACATGGCCGTGGCCGTCGGCGCCGTGCCGTCGCGGTACCGGAACATTGCCGATCCGTTGACCCGCTACTTTGCCATGGCGCGCGGGCTCCAGGATCGGCGGGCCGGCATCGATGTGCCGGCCTTGGAAATGACCAAGTGGTTCGACACGAACTACCACTACATCGTCCCGGAGCTGGAGCCGGCCCAGCGGTTTTCGCTGGATGCCTCGAAATTGTCGGCGGAACTCGGCGAGGCCCGCGCGCTTGGCATTGAACCTCGGCCGGTGGTCCTCGGCCCCGTCACGTTTCTGTTGCTGTCGAAAATGGAGGGAAACGTCAAGGAACAGACCACCCTCCATCTGTTGGATCGGCTGCTGCCGGTATACGAACAGCTTCTCCGTGCACTGGCCGATCAACAGGTGCGTTGGGTGCAACTCGACGAGCCCTGTCTGGTGCTTGACCTCGATCATCAGGCGAAGGAGGCGTACCTCCTGGCGTTGGCCAGGCTGACGCAAAACAGAGACCGTCCCAAGTTGATGCTGACCACCTATTTTGGGGCGCTTGAAGACAATCTCTCGATCGCCGTGGCGTCCGGTTGCGAGGCCTTGCACGTCGATCTGGTTCGGGCGCCGGAACAGTTGGATCAGGTCTTGGCCGCGTTGCCTCCGGCGATGAGCCTGTCCCTGGGAGTGATTGACGGCCGGAATGTCTGGCGAGCGGATCTTGATGCGGCCCATGCGACGGTCCGCCGCGCGGTCATGGCGTTGGGGCCGGAGCGGATATTGATCGCGCCGTCCTGTTCGTTGCTCCATGTGCCGGTGGATGTTCGTCACGAGGCGAAGTTGGATCAAGGGGTCCGAAGCTGGCTTGCGTTTGCGGAGCAAAAACTGGCCGAGCTGCGGGCTTTGGCCAATGCGGCTCAATCGGAGAAGCCGGACGGTCCGTTGTTTCATGAATCACGCGCGGCCGGAGCAAGTCGTGCGGCGTCGCCGCTGGTCTGTAATCCCGCGGTGCGGGATCGAATGAAGGCGGTGACCGACGCGATGATGCGGCGGCATTCGCCTTATCCGGTTCGCGCCGCGAAACAAAAAGTTCGCTTCCGTCTTCCGCCGCTCCCCACGACGACGATCGGGTCGTTTCCGCAGACCGAAGCCGTGCGAGCCGCCAGAGCCGCCTGGCGGGCCGGGCGGATGGCGGCCGCTGAGTACGAGGCGTTTTTGAAAGACGAGATCCGGCGGTGCGTGCAAAAACAGGAGGCGATGGGACTCGATGTGTTGGTGCACGGCGAGTTCGAGCGCACCGACATGGTGGAATATTTCGGTGAGCGATTGGACGGGTTCATCTTCACCGAACAGGGATGGGTGCAGAGTTACGGGTCCCGTTGCGTGAAGCCGCCCGTGATCGTCGGCGATGTCGCGCGGCCGCACCCCATGACCGTGGAATGGGCCGGGTATGCGCAGTCACTGACGTCTCGCCCGATGAAAGGCATGCTCACGGGGCCGGTCACGATTCTTCAATGGTCGTTTGTGCGGGACGACCAGCCGCGTGAGGAAACCTGCCGGCAGATTGCGCTGGCGCTTCGGGACGAGGTGATGGATCTCGAACAGGCTGGCATCGCGATGATCCAGGTCGATGAACCGGCGCTCCGAGAGGGCCTTCCTCTCCGCCGCCGTGAGTGGCCGTCGTATCTTCGATGGGCGGTGGAATCGTTCCGGCTGGCGACCAGTGGGGTTCGAGACGAGACTCAGATCCACACCCACATGTGTTATTCGGAGTTCGGCGATATCCTTGGCGCGATCGCGGACTTGGACGCCGACGTGATCTCGATCGAGACCTCCCGCTCAAAGATGGAGCTGCTGGGAGATTTCGCTCGCTTTCACTATCCGAATGAGATCGGCCCCGGCGTCTATGACATCCATTCGCCCCGGGTGCCGGACGAGGAAGAAATGGCGGACCTCTTGCTCCGAGCCGGCCGTGTGGTGCCGGCGGAACGGCTGTGGGTGAATCCCGATTGCGGGCTCAAGACCAGAGGCTGGCCGGAGGTCGAGGCGGCGCTGACGAATATGGTGGAGGCGGCGCGGCACGTCCGCCGTCGACTGGCCGGGGCAGCCTCATCATGAAGAGGCCCCCGCTCGATCCCTCTGTCTGCCCGCTCTGTGAGCGACCGAATGAGTGTGAACTGGCCGCCGGAAAAGGCCACTGCTGGTGTTTCGACCTGTCTCTGTCTCCGGCTCGACCGAGTGCCGCCGACTCTAACAAAACCATGCCGGAGGATGTGTGCCTGTGCCAGGCTTGTCTTAAAGAAGGAGGACGATCGGTGACGCTCAAGACCATGGGCGACGCCATCCGGCGATGGCGGTGAGGGGGGCGGACTCGGCTCACGATCGGACAAACCTATCTTCCGTCTGTGCGGACAGGACCCGGCTTGTCGGGACATCGGCCCGCACCGCCCGAAACATGCCGAAGCGGCAGAGTCCTGTGCCAAAGGCCAGTCGCATCAACAGGAATGTCGGCACTTCTCGCAAGGATTTGATCACCCCGATCAGGCCGAACCGAACGATCCCTTCAGGGCGGACGACTCCTTGCCAAATGGAATCGAGCCAGGAAGGAATGGTTTCGGCGGTCCAATCCGCCGTGGTGACGCGGCCCGCCACCAGTCCCGTTGCCTCCAGCAATTCCGAGAATCCTTCAATGCTGGAGAAGGCTGGGTGGGCCCACTGATCGAGGAGTTGTCGCATCACCGGCCGTTCCCAAAAATTGAGCGGAACGCGGCGATCATCCCGCTGATTCCAATCGGCGACGACCAGAATGCCGCCCGGTTTCAGCACGCGCAAGAGTTCCCCGGCAAAGCGGGCCTTATCCGGCATGTGGGGCCCCGCCTCGACCGACCAAACCACGTCAAAACTGGCGTCAGGGAAGGAAAGCGCCAGC
>JANDJE010000040.1 GCA_024331095.1 Nitrospira sp. | reverse complement strand
GACATCAAGGCCTATACGCCGCGATCGGCGCACGCATGGCGCGCCCTGCTGCCGCCCTATTCAACCAATCAAGTGAGTCCCAAACACTGACGACGGATTGTATTTCGCCTGTTCCGCCATTGCGGACTATCACCGTGTGAAGGAACGGGACGGAAATCATCACGGGCACGGAGCAGGACAACGGCCTCGTGGATGCGACGACTGTTTCCGGTGTCGTCACACGATGAGGCGTGAAAGGAGGTGAGCCGGAGCGATGATGGTGATCGGCGGAGTGCTCATGGTCTGTGCCGCGCTAGGGGTGCTGTACAAGGCCTTTGGAACGGTCTGGATGGATGGCGAGTGAGTGAAAAAATGAAGCTCGCCGCCTTCACGAAGCAACCGCTCGGCCGTGTCACGGACGATGAGTGTGCCGCGGCCGAGCCAGGGGGAAACCGACCGAGCCGCTATCCCCACCGGTCTTCCTCAAACGGCTCCAGCAACGACAGAAATCGCTCCGTGCAGTTGCGCCAGGACTGTTGCCGGGCGTAGGCCACGCAAGCGGCCGGATCGAGCGTGAGCGCACCGAGGACGGCCCGGCGCAAGTCGCGGTCGAGCACGCCGGTTTTGCCCTGTTGAACCACGTCGATCGGGCCGGTCACCGGATAGGCCGCGACCGGGACGCCGCAGGCCATGGCCTCAAGCAAAACGAGCCCGAACGTATCGGTCAGACTGGGAAACACGAACACGTCGGCCGCCGCAAGATACGCCGCCAACTCCCCTCCCGATTTCTTCCCCGTAAACCGGACGGCGGGATACCGGCGACGCAGCGGCTCCAGATCAGGACCATCTCCCACCACATACTTGGAGCCGGGCAGATCGAGCTGTAAGAAGGCTTCGATGTTCTTTTCGACCGCCACCCGCCCCACATACATAGAGATGGGTCTGGGATCGGGCAGCAACGATTTGGATCCCGGCCGAAACAGGGTCGAATCCACGCCCCTCGCCCAGATGGCCAGGTTCCTGAACCCTCGCTCTCGCAAGAGGCTCCGCATCGATTCCGTGGCGATCATGGTCCTGACGGCGCGACCGTGAAATCGTCGCAGATAAGCGTACGACCAATTCACGGGGACCGGACATCGCGCCCGGACGTACTCCGGAAATTGAGTATGGTACGAGGTCGTGAACGGCACCGACCGTTTTCGGCACAGGGCTCGCGCCGCGTGCCCGATAGGCCCTTCGGTAGCGATGTGAACGGCGTGGGGCCGGAACTCTTCCAGCGCCCGCTTCACGCCCGGTTTGGGAAACAACGCCAGACGGATCGAAGGATAAGTGGGACAGGGATACGTCCTGAAATCCTGGGGGGTGACGAGCCGCACCTCGTGCCCCAAGGCTCGGAGATGATCGACCGTGTGTCCGAGTGTGCGCACGACGCCGTTGACCTGCGGCATCCAGGCATCAGTCGCGATCGTGATTCTCATGGCGCGATCTCTTCGTCCGCATGGTCGAGACGTTTTGTGGAGGCATCGCTCACGACCCGCCTTCTCGTGAAATTTCAGCCGAGGCCGATCGGAACACACTCTTTACCGCCCGACAACGATCTTCTAACGGAGATGCAACCCCGGAAGCCTAGGCTTCCGGAAAGGACAACCCGCTTACCAAGGAGGCTCATGATGGTCACGGTCGGACAACTGATGAAGAAAGAGCCTGTTACGGTGGACTGCCGAACCTCGGTGATCGAAGCGGCCAAACTGATGAGAAGCTTCAACATCACCAGCGTCCTCGTGTCCCGCCAATCACGCATCGTCGGCATGGTGACGGAATCTGACATCGTCAAAAAGGTCGTCGGAGCGGACCGCGCACCTTATTTCGTGCCGGTGGAAGACATCATGAGCACCCCGGTGGTGGGCATCGAAGAGCGCCGTCCGTTGACGGAAGCGGCCGATCTCATGAGCAAGCATCAATCGCTGCATGTCGGCGTCATGAAGGACGGCACCGTAGTCGGCGTGCTGTCCGTGGGAGACTTGCTTCGCCCCGTCTCGATCGACGAACTGTGAGCGTCTCTTTCTTCGTCGGAACAACGTTTCATTCTTGCTTGCCCCCGCCCTTCGGACGTCGGGAAGAGTCGGTGCGGAGGCGGGTCATCCGCGCAGTTTGTAGCCGATACCGCGGACGGTGACGATCAGTCTCGGGCGGGTCGGGTCGGATTCGATTTTTTGCCGCAGAGAATGGATATGAACGTCGAGCGCGTGCTCTTCAAGAGCATAGCCTTCGCCCCAGACTTTGTTCAGCATCTCTTGACGAGAAAACAACCGATTGGGGGACTCTAAAAACTGCCGGAGGATTTGAAACTCTTTCGGGGTCAGCTCGACTAACCGTCCGCCGACGCTCACCTCGTGGCGATCCACGTCCATTTTCACCTTGCCGACCTGGTAAGAATGATGCGACTCGCTTCTCGGAAGCTGGCGGCGCAGAATCGCCCGCGCGCGGGCCAGCAGTTCGCGGGGACTCTTGGTACAGACGACAAGATCGACGTCTCGTTCGTAATCGCGAAGACATTCTTCATCCGTGCAGGAATCCACAGTATCCTGGACGGCAATGATCGGCGCCGCGCTGACGTCACGAAGCTGGTGAATCGTCTGGGCGTCGCCGAGCCGACGGTCGATAATGATCAGCGCCGCGCCCGGCTCCTTCACGGCCGAAATCGCCGCTCCGATCGTCGCCACGCTCGTGCTTTGATAGCCGTTCGTGGCAAAGGTCCGCTTGATCGACTCCGCGAACGGTTCGGAACGGGAGAAGATGAGAATCGTCTCTCGCACGGCGACTACCGATGATGGTCCAGACGGCATCATTACGGCGCCCATACTAAAAGGCCGCGGGAACAGGGTCCTTAGTTCCATGTAAATTGTCTGTAAACTGACCGGGCTCGGCCGGTGACTCCCCGGTTTTTCAAGAGAAGAAAAAGAAATATTTGATCATCGAGAGCCTCCTCCCCGCCGAGTTAACGAGGAGTTAACAGGACATTGATCATTTGGAAACGATCGCTCCTTACCCTCGACCTGGCCGGTTGCGTTGCGTCTTGCTGAAGGGTCGCCTTAAAAAATATGAGGAGACGCGTCAATGTCGTTCTTTCGCATGAGCATACGACTCTTCGCCGTCATCATGATCGCCCTGGCCTCGCTTGAGGAAGCGAGTTGGGGGCAAATCCGCCCTCCGCTCGATCCTGACCTGGCCTCCTACTTTTACCCAGACGATCGAGAACCGATCTCCGGCAAATTGACGATCTCGGGCTCGAACACCATGAGCCCGTTGATGCAGGCCTGGCTTGACGGCCTCCGCGAGAAACATCCGAACTTGAAAGTGACGCTGTCGGGGCAAGGGTCCAAGACGGGCCTCGAAGCTCTGCTTGAACACCGGACCGAAGTCGCGGCGCTTTCTCACCGCATGACCGCGGCCGAACTTTCCGAATTCGTCAAGGAATATGGGTACGAGCCGACCGAGGTGCCGGTCGCCATCGACGCCCTCGCCGTGTTCGTTCATCAGACCAATCCGATTGCCGGTCTTTCATTGGAAGAACTGGATGCCATCTTTTGCCAGGATCGACGGCGGGGATTACTCGATCCCATCGATACGTGGGGCATGCTCGGACTCGACGGCGAGTGGTTTTCGGCACCGATCCACCTCTATGGACGAAATGCACAGTCCGGCACCAGCGCGTTTTTCAGAGAAGAGGTATGCCAAGGCGGTCCCTTGAGTTCCCGATTGGCGGAGGAGCCTGGTTCAGCCTCGGTGATTCTTGAGATGGAGTCGGATCGGCACGGCATCGGCTTCAGTTCAATCGGCTATCGAACCTCCTACGTGAAACCGGTTCCGATCGCTTTCGTCAAGGGAGGACGCTATGTGGAGCCGACCTTCGCAAGCGCCACCGACGGTTCATATCCTCTCAGGAGGAACCTTTACTTGTATATCGCCAAGTCTCCCAGATCGTCTCCATCGCCGGCCGTCGTCGAATTGATTCGCTTTGCCTTGAGCCGGCAAGGCCAAAAGCTGGCGCTGGATCTGGGCTACTACCCGCTGTCGTCCCAAGAAATCGGTCGCACGCTTGCGAAATGGTCACGATCGGTGTCCTCCGCTCAGGCCACCTCTCCTAATCAATCCTCCTCGCAACCTGGTTCCTGAATACGGCGTCTTGCCTGTTGCTCGCAGATCCGACGCGAGCGCGGTGAGCGGGCTGTGACGCCCACGGTTTTTATCGTCCTCGTTGTCCGTCGCGAAGCGTGTGAGCCGTTCAAACCGAATCATTCACGAGGAAGTTTCCCCATAGGCTGATGCGGGCGGATCTTCGGTTTCGATGGTCTTCGGCAGGAACTGTTCTCAGACGGATGGTGAGCGGGAGCGGAGCCGGGATCGGATGGGTTGCGACCTTTCTTTCAAAAACTCCATTGCAACTGGAATCTGAGTTGCTCGCCGGATTGCAACTGATAAGGAGTCTGCGCGCACGTGATGCCGGTGAAGCCGGGATCGGCGCAGGACGCGGGGACCGTAGTCGAATCCGGCGACGTGCGTTGACTCCAGGCATAGGCCACCGTCAATTCGAGGGCCCTGTTAATCCGCAGCTCGACTCCCAACTCGGCTTCGCGCACAGTATTCCGCGGAGCGTTGGCCTGCGCCTTCTTGCCGCCGTAGTACTCCTGGAGACGAACATAGGGAATAATGCTCTCGCAGAAACTGTCGCATCGGTAGTGGTAAAAAGCCTGAATATAGCCGCCGCGAATGTTCCCCGTCGTAATCTGCGTCCTCTCTCGATTCAACTCCGGCCCGCGCCCGATCGTATATTCGCCCTGCAGACCGAACGGCTGAGGATAGAGAACAAAATGCCACGTTACCCGTTCGTCCAAATAATTGCCCCCATTTTCCACGATCGGCGTCAGGGGCGCTCCAGCTGAGACGGGAGAGGGATTGAGCGGCACCACCGACGTCGTTGACACATGATACCGACCGGTATAGGCATCCATCCCGATCTGCAGAATCTGCCCGTTGGAAAACTCGTAGGGATACATCGCGTGAATCACCACATGTTTGTTCTTATTCTGATCCCGGACGTTGATCCCTTGGCCGTTATAGACTCCGATCCCCAACATTCCGTAGTCGCCTGATCCTTTAAGCCCGCTGTCCACAAGCCGGCGAAATCGTTCCCGCACGGACACCGGGGTATAGTAGAGAAAGAGCCCCAGATCGCGCTCGGTCGGGGCCGCACTGTTTACTGCATCGTTACGGTCGAACGCCAGCCGGTTCTGGCTCGACTGCATGTTCTCAAACCCGAATGGAATTTTAGACAGCCCGACTCTGACGCGCCATTCTTTATTCTCGGTGAGAAACAAGTCCGCGTACAGATCGCGAACGACCCCTGCCTGTTCGACACTCCCGATCAAACCGGCGAATTCCGGTTGAAAGTAGAAAAAGACCCGCTCGTGCGGCTGCCCGCTGAAGATCAACCGGGCGCGTCGGATAAAGAATTGATTGGTTTCATCGATCGACCGATCTTGATCGACCCTGAGAAAATCGTTGTCGATAAGATAATTGTACCGGACCTGAGCATAACCGCGAACGCTGATCTTCTCCCACCATCGCTCACGGACCGGCGTGTCGCCGGCCGCGCGGCTGGCTTCTGATTCTTTTTGCTGCCGCTTTTCCTCTTCCGCTTTCAGTTTGATCCATTGATCGATTGAGATCTGCTGATTTTCTAAGAGCAGATCTTCAAGGTTTCCTCCCCATACCACCTCACCGCCCCCGATCCAGAACAACAGGCCGACGACGGCGCCGATCCCTCGTATTCCAATCCCGACTGAACAAACTTTTTGATGCATGGGTCCTCCCCTGGCCTTGCACGTCACAACCCAATGAGCCAGGGGAGGATACGGAGAGGCGATTACAGGCCGGTTACAGTTGGGTCCGCGGTGGGTTAACTTGCGGGCAAGCCGTCCTTGTGCGTCGAGGCGTTCTAGACAGCAGACATTGAATCGCCCGCCGCGTCCATGCTCTTCAGACGCCGCAGAATCAGCAACACCGCCAGCCCGGCGGCGAAGAAGACGGCGGTATCGGCGATCGGGACCGGAACCATCGTCCCGCGCAGTGCGAATGTCACCACCTTATCCTGATGTTTGTCTCGGAACACACGATCCCAGTTCAAGTGAAACTCGAGAGTCTCCAGGTCGATTGTTCCCGTCGCAAGACCGCCGATATTCCAAATGCGGAACTCATCACGCCACGCGTGACTTAAGTAGAGCGACGAGAGATCCACCGTGATCGACGAGCCGTCGATCACCGCCGAGGGAGCGGACACCCCATTGAACCCCGACGTAAAAAGCGAGATCGTATTCTCGCCCCTGACCACCGAGGGCACGATGTCGCCGATCGACTGGTACTCGCCGATTACCAACGTCGCCGACTGATCGAACAACTGAGCCACCTTGCGACCGAAATATTCTTCGACACCGGCTGAAATCGCCGGCCCGTGATCCTCGTTGGGCTCACCCCCCATGGGGTCGGTTTGTCCGACCGTTGCCGCTTGGCCCGACCCGACTCCACACGTAACCGCCAACACCAGCCCCGCAAAAACAGCCGAAATGGACATACGCATAAACACCTCCTTGTTGCGGTTGGTAACACCGGACACGAACACTCAGCACTTCGCAAGCATACGTAGAAGCTCTGATTCACAATTTCGTTACTTTGCGATCAGACAATCGTCATTTTTCCCTCAAAAGTCGGGTGCCACTGTACTCCGCTCGGAAGCAAAAACAGAGAGACGAGGGATCAAGATCCGGTTAAATGATTGTTACGAGATCATTGGCGAGGTGAGAGACTTGCGTCATGAGTGAGAGAGTTGGCGCGGGTAAAAAGAGCCGACACGATTTGATGGGTTCAAGCAGTTCGGCCGTTGGATGAAAGACGCAATAAAAAAGCGGCCGGCGTCATCAGACGCCGGCCGCCCTATTGTCCCCGATTCTCTAAATCGCCAGCCTTACGGCTGATCGTTCACGGACGGGAGGCAGCCTTGAATCCCAGCGGTATTGGCTTTCCACTGAATCGGCCCCTTGTCGTTCGGTTTGGTCACATGCATGTCGGCAGGCGACAGCCAATACCGTCCGACGTTTGGAAGATTGTTGATGATGCCGGGGCTCGATGCAGATGCGATATAGGCGTCAATGACCGCCTGTTCGTCCAACGTAGGCGGCGGGTCATTGCGCCTGGTCACGGCTTGGAACGTCCAATATTGATACTTCCCGCAGCGGATGTTTTCCTTCTCGTTGCCGACATAGACGGCCTCTTCGGCGATCAGCTCATGCCCGTTGTTATTGTCATAACGGCGGGCCTTCCCGCCATCGACGGCCACGATATAACCGGCGGCGGGATTGACGGTCGCCGCTTGTTCGGATTCCATGTAGGCGATGGCAGTCGGATGGGCCGGACGAGGACCGGGATAAGGGAACGGATCGTTAGAAGGGATGGTGGGGTTGGGGTTGCCCTGGATGCAATCCCGCACGTCGTTGTTGGAAATACCGGCCAGGTTGTTCGGCCCGCTCAGGGTCCCGCTGGGATTGACGGTGGGAGTGCCCAGCGTGAGATTAAAGCTGAGGCTGTTGGCTGGCGACTGTCCCGTGTGTTCCTTCGCGTCCTTCATCAGGGTCTGTTGGAACGCCGCCTTGGTCCCGGATGTGGCGCGGCGTGAGCAGAGCATGATGACTTGATTGTCCGAGGCGTTGACCACGCCATCGCCGTTGGTGTCGGCCCCGACGCCGCTGAGCTGGTTCCAACGAGTAATCTGGCGGGAGAAGATGGCTTCAATCTGGAGTTGGGTCAGATTGCGCACCCGACCTTGGGGATTGGTGGGACTCGTCTTCACCGTTCCGTCCGGATTGACGAGCTTCACGGCGCTTCCCAACACAATCGAGTAAGGAGTCACAACCGGACGGAGCAACGTCAGATTGTCATCAGGCTGCTGAGGGAAATCGACAAACTGGGTCGAGGACTGCTGTGACCGTTGGCCAAACGACGATGGCGCAACGTCGGACACGCCCAGATTGACCACGAATGCTCCCGCCGGATTCGTATTTGGGTTCGGGCTGAACTGCGTGCAGCTCGGATAAAAACGCCTGGTCCGGCCCAACGCATCGACCTCGTCGATCGGCGCGCCGCACGAACCGGGGTTCTCCAGCACATAGACCTGACGAGCCGCCGGATTGGGATCGCCATTGGGCAGTGTCGGCCGTTCGTTCACCTTCCGAATCCCGTCCCCTGACCCGGTCGATTGATAACGGATGATGATGTTCGGCCGGCCCACGACATTGATGGCCTGACATCGCCAGGTAATGAACTTGGAATTGGCCAGCCGGTTCTGCGCCGGACCGGCAGCTCCGTCCATGAACACTTCGGGAATCGGCGCACCGGCTCGAAAGGTCGGAGCCGGGCCGGTTGGATTATCACACAGAGTCACCGGCACTTCCTCGACGAACGGCTTGGCCGCCGAGGCGCCGGCGATGTTGACGACGGCTTGGGCATGGGCCGAAGCCGCAACTCCAATGACGGAGGCCAGTCCGGCGAGGACCGCCATGGATAGCTTTGATGACGTCATAATCAATACTCCTTTAGGATAGACTTGATGTTGTTTCCCATTGCCTGTCGCACAAGTTCTTGTCCCTGACACGTTACGCCGTCTTACTCATCGAACGACGGGCGAGACCCACCAATCCGACCAAACCGGACCCGAAGAGAATGGCCGCGGCCGGAACCGGAACCGGCGTGATGGTCAACTGACCGTTTTGGGTCAGCAGCGCCGTCCCTACCAATTCAAACACTGGGGGATAGGCCCCGTCGATGTTGACCCTATAAAGATTCAGGGTTTGGCCGGGAACTGCGTGTGTGGTGAACGCGAGAGCATCAAGGGTGCCCGTAATCCCAAGCTGTGAGGTAAAAGAATTGGTCAGGGCCCTGGGCATGAGCGTCGGATTATTAAAATAGGGATCCGCAAATCCGCCTCCGATGCCGGGAGTGTTCGGCAACCAGCTATTGGCCCAGAAGAGAAAGTTTCCTGCTGCCACGTCCGGAAACGAATTGTCGATTATCCGGTTATCAATGCGCGAAACTGCAGCGGAAACATACATGAACGCCGTCTCAGCATCGACGCCGATAACCGCATAGCGAAGACCTAGCGTAGCCCCTTCTTGGAGCGTCGGGAGATCCAACGCGATATTTCGAGTCACCGTAGCCGTACTCGACCCATCAAGAATCGACGTCGAACCAGGCCCAAAATTTTCATACCGCTCCGTATTACCGCCGTAAACGTAGAAGCCCAAGTCCCCCTCCGGAAAATAGAGGGCCGACGCCGGAGACGGCAGACCGACGACCGCCAATCCCGCCACCGCGGCGAATGCGGCGACAGTTTGCTTGATTGTTGCACTGACTTTCATGTCATCACCCTCCTTGAAAGTAATTGACCGACTATCCCCTCTCTTGCTTCCTCTCTTCCTCTACGGACTTTCTTGACCTTGTCATTCCCTCTTGCGTCCGCCCCTCACCTCCTTTCTCGTCATCGTCGTCATTTCATCGCAATCATTCCCGCGGCACGCGGTCGTTTTCCCATGTCGGCATTACCGGCTCGTAAGGATCCGTTTCTTGTTCCGTTAAACTTGCCTCAAGACCCCTCGACGGATTTTCTTTCTCCTCGCGCATGGCACGCGCTCATCGAACGAGTCCAGGAGAACCCTCCTGGACCTCGCCGTTATACGATCCCGCGGTTACGCCGGAATGAGTCGATTCTTTAGAACTCGTTAACTTTTGAGCGTGGGAGGGATCGCCCACCCAGCGGAAAATCACGGGACGAAGGAGCAAGTCTGGGTAAGTCTAAGAAACCGCTCGATCGCCGCGCGTCACGACGGCGGGAAAAACTTCACGATGATGGTGCGATCCATGCCTTCCGGCGGGGGACGAACTTGCGTGAGTTTGGACAGGGCATCGAGCGCCGATTGATCGAACAGCAGGCTGCCGGACGAATTAACCAGGCGGTATTGCAAGACCCGCCCCTGCTCATCGATCACCAGCTCGCAGAGCACCGCATATTCCAGATCGTCCGGCAACGAAGGCGGTTGCTGATACTTGGCCTGAATCATGGCGGTGAGAATATCCGAGTAGCCCGCAAAGCGGTTGCGGCTCTTGCCGATGGCGAACGAATCCGGACTGGTCGGAGGCGGAAGACTGGCCACCTGCGGCGGAGGCGCTTCGGTCACCGGCGGTGGAGGCGGAGGGACTTCTTGCGGTTCAGGCTCCGGTAGGGGAGCCTCCGGTTTGGGTTCCGGCTTAGGCGGTTCGGGTTCCGGTTCAGGCTCTTTCTCCGGCGGAGGGGGCGGTTCTTTCTTCTCAAACGCGGTGAGCTTGTACACCTTGATCAGGTTCTGGCCCCATTCGGTCTGTGAAACCCAGTAGAGCCCCGCGGCAATGCCGACGTGGATCACGCCGACAATGAGCAACGTCGTGCCGAGCTTGCTCTTCTTTTTTTCAAATCCTCGATACCCGGCCATCTTGGGGCACGTCAAACGTCACGCGTAAAATGTCGCTCGTGCGGGAGGAGTTTGCACGGAATCCGCCGTGCGAGTCTGACGACCTTTCACGCCTCACGGTTCTCTAGGGTTCATTGAACGGTTTCGTGGCCAGCGCGAGATCTTCGACGGGAATTCGCTGGAGAATGTCCAGCACCGCGACGACATGCTTGTATTCGACGCCCGCGTCGCCGCGGAGCACCAACGGCAACTTGCCGCCCTTGGCCGCTTTCAGATCGCGAATCAGCTTTTCCAGGTCGCCGAGCTTGACCCGCTCTTCATCCAAATACACGTCGCCGTTTTTCTTGACGGAGAGGGTCGGGGTATTGCTTTCCATATCCGTTTCGTGCGGGGTCGATTCGGGCAACTTCAGCTCGATGCCCTGCACCATCGCGGTGGTGGTGATGATGAAAATGACCAGCAGCACCCAGGCCAAATCGAGCAGCGGCGTAATGTTGATGTCGGCGACGGCCCCGTGTGATTTCTTTGAAAATCGTCTCATGGCTCCGATCTATCCGCCTTGTTTCGTGTGTCCGTGTGTTCGTTTTTCCGCTCCATCGTCTCTCACGACCGCCGCGTCATCAATGCGCCGTCGCCGCGCCGGAGGGTTCCGCTTCCTGCCGGTGGCCGCCCGGACGATAATCCTCCACATCATCGTCCGTCGCCCCATTTTTTTCCTGAAGATATTCGGCCATGAACACGGTCTCCAAATGAGCGGCGAAATTGTCGAGCTCCATCGTCAGAGTTTTGGTTTTCGTGACCAAATAGTTGTAACAAAACAGCGAGGGGATCGCGACCATCAGCCCGGCCACCGTGGCGATCAACGCCGAGGCCACGCCGGGGGCCATCGTGGTGAGGGTGGCCTGTTGCGCGCGACCGATGCCGGAGAACGTATCCATCACGCCCCAAACCGTGCCCAACAGTCCGATGAACGGCCCGCCGCTGATGGCGGTGGCCAGGACGATCATTCCCGATTCCAAATTCACCGCCGATTCCCCCAGCACCCGCTCCAAGGCGATCCGCACGGCGTTCATGCCGTGCCGGGGAACTCTTTCGGTCCCGTACTTCTCTTGCTGGGCTTTGAGCTCTTCGCAGCCGCCGTAATAGAGGTCATACATCGGAGACCCTTGCAGCTCCTTGATGGGCCCCTTGCCGAACAAACTGAGCGATGCCTGGGATTTGGAATAGGCTTCCAAGAACGCGCCGTTTCGTCTCTTGGCCTTCCCCAGTTGGCGGAACTTGTTGACGATGATCGTCCAACTGACCAGAGAGAACACGAGCAGCACCGAAATGGTGATCTTTCCTTCCAACGTCGCGTGACTCAACGCGAACGCGACGCCGCCTGAGCTCATATCCATGCCGCCTTCATCCTTTCTAGCCGGCGGCTCTTTATTGAGCCGCCGGCTTGACATCGACTTGAATGACCACCCCGCGTCCCATGCGAATCGACCTGGTCATTTGGGATTTCTTGCTTTTATCGGGATCGGCCGACGCCAGCTGTCTTCCGTCGCCGGCTCCGGCCGGTCCGGCAGCCGCCACTGTCCCCGCCGATTCCTCGGCGGTTTGCTGGACCTGCTCGACCGATTTGGCGGCGGTGGACGAGGTGGTGCTCGTCGCGGCCGAGGTCGCCGAGACCGTCGAGGTCACCCCGCTTAAGCCTCCGACCGAACTGCCTCCGGCCCCGCCCGCCGCCGAGACCGATGCGCCGCCGACGGACCCGGCGGCCGCTCCGGCGAACGCTCCAACGGAGCCGGTGACGGTCGAGGCGGTAAACGTGGTCTTTCCGATGATCGATCCGCCCAAGAGATTCAACGATTCTCCCGCCTCCAGATTGATGCGTCTGCCTCTGATCCCGGCCGACGGCACATCGATGTTCCTGGCCGCGATCAACGACACATCTCCGAGCTGGAGCGGCCGGCTTCCCGGACCGAACGGCGCGGCGATGAACTCCTCGAAAATCCTGTCATACTCCACCGTCCGCGCTCCGGCCAACCGATCGAACTGAGCTTCGAGATCGCTCGTGTCGCGCCCAAGGAATCGCCGCTTGGCGATTTGCGCCTTCAACGCCTCCATCGCCGGCGTATCGAATTTGGGGAACGGCAACGTTGTCATGTCCGGATCGTCCCGCTCCCACGTGAAGATCCCGCTGCCCGGCACCGTGGCCAACGTGCTGTTTCCATCGCCGTCATCGATCACAAACAACGATCGCTCGTTTCTGCTTCCGCTGCCGGCGTTGATCGTCCCGGACGTGGATTTAATCAGGATATTGCCGGTATCGAAGGTGCCGACGCGGGACCGGTTCACATCCACGTCTCCGGTGGAGAGAATCGTAATATCGCCGCCTCGCAGCGTGACGATGCCGGTTTGTTCGGCGTTTCTGGTCGCCACCGTGCCGCCGATGTTGACCCGCCCGCCGACCGGCGTCACCACCGACACCCGCTGCCCGCCGACTTCCAACACGATGCGCCCATCTACTAACGCCGGTCTTCCGTCCACAAGAATCGGAGCCCCATCGGCCGCCCGTGCCGGGTTCAGATCGACAGAAACCACCTTCTCTTGGAACACGATCTGATCCCCTTGGCGCACCCGCTCGCCTCCGACCAAAAACAGTTGCCCCGTCTGCTCGACAAACAGCGGTTTCCAGACCAATTCAACCCGGCCGTCCGACACGTCCTGCGCCGTAAACACGTTTTGCCCGGTCGTTTGATCGACGGGAAGCATCGTTCTGTAGGCTTGAACGGGAACGGCTGTCCCGCTCTCATTCGGCAAGGCCAGGACCATGGCGCCGTCTTGGTCGACAAGCGAAGCTCTGACTTCGACCGCCCCCGGAATCATCCGCCCCATCTCATCGGCAATGCGAACGCCGTCCGCTCCGTGGATGAAGATCGCCGCCCCGTTGAAGGTCGCGATCTGCGATTGGGTCATCTCGATGCGCCCGCCGATTCCGATGTCCAATACTCCCCCTTGTCTTCGTTGGGCGACCGCATCGCGGGTATTGCCGAGCAGATGGATGATGCCAAAACTGTCGCCCAAATTGAGATTCCCGTTGGCGCGGACTTCCGCAGTCCCATTGCCGAAAAACCGGATGCCCGATGTATTGAAACCCGGCACTCTCGTTAAATCGATCGAGCCCCCGGCATGAACGATCGCCGATGGTCGGTCACCCAGCAATTGCGGCGTGGAGATATTGAGCAGGACGCTCCGAATATCGCCGCCGGAACTGATGGTGGTTTGTCTCAGAAACGGACTCAGAAAATTGAGCTGCAACGAGGTAATATCCCCCTCCTTCGTTGACATGGCGATGGTCATGCCTCGGCCGACCAAGCTCGGCGCGGAAGTTTGAAGAGCCACCCCCAAGGTTTGTTCGGTGACGTCCCCCCCCACCAATGATCGGATGTCGCCTGGGTACAATGTGAAAATCCCAGGCGAGGTGCTGCGTTGAAGAATCATGGGCTTCTCACGAATACTTGCCGGGGGCAAGCCGACGAGACCGGGAGGAAGGGGGCTCACGGAGTTGCCGCCCACAAAGCTCAGATCGCCCCATTGCCTATACCATCTGGCCAGGAACGGATCCGCCAAGGCCTCGCTTCTGCTCACACGGACCCATTGGGCGGCCGGATCACTGGGAAGTCCGGTAAAGATCAGCACGGAATTTTGATCTGGCACGGTTTGCAACGGCCCCAATCCCCTAATCTCGTGATGGGCATGGATCTCGATTCTTCCGTCATTCGAAGGCCAGAATCGCAGCGGAGAGCTGCCGGTTACAAAAGTCACGTTCCCTTGATCGGCCCGTGCGGAAAAGACCGAGGGGAGCAGCCTTCGTTCATTGGCGAACGCCCCGGTCGGCCGATCTTGCTGGATGAGCACGTCACCGGTCCGCGCCGTGAGATTTAATTGAGTCGGCAAAACGTGAACCGGCAACCCCGTCGATTCATCGGTGCTCGTCATGAGAGTCAGCGGCGTCCTCAGCACCGTGCCGGCGTCGATTCTCGTGGTTCCGTTGGCGGTCAAGACCCCCGACTCCCGCAGGCCGAAATCCTCCGCGAGACTGAAATAGACCGACCGGCCCGCGTTGAGGCTCACGGCCGCCGCCGGCACGGACGATGTTCCGTCCACATGGTCCTGAACTCCTCCCACAATCAGATTGACCGGTGCCGTGTCGCTTCCGATGTCACGCCCAGCCGCCACATCGGCAATGCCGCCTTGCAAGGTAAAGCCGAACACCCGCGGCCTGACCGCCGGATTCGACGACGCCGGTCCTCGAAGATCTTGCCCGGCGCGAATTGTCAAGTTGCCGGGGAGTCCGACGTGGATGCCCGGCAGAGAAATCCCGTCGCTATACCGTTCGAACGGACTCGGAGCCACCACGTCCCGCAACGCCGTGAGACTGATGTCGCCTCCTCGAATTTCGTTGCCGATATTCGCGGTATGCACGCGAGCAAAAGTCAAGCTTCCATCGACCAAGGAAAGATCCCGCCCCGCATGGAGATGAATGGAGGCCCCACCCGCCGTGCTGACTTCGCTGGCGTTGACGGTCACATCATTCCCGGCTCTGGCGACGATGTTCCAGGGAACCCCCTCGCTGGCAAATCGGCTGTTGGTCCACGCCAGATTTCGCCCCGCCTGTAAATGGAACGTCCCCGTTTGTCCCGATGGAATCGCCAAAAGATCAAGAGGAGCCGACGTGCCGACGGTCACGTTAATGTCATCCATCGCCAACACGTTGACTTCTCCCCGTCCCAAATTCGACGCCAAGGCCAAGATCTGACCGTCGCCGAGCGTGACTTGATTGGGAATCAGCCGATGGACCAGGCCGTTGGCCGTCACGGTCCCACCGAGCCACACCTCTCCGGCGACGCCTCCGGCGCCGGGACCGACGTCAACCACCGCCCCGGCTTCAATGGTCACCGCGCCGTTGATGCGAGTCCCGCCTGCATCGCGATCGGCCGCGCGCGCGACGACCGTGCCGCCATGGGCACCGGCCTCGCCGCCGGCGCTGCTCGTGCGACTGCCGGCTTGCAATGTGATCCGTTCGCTCGCGACGAGTTCGATTCGGCCGTTGCGATTCACCACGCTGTTCGCCTGAACCACTCCTCCTTGGTTGACCACCCGCCCGGCCAACGTCACCTGACCACCGTCGGCCAACAATTGGCCCAGATTGAGCGCTTGATCGGCTGGCGCCGTCACTTCCGCAAGAAATCCTCTGCCGTCCGGCCGATTGGAGAGAAACGCCGTTCTCCCGGCTCCCAATGTCACCTGCCCGTTGGCGCTCGTGATGACGCCGGTGGCGGCGTTCTCCACGTTCGGCGCGAAGAGATAGACTCCCTCCACGCCCGCGTTGATCGCTCCCGCATTGCGGATAACACCGTTCGTTCCATTGTCTTGAAACAGATAGACGCCGTTGAGGAAGTTGCCGTTGCTCATCGCCAGCGTCGAAGCGGCAAAGAGGCCGCCGACGTTCACTTGCCCCGTCGGTCCAATGAACACGCCGTTGGGATTGAGAAGGATGAGCGAGCCGGTGGCATTCAGTGCGCCGTCGATGTGGGTCGCCGGTCCGAACACGCGGGCCAGCATCCAGG
>JANDJE010000004.1:120478-145719 GCA_024331095.1 Nitrospira sp. | reverse complement strand
GCGAAGGTCGTCTACAGCTTGATCGACCCCGAACAATACCGCGGCCAACATGTGTTGGTCGTCGGGGGAGGGGACAGTGCCGCGGAAGCGGCGTTGGCCATCGCGAATGAGCCGGGAACGGTCGTGTCGGTCGCCAGTCGAGGGGAAGAGATCTTCACTAGGCCAAAGGAGAAAAATCGGCGGTTGCTCAAGGAACTGGTCGATCGAGGAGCCGCCACTGTCTATTTGAACGCCAATGTGCAACGGATCGGTCAGGATTCGGTCACGATAGAAGAAAACGGGAGCGCCGTGACCATCAAAAATGACGCGGTTATCGTCTGTATCGGCGGGACGCTCCCCACCCCCATGTTGAAAGAAATAGGAATCATGGTCGATACCTATTACGGAACGCCTATGGCTCGTTGAGTGGTCGCTGTAATGGTTCCTGCCATGTTTAGTGTTCGTCGTGCGGTGTCTTGAGACGGACACTTGTCCACACGACGGTGTCAGCAGCCAAGGTTCCCTTTAACGAAATCTGATGGCCTGGCACAAGTCTGTTGAAAAACGCCGCTCGGCCGATCACAGTGCCGTCTGATTGAATGAACCGGTCATTGGGAATGGCTGAGGTGTCGATGGTTGCGCCGGCAAGGACGAGAGTCGGCGCGGTCGCGGAACTCACTATACCCTCCAGTTTCACATTGTTGCTCGGATTGCTTCGTTTCAGTTTGGTGGCCACGATGCCGTCGCCGCTGCGCCGCCCGTGAATTTTCAGATGGTCGCCCAGTCGGATGCCTTGGAACGTTCGTAGATCGCCTTCACCCTCGATTTCCGTCTGCTCGTCGACCAAGATCGTGATGCCGGGAAATCCGGTCAGAGTCAGGGATTGCGTCGAGTCGTCCAGGCTGAGTACGTTGGATTCCAATTCGAATTTGCCCTCGAACGAAACACGTTCGGCTTGGAGGACGCCGCCGGACAATCGGCCGAGAACGATCACATGAGCGTTAACCGTGAGATCGTCAAGGGTGCCGCCCTCAAAGACGGTCCTGCCGGTGGTCTGAACCCGGAGATTGTTGACGACGACATCTCCCGGTCCCGAAACTTGCCGAATGAATCCCTCCACGTTTGCTTCTTCGCTGTCGTCGGTCCCGAGGCCGATCGGGATCACGCGGGTGGCGACAAGGGTGCCTGCGGCCGGGGCGGTTCCGCCGCCGTCCCATTGTTCTCCCCGCACATGAACGACAACGCCGTCCCATGACGTAGAGGCGATGGAACGCATGTGACCGATGTCGGCGGCGGAATAATCGATGCGCAGCGTGCCGATATCGAAGGTGCGCGCGGCGAGGTTATGGTTTTTAACGGTGCCTTGGACCTCATAATGCGGCGAACCATCCTGCATCGTGATCAGCGTGGCGAGAATGTGGCCGTCTCCGACGATGAATCCGCTCACCTCGATTCGGTCCTGATTCAGGGTGAGATTGGCAATGGACCGGCCGGGGATGGATGGATCGACGACGGTGTTGTGATCGAGATGAACGACCTGACCCAGCATCATCAGGCTCAGGCCGTCGGGGGCGATGGACTGCACCGTGCTTTCCACGGCTTCCTCATAGGTGATGGTCTCGGCGATGCGCCGTGACGGAGCGCCGGTCAAATCGGTTCCCACTGTTCGGCCGTTGACCAGCACCACCATGCCGAGCTTGAGTTTGTTCTCCGAGCTGCAGGGCTCATCGTCGAAGCAATAGATGGTCTGGGAATTGTCGTATTCCGTTCCCGAGACGAACACGCTGCCGAATTTCGTCACGGGGCCCGATGACACCGTTTGGACGGACCCGGTCCCGCCGATTCCGCCTCCGGCCTGTGGAGCAGGGCTGCAGGACGCCGTGGCAAGGAACAGGCTGAGCAGCAGGCCGGCAAGGCCGATGAGCCGGGCGAACAATGGAACGATCATGGACGCGATTTCCCTTTTGGCTTCCGTTTGGGGGTGCTCTGGATGCGTACGCCCTCAACAATCTCTTCGAAGTGGTAGATGCCGATCCCTGTGCGGACGCGGCCTGAACCCGTACTGCTCGGATTGACGTCGCGATCGCGATCGGCCAACCAGCGGTCCATTGCTTCCAAGAACTCCTGGGCCCGCGCCGCCGCGACGGCGCGGAACTCCTTCGCCGCCTCCAGCGGCACATTGTCGTACATCACCTTGCGCTGGAACAGCGGCCGATCCGGAGCCTCGTAGATGTTGTGATCGATCGTGGCAATCAAGTCCGCGGTATCGGTGCCCAGGATGCGAAGCTTTTCGGGGGCGCTGTGTTGAGGCACGTAACCACGGGAACGCAGACAGACGGAGCCGTTCTTCAGTCGCTTCACGGCGCCCGTGCGAAGCAGCTCATCCAGTACGGCGCGGGCAGGGATGTCCCCGCTATAAGCTTTGACCAGAGCTTCGAACGATCCGCGCTTGCCGTAAAGCGGCAACGGGGCCGGATGACCGCGCCCATCGCTGAAAGCGGGGTCTTTTAACCAGCCGCCGATCACTCTGACGGCGCGGTTATATTCTTCGTCGATCGAATGGTGTTTGTCCGTCGGACGGGCGAGAATCGCCTGCACCTCTTTTCTCGTGAGACCGGTCAGGATGGCGATTCTGGAGACGGTCGCTGGTTTGCCATGGATGCCGAATTCCCTCTGAGCGAGTTCGATGTACACGTGCTTCACGAGGGTATAAAACGACTTGGCTGCTTTCCCATTCCGGAGAAAAATCCGCACCAGCGGGACGAGCAACGCCCGCGTCGCTTCCGACAAGGCCTGAGCGTGAGATGGTGTCATTGCATGGGAAAGTATTCCCGCAGAGCCTGGACTGTCAAGCCGGCCAGTGGGAGCGCCCCGATCGCGCCCATTCCAAGAAGCCGTTAATAAAACGGTTTCTTACTCTTTGACGTCCGCTTCCCAGGAGATCCGAGCCGGACACCATTGCCAGATACCGAGGGTGATGATCCTGGTGAGGCCCGCCGGGATGCAGGCGGTGCGGTTGATCGTCACCTGCCGGTTGATGAGTTTGCTCGGCTCCCCGCAGCGCCGCAGATAGTCGTCGGCCTTGATCTCGTGCAGGTCGGCGTGCGGGACGAAGAACGCCACGAGCGGCACGGGCAGGACGGCGATCGAGGAATCATCCACTCCTTCGGAGCCTGAGCAGCGGGCGTCGGTTTTCGGACGTTTGACGTCGTCGCGCACCAAATCCTTGACGCAGCCGGTCATCAGCAACAGCACGATTGACAGGAAAGCGGTCCATCTTCGAAACACTATTCGTTGAGGCATAAGAAGCCCTCCTTGTTAAGCTCGTCTTGCTCTCCTTAGACGAAGATTCTTCGGGATAGTAAACGTCCTTTGGAAATTAGGGTTCGGCAATATAGTCCTTGACGACGGCCGGAAACAAGGGTATGTCCCTCGCCATGCCGCCGTCCACCACGCTGGCCTATGGATCGGTCGTGCTCGCCGCCGTGTTATGGGGCGGGTCGATTGTCGCCCAAAAGATGGCGCTGGGGTCCTTTTCTCCGGTCGAAGCCTCGGTGTTTCGTGATGTCGGCGGCTTGGCGATTCTGCTGGTGACGTGGTGGGTTCAGGAGCGGGGAACCTTGGCCATCGCTCGCTCGGACCTCTCTCTGTTGGGGCTGTTGGGACTCGGCGTGTTGGGCAATCACCTCTTGATCCTGATGGGGCTCAACTATGTGAGTGGAGCGGTGGGCGGCGTCATTATCGGATCAAGTCCGGTGGTGACCTCGTTGCTTTCGGCTCTGTTGATCCGGGACGTGCCGTTGCGCACCGTCTGGTTGGGGGCGGTGCTCTCGTTTGCCGGCGTCGGCCTGGTGTCCGTGGCGGGTTTTCAGGCGGCCGGGGAACAGCCTCTTTTGGGAGGAACCTTGGTGTTTCTGGGTGTCGTGAGTTGGGCGCTATACAGTATCGGCAGTCGAACCATCATGGACCGGCTGTCCGCCTTGACCGTGAATTGGACGACGTTGTTGGTAGCGACGGTCTTGCAGATTCCGCTCCTGTGGACCGACCGAAAAGTGATGGACGCGGGTGTTTCGTCGGTGACGACCTCCGATTGGTTGGCCTTGGGGTATCTGATCATCTTCGCCACGGCCGTGGCCCAACAGGCTTGGCTGTTCGGCGTGAAGGGCGTCGGCCCCTCTCGGGCGTCGGTTTTGGGGAACCTCACACCGGTCGCGGCGATCGGCTTATCGGCGTTGATTTTGAACGAATCGGTCGGGCCGGTTGAAATGACCGGCATCGGCTTGATCCTGGCCGGCGTATGGAGCGTGAACCGTCAAACGGCCAAACAGTCATAAGCGCCGTTCCTCTGGGTGTCGGATGGATGGTCTGCGAATCGGATGCCGTCGCGCTCCGGGAATCAAAAAGAAGAGAACGAATGGTCCGAGGAAAGATTCCATCGGCGGGTGGAGCGCATGCAGTCTCTCGTTCTTCTCATTGTGCATGGAGGGTTGGTACCATGCTCGAACAACGAATCAGGGAAGTCACCGTCGCCAATCAAAGGTTTTATGAGGCGTTCGAAAGCCTCGATATCGCTCGGATGGATGAGGTCTGGGCGCATCAAGACTATGTGACCTGCATCCATCCCGGTTGGACGATTCGCTCCGGCTGGCCCGCCGTCCGCGACTCCTGGGTCTTGATCTTCAACAACACCTTCTCCATGAAGTTCGAGCTCACCGACGTGATGGTGCAGGTGGCGGGGGACATCGCCTGGGTGATCTGCGTCGAAAACCTGACTACGCAACAGTCCGATGAGCCGCAGCAGGCCAGGGTGCTGGCCACCAATCTTTACGAGCGGGTCGGTGATGAATGGCTGATGATCCACCATCACGGCTCGCCGGTGATGGGGTAGGGGGAAAGAAGCGAGGCCGCGTCTTTTTTGATGTGAAAGCAAGAAAGGGGACGAAACGGTGCGGATCGATCGCGATTCACGCGAACCGACCCGCGATCATGGAGGCGATTGACAAGAAGGGGATGCCGCGCAACAATCACCAGCGGTTTCCCGGCTCATGGAGAGAAAGACGGACGGTCCGGACCGACGGTGTCGAGCCTATGACAAGCGCCAGGGTGTACGAAATCGACCTGCTCCGCTTCCTTGCCGCGCTGGCGGTCGTGCTCTTTCACTACTCTTACAGAGGGCATGCGGCGGACGATTTGACGGTGATGTCGTATCCGGCGCTCGCTCCGGTCTTCAAGTACGGCTATCTGGGAGTCGAACTGTTTTTCATGATCAGCGGGTTCGTCATTCTGATGACCGCTGCCAATCGGAATCTCGGTGAGTTTGTCATCGCGAGAATCCTTCGTCTGTATCCCGCCTTTTGGACTTGCTGCACGATCACGTTTGTGGTGACACTTGCCATCGGAGGGCCGCCTCATACCACTTCCCTGGCTCGTTATCTTGCTAACATGACGATGCTGTCCGGTTTCCTGGGCATCGTTTCGATTGACGGCGCGTATTGGTCGTTGTTCATCGAGCTGCAATTTTATCTTCTGGTGGCGCTTCTCGTGAGCGGTCGTCGAATTCATCGGGCTGAACCCTTTCTCTGGTTGTGGCTCCTCGCCTCGGCGGCACTCACCGTTCATCCGGTAGGAATGTTGTATTCCCTGCTGATTGCCGAGTACTCGGCCTTCTTCATCGCAGGAGCAGGCTGTTTCCTGATCTGGTCGAAAGGGGTGTCTCTGCCGCGAGCTGTGCTGATCGCCTGTTCGTGGGGCCTTGCGCTGTTTCAGTCCATGCAGAAGCTGCGATCGTTTGAACGTCATTTCAACACGACGTTCGACATCTTTGTCGTCGAAGGCATGATTACGTTGTTCTTCACGGTCATGCTGCTGATCGCCCTGCGGCGGACGGCGTTCGCGAGTCGCAAAGAGTGGGTGGTCCTGGGCGCGATCTCGTATCCCCTCTATCTGCTCCATCAGAACGTCGGGTACATGGTGTTCAACGTCGCCTACCCAGGCGTCAATGTGCACGTGCTCTTTTGGGGAACCATCGTTGCGGTTCTCATCTGTGCCTACCTCGTGCACGCGATCGTTGAAAAACGATGGTCCGCCCCGCTGAAAACCGTGCTCAATGTGTCGGCAGACCGTCTGCAACGCCTCGCCGTGCGTTCCAAGCAGGATGCCTCGCAGGCGGCACGCCCCTGAGAACGTTATGAATCCAAAAGCAGCGTAAACAGACCTCTTCGATTTGATCGTAAGATGGCCGATCTCGTTCGTCGAGCGACGATGCAGGACCTTGATCGGCTCGTCCCGCTCTTCGACGCGTACCGTCAATTCTATGGACAAGCGCCGGACTCTGTCGTGGCTCGGCGGTTTCTGCACGATCGGTTGGCGCGCAATGAATCTCTCGTGCTGATCGCGGAGGATCACGACGGCGTCGCGATCGGCTTTGTCCAGATGTATTCCTTCTTTTCTTCAATCCTCGCGGCGCCGATGTCTCTCTTGAGCGATCTGTTCGTTGTTCTCCACGCACGCCGCCGGGGAGTTGGAACAACGCTTCTGAAGGCGGCGGCGGAAGAGGCTCGGTCCGCCGGCGCGGTGCGCCTGGAATTGGCGACGGCGATCACGAATGACGCGGCGCAACGGCTCTATGAACGACTGAGCTGGGTCCGTGACCGAGAATTCTACGTGTACAGCCTCTCGCTGTAAGGCACGGGGCTTTCGGCGCTTACACCACCGGAGCGGTTGAGGGGAGGTCTTCGAGGCGAAGGGTTTTCATCCATTCGGCGACGACCGTGTCGCGTTCTTCCATGGTCATCGCGGCGTATTTGTGAAACATTTGCGGGCCTCGCTTGCGGCGCCAGGCGAGAAAATGAAGGAAGTGATCTTTGCAGACGGACCCCGTGCCGGCCGGAGCATAGGCCTTGCCTTGGCAATTGGGGACTCGGCATTGTTCATCCAACTGCATGGCTTGCTCCTTGCGAGGGCCAGTATGCCGAGCCGGTTGAAGAATTTTCAAGGGCTGTCCCGCCTTCCGCTTGATCTTCGTTCCCTCACTCGCTAAGACTGTGTTTCATGCGCCGTCTGTTGCTGTCGTTCCTCTCGTGGCTCTTGATTTGTTGGTCGCCGGGCTGTGTCTCGCCCTCGCGCGAAGGGCTTCCGCCGAGCAGTCCCTTTCTCGCTCCGGTCGTGTTGGCGGAAGATCTCTTGCCTCAAGGCATTGCGGTCGGCGACGTCGGTTCCAGCGGCGCCATTATATGGGTCAGAACGGACGGGCCGGCGTTGGTGCAGATCGAATGGGCGACACCGGCGCAATGGGGGACCGTCTCGAAAATGGGATCGGCGCGAGCCCCTGTCTCCAGAACCGACCGGCTGGCCACGACGAACGAGACGGATTACACCCTCTCCGTTCCGATCCAAGGCTTGGCACCGGCCACCCGGTATCGGTACCACGTCTGGATTGAACGAAAGAGATTGAGCGGATACGAGCAGCCGACACTGGCGGCGAAGGGTGAATTTATGACCCTGCCGGATGCAACGACCTCCGCTCCCATCACCTTCGTTTGGAGCGCGGATCTGGGAGGTCAGGGCCACTGCCGCCAAGGGGAAGCCGGTTATCTGATGTTCGATGTGATGCGGCGGAAAGACCCGGACTTCTTCCTCTTTTTAGGCGATACAATCTACGCCGACAATGTCTGTCCCGCTCCGCCCAACGAGCCGGGGGCGAACGTTGTCGCGGCGACGCTTGACGAATACCGGGCCCGCCATCGCTATCAACGGGGCGCCGCCGCACTCCGCCGGTTCTTGGAAACCGTGCCGGTCTATGTGACGTGGGATGACCATGAGGTGCGCAACAACTTTGCCGGGCCGTTCGATGAACGGATGCCCAAAGGACGGCAGGCCTTGCGCGAGTATTGGCCCATCGGGTCACCGCCCGACGACCCGCATCGGCTCTACCGATCCGTCAGATACGGCGCGGATTTGGAACTGTTTCTTCTCGACACCAGACAGTACCGCAGCCGCAACGCCGAGCCGGACAGTCCGGCCAAGACCATGTTGGGATCGGCTCAGTTGCAATGGCTGCTCGATGGGATCTCGCAATCGACCGCGACGTGGAAGGTGATCGCGACGTCCGTGCCCCTGTCGGTTCCAAAGGGGGGAGGCGACACAGTACCAGGCAACGACGGCTGGGCCGGCGGTCCCGATGGAACCGGGTTTGAGCGCGAGCGGCAAGTGATCGTCGAGACTATCCTGGGCAAGCGGCTTCAGAACGTCGCGTTTCTCGCCGGCGACATCCATTGGGCTCAAGCCAATGCCTACGATCCGGATCGGGACGGTGTCGTCGATTTTCATGAGTTCGTGGCCGGTCCGCTTTCGGCCAATCCGGGACGAATCACCGAGGCGGAGGGATCGCTCAATCCGACGCGCCTGTTCAACGAATCGGGCTATCACAATTTCGGCTTGGTTCGCGTGACCAAAACTCTGTTTGAAGTGGCTATCATCGATCAAACCGGCGCGGCAAGATTCATCCATCGCGTGGCCGCTCGGTAGGCGACACGTTCGAACACCCCTTGCAATCGTTCCCCGTCGCTGGGTAGGGTACGCCCTTCGATTGTCGTGGCACGGAAAGGAGAAGCAACCATGTCCGGAGTGATGTCGGCAGATGATGTGTTTGCGAAAGCCGAAGCGGCGGCGGTGGCCGCCACGGGGCCGGATGAGCGGGCCTTGCAGATCGATTACACGGTGCTCAAGGAAAACATTCGCGCGGCGCTCGGCGACCGCAAGGTGACGTTGTGCCACGTGAACAAGTTCCTGCCGGAAGGATACGAGGACCAGGGCCGCTTCAACCTGGTGCTGCTCACGGCCGGCAACGTGGTGTTCGACATGGTCATCGGGGATTCCTATTTTCGTTATGACGTGGTGTCGGTCGGCCGGCTGGACAAGGTGCAGCTCGTCGATGCCGTCTGGGACAACCGGGAAAAACGGCGGGAAGAGCCGTTCTTAAGTCTGCGACTCATGCACGGCGAAGAAGCGCATCTCTTGCTGGCGTTGGACGATGAAGAGCGAAAGAGCGTCCTGGCCTTTGCCAGGGCCGTGACCGACGCCAGGAATCCGGAACGATAATGTCCTCGGACGGGAACGGCGTCGCCGCCGCGCCGTCGCCGAGCCGGTCTTCCGGCTCGGCTCGCATTCACGCTCAATACGCCACGGTCAATACAGATAGATCGCGCCGCTATCCAGGGCAGGACTGTCCTTGAGCGGGCTGCCTACTGCGAGCGTGCGGCCGTCGGAGGAGAGGGACAGACTTACGCCGAACCAGTCGCCGGCTTCCGTATTCGATGGCTTGATGTAGGCCTGTTGAGTCCAGATGCCGCCGTTCCGGGTGAAGAGATAGACCGCGCCGCTGTCGATCGCACCGTTGTCGGTCTGGTCGCCGTTGATGCCGAGAGCGCGGCTGTCTTCCTGGAGAGCGCCGATCGCCAGGGTGCTCCCGTCGGCTGAAAAAGCCAGGGCGGTGCCGAACCAGTCCCCCGTCTCGGCGTTGGAGGCTTTCACATAAGCCTGCTGTGTCCATAGACTTCCACTCCGCGTGTAGAGATACACGGCGCCGCTGTCCGGAGCGAGATTGTTGCTCTGATCGCCGTCGACGCCGGTGGCGGCACTGTCTTCGAACGGCGCTCCGACCGCCAGGGCCAGGCCGTCGGGACTGAGGGCCACTCGGAGGCCGAACTGGTCGTTGGCTTCGGCGTTGGAGGCCGGCAACACCGCCTCTTGAACCCACGAACTCCCGTCAAAGGCAAAGACATGGACGGCGCCGGCGTCGGGACTAACACTGTCGGTAAACGGCGCTCCCACCGCCAACGTATGGCCGTCGGCGGAGAGGCTTAGGCTCGTGCCGAATTGGTCACCGGCAGCCGGGGTTCCTGCCTTGAGCGATGCCTGTTGAGTCCAGATGCTGCCGGCACGGGTGAAGAGATAGGCCGCCCCACTGTCGGGAGCAACGGCATCGTTACGTGGTGCCCCCACGGCGAGCGTATGACCATCTGCCGAGAGACTCAGATTCGTACCGAACTGTTCGCCCGCTTCCGGGGTGGCGGCAGTGAGCACGGCTTGTTCGGTCCAGACTCCTCCGGCGCGGACGAAGATACGCACGGCTCCACTGTCGATGGCCCCGTGGTCCGCCAATGGAACTCCGACGGCGAGGGTATTGCCATCTTCGCTCAGCGCGAGGCTAAAGCCCAGCCAATCGCTTGTTCCAGGACTTGAAGCCCTCAACTCGGCTTGGGGATTCCAACTGCTTCCGTTCCGGGCAAAAACATAGACTGCGCCGCTGTCCAGAACCGCGCTGTCTTCAAACGGGGCTCCGACGGCCAGGGTCTGACCGTCTCCTGAAAGCGCCACACTGAGGCCGAAGAAGTCGCCGGCTTCGCCGGCCGGAGCGGTCAGGTATCCAACGGCTGGGAGTAAGTCAGAGACCGACACGGGAGCGGAGTCGGCGCAGCCGGCGCTGTTACAGGCCTGAACGATATATTGAGCATGGACTCGGAGGGGCAAAAACGCGATGTGGTCATAGTCAACGCTATCTGCCGGAAGAGTTGCAATGGTAGAAAAACCCTCCCCCGGCGCCGGTTCCTCCAACAGTCGATACTCGGTTTCGCCGGCGACATCCTGCCACGTGAGGTGAAAGGTCTTGATCGCGGTCGGTGTCAGGGTGACGTTCAGAGGCGCAGACGGACGGGTAAGGTTTCCTCCACTTCCGATACCGACGCCGCCTCCACCGTCGGCGCAGGCGACCAGCGCGCCAATTACGGCGAGCAGGCCTACATTGAGACCTGTCTTCGCAAGTTGATGGAAAGGCGAGATGGATTTCATGGTTGGTGACCTCCGTCGAATTACCGTGTGAGTCTTTGTCGTGACTCGTGGAGCTCTCTGCGTGCTTATCTGTAGCCTGATGGTGGGCTTTTCCGCTATTCCCCGATAGGAAGGAAGCAGCCCCCACGAAAGAGGGGGCACAGAATGGGTTTCCTGATCACGAGGAAGGCGAAGCAGGGAACGGGGCAGTTGGAATCGTGTGTCGCGATCGGTGTCTGTCGTTTCGAGAGCAAGAAATGAAGAAATGGGCCTCCACGAACGGAGCCCCTCTATCGGGTGGGCCCCGTTCATGTGCGTCCGAGATCAGCGAGTGGACTCGGATTTGTCCCCACGAGCGACGAGCAAGTTGGGCGGCGGGCCGATCGGCTCGAAGTTTTTCAGGAGCGGCACATCTTCTTTGCGCACCCACATGACATCGTGATTGTACGAACCCAGCGGCCCAGACCCGCCGGAGAACATCGCGCCGTCCGGTGTGAAGGTCCAGCACATGTCTTCCCCGGCGGTATTGATCGTATCGCCGAGATTCAACGGCTCTTGCCATTCGCCCCGGGGATTCTGATAGGAGAGCCACATGTCGTGCCCGCCCCGCGACCCCATGTCGGGGCGAGTGCTGGTGAAGATAAGAACCTTGCCGTCTTTTGACAGGCCCGTCCAATGGAGGTGGTCGCGATAGGGGGAATTGATGCGCGGCCCCAGGCTCTCCGGTTTCTGCCACACGCCGTTCTTCTTCTCGACCTTCCAGATGTCGCTATCCTGCGTGACGCCCGGCTGTTGGTAGCTGAAATAAATGAGGCTGTCGGAGACGATGATCGGACAATGTTCCTCGCCCGTGGGCGTATTGATGTGAGGAAGCTCCGGCACGTCGTTCCAGTTTCTGGCCGGTTGCCAGACGCCGTTGACTTTCTGCACGACGTAGAGGTCGCCGGTCGAGAGATTGCCCGGCTCGTATCTGGTGAAGTAAATGACATTCCCGTCATCAGAGAAGCTCGGTTCCAGTTCCCACGCGGAGGTATTGATGTTTGGCCCCACGGTCGGGTCGATACCCGGTCCCAAGTGAATCGGTGGTTGCCAGGCTCCGTTCACGTAGTGGGACATCCAGATGTCAAAATTATAAGGAACTCCAGGCGACGGAATACTGCCCTCGCGGCCCGAGACGAAGATTGCCGTCTTTCCATCGGCGCTATAGGTGATTTCGATCTCGGTGTCCGGTGAGTTGATCGGCTCGCCCATGTTCTTCGAGAGCGCGGAACCGGCGTGCGTGTGTCCGCCGTGCGGCATCTCCATGCCGGACATCGCGTGGGGAGCGGCGGCAGCCAGCAGGATGGCGAGCACTGCCACGGCACCGGATATTGAGCCAACAGTCTTTATATCCATAATATTCTCCGTCAAATCGTTATGCGATGATTCATCCGGCCGCGCGCCGTGCTCAAATTTCTCCCATGTTTACTTGCCGGACTCGCTCCGCCGGGATGCTGAGGGCGGCCAAGAGATAGTCCTTCAATTCGTTGCTGTAGGGCTGGACGGCCAGGGCCCGCTGCATGCACAAGAGCCAGGCGTCTCGTTCTTCGTAACCGATTGGAAAGCGCTTGTGCGCGCCGGGGATACTAATCGGTCCGTAGTGTTGCTGGAACAGTTTGGGGCCTCCCAACCAGCCGCAGAGAAAATAGGTCAGTTTTTTGCGCGACTCGGTGAGATCGGCTGGGTGCATGGCTCTGATGACCTGTGCTTCCGGCAGCCTCTCCATGTTGGCGTAAAACTCATCCACCAACTTGGTGATGCCGTCCAAGCCCCCGGCCGCTTGGTAGGGAGTGATCTCGATGTGATCGTCTTGGTCGTGGCTGGTCATCTGAATCCTTTGTCACGTGTGCGAAGAAATCTAAACCGCCGAATCAGCCTTGCCGTTTGATGCGTCGCTCGTATTCATGGTGGGAGCCGATCCATACCCAAATGAAATCCGCCCCATCCTCAACGGCTCACGCCTGGTGATGAAGTCCGACCCTCTTTCATCTAAGCTGATGATGCGCCCAAATGAAAGTAGCGGGCTATGCGGATGAATGGCTAGCCTCTCGTGTAAAAAGGCAGGGCGTGGACTGTGGCCTGGTGGCGTTGCTCCTCGATCTCTACGGCCAGAGCAGTGTCCGGTTTCGTGAAATCCCGCAATGGAAAGCCGAAGGCGATGACCCGGTTCAAAAGCGGCGAGAAGGTCGCGCTGGTGACCCAGCCGACTTCGCGATCGCCGCTGAACAGTTTGGCGCCTCGCGGCGGGAGGATCTGTTCCTCCAACACAAGCCCCACCATGTGCCGCCTGACCTGGCCGTAGGTGTCCATCCGAGCCATGACTTCCTGGCCGGGATAACAGCCCTTGTTGAGACTATAGGCTTTGTGTTCCAGATTGGCTTCCGGCGGGACGATCTCTTCCGTCAAATCCGCTCCGGCTTTCGGCAGTCCTGCTTCAATCCGCAAGGTCTCAAGCGCCTGCCGGCCGACCGGCTTGATTCCATGGGATTGGCCTGCTTCCCACAGCCGATTCCACGCCACCGGCAAGGCATCGGCCGGCAGCATCACTTCAAGATCGATGTCGCCCGTTTCCTCCGTCCGCATCACAAGAGCGATCTGGTCTCCGATCCGTGCGGTGACGAAGGTCACCGGCTTCAGATCCGACACATCGACGCCGAAGGCCGACTGAACGACCGTCGGGGCTTGGGGACCGCTCACGAGCAGCAGGCCCCAGCTCTCGGCGCAATTGTCCATTTTGGCCTTGGTGCCGTAGAGGAGAAATTTGCGCAGGGTCTGATAGGTCGTCTCGCCGATTTCTCCGACGTCTTCGATCATGATCGCGTCGGGCTGTCTGTACAGGCGGAAATAGGTCAGCATTTTGCCTTTGTGATTCAACAGGCCGGAATAGCAACCCTGCCCCGGTTGAAGGGACAGGACGTCGTTGCTGACGATACTTTGGAGCCACTTGATGCGGTCTTCGCCGGTCACGCGGACCTTCCCTCGATGCGAGAGGTCGGCCAAGCCGACGGACCGGCGCACGGCGCGGTACTCGGCCGTCACGTCTCCATAGTGGGCCGGGACTTCCCAGCCGGTCACCTCTTCAAACGACGCGCCGAGCTGCATGTGATGGGCGTGTATAGATGAGCGTTTCATCGTGCAAGAGCCCGTGTTGAGCGGTTCAGGTTCACAATAGACACGTCAGTTGATTCGGCGGTCCTCATTGCGCGCCGGATAGGATCTCTTCCACCAGATCCCTCGTGCGCGCCGACATCTCGTTGCGCGTCACGATCCGATCGACACCGAGCGATCGGGCTCGGTTCCATGTCTCGACGTCCTCGTGGCTGGCGTAGGCCAGCACGGGGATCGTGGTGAAACGACGGTCTTCCTTGAGCGTCTTCAGGGCCTGAAAGGCATCGATGGCCAGATCGTTCATGTCGAGGAGCACCGCGACGGGGCGCATGGCCGACGCTTTTTTCTCGATGTCATCCTGCGACCGGGCCTTTTCCAATTGATAGCCGTGCGGCAACAGGGCTTCGCGGATTTTGGCGTAAAAGAACAGATCATTGACGCCGACCAGCAGGGTCTTGTGGGAATCGGCGGCATCGCGCTCTGTGTTCGGATTCGTCGTGATGGTCATGCGGGGTTCTCTTTTCTCCATGAGTTTCGTTACACGCCGGCGGTGACTCTCATTTTTGACGCGGCTGCTGAAAGCTGGGAACCGGGAACCGACAACCGACGACTGTTGCGTCAGTTCAACATGCTGATCAATCGCCCCAACGCCTTTCTGGCCATGGCATAGTTCGGGTTGAGGGCCAGTGCTTGCTTGTAGGCGTTGATCGCTTCCGTCCATTGACCTTTTTTCTCGTACACGCGACCGAGATTCAGATAAGGGAACGCGGGGCTTTCGTATCGCTTGGCCCGCATGGCTTTTTGGAACCAAATGATCGCGTCGTCCAGCTCGCCCTTCTCAATCAGATAGACGCCGATGTCGTTGTAGGGGTTGCCCAGATCCGGATCCCGCGCGATGGCCTTGTGGCATTCTTCGATGGCGTCGTCCAACCGTCCCATGAAACTGTACGTCCATCCCAAAAAGGTATAAGCCTCGGCGGTCGGGTGCGCGGCCAGCGATTGTTTGTAGAGGTTGACGGCTTCTTCAAGCTCCCCTTTCATCTGTCGCTCGAACGCCTGTTGAAAAAGATTCCATGCTTCCCGCTTGTCTTCTTCGCGGCCTTCACCCTGTACGAGAAAGTCTTGGACATCCATGGTCGTCAATTACCGATGGTCATTCGTCATTGATACGCCGGTATATGCCGAGCAGGGGCTCCCCGGACGGCGTTCGACGGCTGACGGACAACGCTATTCCTGCTTCAGCTTTTTCTTGATTAACTGCGCTCCGTATCGGCCGGACAGCAGCATCGAGCCGAAGGCCGGACCCATGCGCGGGGTGCCGTACACGGCCGCGACGGCCAGGCCGACGACGAAACAATTGGGATAAACCTCTCCCGTTCGGTCCACCACCTCTTCTTCCGACCGAGAAACCCACATGGCTCCGTTGCCCGGCACCGGCTTGTACAGGTTCCGCTTGTGCAAGAGTTCGACGACGACGGCGTCGTGTCCCGTGGCGTCCACGACGATCTTGCTTTCCAAGGCGATCGGGTCCACGTGGATGACGTCATGGCCGGCCATCTCCGCCGTGGTGTTGTTCACCACGATACCTTCTAATAATCCATCTTGGCGCAAGATCAAGTCCACGACGCGGGTCAAGTTCAAGACCTTGGCGCCGGCCCGGTAGGCGGCGGCGACGAGGGCGCCGGTGGCGTGGGGCGGATCGACCATGTACATGCCGTCACAATCGGCGATTTTTTTGCAGGGGACGCCGAGTTCTTCGAGAATCTCGTTGGCCGGCTCGCAGATTGTCGCTTTGTTCATCAGGTAGCCGCCGTGCCAGAATCCTCCTCCCAGGGCGAGGCTTTGCTCGACAATCAACGTGCGGAAGCCCATCGCGGCCAGGTCGTGCGCGCACAGCAGGCCGGAGGGGCCCGCTCCGACGATGATGACGTCGCTTTCAATGAGCTGGTCGAACTCTTTGTAGTATTCCCGCGCGATGTGCCGGGTGACGTCCCTCTCTCGCAACGGGGCTGGTTGGGGTTTGTGCATATGGGGCTCCCTGTGGCCGGCAACGTCCGATCGCTCGGTTTGCGCCGGTCTTGTGAACCGGCCTGCCGAGATCGGTTGCTAGCGATAGATTTCGGCTCCGGTCTTTCTGAACTCGTCCGCCTTTTCTTGCATGCCGATCTGAATCGCCCGTTGCTCGTCGATCTGTTTCCGCGCCGCGTAGTCCCGCACGTCCTGCGTGATCTTCATCGAGCAGAAATGAGGCCCGCACATGCTGCAAAAATGGGAGACCTTCGCGGCCTGGTCGGGCAACGTGGCGTCGTGGAACCGGCGCGCCGTGTCGGGATCGAGCGAGAGGTTGAACTGATCCTCCCAGCGAAACTCAAAGCGCGCCTTGGACAGGGCGTTGTCGCGGATCTGGGCCCCCGGATGGCCCTTCGCCAGGTCCGCCGCGTGCGCGGCGATCTTGTAGGCGATCACGCCGGCTTTCACGTCCTCTCGGTCCGGCAGGCCCAGATGTTCCTTGGGCGTCACGTAGCAGAGCATCGCGCACCCGTACCAGCCGATCATCGCCGCGCCGATGCCGGAGGTAATGTGGTCGTAGCCGGGAGCGATGTCGGTCGTCAAAGGCCCCAGCGTATAAAAAGGCGCCTCATGGCAAGCCTTGAGTTGCTTTTCCATGTTGGCGTGGATCATGTGCATCGGTACGTGGCCGGGCCCCTCGATCATCACCTGCACGTCGTGTCGCCAGGCGATCTTGGTCAGTTCGCCGAGCGTCTCCAGTTCGGCGAACTGGGCCTCGTCGTTCGCGTCGGCGATGGAACCGGGACGCAACCCGTCGCCCAAACTAAAGGCTACGTCATAGGCCTTCATGATCTCGCAAATTTCCTCGAAGTGGGTGTAGGCGAAATTCTCTTGATGGTGCGCCAGACACCACTTGGCATGGATCGAGCCGCCGCGCGAGACGATGCCGGTCATTCGCTTGGCGGTCAGCGGGATATAGGCCAGCCGCACGCCGGCGTGGATCGTGAAGTAATCCACCCCTTGCTCGGCCTGTTCGATCAAGGTGTCTCGATAGATTTCCCAGGTGAGGTCTTCGGCCTTGCCGCCGACTTTTTCCAGCGCCTGGTAAATGGGCACGGTGCCGATGGGCACCGGCGCGTTGCGGATGATCCATTCGCGGGTCTCGTGGATGTGTTTGCCGGTGGAGAGGTCCATCACCGTGTCGGAGCCCCAGCGGATGGCCCAGATCATTTTCTCCACTTCCTCCTCGATGGACGAGGCGACGGCCGAGTTGCCGATGTTGGCGTTGATCTTCACCAGAAAATTGCGGCCGATGATCATCGGCTCGCTTTCGGGGTGATTGATGTTCGACGGGATGATCGCGCGGCCTCTGGCCACCTCGTCGCGGACGAACTCCGGAGTGATGACAGCCGGGATGTCGGCGCCCCAGGCAAACCCGGGATGTTGCGCCACGCCGCCGCCGTGCCCGTTGCGGGAGGCCAGCTCCCTGGCGACCTCGCGCGATTGGTTTTCGCGGATGGCGATGAATTCCATTTCCGGCGTGACGATGCCCCTGCGGGCATAATGGAGTTGCGTGACGTTTCTTCCGGGCTTCGCCCGCAGCGGTTTGCGGATGTGTCGAAATCGAAGATGCGCGAGTTTGGGATCGGTGGCGCGCTCGCGGCCATACATCGACGTAATCCGGTCGAGCTCTTCCACGTCGCCGCGATCGAGCACCCATTGCCTCCGCAACGGCGACAGCCCGGCCCGCAGATCGATCGTGACGGTCGGATCCGTGTAGGGGCCGGACGTGTCATAGACGGTGATCGGCGGATTGGGGATCGGTCCGTCGCCGTTCGTCGATCGCGTCGGAGTGAGGCTGATCTCGCGCATCGGCACCCGGACTCCCGGGAGCGTGCCTTCCACATAGACTTTTCGAGAAGCGGGGAAGGGTTGGGTGCTCAGTGGAAAAGTCGAAACGGGGGCGGTCGAAACGCCCGGCTCATTTCCGTCGGCGGCTTCGCGTTGATTCAGACGGTCATCCATGATGGAAGTCCTTTCGTGATGGAGCGCGGATTTCAGCGCGGAACGTCAAAAAACCGAGCCGATCGCCGGTCGCCGTGCTTCCAATAAAAAAGCCGCACCCCCCCGGCCTTGGAGGTACGGCTGAATCCCCACAACGTCCGCTGTCTGTCCGGCTTCCCTACGCTGGTATTACCCAGGTCAGGTTGTGAGGGTCGTCCGATCGAGCGGACTCTCAGCCGTGAGGCTCCCCTAGCTATCAAGGTCGCATCATAGGTCCCGTCGAAGAACGAAGTCAACCGGCCATTAGCCCTATGGCTTTATGGCGCACCATGACGTCACGAAGGCGTCCTCCGGCTCATGTCGGGAGCGAGGTCTCTTGCACCGACGCTCTTCGTTGAATGTATGAGGTCGCTGTCTGTAGAATCACGCTCTACCTTAGTGGAGGATGCGGTGAAAACAGACGTCATGGTGCCGAAACCGATCACCGAGTATCAATCATTGACGGCGGACGAATTGTTCGATCGGACCGTTGCGGCCAAGCAAGCGCTCGGCGAACGGGTGATGATCTTAGGGCACAACTACCAGCGGGATGAAGTGATTCAACATGCCGATTTTCGGGGGGATTCGCTGCTGTTGTCGAAACTGGCCGCCGAACGATCGGACCGACCCTACGTCGTGTTTTGCGGCGTCCATTTCATGGCCGAGACGGCGGACATCCTGAGCCGGTCCAATCAGACGGTCATTCTGCCCGACATGGCCGCCGGCTGTTCGATGGCGGACATGGCGGCGATCGAGCAGGTCGATCAGTGTTGGGAGGCGCTCGGCCGCCTGATGCCGGTCGAGGAGACCGTGACGCCGGCGGTGTACGTCAATTCCGCGGCCGTTCTCAAGGCGTTTTGCGGGGAGCATGGCGGCATCACCTGCACGTCGTCCAACGCCAGGGCCGTGCTGGAATGGTCGTGGGCGCGGCGCGAGAAGGTGCTGTTCTTCCCCGACGAACATCTCGGTCGCAACACGGCGAACAACATGGGCATCCCTCGCGACGAGATGATCGTGTGGGACCCCTATCAGCCGAACGGCGGCAACACCAAAGAGTCCGTTCGGCGCGCCAGGCTGATTCTATGGAAAGGGCATTGCAGCGTGCACCAGATGTTTCAGCCCGCGCACGTCGAGTATTTTCGAAAACAATATCCCGACGGTCGCGTCATCGTGCACCCCGAGTGTCATGAAGACGTCGTCAACAAGGCCGACCTCGTGGGATCGACCGAGTTCATCATCCGAACCGTGTCGGCCGCGCCGGCGGGCACGATCTGGGCGGTCGGCACCGAGCTGAATCTGGTCAATCGTCTCAAACGCGAACGACCGGACAAGAAAATTTTCTTTCTCTCCTCGACCATCTGCCAATGCGCCACCATGTTCCGCATCGACGCCGCGCACCTCTGTTGGGCGATGGAAAATCTGGCGGAAGGACAGGTCGTCAACCACATCGTCGTTCCGGAGGACGACAAACGGTGGGCGAGGGTCGCGCTGGATCGGATGATGGCGATCAGCTAGCCCCGGCATGCCGTTTTGAGTTATAACGTCCTCCTAATCAAGCGGGACCAAGACAACTTCTAACCGAGAACCGACAACCGGCGACGCGCAGTTCCTCTTTACCACTTCATTTATGGACTACAAAGCCACGCTCAATCTGCCAAAGACCGACTTCCCGATGAAGGCCAATCTGCCGCAGCGGGAGCCTGAACTGTTGGCCTGGTGGGAAGAGCGGAAGCTCTATCAACGCATCCAAGAGGCGGGCAAGGGGAGGCCGCAATATGTGCTGCACGACGGCCCTCCGTACGCCAACGGGCATATTCACATCGGTCATGCGCTCAACAAGATCCTGAAAGACATCATCGTAAAATCCAAGACGATGGCCGGTTTCCACGCGCCCTATGTGCCCGGGTGGGATTGTCACGGCCTGCCGATCGAACATCAGGTATTGAAAGGGCTCGGCGAAAAAAAACACCACCTCGACGTATCGGCGCTTCGCGCGCTGTGTCGCGACTACGCGGAGAAATACGTGACGATCCAGCGCGAGGAATTCAAACGCCTCGGCGTGTTGGGCGAATGGGAGCACCCCTATCTCACGATGACGCCGGCCTACGAAGCCGCCATCATCCGCGAGTTCGGGAAGTTCGTCGAGCGTGGCGGGGTCTACAAGGGCCTCAAGCCGGTGTTGTGGTGTACGCAGGATCGAACGGCCTTGGCCGAGGCCGAGGTCGAATACGACGACCACACGTCTCCGTCCGTGTACGTCAAATTTCCGATCGTGGTTGCGCCGCCGGTGTTGAGTCGCCTGTTCGGCGATCTCGCGTTTCCCGGCGAGGTCCGCTCGGTCTCCATCGTCATTTGGACGACGACCCCCTGGACCTTGCCGGCCAATCAAGCCGTCTGTCTCCACCCGGACATCGACTACGTCTTCGTGCGGGTCGGGGACGAAGTGCTGATTGTGGCGGAGAAGCTCTTGGAGTCCGTGGCAAAGGCCTGTCGTCTCGGAGCCCATCATGTGATCGGGACGAGAAAGGGCTCGGCCGGCTTCGAGGGATTGGAAACGCAACGGCCCCTGTCCACGGGCCTGTCTCCGATTCTGTTGGGCGGGTTTGTGACGCTGGATCAGGGCACCGGCTGCGTCCATATCGCTCCAGGGCACGGAATGGAAGACTATCTGCTCGTCCTTGATTACAACGCCAAGGCGTCGCCGGGCGAGCGGCTGGAAATCCTGGCCCCCGTGGACGACGGGGGGCGATTTACGGAGAGCGTCAAGGAGTTTGCCGGCCGACATGTCTTCGAGGCCAATCCCAAAATCGTCGAGCGACTGCAGTCAAGCGGACGGTTGCTGGGCCAAGGAACGATCAGCCACTCCTATCCCCACTGCTGGCGGTGCAAAAGTCCCGTCATTTTCCGCGCGACGGAACAGTGGTTCGTCTCGATGGAGACGAACGATCTTCGTCGAGAAGCATTGGCCGAGATCGAGCGGGTGAAGTGGATTCCGGCGTACGGTCGGGATCGCATCACCGGCATGATTGAAAACAGACCGGACTGGTGTCTTTCGCGCCAGCGGGTGTGGGGCGTGCCGATTTCCGGCTTCACCTGCGCCTCGTGCCGGACTTTGTTGGCGGACCCCACCGTGATCGAGCACGTCGCCGCTCTGGTCGAAGTCCATGGAGCCGGCGTCTGGTTCGAGCGGCCCGCGTCGGATCTGTTGCCGGCTGGGACGGTCTGCGCCCGCTGCGGCGGGGCGTCATTTGAAAAGGAACGGGACATTCTCGACGTATGGTTTGAATCGGGCGTGAGTTACGCCGCGGTGCTGAAACCCAGACGGTGGTGGCCCGCCGATCTCTATCTCGAAGGGTCCGATCAACACCGGGGATGGTTCCACAGCGCCCTGTTGGCCGGGGTCACGACGGACCGACGGGCTCCCTACAAGGCCGTGCTGACGCACGGATTCGTGGTCGATGGGCAGGGCAAGAAAATGTCCAAGTCAGCCGGCAACGTGGTGGCTCCGCAGGACGTCATCAAACAGTACGGGGCCGAAATCCTCCGCCTCTGGGTGGCGGCGCAGGACTATCGAGAAGACCTCCGTATCTCGCAGGAAATCTTAAATCACCTGATCGAGGCCTATCGCAAGATTCGCAACACGTGCCGGTTTCTGTTGAGCAACCTGTACGACTTCGATCAGGAACGGTATCGGGTGCCCTATGAAGAGTTGCCGGAGCTGGACCGCTGGGCGCTTTTGCGGCTGGGGGCGCTGATTCCCAAAGTGACGAAAGCCTACGAGGATTTCGAGTTCCATACGATCTTTCACGCGCTCAACAATTTCTGCGCGGTGGACATGAGCGCCGTTTATTTGGACATCTTGAAAGATCGGCTGTACACCTTTCGAAGAGATTCCCGCGCCAGGCGGAGCTCTCAGACCGTGCTGTTCGACGTGCTGACGGCGCTGACGAAGTTGATGGCGCCGATTCTCAGCTTTACGGCCGAGGAGATTTGGCGGATGTTGCCGGACGCCGCGCACAAGGGGACGGATGGATTCAGTGTCCATCTGTCTGCGTTTCCGGACGTCGATCCCAAGTGGAATGATCCGGCGTTGGGCGACCGATGGGAGCGGCTGTTGGAGGTGCGGGAAGCCGCGCTGGCTGCTTTGGAGGAACGGCGACGGGAAAAACTCATCGGCTCGTCGCTTGAGGCCGGCCTGGAGATCGAGGCGAATGCCGAGCGGCTCGGTTTGCTCAAACGGTACGAGCAGATTTTGCCGAGCCTGTTCATCGTCTCGCAGGTGGAACTCAAAGAGGCCGGCGAGTTTCCGCGGAAGCCGGACTTTCTGGTGCGCGTGTTCAAGGCCAAAGGCGACAAATGCGAACGGTGTTGGAACTACCGGGAGACCGTGGGGCGGGACGCCGCGCATCCGACCCTCTGCGATCGGTGTCTGGAGGCCATTCATTGAACGGCTCTCCCTTGCCCAACTTCCTGTTGGCTTCCCTTACCGGCGTCGTCATCGCGGTCGATCAGATCACCAAGCTGCGCGTCATGCAGACGATGCGGCTGCACGAGTCCATTCCCGTTATTCCCGATTTCTTCAGTTTGACGTACATCCGAAACCCCGGCGCGGCGTTCGGTCTCCTGGCCGGCAGCAGCCAGACCTTTCGCATGATCTTTTTCGGCGCGACCTCGCTGTTTGCGCTTGGACTGTTGAGCGCGATTCTCCTGCGCATGCCGGAGCGCGACCGGATGGGGCGCTTCAGCGTCGCCGGCATTTTAGGAGGGGCGATCGGCAATCTGATCGATCGGATCAAATACGGAGAAGTGATCGACTTTCTGGATTTCTACATCAACGACTACCATTGGCCGGCCTTCAACGTGGCGGACTCGGCCATTACCGTCGGGGTGATCTTCCTGATCATCCATTTTGCCATCGAAAAAAAAGAAGCCCCTTCTTCCAAAGAAGAGGCTTCCGTTCCGTAAGGCGGACGAACCCTCCGTCCCGACATCAGTTCGTGTGAAGCGGAAAGCGGGTAGCGGCGATCGATCGACTGGACGGGCTGGTTAGGTCGGCAGGGGGACGATAAATCCTCCCTTTTCCCTGAATTGCTTCTGTTGCTCCGCCGAAAACATGAACACCGGCTCACTGTGACAGAACTGGCACTCCTTGGAGGTCACCGACGCATCCGGCTCTCCGATGTCCGCCAAATATTCCTTGGCCAGTTTCAAGGCGGTGGCCTCGTCCGTGGTCATCACGTCGAAATGAATCCGGCCTTTCTTCCCCTTCACCCAGGTGTCGTACACATGCACCGTATCTCCTGCCATGGCAAGAACTCCTTTCACTGAACGATCGCCAGCACGGCGACGCCGAGGATAATACGGTAATACGCGAACACGCGCAAGGTGTGCCGCTGGACGTAGGATAAGAAGGCCGCGATGACGGCCCAGGCGACCAGGAATGAGACGAGCATGCCGATGCCGAGCGCCATGAAATCTTGATCCGTAAACGAGGCCCTGGCTTTCCAGGTCTCATACAGCGTGGCGGCGATGATCGTCGGCAGGGCGAGAAAGAAGGAGTATTCTGTGGCCACTTTTCGGTCGAGGCCCGCCAGCAGGCCGCCGATGATCGTGGAGCCGGATCGGGACATGCCGGGAATCAGGGAGGCGCACTGCGCCAAACCGATCCAAGCGGCGTGCGAAAGCGAGACTTGTTCGAGCGTCGTCGTCCGGTCGGACCGTTTGATACTCTCCACCAGAAGGATGATCATTCCGCCGAGGATGGAGGTGGCGCCGACCGTCCGAGGCGTGAACAGATGAGCGGTGATCCAGCCGTGCGCCGACAGGCCGACCAAAGCTGCCGGCAAAAACGCGACGCCCAGCCCGATCACGAACCACAGGTGGCGGTGCGTTTGAACGGAGGCTTTCAAACAGGCCGACCAAACGGGCGATCCGCCTTTTTTCACCGAAGCGCGAAGCTCCGCCTGCTCTTGCCATGCGCCCGACAAAAGCCTGCCGATTTTTTCGCGCTCGAAGACGAGCACGGCAAGGATGGCGCCGAGCTGGATGGCGATTTCCGCGTTGGCGGCCGTCTCGCCGGTAAAGCCCAGGGCGTGGCCGGCCAAGATCAGGTGGCCGGTCGAGGAGACGGGCAGGAATTCGGTCAACCCTTCGATGATGCCCAAGATGACGGCAAGCACGGGGCCCCATTCGTTCATAAGAGAAGCCTTTGCGGTTGGATAGGGTTTGACTGTGCGAGTGATCGCTGCGGGCCGATCATCACAGAGAGGCCGCCGTTCGTCAAGCGGAGGTTCGAATCGCTTGATCGGCCGGGCAAGACCGGCCAACCGTAAATCTATTGACAAAGCGGGGATGTTGGCATAATGCTGAAACTGCGCATGTTCTCGTACCCGGCGACGACGAGTCAGAACGGAACAGGCTGTTGACTCTGAAGGTTGAGCAAGGGGAGGTTGTCATGAAGCGGAAGTGGATGGCGGCCATAGCGGCCGGCGTGCTGCTGACGACGGGCTGTGTGTCCAACTCCAAATACCAAGAGGCGGTGACGGAGGCCGAACACGTCAGGGAGGAATTGGCCAAGGCCCGTGATCAGAGGACCGCTCTGGAACAGCAGGTGCGGGCCTTGAAAGAATTGAACGCCAAGTACAGCAGCGAGGCCAGTGCGGCCCGAGACGAATTGCAGCGACTCGAGCACAGTCGGGACAAGGAGCGGGGCAAGATCGAAGGGAAGACCGGCGAGCTGGAGGAAAAGGTCCGGGCCCTCTCGACTCAAAACCGAAACCTGCGCCAGGAACTGCAGGACGTGAAACGCCATAATGAAACGTTGAAGTCGATGGTGGCGCGGTACCAGAAAGAGCTGAAAGACCGGGCTCAGATGCCGATGCTCGCCCCGGCTCAGTCAGGTGCGTCGGCGCCGTCCGGGGCGGCTCCCGCCGTCGGCATGGTGAACGTCAACAAGGTATCGGCGAGCGATCTGGTCTTGTTGTTGGGAGTGAATCAGGAAGAAGCGGATCGGATCGTGAACAATCGTCCCTACCGCGTCAAAGGCGAGTTGGTGGCCAAAAACGTGCTGACGAAGGAGGCATTCGACAAGATCAAGGAGCGGATCACCGTCAGCCAATAAGCCATGCCGCCCGACGTCTCCCGTGCGGATTCTTCGAGAGGGCCGTTCCCGTTAAGGGAACGGCCCTCACGGTTTCTGGGACTGGTAGTGGCGGCGAATCCGGCCTCGTGGATCT
>JANDJE010000004.1:0-120468 GCA_024331095.1 Nitrospira sp. | reverse complement strand
ACACACACTGCGTTTACCCCATCCCCACAAACACCCTCCCGGCCCTTGCGCCCTGGTGGGTTTTCTTGGTGCGGGCGCCGACTCAACGGGCCCCCCCCCTCTCGGTTTCTGGGACTGGTCGTGGCGGCGAATCCGGCCTCGTGGATCTCCCGCTCATGCAGGATGCCTAGGAGAAGCGAGTCGGCCGGCGATCTCGTCGAGCGAGCGAAACGAGAGACCCAGCTTGCGACAGACGAGCGCCTGCCGATCAAACGGATTCTTTGTGCGGATCAGATGCGCCAATGTGCGAAGGTCCACCCGCCCCCAGGCGGGAAGATGAAACACGGAAAGAGGATAGTCGGTGCCGAAGAGCAGGCGATCGTGAAGTTCGGGGTGCCGGCGCAGAAGCAGGAGCATCTTGAAGCGATGGGGTTGTGTCAGGGAGGAAATATCCGCATAGAAGTTGGGGGACGCGGTACAGAGTCTGCGAAACGTCGGGAAAAACCGCTCATACACCATCAAGCCGTAGCTACAGGCGTGGGCCGCGATGACGGTGATGCCTTCGTCCAACGCCGTGCGCAACCGGTCCGGATCGCCGAGCGATTGATCGATCCAGTTTAAACTGAGCTCATACCCGACGTGGCTGAGCAGCGGAAGGTTGCACTCCATGAGCGCACGGTAGAACGGCCGGTATCGCCGGTCGGCGGGATCGAACCCCTGGCTGTTGGGCAGGATCTTGATCAGAATCGCTCCGGCCTCAGCGCAACGATGGACTTCTTCGACGGCGTCTCTCCGTTGCGGGTTGATCGACGGGCCGGCCAGGAAACAATCGGGATGGGCCCGCACGGTATGGAACACGTAGTCGTTGGCGACAAGAAATTCCGTTCGGGACCGGTCCAAGCGTCCCGCTTCATCGTACACTCCGTCCATTCCGAGTAAGACGGCTTGGCGCACGAGCCGCGAGGCTCGCAGCTCATTGAGCAAATCATCGAGGTATTTCCGATTGGCTTCCTGAGGGTGGTGGGGAGAAAGGTTGTGTTTCCAGAGAAGAAAGCGAAACAGCGGGCTCTTGAGCATCCTCGGCGAAATATAGCAGCCGCTGTTGTCATCCGGCAGGGCGGCCAAATGGACGTGGCAATCAATCAGACGTTTGATCGTGTCGGCCATCGGCGTTCTTCGTCGACCGCTCGATCCCCCGCCGGTCTGTCCTCTGTGAAAGGGAGCAAGGGAACGGCTTGGCGAAGGGAGCCCTCCGCTCCAATTTGATCCCGGCTTCTGTCAGCAATTGACCAACAGAGTTGATATAACATGGACCGGTATTGCTGTGGGCGTTCGAGAGAGCCGAAAGGCCGCTCCCATCACCCTGCACCAGATAAGCTAGAGCGATGTCTTGCGAACGAGTCGCTCCATGGCGATCCGTTTTACGCCGCGCAGGTCCAGTTTTCCCGTTCCGAGCACCGGCAAGGCATCGACCTTGATGAAGTCGTGCTTGCCGGGAATGAACAGGTTGGGAAATCCGCCCGCCGACAGTTTCTCCAGGACGCCAGGGATGAGATGCTCGTTGAGGGTATGAAGCACCGCCAGCCGCTCTCCTTTTTTCTCGTCGGGGATGCCGGTCACGGCAAAGACCTGCACCTCGGCGCCGATGGCCTGGTGCAGGGCTTCTTCGACGCGCCCGTGAGGGACCATCTCGCCGCCGATCTTCGAAAAGCGGGACAGTCGGTCGGTGATCGCCAAGAAGCCGTCGTCGTCGAGCGAGGCGATGTCGCCCGTGATGTACCAGCCGTCGCGGATGACTTGAGCGGTCAGGTCCTCGCGGCCGAGGTATCCCTGCATGACGTTCGGGCCCTTGACGAGCAACAGGCCCGGTTGGCCCGGCGAGAGGAGTTCCCATGTGTCCGGATCGACAATCCGCACGGAGACGCCGGGAAGGGGCTGGCCGACGGTGCCTCGGCGCGACGCCACTTGATAAAAGCCCGCGGCGCGGTAGTCCGGGCAATTCGCTGAAATCACCGGCGAACATTCCGTGACGCCGTAGCCCTCGACCGGCGTGATCCCGAATTTGGCTTGAAAGGCATCGACCAGGCGAAGCGGCAGCTTTTCCGCCCCGGTCAGAACGACCCGCAGACTGCCGAACTGTTCGGGCGTGCAGCGGCGAAGGTACAGTTGCAGGAAGGTCGGCGTCGCGATCAGCAACGTGACCCGATACCGGGCACACAGTTCTCCGATGGCCGTCACGTCCAGCGGGGACGGGTGAAAAACGATGCCGGCTCCGTTCCTCGCCAAGAGCCAGAGCAGCAGGTAGCCGAACGAATGGAAGAAGGGGAGAATGCCCAACGCCCGGTCATGCTTGTCGATGTGGATGACTTGCGCGGCGCCCTCGACGTTGGACGTGATGCTGAAGTGGGATAACATCACGCCCTTGGGCTCGCCCGTGCTGCCGCTGCTGAAAATGATCGTGGCGAGATCGTCCATCGAGACCTTGCGGTCTCGACCGCAGGCCGCTTCGACGAAGCGCAGCGGAGCCGCGAGGGCCAGGCACAACGCCGCCAGTTTCTGGACCGCGCCGATCCCCGTGGCGAGATCTTCCAGCCAGAGAATGGTCACGCCGGTCGGAAGTTCAAGTTTTGCCTTCTCCACGAACAGGCGGCTGGTCAGCACGGTGTTGAGCGAAGCTTGTTTGACGGCCGATTCGAGTCCGGTCCGGCCCACCGTGTAGTTGAGATTGATACTGGTCTTGCCCGCGACCGACGCCGCGATGTTGACCAACGCACCCGGCACGCTGGGCGGCAACAAAAGGCCCACGCGAGACTGTCCGTTCCAGTGCGGTTGTAAGGCCCGCGCCAGCGAGATCGTTCCGACCAGAGCCTTGAAACCGGTGACGCGCGGGCGCGCCGCATCCGCCATGGCGAGACCCAGGGGACGGCGGCGCCATGTGCGTAGGACCGGCCGATGCAGCGGCTCTTGATCAATCTTGCGAAGGTGCCAGGCCGCTTCGCCCAGTTCCCGAATCAGCCGCCGCACTTCATGGGCCGGAGTGGTCGAGGGTTGCGGCGCGCCGAACGACAGGGTGACCGGATAGGGAATCCGTTCCGGCCATTTCCACACGAACCGCCCGCCGCTGAAACTGAAGATGCTTCCCCAAATGCGGTCCAGATGGACGGGAATGATTGGAACCGTTCGGCCCTTGACAATGCGCTCGAATCCCCGTCTGAACGGGAGCAAGGTGCCGGTGCGGGTGATCTGCCCTTCCGGGAAGATACAGACCAACTCGCCGTTGTCGAGGGCTTCTCCGGCGGCGCGTAGCGCCCGAAGAATCATCCGGAGACCGCCGGACGATGAAATGGGGATCACGTTCATGACGGTCATGAGCCGTTTGAAGAGCGGATGAGCGGCGTAGGCCGTGTCCACGACGAACCGAATCGGCCGGTCGATGCTGGCCATCAGTAAAAATCCGTCCACGAACGACATGTGATTGGGGACCAACAGCGCCCCGCCGGTTTGCGGCACATGGTGCTGCCCAACAATTCGAACTCGGTACAGACTGTTGGTCAAGATGACCAACACGAGTCGGATGACGAGGTCCGGCAACAGTCGGAAAGCCCACACCGTTCCACCCAATGTCACGGCGGCGGTGGCGAGAAAAATCCCGCTCGTCGAGAAGCCCGCATTGGCCAGCGCGCCTCCGGTCAGCGAACCCAACAGGATTCCGGCGAAGACGCAGGTGTTGGAGAATGAGATGACGGCGCCGCGCCGGTCCGGCGGCGATTGCCACTGGAGAATGGCGTTCAGCGGAACGAAGATGAAGGAACTGGCCACGCCGAGGAAGCCCATGAGGATGAAGGTTCCGGCAAGTTGCGGGGTCGATAGACCGAGCAAGGCGAGGATGAGAAAAACGCCCGCGGCGCCCAACGGGATCAGACCGTATTCGATTCGATTCTTCGAGAGCCGGCCGACGAGGACGGCGCCGACGCCGATCCCGACCGACAACATGGTGAGCGGCAAGCCGGACCGGTCGTCCGATAGGAGCAGCACGGCCTTGGCATAGACGAGCACGTTCTGAGCGAAGAGACTGGCGATGGTCCAAAAGAAGATCTCGCCGGCGATGGTCAGTCGTAATAGACGCTCGGCGCGGATCGAGGCCAGGGCCGCGTGGACCGTTGCCGAGACGCCGCCTTCGGAGCGAGCCGGCGCCACCGGCAAAATCTGAAAAGACGCGACCAATCCGACGATCGAAAGAGCCATGAGAACCGTCGCCGCCAACCAGGGCTCGTCTCCCGCCGCTTGCAGCAAGAAACCGCCGGCCGCCGTTCCGGTCAAAATGGCGGCGAAGGTCCACATTTCCAACAGGCCGTTGGCGGCGGCAAGCCGTTCGTGGGGGACCAGCTCGGGGAGAATGCCGTATTTCGATGGACTGAAGAGGGCGCTCTGCGCGCCCATGCCGCAGAGGACGATCAACGGCAACAGCCAACCGGAGGGGTCCCGCCATAGGACGAAGGCGCCGGCTGCCATCAAGATCACTTCAACGGCTTTCAGGGCGATGATGACCGTGCGCTTGCTCAGGCGATCGGCCAATGTGCCGCCGACGAGCGAGAACAGAACGAGCGGGAGCGTAAACATGACAAATGTGATCGCCGTCTGGGTCTGCACGGCGGTTTCGTAGTCGGGTCCTGGCTGAAGGGAGGCGGTCGCCTGTCTGATGGCCAGGAGCGCCACCATCAGTTTCCATGCGTTGTCGTTGAACGCTCCGAAGAACTGGGCGATCAAGAGGCCGCGCAAGGGATGAGCAGTGGCGTGGGGCATGCGATCAAAAGATTGAGAAGAAGAGCTTTGGGCGAACACCATAGCACTACATCAACGCGCGGTAAAGATCGGAAACAATGGAAACCGACGGAGAGCGGGCGCTCAGGTCATACCAGGTCTTGTGACACATGCGCGAAGGAGCCGGCGGACTTTGAACCGTCTTGAAGCAGAAAGACGGCCTACGACTCGGAGTCCGACTCATGAGAAAAGAGCCTTGCCACAGGGATTGTAAAGGAAAAACGGCTGCCTTTGCCCACTGTACTTTCCACCCACATCACGCCGCCATGAAGTTCGACCAAATTCTTGGCAATGGGAAGCCCCAGCCCGGCGCCGCGGGCTTCAACGGGGGCCGATTTGCTCCAATAAAACTTGTCGAAAATTTTGTCCAGCTCGTCCGGGGGAATACCGTTTCCGCTGTCGATCACGGTCACTTGGACGAAGTCGTCGCCTCGCGTTCCGACTTCCACAAGGATTTCTCCTCCTTCGGGTGTGAACTTGATCGCGTTGTGAACCAAATTGATCAGGACGCGATGGAGCTTGTCGGTATCCCCCCGAACCATCGGCAAAGGGGCGTGCAGGGCGGCGCGCAGCAGGATGGACTTCTGGCGGGCCGTGGCTCGATGGTTTTCCACGACGTCCTCCACGAGGTCCACGATGTCGATCGGCGCGAGATGCAATTCCAACCGCCCGGCTTCTATTTTCGAGAGATCCAGCAGCTCGTTGATCATCCGCGTCAGCCGATCGATGTTGTGCTTGACCCGTTCGAGGGAGCGGGTTTGTTTGTCCGTGAGTTCTCCGGCCAAGCCATCGAGCAGGTTCTCGATGTAGCCTTTGATCGAGGTCATGGGTGTCCGCAGCTCGTGCGAGACGACCGAGACGAAGGTCGATTTGAGATGGTCCAGTTCTTTTAATTTTTCGTTGGCGGCTTGGAGCTCGCTGGTTCGCTGGAGCACCCGTTGTTCCAGCGACTGATTGAGCTGTTCCAGGTCCTGATACGCCTGTTTGACTTGGGCGTCCCGTTCGCGCAGGGCTTCGGTCATTTGGCTGAAAACCAGAGTGAGTTGCCCGACCTCGTCGCGAGTCGTCGGTTCCACCGAGGCGGTCAAATCGCCGCCGGCTATTCGTCTGGCGACCGAGACGAGGTTTTTGAGGGGAGTGGTGATCCGGCGGGTCAACAGCATCGCGGCCCCGATACCTGCCAGGATCACCATGATCGTGATGATCATGACGTTTCCGATCAAGGTATCCAGCGCCCGATTCATCCGCTCTCCCGTCAAGCCGACCTGAACGATGCCGTAAATGCGGGGCTGGAGCCGCGCCGTTGAAGGGTCGTCGTGAGACTCTTCCGACTCAAAAGAAAAGAAGGGGGATTTGATGTCGTTTCCCCGGCGGATCGTGACGGCAAAATCATAAAAGTGTTCGCGTCGTCGGCCATGGTCCGCCGTAAACGATGTGATCGTGACATCGTTCGCGTTAGAGCGGATCAGCGATCGGGCGATGGCGGGGTCCGGATACACGTTCGATTTGCTTTTCTCGGCCAACCGCTTGCCGTCCGGCCCCGTAAAGACGACATAGACGCTTTCATCCACGTCCATGACTCCCTTCATCAACTGTTCGAGCAGCACCAGATCTTTGGCGACGAGGCCGTAGCGGCTGTTATGGGCCAGGTTTTTCACCAGCAGGCTCCCCGTGCCGGTCAACGCGCGGGCCATCGAATCGGATTGTTGCCGGATGAAGTAGAGGCTTAAGCCCGAACAAACCGCGATAATGACCAAACTGATGAACAACACGAATTTCGTGCTGAGTCCGAGACCTTCCGGACGATGGCGGTTTTCGTCGGAGTCGTTCGTCGCCGTCATCAGTACACCTCGTCGGCCATGTTCTGCACTGTCGGCGGGATCGCAATGCCGAGATATTCGGCGGTGCCGAGGTTCAAGGCCATCCGTTGTCGCGGCACGAAGGATTTCGCGGCCGATGCCGTTCCGCCGATGAGAATGGTGTGGGCGATGGAGGCCGCCTCTCGCCCGATGTCGGTCGGGTCGATCCAGAAACTGATCAAGGCGCCGCGGCGGGAGAATTCCGGGTCGAATCCGATGACCGGGATGCGTCGGTCGAAGGCCGCGCGTAACAGAAACGAGAACGACTCTTCGGTCAACACCGTGCTGTCGGACAAAAGCCACAGCGCATCGATGTCCGGCAGAAGCTCTCGCAGGGCCGGAGGAACTTCTTCCGTGGATCGCACCTGACGCTCGACGAACGTGATCCCAAATTGTCGAGCCTGAGCCGTCGTCTCGGCCGGCAAGGGCGGCGTCTTGTTCGGATCGTACAGATAGCCGATCCGTTTCAGATTCGGCATGACGGTTCGGAGGGTGCCGAGTTGCTGTCCGATCATCGGCTTGGTGGTGACGCCGACCAGGTTCGGTGCCTTCAGATCGTATTTGGTCGGATGGAGGACCATACTGTAGACGATCGGAATATCGAGGATCTCAAGCCGTGCCGCCAAGGCGGCTTTGGTACCGACCGCCAACACGAGGTCGGCGCCGGAGGCGCGTATCTTGCCGGCGTACATCCGTCCAACGTTTGAATCGCCTTTGAGGTCGTACTCGACAAAGACAGTATCCGGCGGCATGGAGGACTTAAAGCCGACGATCGCTTGATTATAGGCGCCGATATTGGCCGATTTGAGAATGGCCACTTCGTAGCCGTAGAGCGGCGCGGTCAACACGGTGAGATTCAGTGCGGCCGACAAGCAGGCGACCGTGCTCCCGATGAGCGTGATCGAAAGCCGAGGGATCCACAGTTTCCAGCCGCCAAGCAGGACGAGACAAGCGGGAGAAACAATGGGTCTGGGCGGTTTCCTACGTTTCATGAGCGGTGCTCGGAGGTTGTCGAGCCATGCGGTCAGAATTTGAGTGTCAACCACCCCATCACGCGCCGTCCGATGAGGTCGCCCAGGGGATGCTCCCGGTGATTGTCCAGCACGTTGAACGCCGAGACGGCGAGTTCCGCCGAGCGCCTTAATCCGGTTTCCGTGTCTTGTTCCCAAAATCGGTACCCCGCGCGGAGATTGAGAAGGGTGTATCCGCTCACGCGGGTGCCGGGCGACACGTTGAAAATATCGAATGAGTCGGACACCGGATATGTCGCCGGTCCCACGTAGTGCAGAACGGCCTCGCCGCTCAAGCCGTTGAACCATTCCGCTCGCAGACCGACATTGACTTTGGAATGAGGGGTGCCTCGTCGAGCCAATCCCTCGGTGTTTCTCTTGATGTGTTGGTAGGAGTAATTTACGAAGCCGGTCAACCACGAGGACGCTTGAAACTCAAGGCTTGCCTCTCCGCCGTAAATTTCAGTTTTCCCTGAATTAAAGGTGGTGGTCACGATGCCGGTCGATGAACGACCGATCAGATCGGCGGTTCGGTTGTAAAACGCATCGGCTCTGACTCGAAGGCGGTGGCGGTAGAACCAGCCCTGGTACCCCAACTCATAGGAAAGGATCTCTTCCGGCCGAAGATTTCTCGACCCTAGGATAGTACTTGATGAAGGGAGGAAGGGATTGGGAACGAGAGGGTTCAACCGCACGTCTTGATACGTTTCAAACAAGGTCGGAGGTCGGTAGCCGACGGATGCTTGAGCGCGAAACGTATGGCCGGGAACCGGCGTGTATAAAACGGCCAGGCGCGGACTATACGTGGGGTTGATCTCCGAATGGAGATCGTAGCGGAGCCCTCCGATGACGGTGACGGAGGGGAATATGGACCACTCGCCCTGCACGTAAGCGCCGAGGCGATGCTCCCGTTCAAAGGAAGTGGTGCAGTCGCAAGACAGTGTGTTGTAGCGATAGTTCAATCCGTAGGTGAGCCGGCCGGTCGTGCCGATTGAAATGGAGTGTTGTCCCTCGACATTGTAGGTGTTGCTTGCGAATCCCAGATTGGAATTACCGCCGCGATCCGTAATCGTAATAAACGGTTGAAGAAGAGGATGGGGGATTGCCGCAGCATCGGCGAAAAAACCGTTCCAATAGGCGCGGAAAAGGAAATCCCGACGGTCATACGACAAATTGACGTAGGGCAGAGCGACTTCCGGCGTCAAAATGGTGTTGCCGACCCCCACCATGGGACCGTCGTGGGGATTCATATGGACGAGTCCGCTGGAGAGAGTGACGCTCGACTGATCCGGCATGAGGTATTCGACCTGAGCGTTGAATTTGGAAGATCGGTGGGCGAGGGTGTCCCGATCTCGCCATTGATGGGTCTGGTCATAGCCGCCGGAGACTCGGTATTTGAACTTGCCGGCGACCCCCGCGTGAATCGCCGAAGCGGACACGGTTCCGATTTCTCCTCCTCCCACTTGCAACGTGGTGCCTTTCATCTCTTCCGGCGCTTTCGTGATGATGTTGACGACGCCGTCGTAGGCGTTGAAGCCGTAGAGGGCGGCGATGGGGCCCTTGATGACCTCGATTTGCTTGATTTCGGGAAGGGTGATCGGAAGGCCTTTCCAGAAGACAAAGCCCTGCACGTCGATGTAGACGGAGCGGCCGTCGACCAAGACGAGCAACTTGTTGGCGAACAATTGGTTGTTGCCGCGCACGCTGACATTGAAATCCGCTCCCGTCACTTGCATGACCTCGATGCCGGGAATTCGCCGTAGGAGAGTCGGCACGTCCACGGCGCCGGAATGGCGGATGTCCTCGGCGGTGATCACGTACACGTTGGAGGGAGCCTGGGAAATCGGCTGCTCTCGCCGCAAAGCGGTGCTCACGGACTCTTCTTTGAGCAACGAAAAGACGTCCGAGGAGCCATGGTCCGTCTCCGTCGATTCCGCGCGGGCTGAAATGAAAATCGAGCTCAGGGACAGTGCGAGGAAGCTCGCGATGATGATGGCGCGGAGCGTGATTCTCACAGAACGGACTCCGATTCCGTCCGCCGTTCGAAACATTGTTCGACGATGTGCTTGATTTTCGGCCAGTCAAACGGCTTGAGGAGATAGGCGTGAGCCGCTTTCCTGGTCGGCGACGGCGCCGCGTCCTCGTCGCTCATGGCGGTCACAATGATGACCACCGTCGAGCAGTCGTGGGCTTTGATCCGCCGTAGCACCTCGATTCCATCCATGCCGGGCATACGAATATCCAGAAATACGCCATCAGGAGTGAGACTATTCAACTTTTCGAGGGCGGTCGGTCCATCCGCGGCCGTGTCAACCAGATAGCCGTAGGACTCCAGGCGGTCTTGCAGGATTTGTCGAATATCGGGATCGTCATCGACGACGAGGATGTATCGTGATTGTCCGCCGCTCATTGTCCGAGATGGTTGTAATGGTTTTACTGGCTTGTCCTGTATCGGTCTTCTCCATCATTCATGCTGCAAGACCTGTGCGTGCTGAGTAGTTTACCGTAGTTTGCCGCAATGTGATACAGAGATAGTGCACCAAAGGATACAATTTGGGACAAAGTGATACAGATGACGTTGCCGCCGGGTTAGTTTTTATCTGGAAGAGAGAAAAGAGATGTGCCGTGTGGAATGACATTATCGGCTTGGGTCATGGAGCGGCATCGGCATAAGTCTGGTAGATCAGGAGGGTCGCCGTATAGTCCGAAGCAAGAGTCGGTCCGTGAGGCAAGGGATTGCTTGAACAAGTCTGTTTGGGGAAGCTGGAGGGGGCAAGATCGATGACTATCTATCACTTCGTCACAAACTGGTGCTTCCCTGCTTCGAGGGAACGGGTGTGGGAGGAAATCGTCAACGTGAGCGAGTGGCCCTCATGGTGGGCAAGCTGGAAAAAAGCGGTGGCTCATGATCCGGCATCGCGGGCGCGACTCGGTTCGGTCGTCGATCATGAGGTGCAAGGCCGCTTGCCCTATACCTTGCGGTTCAAGACGGTGGTTACGGTGTTTGAGCCGCCAAGGTTGCTGACCGTCGCGTCCTCGGGAGATTTGATCGGCACCGGCACATTCGCGCTGGAACCGCTCGACGATGGAACGGCGGTGACCTATCGGTGGGACGTCGGGCTTTCCAATCCACTGCTGAATGTTCTCGGCAGGGTATCCTGCATCAGAGCTCTCATGGAAAAGAACCACGACGCCGTGATGGACGAAGGCTACCGCGGCTTGAAAAGGCGGCTTGAGCGTTAGAGCCGGCGCTCTTCTTGGGGTGAGGTTTTTCGCCGAGGGAGACGACGTGGCGGCCGTTCCAGAGCGTCCTAAATCTTCATCGCCTCAGTCACTTCGGCGAGGGTGGTCTTGGCGACCTTGGCGGCCCGTTCGCTGCCGTCTTGGACGATGGCGTCGAGATGGGCCGGATTGTCGGTCAGCTTGGCGCGGGCGTCCCAGACCGGGGTCATTTGCTCCACCATTCTGTCGGCCACCAGTTTTTTGCAATCGATGCATCCGATGGCGGCGGTGCGGCACTCGTGTGTGATCTGCTCCTGAACGGGAGCCGGCGAATAGATTTTATGGAACTCATAGACCGGACAGAGGTCGGGGTTGCCCGGATCCGTCCGACGTACGCGGGCCGGGTCGGTCACCATGGTTTTGAGTTTTTGGCGCACGACCGGTTCCGGATCGGAAAGATTGATCGTGTTGTGATAGCTCTTGCTCATTTTCCGACCGTCGGTGCCGACCACCTTGGGGAACTTGGTGAGGTGCTCTTTGGGCTCGGGGAATACCGGCGTTTTGTAGATGTCGTTGAACCGGCGCGCGATCTCCCGCGTGAGTTCCAGGTGCGGCAACTGATCCTTCCCGACCGGCACGAAATCCGGCTTGTACAACAGGATGTCGGCGGCCTGGAGAACGGGATAGCCGAGAAAGCCGTAGGTGCCGAGGTCCTTTTCTTTGATTTCTTCCTGCTTTTCTTTGTACGTCGGGTTGCGCTCAAGCCAGGAGATGGGTGTCATCATCGAGAAAAGCAGGTGCAGGATCGCGTGCTCCGGCACGCGGGATTGGACGAACACGGTGGAACGGGCGGGGTCGATGCCGGCGGCCAGCCAATCGATCAGCATTTCCCGCACGAACTCGCGAACGCGGCTCGTGTCGGCATAGTTGGTGGAGAGGGCGTGCCAATCGGCGACGAAAAAGTAGCAGTCGTAGTGGGTCTGCAGGGCTTTCCAGTTTTCCAGCGCGCCCAGATAATTGCCGAGGTGCATGAGGCCGCTGGGCTGCATGCCGCTCAAGACCCGTTTCAGAGACGTTGTCATTGCGCAGGACTCCCGAGGCCGAGCGCGGTCGAGAGAATCGTTCCGGAGAGGCCGGAGACGAACGTGGTCGTGATGGTGTGGATCACCCGTAACTCCTTATCGAATACAATGAGGCCGACCAAAATCAACATGCCGTAGGGTTCCAGGCGCGCCAGGGCCGTCGCCGGCTTGGCCGGCAGCAGACAGGTCAGGGCCCGCCCCCCGTCGAGAGGCGGGATGGGAATCAAATTAAAGAGCGCCAGGAACACGTTGATGATGACGGAATAAAACGCCATGACGGCGATCGGACGCAACACCATTGCGGTAAACAGGCTTGAGGTCGCCTCGGCGTCGGGCTGTTGGCGCGGCGACAAGGTCGGTTCTCCGGCAAGGAGCAGGGCCAGCAGCAGGGCGCTGGCGACGGCCAGCAGGAGATTCATCGCCGGCCCCGCGGTCGCCACGAGGGCCATGTCCCGGCGTGGGCGGTACATGTTGCGCGGATCGACCGGCACCGGCTTGGCCCATCCAAACAAGAAACTGCCCGGCAAGAGCAGGCAGATGAGCGGCACGATGACGGTACCCATGGGGTCGATATGGGCCAGGGGATTGATAGTCAGGCGACCTTGGAGCCTCGCGGTCGGATCGCCGCGCTTCTCGGCCATCCATCCGTGCGCATATTCGTGCAGCACCATGGCGAACAGCAGGGGAAGCCCCATGTAGGAAACGGTATGGAGAGCTTGTGCGAGTGCGTCCACGTTGGGGTCCGTCCTGCGGGTTTGTGTTAAAAGCTTGTTCTCCCCAAGAGACAACGGCCCCTACGCCGTCTTCAAACGGAACCGGGGCCGACCGATCATTGTGCTGTACGAGCTTATTCTATCTGCACGAATTTACCTTGTTTTACCTGAAGAAGAAAGAGCGGTCGATGGAGAGTGCCGTCGGGGCCGAAACCGGCGGGGCCGGCCAGGGTCGGCAGACTCCGCTGAGTCGTCAAAAAATCCCGAAGCGATTCCCCGGAGGCGGCGCCGTGCCGGATTCCTTCGATGACCACGCGAGCCGCGTCGTAACCCTGCGCGACAAAGAGCGATGGGAATGTCTGTGTGCGTTTTTGATAGCGATCGACGAAATCCTTCACGTTCGGAAGGGGGCTGTCGGCGAAGAACCCGTCGACGAAGACGGCGCCTTCGACGGTGCGGTCCGCGGCGCGGACGAAGTCGGGCGAGTTCCATCCATTGGCCCCAAGGAGCGGAACGTGGATGTCATGGAAAGCCAGTTGGGCGGCGATCAAGCCGACGTCACTGGATCGACTGGGGATGAAGATCGCGTCGAATCCGGGCGTGTACAGCAGGCGTTTACTGTTTCGGTTGGAAGCCTTGCCGCCTGGTTGTGACACGTCAATGGGCAGGGCGAGTCCGTACTTTTTCAGATCTTCCTCTTTCAGGGCGGTAATCTGCGGACTGAAATCCGTGTCTCCTTCTTTATAGGATCGGACGGCGATGATTTCTCCATCGTAACGCCGGACCTCCTGTACGAACAGCCTGGCCAGCTCTCGCCCATAGACCGTATCGGGGTGGAAGACGCAAAAACGACGGTAACCTTGATCTTTGACGGCGTAGCTGGCAATGCGTTCGGCCTGCATCTGATAGGTCAAGGCCGTACTGAAAAGATAACCGCTCAGCCGGCGGACGTTCGGCAGGGTGGCGGTCGGTGTAATCAGCGGCACGCGGTGTCTTTGCGCCATTTCGGCCATGGCCGGAAGGTTTTTCGACAACAGGGGACCGATGACCGCCAGAGGGCGGTCATAGACCAGCAACGTCGAAAGGTCGTCAAGAAACCCGTGGCGATCCGCATCCTGGTCCTTGACGAGTAAGCCGATGGACGGCAGATCCCCTTGGGCCTTCGCTTGATCCAAGGCAAGCTGAATGCCTTCCAGGACTTCATTGGCGAACGGGCTGAGATTGCCGGAGAGCGGCAGCACGGCGGCGACAAGATACTGATTGGCCCTGAGTCTCGCGCTGACCTGGGTCAACGAGTCTCGGACGGCGGAAGCTTGAGGATGATCCGGAAACGCGGCGAGAAAGTGTCGGCTTTCCCGTTCGGCCAGGTGGTCTTCTCCATGCGCGATGTAATCGTTGATGAGGCGAATGGAAGCGAGATCGCCCGGATAGGCACGAGGGAATGCTTGACGCACGCGCAGGAGTCCTTTTCGGTCGAGTTGCTCCGTCAGGAGCGTGCGCACCTGCTCGCGAAGGGTTGCGGCCTCTTGATCAGAACTGCCTTCCAGCCCGTCCAGCAACGTGCGAATGGCGCGTACGAAATCCCTTTTTTGGATGAAGACGTCCGCGGTCAGTTTCATCGCCTCCCGTTTGGTCCCCTCGTCCTGCGTCAGGGTACGAACTTGGGCCAGCAGCGGGAGTGCGAGATCGGGATTGCCCATGGCCGCGTGGGTGCGGGCCAGCAAAAGCTGCCCCCGTTCATGGACTTCGGATTCGGGGAACTGCTGGTGAAGCAAGTTCAAATACTTGAGGGCCTCGGGAAAATTCTTCGCGTCATAGTGGGCGGCGCCCAGCAGCAGATAGGCGTCGTCAAGATAGTCGGCACGAGGCGATGTGGCCAGAAATTGCTGGAGTACCGTCGCGGCCGCTTCGGGATCGCCCTTCTCAATGAGCTGTTTCGCCTGCCTCAACGCCGTCGGCAATGGCGACGGGGTATTGGGCGGTGGATTGTTGGCCGCGACGCCGAGCCCCGGAACCGTGAGCAGGAGCCCGGCAAGCAGAACGACGCCGACCATGCGGCGTGAGGCGGAGGATTGGTCGGGATTGATCGTGTGGAGAAACATGGCGTTGTCGCGGCGACTGGCGGTATGCCGCGATGAGTGACTAGTATCGGAAAGGAGGAGAGGTGTCAAGGAGAACGGCTCGCATCGCCGTCGTTGTGCCGAGTGAACTGGTCGGTTATAGTGATCGGCGTCGCCGTGGCGGGGACTGAGAAAAAAGCCGGTGAGAGTGGGCAGCGTTCTCCTGATTTCTTGCCAGGGCCGGTAAACGAAGATGGTTGATTCTGAAGCGCCGATCTTGGACCCGCTGGTCGAACGGTATCTGCGCGGGCTCCGGGTCGAGGGAGGGTTGTCGATCAATACGATCGAGTCCTATCGGCGCGACCTCATGAAACTTCAGGAGTTTGCGGCGCGGCACGGGCTTGGGATGCGCGATCCGATCCCGCCGCCCCTTGTGACGTCCTTTCTCGCTTTGTTAAGACGGCAGTCGCTTGGAGCGTCGTCCGTCGCCCGTCTCTTGTCGACGCTGCGAGGGTGGTTCCGATTCCTCGTTCGGGAGCGGATCGTGGAGACGAATCCCTTGCGCAATCTTGCGGCAAGACGGCGGGCCGTCGCGCTGCCCAAAACGTTGACCAAGCAGGAGGTCGTTCGATTGCTGGATATGCCGGCCGGTTCGAGTCCCGAAGAGCGACGGGATCGCGCCATGCTGGAGCTTCTGTATGCCTCGGGCCTTCGCGTGTCGGAGTTGACGGGGCTTGACGTGTCCCAACTCGATCTAAGCGGAGGGTTCCTGCGGATTGCCGGGAAAGGCGCCAAGGAGCGGGTGGTGCCGATGGGAGAGGCGGCAAGGGGCTTGGTGGCCGATTATCTCACCCATGTGCGGCCGGTGCTCCTGAAAGGACGGTCGTCGGGCAAGGTATTCGTCTCGCGGCGCGGGCGGGCATTGACCAGGCAGGCGTTTTGGAAATTGCTCCGACAACGGGCGAGACGGGCCGGGATCACGAAGCGGATTTCGCCCCACATGCTCAGGCATTCGTTCGCCACGCACTTGTTGGAAGGGGGAGCGGACCTGCGCGCGGTCCAGACGATGCTCGGCCATGCCGATATTGCGACGACGCAAATCTATACCTACGTGGAACGCAGCCGGTTGAAGCAGGTGCATCAGCGATATTTCCCGAGACAGGCTCGGGAAAAAACATCGGGCGCAGGCTCTTAAGCGATGCGCAGATGCGCGGAGGAAGAGACGACCGGTTGACAAGGTAAGAGGGACTTGATACCCTCCGCCAGGTTGACAAAAAACCCGGGCGGATAGCTCAGTTGGAAGAGCGCTGCCCTTACAAGGCAGAGGTCACAGGTTCGATCCCTGTTCCGCCTACCAGAAGGAATGGGGAGTCTCCTGCTGAAAAGGAGTTTCAGCAAAGCCTCGTGGAAGGCGAGGCTTTAGGGTCATAGCCGTACACGGGTTTCGTCAATTCGAATCCTCCGCCGCGAGCAGACTGCGAGCAAACTGAAGGGGCCGTCGTTCAGCTTGGTTAGGACGCCAGATTGTCAATCTGGAGGTCGCGGGTTCAAATCCCGTCGGCCCCGCCATAGTTCACCATGCTCCGCCACCGGTGGCAGCCCATGATCGAGGGCTCCGAGGCATACCCCTATCCTTCTCCGAAGGCGAGTCCGGGTGTCTTTTTGTTGAGAGACCGAGCAGGATGTGCCCTGGAAGTCTTTCGGCGGCTCCCTCTGTTCGGAGGTTTGATACAATTCGATCGACCGGTTCGACCGTCCCACGTGACAGGGAGGAGAGGAAAGGCATCATAACCATGTTTCAAGCGGATCCGATCACCATTGTTGCTTCGCTCGGCCTCGTGGCGAAGGTGGTCTTGTCGTTGTTGTTGTGTTTTTCTATCGTGTCCTGGGCGATCATTTTGTATAAGTGGCGGACTTTCCGGACGGTCGACGTGGAGGATCGGCGGTTCATGGCGGTGCTGTCCAAAGCCAAGGATCTGGACGAAATCGCGCGCCATGCCCACAGGACGAGCGAAAGTCCCTGTGCCAAGGTGTACCACGGCGTCGTTGATCGATTGAATCGAGCCTCGAAGGAGGAGTGGGAGCCGCACGATTCCGCCGTTCCCTCGCCGACGATGGATCGGCACGTGATGGAACGGGCGGCGGCGCACGTTGCTCAAGGACAGATTGCCAGGCTCGAGTCGCTCCTGCCGTTTTTGGCGACGACCGGGAATATCAGTCCCTTTGTGGGGCTGTTGGGCACCGTGGTCGGCATCATCGATTCGTTCCGCGAAATCGGCGCGCAAGGCACGGCGAGCATCGCAGCCGTGGCGCCCGGCGTGTCCGAGGCGCTGATCGCGACGGCGGCCGGATTATTCGCGGCGATTCCCGCCGTCATCGCCTACAATTACTTCTTGGGACGCATCCGTCGCGCGGCGTTTCGGATGGATGCCGTGGTTGTGGAGCTGTTGGCGTTGCTCTCCGCCAAGCCCCAACAGACCTCCGCCAAGCCGCAATTGGTTCCCTGGGGAGCGAAGGGATGATGCTTGAGAGCAGGCAACGGCGGTTTCTGGCGGAGATCAACGTTATTCCGCTGGTCGATGTCGTGCTGGTCTTGTTGGTGATCTTCATGGTCACGGCTCCGATGTTATACCGTGGGATGGACATCAATCTGCCCACGTCCGCTTCTAATACGATCAAGCCCGAGATGCGCATGGTTCTCACGATCGAAAAGGATCAGCGGCTGTATCTTGATAAGGATCAAGTGGGGCTCGCGCAGTTGGAGCGAAAGCTCCGCCTCCTGAAAGAGGAACGACGCGACGTGTCGCTCTATCTCAGGGCGGACCGCGACGTCCCCTACGGTGTCGTGATTCAGGTGATGGACGCGGTGAAAAAGGCCGGTATCGAGAAGCTCGGCATGGTGACCGATCCGACGGGTCCGGAACCTGTCGCCGACGCCGTCGCGCCGGTACGCAAGCAGTAAGACGAAGGGTGGGCATGGCGCAGGCCTCCGCGTCGGCAGGGTATTGGATGGAGGAGCGGCAAGCCGATGTAAGTTATCGGTTCTGGCTTGCCGTCGCGGGGTCCCTTTTTCTCCATGTGGGATTGCTGGCGCTCGTGACGTGGGTTCGCCTCCCACAGCCCAGTGAGAGACCGTTGGCTTCAGCCATAGAAGTGTCCTTGGCTTCGGAACCGAGTCAGCCCAGTCCGCCAAGTCCGCCGCCCAAACCGGTTGATCCGCCAAAAACTGAGGTCAAAGCACCGGCAAAAGCGATGACGGCTCCTCCTCCGCCCCCGCCGATGAAGGGGACCCCGGCGCCGATGTCCACACCGCCTCCGGCGCCTCCGGCACCCCCGGCACCGGTGAATCAACCGGCCAGAGATGCCATAGCTAAAATGGAGTTGCCACCCGATGCGCCGAAACTGGGAGATTTGAGCCCGGCGGAGCGCCCGATCAAGCGGCAACTCAAGCTGCCCGACGTTCCGATTGTTTCCGAAATGACCGAGCCGATCAGGAAAGCTTCGGAAAGCAAACCGAGATCCTCGCTGGCCGAGGAGGTGAGCAGGGAGCTCGATCAGGAGCTTCGGAACATCAGGAAAATCGATCTTGCCCAGTCTCCGCTGTCGGAGTCGGCTCCCAAGCCGACTCCTCAGGTTGAAGCGAAGGCGTCGAACGTCAAAACGGTCAATACGGCGCTGAAAGTTGCCGGTGTTGCGTCCGGCTCCAATGCGTATCTCAGCCGTGTTCGACAACGGATCAGCAGTTTTTGGAATGCTCCGCCGATCGACCTCACGGGCCGAACCTACGTCGTTGTCATCCGATTCCGGCTCCATCGCGACGGGTCGGTGACCGAAGTGGAGGTTGAGCGGTCGTCCGGCAATGAGTACTATGATCTGGCGGGAAAACGAGCCGTGATCAACGCGATTCCCTTGCCGATGTTTCCGCCTGAAGTGGAGGAACCCCATTACGACGCCCATTTCACGTTCACCGTCGGTGACGCGCAGGGATAAATCGATGTCGTCGAAAACCGTCATCGTCGGTCTGTGTGTGTCGGTCGGGCTGATCTGGATCATTGAGTCCCGGGCAACGGACGTGTTTCTTGAGGCGACACGACCGGATTTTCAGAAAATCCCGGTGGGTGTCGTTGGAATCGCCGACGCGGGCGGACCTGATTCGCCGGAAGGCCGAATCAAACTGGGGACCCGCATCGAGGAGGTGCTCAAGGCCGACCTGCGCCGATCGTTGGTGTTTTCTCTCGTGGATGTGGCTGGCCTTGGGGTGAAGGCGAGCGCCTTGGGAACCGAGCCGCATCCGTCGTTCAAACAGGCCGCGGAGCAGGGGGCCTCTGTGATCGTCTGGGGCAAAGCCGGCATGAAGAGCGAAGACAAGGATGCCGACGTGAACATGGAAGCCTACGTATATGACGCGGGGAGCGATGAGATGGTCGGAGGCAAACGATACGTGGGATCTCCTTCCGTCGCGCGGTTGATGGCGCACAGGTTTGCGGATGAGCTGGTGTTTCGGTACACGGGAGAGCCGGGCATCGCCCGGACCAAGATCGCTTACGTCGCGGAGCAGGGGGCCGCTCGCGAGCTTTTCGTGATGGATTATGACGGCTTTGAGCCGCGTCAAGTGACGGCGGACGGGTTCTTGAATCTGATGCCTCGATGGTCGCCGGACCGAAGGTTTTTGGTGTTCACCGCCTATCGTCATCGAAACACGCAAACCATCGATATGATCGAGTTGGCGACCGGAAAACGATGGACATTGGTGTCGTTGGGCGGTTTGAACATCACGCCGACATTGTCGCCGGATGGAAATTTTCTTGCGTTTGCTTCGAGTTACGAGGGAAATTCCGAACTGTATCGTATGGATACCCGCACTAAGACCGTTCAACGGTTGACGGTCAATGCCGCCGGGGATCTTTCTCCAACGTGGTCTCCATCTGGCCGCGAACTTGCATTCGTATCGGATAGGAGCGGAGGGCCGCAAATTTTTCTCATGAGCGGGGACGGGACCAACGTGCGCCGGTTGACGTTCGAAGGAGACTATAATGCAGCGCCGGCCTGGTCGCCCCGTGGCAATTGGATTGCTTATGTGTGCCGGACGCCGCGGAAGGAGTACAAACTTTGTCTGATTACTCCCGATGGTCAGAAGCGCGTCCAATTGACGACGGGACCTGGGGTTGATGATTCTCCGTCTTGGTCGCCGGACGGGCGGCATCTCGTATTCAGCTCGACGGTGGAAGGTAAGAGCCATGTCTACATGATCAACGCCGACGGCAAAGACCTTGAGCGGATCACCCATACGGGGACGCACAACAGTGCTCCGGCCTGGTCGCCGGCGTCGTGATACAGAGAAAAAATTGAATTGTGCCGGGAGACTCTTCTCCGTATGCTGGAGAGGACAGTTCTTCAATAAAACCACAAAAAATCGGAGGAAGGGAGTCAAAAATATGACGCGGCTGCAATCTCTCATTGGTGCGCCATTGATGATCGGATTATCTCTTCTGATGATGGCCGGATGTGCCTCGAAATCCGTCCGATCCGGCGGCAACACCGCAACCTCGCAACAGGATAGAGGTGTGTCCGGTCAAGAGGTCCCCGACCTGTCGCTGTCCGGGCAGGATGGGGGAAGTTTGCGAGGGTTGGATAAAAATCCGTCGGAAGAGCGAGTCGGAAGCAACGCCCTTATGGCCAAAGCCGATCCTGAGAGCGCCGCTCGCCAGCTTGACGAGCTGCGGGCCGAACAAGCGGCCTCGGCGGCTGCCGGGTTGCGGGACGTGTTCTTCGCCTTTGACAGTTTTGTAATTACCGAAGAGGGACGCCAGGCCTTGTCCCGTAATGCGGAGTGGGTCAAATCGAGCCGAGGGGTGCAATTGAAGATCGAAGGGCACTGTGACGAGCGAGGCACCTCCGCCTACAATTTGGTTTTGGGAGAGAAACGTGCCAAGGCCGCCAGAAATTATCTGGTTGAGCTCGGTGTGCCGCCGGGCCAATTGTCGGTGGTGTCGTACGGCAAGGAACGGCCGTTTTGCAAGGAGCATGACGAATCCTGTTATTCGCAGAACCGCCGGGCGCACATGGTCGTCAAGGGAGGCAGATAGCGAATGCGTCGGCGATGGCCCAGGAGCGGGGGGCGGTCACCGCTGTCCATGGAATGAAAGGGCGTGGCGACCGGCGGATGTGGTCAGAGAGGGACAATCATGAGAAAGGCTGAGACCGCGATTCCCGTCATCTTGTCCGTTCTGCTGTTCGGGTGCGTCGCGCAAGAATCGGATCTCAGACACACCGAGCGGGTCTTGCAGCAGCGCATTAAGCAGCAGGATGAGCAGCTCTCGCAGGCCCGGGCCAGGCAAGGGCAGGAAATCGCGACATTGCGGGATCACGAATTGCCTCGATTGCAGGGAGAGGTGGAACGCGCGTTTCATCTGGCCCAGGAGCTGGAAGCGAAGCAAGAAGATATCAGACATCGGCTGGCTCAACTGGAACAGCAAGTAAAGAAAATGGATGCCGACAATGCGACGCGGTACGCGTGGATTCAAAAAAGCTTCGACACGCAGGATGCGAAAGTCGCGGCCAGACTGAACGAACTGTCTCGCGCGACGGAAACCGTCGTGGCGGGGATGAAAAAAGACATCATCGATGCGGTGCAACGCACCAATGACACCCTGGCCAAACGGGTCAATGAAAGGCTGGAGGAGCAAGAAAAAGAGACGGCCGACCACCGTCAACGGCTGAATCAGAGCACGGAAAAATTCGTTCAGTTCAATCAGGCGTTGACCGGATTTCGGGAGGCGTTGACGGAGCTTCACGAGCAAGCGGATCAAAGAGAGCAAGCGACGGGCAAATCACTGGAGTCCCTGTCTCAGAATATCCAGGTTCTCTCCACGCGAATCGCCGAACAGGACCGTCGGATCGAGTCGTTGGTGCGACTGGTCGAGGCCGGCAACTCCAAAACCGATGCGCGCCAATCGTCGATGAGATCGGCGCAGCGATCCGATGATCCGTCGCTGTCCGACGCCGAGCCCGATCCGGTGGATCGGCCCAAGCTTGAGACGGGCGCCGCGTCGGCGGCCTTAGCAGATAGACCGGGCACCACCCCTGCTTCCATCACGATTACACCGCCGAAAGAGTCGGCTCCGTCCGAATCGACGGCGGCCAAAGCCGATCCCCCTCCGGACCGAGTCCAATACGAACGGGTGTTGGCGTTGTTTCGTCACGGTGATTTGGAGGGTGCCCGGAACGGATTTGCGGCGTTCTTGTCGGAGTACCCCAATTCCGATCTGGCCCCGAACGCCCGGTATTGGCAGGGCGAGGCCTATTACGGTGAGAAAGAATATCAGAAAGCGATCGACGCCTATAATCTGGTCGAGCTGCATTATCCGCGGAGCGACAAGGTTCCGGCCGCGATCCTGAAAAAAGGGTATGCCTATTTAGCTTTGAAGGACAAGAAACGGGCTGAATCGGCGTTCAAACAGGTGATGACTCTGTATCCCAAGAGTCAGGAAGCGGGAAAAGCGTCCGATAAGCTGGCGCAACTGAAAACCGGACGGTGATTCTTATGATGAAGGATCGATGTAAGCGATGTAAGGTTGCCGCGCTTGCTCCGATGCTTGTCTCCATGCTCACGGTGACCGCTTGCGCCAAACACGCCGATTTTCTGGAGGTGCGCGAACAGCTTTCCGCGGTTTCACGGGCGCAGGAGCAGGATCATCAGCGCCTGGATTCGGCGTTGCGAAGAATCGACTCGGTCGAGCGGTCGAAGGACGCCGAGTTGGGCAGGCAGCGACTCGATGACCTGTCCGTCCGGCTTCAGAAAATCGAGAGCAGGTTGGCGAAACTGGAAGAGGCGGTGGTCCAGGCGTCGATCAGAACCGATTCCTCATCCGCACTCAAATCAACCAGGCAGGTTCCTTCCGGGGACGCTCCGGTCGGCACGCCGGGCATTACCCCGACGGCCGCCTTCAATCTGGCTTATAATGATTACCTCAACGGCAAATATGAGCTTGCCGTGGCCGGATTTCAACGATTCTTGAAAGATTTTCCGGTGACGTCGCTGAGCCCGAACGCGCAGTACTGGCTGGGAGAGTCCTATTACAAAATGAAGGACTACGGCCATGCCATTCAGGCGTTCGAGTCGTTGGTGGCCGAGTATCCGGGCAATGAGAAAATTCCGGCCGCGTTGTACAAACTCGGGTTGGCGACGGCGGAGACTGGTGATCTCGCAAGATCAAGAAAGAACTTGAAACGTGTGCTCGAAGAGTTTCCCGGCTCGGAGGAGTCTCGAATGGCCAAAATCAAGCTGGCTGAAATTCGATGATCCCCGCATCCCGCCGCTCCACTTTTCCCCCGCATTTCCATCCGTGAGGAGTCGGATCGCATGGTGACAGCCGGCAGCGGAAAGATACGCGTCTTGCCCGGCGACGTCGTCAGCCGCATTGCGGCCGGAGAAGTGATCGAGCGTCCGGCCGCCGTGGTGAAAGAGCTGATCGAGAACAGCTTGGACGCGGGGAGCCGTTCCGTCACCGTCGAGATTCAGAACGGCGGATTGACGATGATTCGCGTGACGGACGACGGCGAAGGCATGGAGCCCGACGACGCGATGTTGGCGTTCGAGCGGCACGCGACGAGCAAACTCCGGTCCGATCGGGATCTCTGGACCATTCGGACCATGGGGTTTCGGGGCGAGGCTCTGCCGAGCATCGCCGCCGTTTCCCACGTCCGCGTCTCCACGGCCGTGCGTTCGACCGGAGTCGGCGTGTCCTTCCTGGTCACGGAAGGAAAGATCGACGGGGTCGTCGAAGCGCCGCCCGTGGCCGGCACCAGCATTGAAGTGAAAGAGTTGTTCTACAATCAGCCGGCCCGGAAGAAATTTCTCAAATCGGCTCCTGCGGAATTCTCGCATATCAGCCGCGTCGTGCAGCAGGCGGCGCTTGCCTGGCCGTCCGTCCACTTCAGACTGCTCCATAATGGAGCGGAGGCCGTGAACTATCCGGCCGTTTCGTCCGAACGGGATCGCATCGGCCAGGTCTATCGACTCTCGTTTCTGGCCCACTGCCGACCGGTTCAAGCGGCTCTTCCGACGGCCAGGGTCGGCGGCTATGTGATCGATCCGGTGCAGGCGCGGTCATCGCGGATCCCCCAGGAATTGTTTCTCAACCGCCGTCCGGTTCGAAACGCCGCCGTGTTTCACGCGGTGACGGAGGGGTATGGGGCCTCTCTTGCCAAGGGCCGCCAGCCGCTCTTCGTCTTGTTCTTGGATGTCGATCCCGACCGAGTCGACGTCAACGTCCATCCCGCCAAGCGAGAGGTCCGCTTTGCGGATCAGGATTTGATCCACCGGTTGGTGCGAAGGGCGGTGCGTCAGGCATTGGGAGTCGAGACGGCATTTCCGGTCGCGGGAACGGTGGAAGCGAACGGCGAATCCATCCGAACTCAGTCGCAAACTCGGGCCGTGCACGACGAATCGGGATGGGGGCGAACCGATCCCACAAAAGCGGGAGAAGAAGAGGTGGAAGCGTCAGATCGGCCGCTTGCCCGGCCGGACGTTCCGCTTCAAGAAGGAGGCCAACTGGTTTTTGTGAGCGAAACGGCCGAGCCCTATGTGCGGGTGCCGTCGGAAGAGATCCGTCCACTGGGTCAGCTCAATCGCACGTTCTTGATCGTCCAGCTCGGCGGCGATTTGGCCGTGATCGACCAACACACCGCCCATGAGCGGGTGTTGTTTGAACGGTTGTTTCGCGCGTGGGCGTCTCGGGACGTTCGATCCCAACCCTTGCTTCTTCCCGAAACGGTCGTCTTGCCGGCTTCTCACGCGGCGCTTCTGGGTCGTCATCAAGGCGACCTTGAGAAACTCGGGTTGGAGCTTGAGCCTTTTGGGCCGTCGAGCGTGTTGGTTCGGGCCGTTCCCGTGGGGCTTGGCAAGATGGACATGGAGCCGTTTTTGCTCGATGTGCTCGATGATTTAAGCCAATGGGATCATGCGTCAACGGTGGAGGCCAAAGTCCGTTCCATCTTGGCCTCGCTGGCCTGCCATGGCGCAATCCGCTCCGGCCGCTCCTTGGAGTTGCCCGAGATCAAAACGTTGGTTGAAGATTGGCGAGCCGAAGGCGAGCCGACCACCTGTCCTCATGGGCGACGAACCGTGTTTCGGCTTGGGACGGACGACCTGGAAAAAATGTTCGGGCGGGCCGGTTGGTGACGGTAAGGGGTTCGGTATAGGCCGAAACGAGAAAAGTGAATCGCATCGCCGCGCCTTGCTTCGGCTTTGCCTGGTGAGCGACGATGAGGATCGTAACGGCGAATGATGTCGAATCTCTCGGAAACGGTGTGTCAACGACGACCGTTGGTCGTGTTGTTGGGACCGACGGCGGTGGGCAAGAGCCGGATCGCCGTGCAGGTGGCGAAACATTTTTCAACCGACGTCCTGGCGGCCGATTCCCGGCAGGTCTACCGAGGAATGGACATCGGCACGGACAAACCGTCGATCGAGGAACGGCAAGGCGTGCCGCATCGACTCATTGATTTGGCCGACCCCGATGAAGCATTCAATGCGGGACGGTATCGGAGGACGGCGATCACGGAGATCGAGCGTCTGCTTGCGGCGCGACGATTGCCCTTCGTCGTCGGCGGAACGGGACTGTACATCCGTGCTTTGGTGCGGGGCCTCTGTCCGGCTCCTGAGGCCAGTCCGGAATTGCGGGAAGAGTTCGCGATTCTCGGTCAGAAGGAGGGGCGGGAGCGACTCCATGCGGAATTGGCGGCGATTGATCCCGCTCTGGCGGCGAGGCTGCATCCTCGCGATGAAGCAAAGATCATCAGAGCTTTGGAAGTGTATCGATTGTCCGGCCGGCCGATGTCCGTCTGGCAGGACCGTCACGGCTTTCACGAGGCGCCGTTTTCTGCGCTCTTGATCGGGTTGGAGCGGGAAAGGGAAGATCTCTACCGCAGGATCGAGGCGCGAATCGATCGGCAGTTGGCGAGCGGAATGGTCGAGGAGACCCGCGCGTTGATCGATCGTGGGTACGGACGGCACTTGGGGGCGATGAAGGCGTTGGGCTATCGACACGTCGCGGCGTATTTGTCCGGCGAGTACGATGAGTCCGACATGGTTCGCTTGTTCAAGCGAGATACCAGGCGCTTCGCCAAGCGACAGACGACGTGGTTTCGAAAAGAGCCGGGTATTCACTGGCTGTCGATCGCGGCCGATGAATCGCCGGACCGGACGGCTCGACGGGTGGTGTCCATTGTCGAGCGGTTTCTGGACACGCTCGGCGTCGCTTCGCAACCGGATGCGATGCAAACAACAAGATAAGGAGCGAGATGAAGGCGCACAGAAGAGATCGACGTCAAGAAGCGTCGGTGGGCGTGATCGGTGGGAGCGGTCTCTATGCGATGGAAGGGCTCAAAGACGCCAGAGAGTATCGGATTCGCACTCCCTTCGGCGCTCCCTCCGGCGCGGTGGTCGTCGGTTTGATCGACGGCGTTCGGGTGGCGTTTCTGGCTCGACACGGGAGCGGCCACCGATTGAGTCCGAGCGAGATCAACTATCGGGCGAATATCTACGCCCTCAAGTCGCTAGGGGTCTCCCGCGTGATTTCCATCAGCGCGGTGGGCAGTATGAAGGAGTCGATCAAGCCGGAGGACGTGGTGATTCCCGATCAATTTCTGGATCTGACGAAACGGCGCGCGTCCACGTTCTTCGAGGGCGGAGTGGTGGCGCACGTGGCGTTTGGCAAGCCCGTGTGCGCCGGTCTGTCGGAGAAGCTGGCGTCGTCCGGCCGACGGGTGGGAGCGACCGTTCATTCGGGGGGTACCTACGTCTGTATCGAGGGGCCGCAGTTCTCGACGAAAGGCGAGTCGATGCTGTATCGACGGTGGGGTGTCGACGTGATCGGGATGACCAACATGCCGGAGGCGAAATTGGCGCGCGAAGCCGAATTATGCTATGCGACGATGGCCTTGGTGACGGACTACGACTGTTGGCACGAGACGGAAGAGGACGTGACGGTTGAGGCGATCTTGGCCACGCTGCATCGCAACGTGGAGTCGGCGAAGCGGATTCTGCGGGAAGCGATTCCCGCGGTGGCGACGGGGGGGAGCTGCGTCTGTCAGCGGGCCTTGGACCATGCCATTGTCACGGCCCGCAAGGGCGTACCGGCCGCCGTCAAGGACAAACTTGCGTTGCTGACGCGCCGTGTCTGGTCACAATAACAAGGAGCATGACGGATGGGAAAATTGTTGGTAGTCGGATCGGTCGCTCTCGATACGGTCAAAACGCCGTTCGGTGAAAAAACCGAGGTTCTCGGCGGGTCGGCGACGTACTTCTCGACGTCGGCGAGTTTCTTTACGTCCGTCGCGCTGATCGCCGTGGTCGGAGAAGACTTTCCCCCGCAACACGTGGCGTTCTTGAAGAGTCGCGGGATCGATTTGACGGGTCTTGAACGGCGTCCCGGCGCGACGTTCCGCTGGAAAGGCGAGTACACGCATCAGTTGAATGAAGCGCATACGCTGGAGACGCACCTCAACGTTTTTGAGACGTTTCGTCCCGTCATTCCCGACACGCATCGATCGCCCGACGTCTTGTTTCTTGGAAATATCGATCCGGAGCTGCAACTGGACGTGCTCCAAAAAGTGAATCGTCCCGGATTGGTCGCCTGCGACACGATGAATTTCTGGATCGCCCGCAAGCGAGCGGCGCTGTGGAACGTGCTCGAACAGGTGGACGTGCTGATCATCAACGACGGCGAGGCGCGCGCCCTGGGCGAGGATTCCAACCTGGTCAAGGTAGCGAAGCTGGTGCTGTCGCGAGGTCCCAAATATTTGATCATCAAGCGGGGCGAGTACGGGGTGCTGATGTTTAACGAGAAACAGGTGTTCGGCGCCCCCGCATTCCCCCTTGAAGACGTGCGCGATCCGACGGGTGCCGGCGATACGTTTGCCGGCGGCTTCCTGGGCTACTTGGCGGCGACCGGGAATCGGTCCGAGGAAGCGATGAAACAGGCGATCATCTTCGGCAGCGTCATGGCGTCGTTTACCGTGGAATCCTTTAGTCTTGACCGATTGCGCATCCTGGATTACAAAGAAGTGCAGGAACGATTCCGTGAGTTCAAACGATTGACTCATTTCGAGGACATTCCGTGAGGAAAGCAACGGAAACGAGAAGGCGGTGTCGGGAGGTCGCCGTGCGTGCGGTGGAGTTCGGCTGTTTATTGATTTGCGCGGCATCGTTGATCCTGCCGGCCGGCTGCGCCACGAGCGAGGAGACGATTAGGAAATCGCAAGGGTATTATCAAGAGGGAGTGGCCAGTCTTCCGGGCGATCGGCAACGAGCGTTCGTGTCGTTTCAGAAAGCGGTCCAGTTGAATCCCAACAATAAAGAGGCGCGGTATGCGTTGGGGCACGTGTACGCGATGCAGGGGAAACTGGCGAAGGCGGAGGAAGAATTCCGCGCGGCGATCAAGATCGACGAGGATTTTTCGGAAGCCCACACCTACCTGGGGCAGATTCTGGCGAGCCAGAGTCGTTGGGATGACGCGATCAAGTCCTACCGACGGGCCTTGGCGAATCCGCTCTATGCGACTCCTGATCTGGCCTGGTTTCATTTGGGGAGGGCTCTGGAGCAAAAGGGCGATCTTCAGGCGTCGATCGAGGCGTTTGAAGATGCGTCGTCCACCAGTCCTCCGAGCATTCCACCGGCAATGACTCAATTGGAATTGGGACGGCTGTATTTGAAGGCGGGATATTCCGCCAAGGCCCGCGAGGCGCTGAAAAAAGCGGAGCTGTTGGATCAAAACGGAGAATATGCCACGGCCGCCGCTGAACTGTCGGCTCAATTGAAGTAGCAGAGGGCACTATGGAGTCGGTCGGCGAATTTTTCAGACAGGTACGAGAGGCGAAGGGATTGACCGTCGACGAGGTGTCCTCCAAGACCAGAATCCGGGCCGACTTCGTCCGGGCGCTTGAGGAAGGCAATTTTTCCAAGCTTCCCGACCAAGTGTTCGCCAGAGGGTTCGTTCGTTCCTATGCTCGCTCGCTCGGCCTGGACGAGGAAGACGCGATTCAGCGGTTCACCAAGTCGGCCGGCACGTTTTACGAAAAGCAGGACGAACGGGAACGGCTCAAGCTCCGTCAGATTGAAGAGGAGCGAAAACGTCGGGCGAATCGAAAAGCGGTGGGAGTGGCGATCGGAATCGCCGTGGTCGTCTTAGTCGTTTTGCTGAGTCGGGAACAATCGTCCATGCTCCGGCACGCGGATTCGGACCAGGTTCTTACCGCGCAAAACGGTGTGGGGACCGTGAAAGATGAACTCGCCGCGACATCCCAGCGGGACGGCGGGGAGCCGGAATTTTCCGGTGAATCCCTGAAACAACATGACAAAACGACGACGCAGCCGTCCCGGATGTCTGTTGAGGAATCCCGCCAGCTTGAACCGACTCCTCCGCCCATTACGGTGTCAAGAGCGGAATCCCAGACGGCTTATGCCGTGTCGCCCGGTTCGGACGGGCCGTTGGGGGGGATTGCTTTTGACAGGGGCGGAATTTCCGGAGACGATCAATTGGTGCTGGATCTGGAGGCCACTGAATTAAGTTGGGTTGTCGTGCAAGTCGACAATGGCAGCCCGCAGGAGTCGTTGTTAAGGCCTGGTGAAAAGGCACAATGGAAAGGTCAGAATCAGTTCGTCCTCACGCTCGGCAACGCCGGCGGAGTCAAGGCGGAATTGAACGGGAAGCCTCAAAAACCGTTCGGCCCAAGCGGCAAAGTCGCGCGCGATATTGTCTTGAAGCGATAACGCCGATGCCAAGGGAATGATATCACGCTCATCATCCTTGCCGGTCTCTTCGTTCGTCATGTATTTTCCTAGAGAAGTCGGGGCTCCTCCGAAGGTGGTTGCTTTTCGTGCCCATGGACAGTTGCAAATTTTCATGTCTCGGCGTCTTCAATGGAAAAAGTAGCAAAGTGGCGAAGTGACGGAGCGAGAGCGATCATTTGACGGGATGAGGGTAGTGAAAGGGTCGTTTCTTGACAGGAATTTAAAGGGGTTGGTATAGTCCGATCGTTTTGACGGCTTTTGCATGCGTCTTATGGCATTTCAACCTGCCGCTTGTTGCGGAATCAATGCATGGTCAGTTCAATACAAAGGAGGATGTGTGATGGGGTATTTGTCAAAGTTTTTGGGGGTCAGCGCAGCGCTGGTGCTGTTGTCGGCTTCTCTGGTCGGTGCGGAAGAGCGAGATCCCACGAAGCCTCGTGTCCCGGCCGATCAGCTTGCGGATGCAAAAGCCATGAAGAATCCGATAGAGCCTACGGCGGACAGTATTGCCAAGGGAAAGGCTTTGTATGAAGGAAAGGGCACCTGTTTCAACTGTCATGGGAAAACAGGCAAGGGTGACGGCCCCGCCGGCGCGATGTTGAATCCAAGCCCGCGTGACTTTACCAACTGCAAATTCCACAAGAAGCGGAAAGACGGTGAGCTCTTCTGGGTCATTAAGAACGGCAGCCCCGGCACCGGAATGGTCTCTTTGATTCCGGCGGCTATTAACGAAGAAGAAGCGTGGCATATCATCAACTACGAGCGAAGCTTCTGCAAGGGTGAATAATAGCCGGACGCGATCGGTATCCATCGAATAGGCGTTTGATTTCTCATAGGCAACGAGGCGGGCGGGAAGTAACTTTCCCGCCCGCCTTTGCTTTCATGAGGCAAAACATCCTTACTGCGGCGAGGCGGTCACTCTCATTCCCTCCTTCACCGGCGGCTCGATCTTAATGTGCGGTCCCTCGACTTTGGGGAGCAGACCGGCGCCCGGCTTTTCGATGATCCGTCGGTTTTCTTCGTTAATGAAAAGGTTTTGCTTGCTGTGACTCTCGTTGACGCGAGCAGACTCAACAAGGGCCTCTTGCACCGTCGCATTCTTTTGACCGGGATCGTTCGCCAGTAACTGCCCGTTGACCGGGTCAACGGCTTTTCCCATGGGATAGCCCGGGTGTTTGGGAAGCATCGCCGGATTGGCAAGCGCGAGGAGGGAACCGACGAGCCATCCGGCCGCGACAAAATACGCAATGAGCGAGAGTTTCATGGCGCGACCTCCTTGTGAAAGTGAAAAACGGGAGTATGGGGTGGAGACACACACTCGGCAGGGGAAATGGTAGAGAAGGAGACGGCAGTGTAACGAAAGGAAAAGGGACCTACCCCGGTTTCATACGGCACCCCCGGGATCGCCAATAACATTGCGTACCGCTCGGATCGAAGTCAAGGGGGCTACGGGATGATCCTCGACGGTTGATGAGAATATGCGGCGGCAAGTCGAATTAGAGGATCCTGATGTGAACGACCCGAAGCCTGCCGATCTATCCAAGATGAGAATGGGGTGGAACTTCAGTGGAATGTTGGGATGCTGCGTTCAACGGCGGCGCCAAGCTCGCGATGACGTCCCTGTTATGAGATAGGAGGATAGAGAGAAGACACCACGTTGCGTTATTGCCGGTCGTACTCGGCGTCGGGTGGATTGTCCCAGAGCGTGGTGAAGGCCGTTTGCGCGAGATGTTCCGCTTCCTGCGTCAGCGAGCCTCTTCCCGTTTCCCGATGAACTAAAAAGTCAATGAAGTCGGCCACCTCGGCCTGCCGTTCCTGCGACAATTCCCGCAACTTTTCGATAATGATTTGTTCGGTCACTTTTGTCATAACTCACTCCTCGAAAAATCCGGCGCAGACTACACCGCTTTGAAAAAAAATTCAATCGTCTCGTTCGCGAAAAATCATTTTCGGTCCTGGAAATTGGAAATCATTGATAAACAGATGATCCTGTGGTGAGTTGAGTGAGAATAAAGAACGGACTAGGGATGGTGTGCAGATGCGAGTGCGGCGGGGGCGGACAAGACAAGCGAGGCGACTGTGTCGCTCGGCGCAAACGTCGGAAAAATCATCGGGCGCTGCTCCGCATTAAACCGGGACTTGGCCGCCCACGTCACTTTTTGGCGTACGTAGCCGGCAAGTTCTCCGAGCGTGACGAACCCGTTGTGATTGGTGTCGGCTTCTCCACGAAGTCCGCGCAGAAAGAAATAGGTGAACAGCCCGTGGCGGTGAGCGTCATCTTCCAAGCCGGTCTTGAAGGATTCGCCGCCGATCATGTGGATCATGGTTGTCCCATTGAGATCCCAACGAGGGAAGGCCATTTGTGTATCGGACTCGTCGCGCAATTTGGACACCGAGCCGTCAAAGATGAAGAGGGTCTGGTGGATGTTGAGTTTGGCGATGGTTGAGGCGATATGCCGAAGCGGATAGAGGTGCGCGTCTGCCGCACTGCTTGCATCGGATAAAGCCAGCAATACTTCGCCGTTTGGAGCGACCATCGCCTGACCGGAAAAATAGACGATGACAACGACGTTCTTGTCTATGCGCTGGGGAAGCCACTTGGTGAACGCAGCGTCGACGGCGGCGCGATGGGCTTGCGAATCCCGGAGCAGCATCACGTTGGATGCAGGCACGCCTCCGATCGCCTGAAAATAGTCGGCTACCCTCTGCGCGTCCATTGAGGAGTATTTTCTCAGCTTGGTCTGAGAGGGCGGATCATTACTGATTCCAATAGCGATCAAGTGGGTCCCCGGTCGCTCAAAAGCGGATCGAGGAGCGGGAATCCGATCCACGTCGTCTAGGCCGGCGCCGGCCGGCTGAATCGTCAGCGAGAGCGTTTGAGGAGGCGCGACCGGTTTCCCCGACTGAGTCAGGGAAACATGGATTTCGGCTTGGAGCGGCCGGAGAGTCGGAGGCAAGGTCGCCATGAACTCCAACGATTTCGTCTGAGCCGGTTGCAACGAAGGAATCGCCAAGGTTGTCGCGGGGAAGAGATCGAGTACCTCAGGCGTGCCCGTGAGGGAGACCGAAACGTCCTGAACCGGAATCGTGCCGGTATTGACGACATCGACTCGGACCCGCACGTGCTCGCCGCTTTCCAGAATTAAGTCGCCGTTTTCGTCGAGCAGCAGAGCTTTGAAACGAAGCGCCGACGAGGTGGAAGACGTCGTCGAAGGGGGCGATCCGTCCGTCGCCGAAAAGGCCGAGGGATGCGAGGTTGATTCCTGAGAGACGGAAGACGAGGACGGTTGCTCCCCGAACGCCAGTCGGGCATCCAGAAAGACTTTTGCGGCCAACTCTTCGGCCGTCTCGCGGATGAAGGGGGAGATGACATAGTCGCAATTTCTGCCGACCTGCTCCAACCGCAGGCGCTCTCGCCGGTCCACTCTGAATTCCGTTTCCCGCAAGACGGCGCCCCGGCTGTCGGAGGTCCGGACGAGCGCATTCATTCGCAAGGTTGCCGGCGCCCGATCATACAAGGCATCCTTGTCGAGATGAAATGACCACTCCCGGACCTCGAACGTCATCACATGATCTGGATGAATCACATTCTCTCGGTCCGATTCGGAGACGACCGTTTTGAACGTTCGGGACGCCTCTTCACGCAACGCTTTCTCAATCTGGCGACCGATCGGAACCTCTCCCATCCGGCCGCAAGAATCGGTGTAGCGAAAGGTTTGTTGCGCGATGGAAGAAGGGATATCCAGTTTGACGGTATAGGGCAGCGGATCCTTGGCGGGGGAAGCATCCGGCCGAGGGACGCATGCCGGGACGCATCCGACGATCAATAACAGAGCAGCCTTCATCAGCACGGACAAATCCCTTGGTTGCCGCGTATTGGTCGGAAAGAATGTCATGACTCGTGGGGTCGTCATCCGTTTTTGAGGCGAAGCACCGGGGCGATCACCGTACTGGAAACATGGCGCGAAAGCAACCGTGGATTCTCGTCATTGAGAAAAATATCGGCCGGTCGCGGAGACTTTCCTCTTTGAAGCCCTTGGAAGGGTTAGTGTACAATGCCTTCGTAAAGGGTGCCGGTGTGCGGGCGAACGGATTTAGAGAAGGAAGGAAACGGTCGGCCCCGTGAGATGTTTTGAGTGAGCATTCATACTTCTGGAGGATCCTATCCATGGTCAATCGAAGTCGGCGAGCGTTTGTGTGGTCGGTCGGCGGCGGGCTGTTCATGGCGCTGTATGCGTGCGTCGGCCTTGAACAAGGGCTTTCTACTGCGGACGCCGGTGTGCCTCCGGCGTTTGTCCAAGGTTTTTCGGAAATCGTCAAAAAGACGACGCCCGCCGTCGTCAACATTGCGGTGACCGGAGGAGGCGAGAGCGGGCGCCGGCGCGGACTGCCGCCCGGGCCGTTCGGGAGACCGCCGGGTGAGGAACCTGGAGGGGAGCCTGGAGGAGAAGAATCGCCCACTCCGCCGCCGATGCCTCCTCTCCCGCCTGGCCCGCACGGCCGCCCGGAACAGAGTGCCGGATCCGGAGTGGTGATAGATCCCAACGGCTATATCGTGACCAACAACCACGTTGTGGAAGGGGCGACGCGGATTACGGTGACGTTGAACGATCGGCGGGAGTTTTCGGCCAAAATCGTTGGGACGGATCCGAAAACCGATTTGGCCGTCATCAAAATCGAGGCCAAGGATCTGCCGACGCTCAAATGGGCGGATTATGAGAAATTGCAAGTGGGCGATCTTGTCTTGGCCGTGGGAAGTCCGTTCGGGCTCAGCTCGACCGTGACGTTGGGGATCATCAGCGCGCTGGGACGAGGAAACGTGGGCATCGCGGATTATGAGGATTTTATTCAGACCGACGCCGCCATCAATCCCGGCAATTCGGGCGGGGCGCTCGTCGATATGAACGGCGAGCTCATCGGCATCAACACGGCGATCTTTTCGAGGACGGGAGGATCCGAAGGCGTGGGATTCGCGATTCCCAGCAGCATCGCGGTCGATATCGTGGACAGTCTGATGCGGACTGGCAAGGTCGTGCGCGGCTGGATGGGGGTGGCGATTCAGGAGATCACGCCGGCGTTGGCCAAATCGTTCAAGTTGCCGGAAAATCGGAAGGGCGTCCTCATCAGCGACGTCAACGAAGGCGGGCCTTCATTTGCCGCCGGGATCAGGCGGGGCGACGTGGTGGTGGCGTTTAACGGCAAGGAAGTCCAAAACGTCAGCCAGCTCCGGAACATCGTGGCCCGCACGATGGTGGGAAAAGAAGCGGAGGTCAAGATCCTGCGCGACGGAAGAGAACAGACGATCACCGTCAAAGTGGCCGAGCGGCCGTCGGACGAAGTGTTGGCGAGGAGAGAGCCCGCGCCGTCGAAGGAACCGGGATCCACGATCAAGCCTCCGGACAATGTCCTGGCGTCTCTTCGCGTCCAGGCGCTGGACAACGCGTTGATGAGTCAATTGAACATTCCCGCCAATGTGACCGGCGTCGTGATCGCCTCGGTGGAGCCGGGCGGGCAAGCGGAAGCGGCCGGATTGCAGCGCGGCGACGTGATTCAGGAAATCAATCATGAGGCCGTCAAAACGCTGGAGGATTATCAAAAATCGGCCGCCAAGATCGGTAAAGACGAGTTGGCCGTTCTGTTGATCAATCGGCGAGGTAACAGTCTTTTTGTAGCGGTCAATCCAAAATAGCCCAAATAGAGAAGAGGACGTGAGGGGCCGTAACGGCTCGGCTTGGCGACTCGGGGCTTGGCGGGGCTTGGATGGCTCCCGCGCAGCCGGTGTGAGGAAAAGTGAGGCGCCGAGTGTAAGGGCTTTGTTTTGACGAGGGGATGTGCTGAAACAATTCAACCAGTGGCTGCAAGAGACGATCTTCAAACCACTGGAAGACAAGAAAATGCCGGTGATGGAGCACCTGGTGGAGTTCCAGGTGCGGCTGACCCGCGCCACGATCGTGACGGCGATCGTGTTTGTGGGGACGTTTTTCTTCGCGGATACCCTCGTCAAATGGCTTCGCGTTCCATTGCAGAACATGTTCGTGCCCAGCACGTTGTCGTGGGAACCGACCGACCTACCGACCGTTCCGTTCGTCTTTCTTGCGCCGGCCGAGGCCTTGTGGCAGAACGTCAAGGTGGCGGGGCTGTTCGCCATCGTGCTGGCCGTTCCCTATATTCTCTATGAGATCTGGCGATTCGTGGTGCCGGGCCTGCATGTCCAGGAGCGTCGTTTCGTCGGACCGTTTGTGTGCATCGGCGCCGTCGCCTTTTACGCCGGTGCCGCGTTCTCGTTTTTTTTCGTCCTCCCGTTCGCGCTGAATTTTTTAATATCCTACGGCGTCAACGCCGGGTTTACGCCGCAGATTTCCATCGCCCAGTACGTCGGCTTCGCCCTGTGGTTTCTGCTGGTATTCGGCCTGATCTTCGAAGTACCTTTAGCCCTTACGATCATGGCGAAGCTGGGCTGGGTCGACGCCCCGTTCTTGATTCGCTACTGGAAATGGGCGTTGTTGGGGTCGTTCATCATCGCGGCGATTCTCACCCCCACTCCCGATCCGTTCAACCAAACTCTCATGGCCGGCCCCATGTTTTTGCTCTACTGGGTCGGTATTCTGGGGGCCAAGTTTTTCGGCAAGCAGCCGGAGGTCGAGGCCGCCGGAACGGGCATGGCGCCGGCCGCCGCCGGAGCCGGGGGGCGCGGACTGGTGGCCATGCCGAAAGCTTCGGAGAGCGAGTACGTCGGGGTGCCTTCATCCGGAAGCCGACGATAGCCGACGGCGGAAAAAGTAAATTGGAAGGGATAACGACATGGGGCGCGAACTGACCGTTGTCAATCGTGACGGCGACGCCTGCACCTATCTGTGGGCTTGCGCGATCTGCGACGAGAACGAACGGTGTCAAAAAGACAAAGAAGGGCACAGTCGGTGGCTCGTCGGCAAGCGGATGCAGCGGGTCGAGCACAAGGTGCTGATCATGAGCAATAAGGGGGGCGTGGGCAAGAGCACCTGCACGACGAACATCGCGGTGAGTCTTGCGCTCAAGGGGTGGCACGTCGGGATCTGCGACATGGACATCCATGGCCCCAATATTCCCAAGATGGTGGGCGCCGAAGGCCAACGACTGAAAATCAGCACCGGCGGCGGCATCATCCCGTTCCAGGCCTACAATCTGAGAATCGCGTCGATGTCGTTTCTGCTCCAGAGCTCCGACGATCCCATCATCTGGCGCGACGCGTACAAGTACGAGTTCATCAATCAACTGCTGGGCGGCGTCGAATGGCAGGATTTGAATTTTTTGCTCATCGATCTTCCGCCGGGGACCGGGAACGAATCGGTGACGACGGTCGATCTCCTGGGACAGGTCAGCGGCGCCGTGATCGTGACCACGCCGCAGGAAGTGGCCTTGCTCGATTCTCGAAAATCGGTCACCTTTTGCAAGGACAGCAACGTGCCGATCATCGGCATCGTCGAAAACATGAGCGGATTGGAATGTCCGCATTGCCGGGGACACATCGACGTGTTTCGGCGGGGAGGCGGCGAAGCCTCCGCGCGGGAGATGGGGGTGCCGTTTCTCGGACGTATTCCGCTGGACCCCGAGGTGGTGACTCAATCGGACGCGGGGGAGCCGTTTGCGCTTTTCAATTCCGATACGCCCACCGCGGAGGCCTACCATCGCATCGCCGATCAGGTCGAAACGTTCTGCAGGAGAAACGAGTCGTCGTTGAAAGGGACGGCGTCTCGAAAAATCTAAGGGTGGTCGTTCGATGGCTCATCGACAAGACGGCAGAGACCGATTGACTCCTCTTGATGAAGCCCGTCGCGTGGTGCTCGACGCCGTAACCGCTCTGGGCGTGGAGAAGGTTTCCGTTCTCGACGCGCTCGGGCGAACGCTCGGAGAAGACGTCGTCGCCGAACGGGACAATCCGCCGTGGAACAACAGCGCCATGGACGGATTTGCGGTGCGCTGGGAAGATATCAGGCAGGAGCACGCGATTCAGAGACCGGTGACGCTGAGGGTGATCGAAGAAGTGCCGGCCGGCAAGATGCCGTCGAAAACGGTTCAAGCCGGGGAGGCGATCAGAATCATGACCGGCGCGCCGATTCCGCACGGGGCGGACACGGTCGTGAAGGTTGAGGATACGGAGCCCCAAGCGGGGACAGTCCGCGTCTTCAAACCGGAGCCGCGGGGTGCCAACATTCGTCTGCAAGGCGAAGACGTGACGAAGGGTGCGCGCATCATCGAAAAGGGCGCGCTGATTCGACCGGGGGAAGTGGGCATGCTGGCCGTTCTGGCGAAGCCGTTCGTGTTCGTTCATCAGCGGCCGCGCGTCGCGATTCTGTCGACGGGAGATGAACTGGCCGATCTCGACGAGCGTCCGAGCGACGACAAGATTGTCAACTCGAACAGCTACGGGATCGCCGCGGCCGTGCAGGAAGCTGGCGGCGTTCCGTTATTGCTCGGTATCGCGCGCGATACGCGGGCGGCGCTGAAAGAAAAAATCTTCCAGGGGATGAGCGCGGACATGTTGGTTCTCTCGGGCGGGGTATCGATGGGAGACTATGACTTTACCAAGGCCGTGTTTCAAGAGATCGGCGCCGAGATGAATTTCTGGAAACTGGCGATCAAGCCCGGTCAGCCGCTCGCTTTCGGCAAAATCCAGGGAAAGCCGGCCTTCGGATTGCCGGGAAATCCCGTTTCTTCGATGGTCACGTTTGAGCAACTGGTCCGCCCGGCCATCCTCAAAATGGCGGGCCGCCGAACGTACGGACGCCCGACCGTGGAGGCGGCGTTTCAAGAACATTTTTCAAAGCGGCCGGACCGGCGGCATTTCTTGAGAGGAATCCTGACTCGTGAACAAGGGGTATTCAAAGTTCGAACGACGGGCGACCAGGGGTCCGGCATTCTCACCTCAATGGTCAAGGCCAACTGTCTGATCGACGTTCCGGTCGAGATTGAGAAACTCAATCCGGGAGATTCCGTGACGGTTCAGCTCTTGAGCGGTGAGGCCTGGGCCGCCGATGCGGACCGTTTCGATCATCCCGGCGGACCTCGATCGTCTTGCTGTTAGAGGATCGGTGAGGATGATCGCCGACCCGACGCGTCGCCCTTGAAGCGATCGCACGAGAAAAGGGGCCGCCGCGACTGTTCAATGAGGCGGACGGCGGTTTCATTGCCGTACAGGCGTCGTATCGTTGCCGGATCATGACCATGATGGCGATTCCGATCATCTGTTTCGTCGGGCGCTCAAACAGCGGGAAAACCACCTTCATCGAGCGTCTGATTCCCGAATTGGTTCGCGTCGGCTATAAAGTGGCGACGGTAAAGCATGCCGGACACGGGTTTGATTTAGACACGGAAGGCAAGGACAGTTGGCGCCATAAACGCGCGGGAGCCAGCAGCGTCGTGGTCCTGTCAAAGGGAAGCATGGCGCTTTTCGCCGACGTGTCGGATCAGTTGAAAGTCGAGGACGTGCGGGATCGATTTCTGGACGACAGTTATGATTTGATTATCGCCGAAGGATGGAAGCACGAAGGGTATTCCAAGATTCTCATCGTCCGCGACCAACCGGGGGAAATTCCCATCTCGACGGAGGGATTGCTGGCGGTCGTGTCGGACAAGCCGGCGGATTTCGGCGTTCCGGTCTTCGGTCTGGACGATGTGCCGGCGGTCGCCGCGCTCATCGTGCGACAGTTCCCCCGCCGCGCTCGATCGGCGCATGAGCTGGAAACCTAGCGCGCTTATACTGGGTTTCGTCGCCGGAGCGATCGCGCTCGTCGCCGTCGCGGCCCCTCTCACCGACCGACCGACGTTCTGCGCCGGCTGTCATCTCATCGCGCCTTCCTATGAAAGCTGGGCCGCGTCCTCCCACAAAACCGTGACGTGCGTGGCGTGCCATGTGAGGCCGGGAATCGGAGGGTGGATGCACGATAAGGTCTGGGTCGGGGTGCGGGATACGGTCCGTTATCTGTCCGGGACCCATCCCGACGCGCATAATTTGAAAGCGCGGGTCGAGTCCGATCGCTGTCTAAGCTGCCATCGCCATATTGGCCGGGTTTCCGAAGTGGCCCCTCGGGATCTGCCGTCACCGGTCAAAGATGTGGGCCTCATCATGAGTCATGGGAAGCACATGCAGGCGTTTGAGGCTCGAGGGCAGGGAGAAGGCTGCACGACGTGCCATGCCGGTGTCGTGCACGATCGGCCGATCAAGGGGTATCCCATCGTGATTCCGCGAGGTCACGTCTCCGCCGACGACAAGCCATGGTCTCCCGACCGTCCGCCAGGCTCGTACCTCCATGAGAGAGCGCTCAGCGACTGTTTCCGATGCCATGATGGAAAAACTCGGTATCAAGAGAAGGTCTTGGACCGCAAGTGCGAGACCTGTCACCTTGCGGAAAAGATCGCCGCGTTCTTGTAAAGGATCGTCTCTCCGCCATGACGGCCCCTGTTCTTCAAGTGACCAATCTGCGCAAACGGTTCGGCGATTTTACCGCCGTCGACGATGTTTCGTTTTCGGTGTGGCCGGGGGAGATCCTCGGATTGCTCGGCCCCAACGGGGCCGGCAAGACGACGACGATTCATATGTTGCTCGGGCTTATTACTCCGACGGCGGGATCGATTCGGATGTTTGGGTTGGACCTTGCGACTCACCGGGAAACGATTCTGGAGAAGGTGAATTTTTCGTCGACGTACATTTCCATGCCTCAGTCGCTGACCGTCGAGGAAAATCTTTGGGTCGTGGCCAGGCTGTACGGGATGACCGATATCGCCCGGCGCGTGGACCAAGTTCTGAAAAAGCTGGAGATCGATGAGCTTCGCCGAAAAGTGACGCGGCATCTGTCGTCGGGGCAATTGACGCGACTGACCCTAGCCAAGGCGTTCCTCACGGAGCCGAAGATTCTTTTTCTCGATGAGCCGACCGCCAGTTTGGACCCTGACATCGCCCAGAAGATTCGAGCCTTGCTCAAAGAGGCGAGACGATCGTCGGCTATCAGCATTCTCTATACGTCCCATAATATGCGGGAAATGGAGGAGATGTCGGATCGGATCATCTTCCTTCAACGAGGCAAGATCGTCGCGGAGGGCACGGCCCGGCAAATTGTCGCCAGGTTCGGCCAGGCCGATCTTGAAGAAGTCTTTCTCAAACTGGCGCGAGAATCGAGGGATGCCGGGTAAACCGCGGACGCAGTCGGCCCTGGGGCATAAGAGAGCCGCGCCGCCGGTATGGCGGGCGGGGGCAGGGATGGAAGTCGAAGGTCGTCGATGAAGCTGCACCGTGTCATCGCGTTGCTGACCAGGCACGTGTATCTGTATCGGCGCAGCCTGCCTCGCATTATGGAAATCTTTTATTGGCCGTTTTTGGACCTGGTCATCTGGGGATTCATTACGTTGTATCTTGCCCGCGCGCAAAGTCACCTGCCCGGATTTGTCGCTTTTTTTCTGGGGGCGCTCATTTTGTGGGATATGCTGTTCCGCTCCCATCAGGGCATTACCATTTCCTTTCTTGAGGAAGTGTGGGCCAGGAATCTCATGAATCTCTTTGCCAGCCCTCTCAATCCGGGAGAATTTCTGGCGGCGACGATGCTGATGAGCATTGTCAAAGTGACGTGCGTCTCGGTGGTGATGATCCTGTGCGCGCTGGTGTTTTATTCGTACAACGTGTTGATAATCGGGCTCTGGCTGGTTCCGTTCGTGTTCAATCTGGTGCTCATGGGGTGGGTGATCGGCGTCTTCACGACGTCGCTCATCATGCGGTTCGGGCAGGAGGCGGAAGTCTTGGCGTGGAGCATGGTGTTTCTGTTTCAGCCGATTTCTTGCGTATTTTATCCCATGGACATCCTCCCCCGATGGCTCCAGCCGCTGGCTATGATGAATCCGGCCGCTCACATTTTCGAAGGATTGCGGGCCGTCTTGAACGCCGACGGCGCGCCGGGCAAAGAGCTGGCCTGGGCGTTTGGTCTCAACGGGTTGTTGCTGATCGCCGTCATCATGTGGTTTTATCGAACATTCGCCTATTGCAAGGCGAACGGGTTGCTTGTGCGGGTCGGCGAGTAACATTTTTCTAGAACGTTGTAATGAGGCCGGCGATTATGCTAGGTTTGGCCGACACTTCCGCGTAGGGGCCTGGCGCGGAGTGGCAAGAAGGTGCAGGCCTACAACGCTGATGTTGCCTTGTCCGGGAATTTCGTTGGGAGTCAGACCTGAGTCGCAGTACGGATCGCGCCTTCGGCCCATTTCTTCCCCCCTGTTCCTTGCGCTCAAGACAATGTCATTATCTTTTCAGTAAGGAGGAACCCCGATGGGTTCAAAAATCTACGTCGGCGGGTTGCCGTATTCGGCGACCGAACAGCAATTAAGCGACTTGTTTGCCGCTCACGGGTCCGTGGCGTCCGCGCGGATCATCACCGATAAGTTTACCGGCCAATCCCGAGGATTCGGATTCGTGGAGATGTCGTCCGACGCGGAAGCACAGGCTGCGATCAGCGCGCTCAATGGTTCCGAGATGGGAGGCCGGACGTTGACGGTCAATGAGGCGCGTCCCCAGGAGCCCAGGAGCGGCGGTGGAGGTCGTGGATTCGGCGGTGATCGAAGCGGGGGCGGGAAACGCGATCGCTGGTAAATCGTCGGATCGTCGTATGTGATCGAGGGGCCGCCATTTGAAAATGGCGGCCCCTTTTGCTTAGGGCACGGCCCCGTTTCCCTGTCAAATGTCAAAGGCAGGCCGGGGCGGTAAGAGCGGTAAGGAATGGCAAGGAACGGTGGTCAAAAAACGGATCGTTATCGAGCCGGGAGCAACATGTGAACAGCCATACCGGTCTCATTCAGGCGACGGAGTCGGCGGGGAATCTATCCGAGTTTTCGTTCCATAAGAACCCGGTGCTCGTGGTTGAAAATTTTTGGTCGCCCGATGATTGCCGCTATTTCCGAGAGGCAATGGCGGAGGCGGCATGGAAGAGTTTGGAAGAGCTGCCGTCGGTGCGTGCCGATTTTCCTCACGCCGGAAACTGGGCCAAGGCGGACATTGCTCCCGCTCACGTCGGACGGTTGCTGGCCAAACTACAATTACCCTGCATTCGCGACTATATCGAGTCGTTTCCCGACATTGTCGGACGCCACATGGGGTTCAGTTTTTATTCGTACGCGGCCGGCGATTGCCTCCCCACTCATGATGACACGGATCAGGGGCATCCGACGGGAGCGCGGCCCGCTCCGTTGCGCCGTCTCGCACTGGTGGGCTATTTTCACGAAGAATGGAAGCCGGATTGGGGCGGCGAACTGATCTTGTACGCGCAACGGAGACCGTCGGGGTCCGGCGTGCCCGATCTGGTCCCGACCCATTGTATTGAGCCTCGCCCCGGCTCCTTGGTCATGTTTACCGTTCCCCGTTTCCATCGGGTCTGCAGGGTGGACCCGTCGGCAGGCAGCCATCGGCGCTTGTCAGTTGCCGGGTGGTTCATGACGGAACACGCCTAAGGGCCGGGGAGATCCGGCGGCCCTCATCCGAACCACTCGGTCTCGTGTTCGGTTCCTGCATGGCTCGATCGGCTCAGCATCGGGGGGGCCTGCCGCAAGACTTCTTGAACGAAGCCGATGAGGTTTTGCCGATCGATCGGCTTCGTGAGCACCGGAAGCTTCGTATGGGCGATCCCATGGGCGGCCAATTCTTTCTCGGGTTCCTTGCACATGAGCGCGACCCGCAAATCCCGCCTGGTTTCGGCAGCCCTGATCGCCAACTCAAAGCCGTTGACGTGCGGGAATGGATTGGCGGTCGAGGCCAGTTGGAATTCCGGCGGGGGCAGGACAAGGTCCGTCAGAAGAAGATGAATGGGGTCGTCATGCCGGGCGCACACTTTCAATGCCTCGGAACTGCCGTTGGTCCACAGCACGAGAAAGCCGGCTTCTTCAAGGGCGGATCGACACAGTTGAGCGTGGGCCGCTTCGTCGCTGACGAGAAGAATCGTGTGGATAGGGGCGGACGGTTTGGATGACGATGGTGTCGGCATAGCCGGGTTCCTACTCAATCATAATCGCGTGCCCTGTCGGGGGCCAGAAAATCCGTCTTCTCGGCCGGACTATGGCTGGTGAACGATTGAGATGGTGATCAAGATATGAAGATTCGAGGACCAGAAGAAGCTGCCTGGGCCAATGAGACCGCAGCCGAGAATATGTATGTCCACTGGGCTATTCAAACGCGGCATTGCACCGGGTAACTTGATGATTGGCGGAAGGCGGGCGCTTACCGTTCTTCCGCGAGCGATCGGGTTTTCAGCCTGTCCAATCTCTTCTGATCCAGACGCACGGAAAGAGATCGTTCCTGCGAGACGATGACCGCTCCGGGAGCCCGGCCTTTGGCCTTCTTGACCCACTTGCGTCTGGTATAAATCACCTCGCCTTTTCCGCTTTTTTTTAAGTCGCTATAAAGGAGGGCCAGCGCGGCGGCATCGAGAACGGTTTCGGAAGGCGGATCGGTGCCCTTTTCCAGCCGAACGACAACGTGTGATCCGGGAACCCCTCTGGCATGAAACCAGAGATCCTCGCTCCGAGCCACGCCGAACGTCAGTTCGTCGTTCTCCCTCGCGTTGCGTCCCACGAAAATCGGCAACCCATCGAACGATAAAAATCGACGGAACGGACCGCTCCGCTTCGTTTCGCTCCGCGGTGAAGGGAGATGATACGCTTGCACGGTGGAGACGGCGCGAGGGTTCGATGTCGGCGGAGGAGTCCACGCTCCCGATTCAATCGCTTGCAGCTCGTCTTGATATTGCGCCACCTTGCGCCTCGCCTGCTCGATGCGCGGATTCAGCTCGCGCTCGGCGCTCAAGTACTTCCGATGCTTTTTGAAATACTCGACCATGTTGTCCTGGGGAGACTTCATGGGGTCCAGAGGAAGCGTGATCTCCCGAAGGTGCTCGTCAAAGTAGTCCGTCACCGTGACCATGTCGGCGCCTTTTCTGATCGCTCCGATATTGGCCTTGATCAGTTCTCCATAGCGGGCGTAGTCGCGGTATCCGGCGGCCCGCGCGAGATCGTCCCGCCAGGCGTCGATCCGCCGCCGCTCTTTCTTGAGGGCCTGTTGCAACGCTCGCCGACGAGTCGCCTCGGCATGCGCTTTTGTCAATGCCGATTCTTTTTCGGAGTAGTAAGCATCGATGGCGCAGGAGACCGAACCGTTTTCCCCGCCGATGAAGCGGCTCTGCTTCGTATCGCAATCTTCGTTTTGCCGCGGGGCCGGGTGAACGTACGGGTGTCCCACAAGGTTGCGTCGGTTGAAAAGACCGTGCAGGACTCGTCTGTCCGCGTCGATTACCAGAATGTCGGCTTGTTTGCCGGTCAGTTCGCACACGACGGTTCTGACGCCGTGCCGGCTTGTGCAGGCAATTTCAACGATGCGGTCGTTCGGGATCTGACGAATGTCGTCGATGCGGGCTCCCTGCACGTGGGCTCTGAGGAACCGGCAAAAGGCTGGAGGCGTGGGCGGGTTGGGGAGGCTGTGCCGCGTCAAATGCAGGCGGGTTGTTTCGGGCCTGCAAGAAATCAGAAGCCGATGGGTGTGTCCGGGAACCCGCACATGAAAGATGATCGTCGAGTCGGTCGGTTGCTCGATTTTTTGAATCCAGCCGCCGAGGAGAGCCGGCACAATTTCGGCCAATACGTGCGCGATCTCGGTCTTATGCAGCGTCATCAAATCCGGTGCCGTCCCAGCCAAGTGGACGGGACGGGCGTCGACGGTATCGAACGGAAGTCATTGCGGCCGCAAATTGCGTCCGTACCAGGGAGCCTCGACGCTCTACTGTACGGTCGTCTTCACGAACAAGCAAGAACCGGAAAAAGGCGGACGCGGCATTTTCATTGCTTTCTCTTCAGAGACACGGTTGATAAAAGATCTTGCGGCAGAGTGGCCACCCACCGTCCGGAGGCTTGTATGAATTGTTCAAGATGTCGGGGCCTGATGGTGGAGGACGATCTTCTCGATATTCGAGAGAGTTATGTTCCGATGTGGATTCGAGGTCTGCGTTGTGTGTCGTGCGGCGATATCGTGGACCCCGTCATTCATCGGAATCGGATGCGCCGGCGGACCGGTGAATCGGCGATGTTGAAAGGTGATGATCAAAGACCGTCTCGATCCAGACTCCCCAAAGCCGCATAGAGAAAAGGGATCACGACTTTCTCGAACGTGGCGGGGGAAATCCCGACGAGACGGATGAGCCCGATCCGATCTGAACCTGTCCGACCTGAATCTCGTCTGAATCTTGGCGCCGCCTTTGACAATTGATCCGTCGAAGCCGATCTCTCGCACGGCGCGGTTGGCTTTGAGACCGGGAGGCTGACGCCGCCCGTTCATTTTCACGAAGACCGTTTCCTCATTGCAGCTTTCCCCCCTCTGGGTTACAGTGCCGGCGCACGGGTGGTCTGATTTCGAACCCCTCATGACGCCACTGTTAAACCCACAGGCCCTGGCGCAATTGACGGCGGAATTCCGACTGTCTATGAGCCGGTTGCTGCGGGATCTTTGTCTGGAATTACGGACCGATTATCGGGACGTGTCGTCTCGCCTGAATCTCCCCGTCGGGCTGTTCGAACAACTCGGCCGTTCTCTGAACCTGGCGAGGTTTTCGACCTGGAAAGTCGTCGGATGGATCGAGACGCTCAACGATCTAGTCTATTTCCTCGATCTCCTCCAACAGTGGGAAAGGGAGCCGGATCGGAAGGAGTTCACGCGGCAGCTTTTCGCCGAGTGCCAGGACAAATTCTTCGAGAACAGTTATCTGTCCGATCTCTTTCCTTCCGGCGGTCCGACCGTTTCGGGTTTTGAAAAGCGGCTCTCGTCGCTCTGCGGCCGTCTGGCCCGGGAAGTGACGCAGGAAGCGTTGTTCTTTGACCCTGTGCGTGCGACGAAATGGGTCGGGCGGCGAACGTTGTCGGGGTGGTCGACGATCGGTTCGCTTGACGCGAACTTTGAGCGGGCCGATCCACCGGCCGCGATTCCCGCCGGCCTGGACGGTGGGTGGTGCGAGGCGCCCGATCCCGTTCGCCGTGTCTTGCGACGGTCTCCCGGCCGATCCGTCTTCCTCGTTGAGGCTGAGAAAATAGTCCTGCGGGTCGGACGTATGACTTTTCCGATTTGGTCTCAAGAGAAAGGCAAAGAGCGATGGATCTGGAGACAACGGGCGGCGCCGAAAGTGGCGGATACGATTCATGGTCCCGTGACGATCGGCCCCACTCTTGTTTATGGAAGCGACCGCTCTCCTCGGAAGGTTCAACCGACGGATCTGAGACAGGTCAAGAGAATCCGCCGTGCCTGGCGCACGATTCAAGCGGTCTGGCCCGATGGCTATGCGGTCTTGCAATTGCTCACGTCGCGGATCGTGCCGCTGAAGGCCAAGGGCGTCGTCAGTTTCAGCTATCGGCACAGGCCGGGCTTGTCTTTCATCAACTGTTTCGATCGCGACAATCTCGACCTGATCGACGATCTGATCCATGAAAACAGCCACCACCACTTGAATCTATTGTTGCGCAAGTCCGTCATGTATCGCGGCGATCGGAATCAGCGGATTTTCTATTCGCCCTGGCGACGAAGCCTCCGTCCCCTTCGAGGCATTCTGCACGCCGCATTTACGTTCACGATGGGCGCCATGCTGTTTGAGCGACTCTCATCATGGGCGTCCGGTCGGGAAGGAGACAAACAATGGAAGCGAGCGGGATTGACGAGGCGCGATTTACAACGGGCCAGGTTCCGCGGATTGGAGGAAATCGAATCCGTGCGCTACTCTTTGCAGGATTTGCGGTATGCCGACCGTCGTCTCGGTTGGCTGACAGGATCGGGCCGTCGATTGGTTCGTCATATGGAGAAGGCCATCGCCGATGTCGAAGACCGCCTCGCGCCCCATCGCGGCGACGTGCTGCGTTCCATGTTCGGGCCGGCTCTCCGGCGTCACGTCGAGCAATTGAAGAAAGCCCGTACGACTTACGGACCGATGCGGTTGAACGAGGTGTAGAGACGATGGTTGTGGAAAACGGCGCTCCATGGTCGTTGGAGCCGTCGGATTTCGATGTAGGCGGAGCTTCCTGAACCTCTACGGTTCCACCGTCACATTGACGAACGCCGGGAGACTGTCCGCGCCTCTCTTATCCGTCACCCGTAGTTTGAACCGGTAGGTCCTCGGCTCCGAAACGGGCGGTGCAAGGAAGGAGGCTTCGGAGTTATCGGCATCAAGCAGGGAGACTTTGCTGCCGCGAACTTGACTCCAACTGTAGTAGAGCGCGTCGCCTTCGGGATCCCGGCTCTTTATGCCGGTCAGTTTCACTTTCGACCCGGCTTTCACGGTTTTGTCGGTTCCGGCGTCCGCGATGGGTGGTTCGTTGGGCTCGTCATTGACGTTGACTTCCACGTCCAGGCGCGCCTGTTTGCCGCGATTCGAAACGGTGATGACCGTCTTGCCGTTGCCCGTGATCTGCAAGAGGCCGTCCGAGAGGATTTTGATGACGCGAGGATTGGATGAATCATAGGCGGTGCCCGTCTCCGGCCCGGTGATTCTTCGAGTCATGCCGTCGGAGAATTCGCCGACGACCGGCAGTTCGAAAATTTTTCCCAGAGAATCCACGTGACCGAAGGCGGACGATTGTCCCGTCCGTCCCAGTTGCAGAGGTTTGTCCGTCTCAAAATCAATGGTGTGAAGGACGGCCTCCGGTTCCACGCGCACGATGATTTCATCGAACACGGAACGGGTGCCGAGTCGTCCCCGCGAGACATCCGCGACCGCCAACAATCGCATCGGTCCGATTCCATCTCGCGGAACAGGCAAGGACCCACCGAACGGCGGATCGTGTTCGGCCTCTCCGATCATGGCCACGGGCGCGATAATCGAGCCTGTGGCCGTCGCGTCATCCTGTTCGACCAAAACCTCGTCCCCTGCGCGATACCAATAGTAGCGGACCTTGACGATGCCGCGGTCCGTGCCCAAGTCCACGCGTGCGGTGACGATGCCGCCGGCCTTGAGAACGGCGCCTTCCGATGGTTCGATGATCTTGAAGGCGGAGGCGGTCTCGACGCTCCACGGCGCGGCGAAGCTCGCAAGGGCGGACGCAAGACCCATCGCGCGCATGAGATGATCCATCCGCCGGCCGGTCGTCCGCATTCCCTTTACCTTGTCAAATGAAACGGCACGTCGGTCAAAACCACCCGCTCTTTGAACAGCAGCGCGGCTTTCAGCATGAGCGCCCGTTGGTTGTGCAGAATATTCTGCCACCAACGCGCCGGGAGAATTTCCGGGAGCACGACGGTGATCCAGCAATCCGGATCCTTTTGCCGTTGCTCTTCGATAAAGTCCATGATCGATCCCAGCACGGAACGGTAAGGAGACGGCAGAACGATCAAAGGAATGCCGCAGCCCCATTGCGCCCACTGGATTTCCGCAAGAGCGGTTTCTTCTTTGTTGACGTCCACCAAAATCGCCCTGATTTCTCCGCCGCGACTTCTGGCGTAATCGACGGCCCGCACCACGGATTTGTTCACTCCGCTGATCGGAAGGAGCACCAGGTTTCGTCTGGGATGGGGAGGGCGGGAATCCCGCGCGAGCGCGATCTGCTCCTTGACGGCCAAGTAGTGTGATCGGATGCCGCGAAACATGAGAATCAGGAGAGGAATCAGAAAGAGAACGATCCATGAGCCGTCCCAGAACTTCGTCGTGGCGATGATGAGCGTGGCGATGCCGGTCGTCAGCGCCCCCACGCCGTTGACGACGAGTTTTTCCCTCCAGTGTTCCCCCTTGCGTCTCAGCCAGCTTTGGACCATTCCGGACTGTGAAATAGTGAAGGATACGAATACGCCGATGGCGTAGAGCGGGATCAGCGCGTGAGTGTCTCCTTCAAACACGACGAGCAGCAGGCAGGCGAACACTCCCAGGAGGATGATGCCGTTGGAGAAGACCAGACGATCGCCGATCGACGCCATTTGATGAGGCATGAATCCGTCTCTGGCCAGGATCGACGCCAAATGGGGAAAACCCGCGAACGCACTGTTGGCGGCCAGGATCAAGAGGATCATGGTGCCGATTTGGACGGCGTAATACAGCGCGCCGGTTCCGAATGTCAGACGGGCCAGTTGGGAAACGACCGTCTCATCGGGTTTCGGAATTACGTGGTAGTGATAAGCCATCCAGCTCACTCCCATAAAGAGCGAGCCTAAAATGAGAGACATCCAAATCATGGTCACGGCGGCGTTTTTGGATTCTGGGTAACGAAACGCCTTCACGCCGTTCGAGATGACCTCCATGCCGGTGACCGCCGAGCAGCCGACCGCAAAGGCCCGAAGAAGCAAAAACAGCGTGATGGGTTCCGCCTGCTCGATCGGGGAAGCCGAAGCTCCCGTCGCCGGATCGAGTCTCGGATCGAACAGGGATCGCGCCACTCCCACAATGACGAGCAGGCTGAGTCCGGCGATGGCGAAGTACGTCGGGATGGAAAAAACCGTGCCCGACTCCCGGACGCCGCGCAGGTTCATGATGACGATGAAGAGAATCGTCACGAGCCCGAGCGCTTCACGATGGGGGAAGAGACTCGGCACTGCCGAGGTGAGCGCCGCGATTCCCGCCGCGATGCTGACCGCCACGGTGACGACGTAGCTGATCATCAAGGCCCCGGCCGCGACCAGCGACGGCAGCTCCCCCAGGTTCGCCTTGGCGACGGTATAGGCTCCGCCTCCTTCCGGGTACTCGTAGATGATTTGTCTATAGGAGATGGTAAGAATCAGTACGAGGAACAGGATGGCCAGACTGACCGGAATCGACCATGCGATGGCGGCTGTGCCTCCCAGGACGAGAACCAATAATATTTCTTCCGTCGCGTACGCGACGGAAGAAATATTATTGGAAGAAAAAATGGCGAGCGCGAGGGTTTTTGACAACCGCTGGTCTCCGGCCTGAGTTGTCTTCAGCGGGTCGCCGACCAGCCAGCGTTTTAGAAACATGACGTCATTATCTCATAAAGTTTTTAGAGGGTGAACGTTCATATGTCCGTTGTCATGGGACAAAAGACTCAGCGGGCCAGCTCCACCAAATGACCTATCGGCGATCGGTTTCCCGATCTCGATGACGGCTCATCAAGACACGGTCGGTCATACGGTGAACATGGCGATGACGGTCGACGGGAAAATTCAAAACAATTTGCCGAAGGCTGTTTGTGAGATACAGTTGGACTTCGAAAGGTTGTCGTAAGAAGAAAAGCGCACACGACGGACCTTCTTTTTTAGGGGAATTCCCGTTGTCGGTGACGGTGAAACGCTCGATCGGTTTCCTGGCATGACCGGTTCGTTCGACGGCAGATGATGCGAAAAGGGATTTGAAAAAGGAGCGCCGGATGGAACCAATAGATGTCGAGACGGCCAAAAAACGACGGTTCGCTCAGTTGCGCCGCCATTGTCGCGTCCGTCTTGCGACACCGTTTCCATGTTTGTTTGCGTTGGTCAGTCCGAATCGACGGCTTGCCGTCGAGCAAGGCGACGTCGGGGTCGTCTATGACATGTCAGCAAAGGGCGCCCGAATGATGACCGAGGCGGTGATCTCGCCCGGTGATCGCATCGCACTCAGCCTGCAATTTCCACATCATACTTCTCCCACGATCATCGAGGTTGCGACCGTTCGTTGGGGAAGGGCGCAGACCTATGGTATCGAGTTCGACGATCGTTCGCCGATAGCCGATGCCGGTCTTCAGATGCTTTCGGGCCGTTCTGCTCGGCAGTTCCCTGTGCCTGTTCCCTGACCTTTCGGTTCTTCGATCCCACCGACGCACGTTTCCGTTGCCATGCGGTTTCCCTGCGGAAGGATCGGTTTTCCTCGCCGCCGCGCGATATCTTTGTCCGAAGATTTCCTTGGAGTGCCGCAACTATTTGATGGCGACCGCCTTGACCTCTTTGTAGGTGGTCTGCCCCTGAAGCACTTTTTGAATGCCGTCTTGGAGGAGGGTCGTCATGCCCTGAGCGAGGGCGGTCTTGAGCATCTCTTCCGTGGTGGCCCTGCGCTGGATCATGCGTTTGATTTCGTCGGTGCCGAGCAGCAGCTCATGGAGAGCGATGCGTCCTTTGAAGCCGGAGCGATTGCACGTCTCGCAGCCTTTGGCTCGATACAGGCGAAACGTATTATCCTGTTTGACTCCGAGTTGATCCCATTGCTCCGCCCCATAGCCCGACCGAAGTTCGGCGTATTCCTCCGGCGTGCAGACATACTGTTCTTTGCAATCTTTGCAGAGGCGCCGGGCAAGGCGTTGGGCCAAGACGCCCAGCATGGCATCGGCGAAGCTGAAAGGATCGCAACCCATGTCGAGCAGGCGAGTGACGGTTTCCACGGCGCTGTTCGTGTGCAGAGTGCTGAGCACCAAATGGCCCGTAAGAGAGGCTTCGATACCCATGTCGGCCGTTTCTTTGTCCCGCATTTCTCCGACCATGATCACATCCGGGTCCGCGCGCAGGAACGCGCGCATGGCCGCCGCGAACGTGAAGCCGATTTTCGGTTGAACTTGAACTTGCCTCAATCCGTATTGCGTGATTTCCACCGGATCTTCGGCGGTCCAGATCTTGATGTCCGGCGTGTTGATATGGCCCAGCACGGAGTGAAGCGTGGTCGTTTTGCCCGATCCGGTCGGCCCCACGCAGAGAATGATCCCGTAGGGCTTTTCGGAAATTTCCTTGAGGGCCTTGAGATTGCGTTCCGAAAACCCCATTTGATCGAGCGGCAGCGGTTCGCTTGCGGCGAGGATGCGCAGCACGACGTCCTCGTTGTATCCGGCCGTGGGGATGGTCGCGACGCGGAGTTCGATTTCCTTTGTGTCCGACAATTTGAACTTGATCTTTCCATCCTGCGGCTTGCGCCGCTCGGCGATGTCAAGGCTGGCCATGATTTTGATCCGCGAGACGATGGCGCGGCGGTAGCTCTGGGGAATTTTCATGTACTCGAAACATTCGCCGTCCACGCGGAAACGGACGACGGTCTCGCGCTTTTCTCCATAAGGCTCGATGTGAATGTCCGATGCATTTTGCCGATAGGCGTCGGCGATGATCTGGTTCGCCAGACGCACGATGGCGCTGTCATTTTCATCAAGCCCACCCGCGGTCGCTTCTTCCATGGCTTCGGCTTGCGCCTCGGTGACGAGCTCGCCAAGAATGTCGGAGACGCTTTCGTCCAGCTTGCGGCCTCCTCCGTCTCCTTGCCCTGCGGCCAGGAATTGAGCGATGTCGCGCCGCAAGCCCACGGCGAAGCGGATGTTGAGTCCGGGGAACGTTCGTTTGATGTCCTGAACCCGATCCAAATCGCCGGGATCGTCGGTCAGGATTTCGATCGAGGTACGATCCCGCCGGATGGGGATCCAGTGATTCTTTTTTAAGTAGTCAAGATTGAGGTTTTTAAGGAGCTCGACGTCGATGACGGTGCGCTCGCTGTATTCGACGTAAGGACACTTGTAGAACTGCGCCAGCGACTTGCCGAGCTCGGATTTGGGGACCTTGTACTTTTCGAGCAGAATTGTCTCCAGATCGTTGACGCCTTTGCGCGATTCGGCGATCGCGTTGTCGAGATCGGTTTGCGTGAGACGATTGCCGTTGAGCAGCAGATCGAAGCGCGTGGGATTTTTCTTCGCCGTGTTTTTCAGATTGTAGAAGGCGGTGCCGAGCGCCTTGGCGATTTCGGCGACGGACTCTTCGTCCTTTCTCGTGAAGCGCGATCCGGTTTTCTTGTTCAAGAGCTGGATCACGCCCATGAGGTATTTGTTGTCGGCGACGATCGGATAAGTCAGCACCTGTTTGGTTTTGAAGCCCGTCCGCTTGTCGTAGGTGCTGTCGTGGAGCAGGGCGGGATGGATATTCCGCAGCTCCGCGGCGTTATAGGCGTCGGCGACGTTGACGGGGCGGAGATATTTCGCGCAGAACCCGGCCAGGCTCTGCTCGGTGATGGGGATGCGGAATTCTTCGACGCTGTCGACTTGCGGGATTTTGAAGAAGATTTCTTTCTTGTCCGTATCGACCGCGAACAGCGTCAAGTCCTGCGCGTCGAACAGGCTGAGAATGTCGTGGTGGAGGTCCAGGACGATCTGATCGAGGTTGGTGGCACACTGAATCTGCTTGATGATTCGATTGACCTGCTCGGCCTGTTCGATTTTAAGGTTGAGTTCCCGAAGCGTCTGCGTCATCGGTTTGACGTTCATTCCCGCGATGCTCCTCGGAACCGATTGATCGCCTGCCCGGCAAGTGACGCAAACGGTTGGCGAAAAAACCACCGACGTGTGTATTGAGGCGATTGCCTCGCTCAGTAGTCGAAACTTAGTCTAACGGACGAGCCAAGGAAGGCAAGAAAAAGGGGATTTTACTCAATCACATAGAGCGGCGGAGAAAGAAGGCGGGAAGCGGCACGCGTCCGTCCATCGTAAGGCTTATGCGTAAGATTTACGGGCGCGGCCTGGTCGATTCAGGAGCAGCTTTGTCCGGAGCGGCTTTGCCGAGATGAGTCAGAATATCCGATGGACTGACGCGCGATTTCGCACCGGTCCGTCGGATTTTAACTTCAACGACGCCGTCGGCAAGCCCCTTGTCCCCGACCACGATTTGGAAAGGAGCCCCGATAAGGTCGGCGTCATTGAACTTGACGCCGGCGCGCTCGTCTCGATCGTCCCAAAGGACTTCGAATCCTCCCTCCTGCAACGCCTCGTAGAGACGGGCGGTGGCCTCGGCCGTCTTGCTCGATTGCGTGACCGGCAGCAGGTGGACGTGAAAGGGAGCGATCGGAAACGGCCAGATGATGCCTTTCTCGTCGTGGTTCTGCTCGATGGCGGCCGCGGCGGTTCGGCCGACACCGATCCCGTAGCAGCCCATGACGGCAAAACGTTCTTTGCCTTGATCGTCGAGAATCGTGGCGTTCATACTCTTGCTGTACTTGGTCCCGAGGAGGAACACTTGGCCCACTTCAATGCCCTTCGCCAGGACTAAAGGCCCGTCTCCGCGCGGTGAAGGATCGCCCGCCTGCGCGTTCCGAAGATCGGCGAAGCGATCGACTGTGAAGTCGCGATCCAAATTGGCGTTGACGTAGTGTGTGTCCTCTCGGTTCCCGCCGACCACGACGTTTCGCATGCCTGCGATCGCGTGGTCCGCCAAGATGCGGATACCGGAGAGACCGATGGGGCCGGCGAAGCCGACGGGGGCGTTTGTGAGACGCAAGACGGTCTCGGGGTCGGCCAATTGAACGTCCATCACGCGCAAGAGACGGGCCAGCTTCACTTCGTTCAATTCATGATCCCCTCGGATGAGGACGGCGACCGGCTCGTTCTCCGCCTTGTAGATGAGCGTCTTGATCAGTTGTCGAGGGAGAACGTGTAGGAAGGACGTGACTTCTTCCACCGTCCTGCATTGGGGGGTCGATACGGCCGTCAGCGGTTGAAACGGGGCGTCGTCGGCGTCGGCGGGAGGCAAAAGTTCCGCCCGTTCGAGATTGGCCGCGTACGATCCTTCCTCGGTGTACACGACGGTCGCTTCACCGGTGGCGGCCAAGACCATGAATTCATGCGAGACGTCCCCTCCGATCAATCCGGTGTCGGCCTCGACCGCGCGAAAGGTCAACCCGCATCGGGTAAAAATTCTGGTGTAGGCATCGTACATTTTTTGGTAGCTCGCCCGCGCGCCCGCCTCGTCGGCGTCGAAGCTATAGGCGTCTTTCATGATGAACTCCCGGCCTCGCATCAGTCCGAAGCGAGGCCGTATCTCATCGCGAAATTTCGTCTGGATTTGATAAAAATTGAGGGGCAGTTGCCGATACGAGCGCACCTCACGCCTGAACAGATCGGTAATGACCTCTTCGTGCGTGGGGCCGAGGCAGAAATCTCGGTCATGGCGGTCTTTGAAACGGAGCAATTCCTTGCCGTAATGGTCCCAGCGACCGGTCTCCTTCCACAATTCGGCCGGAGAGGCGATGGGCATCAACAATTCCTGCGCCCCCGCGCGATTCATCTCCTCGCGAATAATGCCTTCGATCTTTCGGATCACCCGCAACCCCAGGGGAAGGTACGTGTAAATGCCGGCGGCCGTCTTGCGAATCAATCCCGCCCGGAGCATCAGCCGGTGACTGACGGTTTCCGCTTCGCCGGGGTCTTCCCGCAAGGTGGGGATGAGGAGTTGAGAGGTTTTCATGCGAACTTAGCGGGCGAAGATCCGTTCCAAATCGTTCCAGAACGCGAAGATCATGACGCCGACCAACAAGACCAGTCCCACCTGCTGCGCGACCTCCCGCTGACGGTCGCCCAGAGGTTTGCGGAGAATGCCCTCGATCAGAAAAAAGAGCAGGTGACCTCCGTCCAGAATCGGGATCGGCAACAGGTTCAGCACACCGAGGTTGATGCTCAAAATGGCGATGAGGAAGACGATGCTGGACGCGCCTTGCGACGCGGCTTCACCGGAAATGTTGGCGATCGTCAAGGGGCCTCCGATGTTCTTGCTCGAAATGTCCCCCACGACCATTTTGTACAGGCCGACCGTCGTCAGTTCGGTCCAGCCCCACGTCGCGTCCAAGCCGTGGTACAGGGCTTCAAACAGATTGTCGGACCGCATCAATGACCGGCCCGGGCCGGAGATGCCGATTTTCCCGATCTCAACGGTTTGGCCACCGACCGTTACCTTTTCGACCGATGGTGTGACTGTGAGCGCGACTCGCTGTCCGTTGCGGAGCACCTCCACGCGCAACAGTCGGTCCGGATGTTCCTTGACCAAGGCGGTCATCTGGGACCAGGTATAAATGGGCTGTCCTTCGATAGTCACCACCCGATCGCCGGGCTGGAATCCGGCCGCCGAGGCGGGAGATCCGTGCATCACGGCCGTGACAAGCGGAGGGATTTCTTCGACGCCGATCGTATAGACCGATTCCTCCCCGTCCGCCGCGGCTCCCGAAACCGGAACCGGTGCGACGGTCAGGGTTTTCATCCGGCCGTCTCGACTGATTTCAAGCGTGAGGGATTCGCCGTTGCTTTTCGCGACGGCGTCCAGCAATTCGCTCTTAGTCGAAATATCTTTCCCGTTGACCTTGACGACGCGGTCGCCCACCTCCATTCCCGCCTTTGCGGCCGGCGACGTGGGAACGAGAGCCTCGATGTCGGCGCTCAGGTCCCGAAACGTGGGGACGAACAAAGGCGATCCCGTTGCCAGCCAGCCGGCAAAGATCAAATAGGCCAGGATGAAATTGAAGCCGGGGCCGGCCGCTACGATGAGGATCTTCCCCCCGAGGCTTTGGTGGGCGAATGATCGTCGGCGGTCTTCGGCGGTGGTCGCTTCCGTCTCTTCTTCTCCGAACAATTTGACGTAGCCGCCCAGCGGAATGGCGGACAGCAGATATTCCGTCTCGCCGACTTGGCGGCCGAATAATTTGGGGCCGAAGCCGAGCGAGAATTTGAGCACCTTCACACCGACCCACCGGGCCGCGAGGAAGTGGCCGAGCTCATGAAACGCCACCAGGACGCCCAGAACGACAAGAAACCACCACGCTTTTTGCAGCAGCAGCCAGAGGGTGTCGGGGGACCACGTTATGGCGGAGATCATCGTCATCAATCCAGCGTTCGAGCCGTCGGAAGTGCCGCGTTGGGATTACTCTACCATCGATCGAGCCGATTTCAAAATAGTCATCGTCAGCGTGTCATGGCGTGGACCAGCGATCCGGCCTTTTCCCGCGCCCAGCGGTCCGCTTCCAAGGCGTCTTCAAGATCGACGAGATCCCGATGGTTGTGGGCGTCCATCGTATGTCGGATCACTTCGGGAATTTCGATAAAGCGGATGCCGCCGTTGAGAAACGCCTCGACCGCCACTTCATTGGCGGCGTTCATGGCGGCCGGCATCGTCCCGCCGATCCGCAGCGATTCGTAACCGAGGGACAGGCAGGGAAACCGGTCGTGGTCCGGTTTGCAAAACGTCAATTTGCCGATTTCCGTCAAGTCCAGGGAGGGCAGGTCGAGCGGCATGCGTTCGGGATATCGCATTGCGTAGGAAATGGGAGTCCGCATGTCCGGGAGCCCCAACTGAGCGATCACGGATCGGTCCTCATATTCGACCAGGGAGTGGATGATGCTTTCCCGATGGATCAAGACGTCGATGCGGGATTCGGGGATGTCGAACAGCCAGCGAGCCTCGACGACTTCGAGCCCTTTGTTCATCAACGTCGCGGAGTCGATCGTGATTTTCGAGCCCATCTTCCAATTCGGATGTTGCAGCGCGCGCTCGGGCGTGACATCCGATAACTGCTCCTTCGTCAAGGGCCAAAGGGCGCCTCCGGAGGCCGTCAAGATGAGGCGGCGGACGTCTTGGAGTCGGTGCCCCTCGAGCGACTGGAAAATCGCGCTGTGCTCGCTGTCGACCGGAAAAATCCTGACGCCGTGCTTGCGGGCCTCGGTCTGCATCAATTTGCCCGCCATCACCATCGGTTCTTTATTGGCCAACGCGATGTGCTTGCCGCTGTGAATGGCCGCCAAGGTGGGAACAAGACCGGCGGCGCCGACGATGGCCGAGATCACCAGTTCGGCCCCCGGCATGGCGGCGACCTGGGCGATTCCCTCTTCACCGACCAGGATATCCACCGGAAGATCCGCGCATCTCGTCCGGAGGAGCGCGGCGGACGTTTCCGAGGATACCGCCACGGCTTGTGGCTTGAAGGCGCGGATTTGCGCTTCCAGTTTCTCAATATTACCGCCCGCCGTAAGTCCGACGACGCGAAAGTCATCGGGGAATCGTTGCACGATATCGAGCGTGTTGGTCCCGATCGATCCGGTTGACCCCAGGATAATGATCGACTTCATGGTTGCTCCTCGGTCATGGGGATGGTAACAGGTCTCGAAAATAGGTGACATAGTAGTAGAAGGCGGGGGCGGTGAACAAGAGACTATCGAGCCGATCCAACATGCCTCCATGACCGGGCAGAATGTTGCCCGAGTCTTTCACTCCGGCGCGACGCTTGATGAATGATTCCCAAAGATCGCCGGACAAGCCCGCGGCCGTCAAGAGCACGCCGAGCACCAAGGCGTCGGAGAGCGACAATTCCGGCATAAACCACGCATGGGCGAGAACGGCCGCGCTTTCGGCCAATGCCAGACCGCCGATCGCGCCCTCAACGGTTTTTTTCGGGCTGATCGACGGCGCGAGCGGATGCTTGCCGAAGAGCGTGCCGGCGTAGTAGGCGCCGGTGTCGCCGGCCCAGGTGATCAAGGCGAGGAAGATCACAAGCCGCTCGCCGTCGGGCAACAAGCGCGTCGATGCCACGGTGCTCAGGGTGAACCCCACGTACAGGATTCCGAAAACGACGAGAGTCGTCTCTTTCAGCCGACGGTGGAAGGACCCTGAGGACAGCAACATCGTGACGGGAACGGCCAACGTCCCGATCGTCAGGAGGTCCGTCACAAACAAGGACAATTGATGTTTGGCCAACACGAGGGCGGAGAGAGAGAGTCCGACGGCGATCAGCCAGTGGTTGGGGGGCGACGGGAGCGTGATGCGGTACAGCTCGATCAGCGCCAGACAACCGCCCGTCATCAACAACAGGGTCAAGGCCCAGGGGGGGAAGTACGAGATGATAACGTAAACGAGCGGGATCAGCGCGGCCGCGGTATAAAGACGCCGGAGGTCGAACCGTCGAGGGCCTATCGATGGAGTGATCACAAGCGCGGACTCACGCGTATCCGTGAACGGTTGGGTCGGCATCCACTCGAACTATGAGGAGATCGCGCTCAAGATTCGCCCGAAGCGGCGCTCCCGTTTTTGGTATTCCAACAGCGCCAACAAAAATTCGCGCCGGCGAAAATCCGGCCACAACGTGGGGGTGAAGCACAGCTCCGTATAGGCCAACTGCCAGAGCAGAAAGTTGCTGATTCGCGTTTCCCCGCTCGTCCGGATCAGGAGATCGGGATCGGGAAGCGGGTGCGTGTACAAGTACTGTTGGAACAAGGTTTCATCGATCTGCTCGCCGTCGATGGCACCGGCCTGCACATCGGCCAGCAACCCTCTGACGGCATCGACGATTTCCGAACGACCTCCGTAACTCAAGGCCACCGTCAGGGTCATTTTGTCCAGATGGGCGGTTTCTTCTTCGGTTCTGCGAACCCAATGCCGAGCCGACGGCGGGAGGAGCCCAAGGCGTCCGATGGCCCGGAATCGAACCCGTTGATCGATCAGGCCCGTTCGTTCCGTCGAGAGATAATGTTCGAGAAGGCCCATGAGCGCGTTGATTTCCTGGCTGGGTCTGTTCCAATTTTCCTGGGAAAAGGCGTAGATCGTCAGGGCTTGGATGCCGAGCTCCAAGCAGAGCGAGATCATTTCTCTGACAGAGTTGATGCCTTCGCGATGTCCTTCGATGCGGGGAAGACCGCGCAGTTCGGCCCACCGTCCGTTGCCGTCCATGATGACGGCGACGTGTTTGGGCAGCAGCTCGGGATCCAATTTGGCGGCCAACTCGCTCTCCGAGAGCTGATCAAGGCTGACTACAGGCTGGTGTCTCATGAAAACCTTAAACCTTGCCGGCGCTCCTCCAGATGAATTGTGGTTGTATGATGTCTCGGCTACAACTCTGCGTCGGGAGGGTAGCCGAAGTCTACTGGCGAGGGGCCGGAATGTCAAACAATAACTCGGAATCGTAGGTAGTAATCCTATAAATCGCCATCCGTCTCATTGCGACCGCGGAAACGAATGAGCTATACTCCCGCGCGTCCATCTCGCGCAGATTGCCCTGCGGATTGCGCGTAAAACCTAAGTCAACGCAAACGTAAAAGGCGACCAGGGGAAGGCGGTCCATCGATGACGGAGCCGGTTCAATTAGCGACGTTCGGCGTGACGGAAGCGGACGCCCGGCACGTGCTGGATCGACTCAGTACGCGGGACGTCGACTATGCCGATCTCTACTTTGAGTCGAGAGTCGCGGAGTCGGTCTCGATGGAAGAAGGCATCGTCAAACGCGCCGCGAAGAGTATCTCGCAGGGAGTCGGCGTCAGGGCCACCGCCGGTGAGAAAACGGGGTTTGCCTACTCCGACGATTTGACGAAGAAGGATTTGGAACTCGCGGCGGATACTGCCAGATACATCGCCGATTCTCCCAAGGGAACTCGGATGGTGCCGGTTCCCATCCATCGGCGGCCGGCGCATGATTTGTATCCGGTCGACCGGGCGAAGGCCGAAGTGGCGACGCCCGAGCGAATCGCCCTGCTGAATGAGATCGACGAGGAGGCCAAACGATACGATCCTCGAATCAAAAATGTCATGGCGTCGTTTAACACGGAATATAAGGTGGTGGTGGTGGCGACGTCGGACGGCGTCTTGGTCGCGGATGTTCAGCCGCTGTCGCGTCTGCAAATCAGTTGTATCGCTGAGGAAGACGGTAATCGCCAGATCGGGAGTTTCGGCGGAGGCGGGCGCGTGGGATTCGAGTTTTATCGGGATCGGAACCGTCATCTGGAATACGCGCGGGAAGCCGCGCGCGAGGCGATCGTCAATCTTTCCGCCGTCGAGGCGCCGGCCGGCGTGATGCCCGTCGTCTTGGCCGGCGGGTGGCCTGGCATTTTATTGCACGAGGCGATCGGCCACGGTCTCGAGGCGGATTTCAACCGCAAGAAGACGTCGGCGTTTTCCAACTTGATCGGCAAGCGGGTGGCTTCCGAAGTCTGCACCATCGTGGACGACGGCACCCTGCCGTTTCGGCGAGGATCGTTGAACATGGATGACGAGGGAACGCCGACCGGCCGCACGATCCTGATCGAAAAGGGCATTCTTCGGGGCTATCTGACCGACAAACTCAACGCCCGGTTGATGGGGATCGGTTTGACGGGCAACGGGCGGCGAGAAAGTTATCAGAGCGTGGTGCTGCCCCGCATGACGAACACCTTTATGTTGGCGGGCGAATCCGATCCGCAGGATATCATCCGGTCCGTGAAACGGGGACTCTATGCGGTGTCGTTCGGCGGGGGGCAGGTGGATATCACGAACGGCAAATTTGTGTTCTCAGCCAGCGAAGCCTATTTGATCGAAGACGGAAAGGTGACTCGGCCGGTCAAGGGGGCGACGTTGATCGGAAACGGCCCCGAGATCCTCAAAAAAGTGTCGATGGTTGGGCACGACTTGAAGCTGGACAACGGCATCGGCACCTGCGGAAAGGACGGCCAGTCGGTGCCGGTCGGGGTCGGCCTTCCGACCATCAAGGTTGACGAGATCACGGTCGGCGGCACGCAGCGGTGAAAGAACGCATGGCGGTCATGATCGCTCATGAACAGAGAAAAACCGTCTGAATCTCACCAATGGGCGATACCTCAGAACGAACGATGGAATTGCATCCTGAATGGCAATCGAGGCGGTCGGTGGCCGCGAGCGACAGCGATTACGCCCAGCTTGCGGCGGATATCCTAAGTCGCGCGAAGGCCGGCGGAGCCACGGAGGCCGACGTCGTCGTGGCCGACGGCCAGACGTTGTCGGTGCAGGTGCGGGTGGGCGTCGTTGACCGGCTGACCAAGGCCAGGGAAAAGCGGTTGGGGTTGCGGGTGTTCGTCGGCAAGCGATCGGCGACGAGCTCGACCTCTGATTTTTCAAAAGAATCGCTCCAACGGCTCGTCTCTGAAACCTGTACGCTCGCGAAAACGGTCGTCGAAGACCCGACGTCGGGTTTGCCGGAAGCCAACCAAATGGCGACGGACCGGCCGGATCTCGATCTCTACGACGGCACGATTCTGAGCACGGAGAACCAGATCGAGTGGGCCAAACGAGGCGAGGCGGCCGCCTTTGCCGCCGACGAGCGCGTGACGAACTCGGAAGGGGCGGAATTCGAATCGTCGTCGGGGCGAGTGGTATTGGCGAACAGCCACGGATTTATCGGATCGTACAACGGTTCCAGTTTTTCCTTGTCCGTGTCACCGATCGCCAGTGACGCGCGGACGGGCTCCATGCAGCGCGGCGTATGGTATGAAGTGCAACGAAAGTTCGCGCGGCTGGCTTCCGCCGAGTCGATCGGGCGGGAAGCGGCTAGGCGGGCGGTTCGGCGATTGGGTGCGCGGCGGGTCTCGACCAAACGCGTGCCGGTTGTATTCGATCAAGAAACGGCCGGCAGTCTGTTGGCGAATCTGTGCAGCGCCGTCTCCGGCTACGGGTTGTACAAACGGGCGTCGTTTCTCTTGGATCAACTCGGCCGGACGATCGCGTCCGACCTGATCACGGTGTACGACGACGGTCGTATGATCGGCGGCCTCGGGTCCCGACCCTTCGACGGAGAGGGAGTGGCGACCAGGAAAAACACGATCGTCGAGCGGGGCGTGCTGACCAGTTATCTGTTGGACACCTATTCGGGAAAGAAGATGGGGTTGCCTTCGACGGGCAATGCTTCCCGGAGCGTCGGCGAAAGCCCTTCGGTCGGGCCGACCAATTTTTATCTCGTGCCGGACACCAAGACGCCGGAGCAGATCATTGGATCGGTGAAGGAGGGACTCTACCTCACCGAGCTGATCGGTTTCGGTATCAATATGGTGACAGGGGACTATTCACGAGGCGCCAGCGGGTTTTGGATTGAGAACGGGGAATTGGCCTTCCCGGTCGAAGAAATTACCATCGCCGGCAATCTGAAACAGATGCTCAAGGACATCGAGATGGTCGGCAACGATCTCGTCTTTCGCGGGCGAGTCGCCAGCCCGACGATCAAGATCGCCGAGATGATGGTGGCGGGCAATTAACCCCGGACGTCTCATCCGTCAGCGTCTCCGTAAAAAACCAACGCCTGATACCCATGGGCGAGGGAGGTGAACAATGGCCGAATCGATCAGAGAAACCATGGTGCAGTATCCGAGCGGCAACGTCACGGTGAAGGCGTTTGTCGCCGCGCCCACCGCGAAAGAAAGGCGGCCGGCCATCATCGTGATTCAGGAATGGTGGGGACTCACCGATCATATCAAGGATATCGCCAGACGATACGCCGCGGAAGGATACGTGGCGATCGCGCCGGATCTGTACTCGCGTTTGGGACACGCGCTGACGACCGATCCCGGAGAAGCCGGCAAACTGATGAACAGTTTGAAGCAAGAGGACGGGCTCAAAGACTTGAACGCCACCGTGACGTATCTCAAGTCCGTTCCCGAAGTCGACGGCGCGCGAATCGGCGTGACCGGCTTTTGCATGGGGGGGTCCTATGCGCTCATGCTGCCCTGCGTCAATCCGGACGTCAAAGCGGCGGCGCCGTTTTACGGCCAAGTCCCGAATCCCGATACGCCGCTCCAAAACCTGTCGGCGCCGGTCTTGTATTTTTACGGCGAAGACGACGGCTGGATTACCAAGGCGGACGTGCAACGGTTGGCGGCGGCTTTGAAGAAATACAATAAGTCGGGCGAGATCAAGACCTATCCCGGAGCGCCGCACGCCTTTTTCCGAGATAACGATCCCTCCGTGTATCGGCCGGAAGCGGCGAAAGACGCCTGGGCAAGGACGAAAGCGTTTTTCAAGCGGCACCTGGGCTGATGCCGGTGTTGTGCGGGTTTGGGCGTGACGATCGTTTTTGCGACGAGTCGGGCGCGTCTGTGGGCAGAAGCATCCCTCGGCCGAAATTTCTGTCCCGTCCGCTCCATTGTCCGAGGCGTTGAGCAAAGGTGAATGATGCCATTGGATGCGGCCCTGGGCAAAAAAGCCCTTCAACTGATTACCTCGCGATACGACGACCGACGCTGGAGGAAACGGATCGAAAAAACTCTGAGTCTTCCTCCGTCCGGCATGGCCGATCCCGTTCAGCGGCGCATCTTCCTGTACTTGAAACTCGGGCTGAAAGCGTACAAATCCCGCCGGGCTGATCCCGACTCCTGGATCCTCGGAGGCTACGCGACGAAAGAAGTCATCGACCGCGCGAAATTCCAGCCCCATCTCGTCGATCCCTCGATCCAGAAGGACGATGTGGCGTTTCTCGGAACTGACCCGGGCGAGGAAGTCACCGAAGCCTGGTGGGACGACATGCTCGTCCAGTGGTTCGACGTACCGGAAGAAGAGAAACCGGGTGATGAACCGACGTCTAGTTCGGGAGAAAAGATTCCTCCAGCGGCGACCTAAGTAAGACGATCGAGCGATCGGTTTAGAGGAAAACGTCAACCGAACAGATCCATTTGTGCCGGTTTGGGTGATTCGATCTGGAGGGCTGGCACGGTCGTGGGAACGCCGGGTGTTTGGTTTGTCGCTTTGGTGTGTTTGTCGAGGAATTCCTTCAGTTTTTTGAAATCCTCCTTGAGGGGCGCCAGCAGGTTGCCTTGGTGCAGGGCTGCGGCCGGGTGCAAGAGAGGAAACAATACGAAGTCTTTCAGGTAAAAGGCCTGCGCTTTGACCTTGGTAATGCCGACCTTGCGTCCCAGCAAGGTTTGAGTAGCCCAGTTGCCGAGCGAGCAGACCAGTTGCGGACGGATGAGTTGAATTTGTCGGAGCAGGAACGGTTTGCACGTGTCCACTTCGTCCGTCTCCGGGTCTCGGTTGTTTGGCGGGCGGCATTTGATGACGTTGGCGATGTAGATCTGATCGCGTGACAATCCGGCCGAGGCGAGCAAGTCGTTCAACAGTTTTCCTGCCGCGCCGACAAACGGCTCGCCCTGCCGATCTTCATGGAAGCCCGGCGCTTCGCCCACGAACATAATGCTGGCCTGCGGGTTGCCCACGCCGAAGACGACTTGCGTGCGGCCCAGCTTGGCCAGTTTGCATCGTTGGCAGTTGACGAGGGATTGTGCAAGCTCCTGGAGCGGTGTCGTCATCATGCGATGGGTGCAAAAAAGATGGGCCATCTTAGAAAGGCCTGCCGGCAATGTCAATCGCGGCTCATGACCGGATGAAAAACTCTGGTCGTTCAGCCTGCGATTCGGTCACGAATGATGTCCGCACAACGTCGCGCGCTGGTGATCGCGCTTTCGACATTGGCCGGCCATCCGGTGTCCGTCCATGGGCCGGCGAGGAGAAGATTGGGCAGGGGACTTTGCTGAAGCGGCCTTCGTAACGTCGCACCGGGTCGCAGCGACAGCGCGGCTTGGTTGTTGCGATGGACGATGCCGGATCGATCATGATGCGGCGCGCTGTCGAAGAAAATCCGTCGGAGTTCCTGCTGGCCGAGGCGAAGCAGGCTGTCGTCGGTGGATTCCGTCAAGGGCGAATGACCGATCATTGAAAATCGATACGCCGTTTCATTCGGTCCCGACGGCGCAACGACCAGATAATGAAACGGCTCTCCGCCCAGCAAAACCAATCGGGGGGACGGAGCGGTCGATGGTCGTCGAAGCTCCACCATGACTTCGGGCAACGGTTCCAGTTCTGCGAGCTGCGCGAAATAGGCGTAGCGCGTAAGAAGTTGTTCCGGCAATAAGGCGAGCAGTTTTCGATGAGGAAGAGCGGCGATGTACCACCGGGCGCGAAGAGAGCCGCCGTCGTGGAGTCGGACTTCTTCGATGCCGTTCGGTCCGATTCGAAGCAGTGGGGGGGCTGTTTGGGCCAGGACTCGGACTCCCTGTCGTTCCAAGGCGTGCCGCATCGGACTTAGCAAACGATCGCCGATGGATCCATCGCGATATGTGAGGGAAGCGTCCCGGGCCGTTCCGAGAAACAGAACCGACAATTGTCGAGTGAAAACGGAGCCGGAGAGACGTTCAAGGCCGTTGCCGGTCAACCACAGACTGAGCGGGCTCCAGATGTATTCTCGGCTTTCTAAACTCTGTCCGATCAACGCCAGCCATTCGTCCGCGGTTCGATTGTCCAAATCAGCCGGCAGCGATTCCGCTCCCTCCCAGATTCGTTCCAGATAGGCGAGCAATCGCCGACGGTCACGCCGGGCGAGGCCCTCAAAACGAGACAGGCCGACGATCCACTGTAAAATTCCGGGAAGGCGAGCGGGAGAATAGGCGGCGGTTCGCCCGTCGGGCAGGCGAAATTCGAGGGGAATGGCTCTGTCGGCCCGCAAGGCGGTGTCGTCTTTGAGCGAACGAATCGCCCGAGATGTTTCCCCGTGCCTTCCGAATGCAATCGGCATGGCGTCGGTTTTGTCGGTCTTGTAGCCGTCTTCCCAGTTCAGAAAGTCCAGCAGAGTGACTTGGTGACTTTCTTCGGTCAGGAAGGAGGCCGCCGCCGATCCGGTCAGGCCTGCGCCTAAAATGAGGACGGTTTGTGAAGCTCCGGCGATCACGAAAATCGGGAGCCGCGAGCCCACACGCCGAACGCCACCGCAAGCCGGTGAGGAGTGGACAGGGTGACGCGAGGTCCGAATACTTGGTAATCGGTCCGCTCGATCTTGCCGAGAATGCGGCTGTAAATGGCGCGCATGATCTCCGCCACGACGAGAGCGCGGCGTTCGGACGGGGTCAGCGCCGTGAAGGCGGAACGGGCTTTTTCATAATAATGGCGGGCTCGGGCCGCTTCTTTTTTCATGAGAGTCTTGAATTCCGGAGTGTGGGTTTTTTTCAAGACGGTCCGTTCCGGACAGTTGCAGGCCTGGAGGTCGTCGAGAGGAAGATAGATGCGATTGTCGTCCGCGTCAACGCCGATGTCGCGCAGGATATTGGTCAGTTGAAAGGCCATGCCGAGGGCGACGGCATAATCCTGCGCCCGGGGCGACGTGACGCCGAAGATGTGAAGGCAAATGAGCCCCACGACGGACGCCACCCGATAGCAATAAAGAGACAGTTCGTCGAACGTGGCGTACCGGTTGTTCAAGAGATCCATTTCGACGCCCTTGATCAGTTCTTCAAAATAAACTTTGGGGATCGAAAAGGTCTTAATATGGCGCGCGAGGCTGACGCCGATCGGCGAAACGGGAGTGCCGCCGTAGACGGCGTCGAGTTCGGCTCGCCATTGTCGCAGCGCTTCCTTGGGGTCGCTCCCTGACGGCGGTTCATCGACCGCGCTGTCCACCGCTTTGCAGAACGCGTAGACGGTATACATGGCGTTGCGCGAGGCCTTGGGCAGGAAAAGAAACGAGTAATAAAAGTTACTGCCGCTTTTCTTGGTATAGGCGGCGCAGTATGCCTGCGCTTCGTCGACGGTCATGCCGGCCATAGACGGGTTTTCATCTCCGCCAATTTGATCCCGTGCAAGCTGGGGGTGACGGCGTCGGCTTCCCCTAGGTCTTGAACGGTGTGGGTATTGGTCACGGCCAAGACTTTCATTCCCGCGGATTTGGCCGCCCTGATTCCGGGCAGAGAGTCTTCGATGACCAGACAGGCGTCGGCCGTCAGCCGGGCGTCGGGCCGTTCTTGATTCAATCCGGCCAGCGCACGCAGAAACGGCTCGGGATCCGGCTTGCTGTTCGCGACGTCCTCCGCGCTGGTGATATGACAAAAAGCTTTCCGGATGCCGGCCTGTTCCAACACCAGTTCTATTTCCGCCCGCAACGCGCCGGAGGCGATCGCTACGGGATAGGTCAACGCGGCTTCTTCGACGAACTCTCTGACGCCGGGAAAAATGACGAGATGGTCGCGGATGGAGGCCAGATAAGACCGGGCTTTTTCCCGCATCAAGTTGTGCGCGAGCGGCTCCGTAACCGGTATTCGGTTCGCGCGCAGCGCTTCCACAATGCAGCCGCGATCGTCGAAGCCGAGGTAGTTGGCATAGTAATCCGGTTCGGTCAACGTTACACCGACCGTCGCGAGCGTGCGTCGCAGCGCCTCGAAGTGAAGAGGTTCGGTGTCGGCAATGACTCCGTCGAAATCAAAAATCACGGCGCGCATGGGCTGTTCGCTGTTCCAGGCTGTGAGAAGGGATGTCAAGCGCGCGGCATTATAACACAACGGAAGCCGGCGGCACGGAGGCCGTGCCGTTCTCCTCCGCGTCGTCGGAATATGAACTCCCGGTCCCCGAATAGATGGATCAGGGTTTGGCCCGAAGCTGTTTTTCTTGGAGCCAGCCGGTCGTGCCGTAGTCGCTTCGAACGTAGTACACCCAGCCGCCGTCATGCAATTCCCCGTCGAGGATCGTGAAGACGGTTCCGGGAGGAACGGCCGGACCTCGCGTTGTTCCCGCTGCGTCGCGCGTCAGTGCGACCTTTTCACGCGGAGCACCGGGATTCGGCAACAGCGCGACCCGTTGGCCCTCTTCGAAGAGAGGAGGGGCGGAATCCGTGGCCGACGGCACGGATTCGGCGGCCGACGGTGCGGTCGCCTCCTTGGGTTGAGTAGTCGGGGCAAGCACCGGCGGGAGATTCGTCTCGGGGGAAGTCGGCGATGACGAGGCTGAGTCGGCCGTCTCAGCCGGCCGGTCGTTCGCCGATGGGACGGTCGCTTCCCTCGGCGAGGTCGATTGAGTCGATTGAATAGGTGTGGCGCTTTGACCGGCGGCTGGTGAAGCCGGTTTCCTCGCAATCGGCGGCGCGGGTTCCGGCGTATCGTTGAGAAACGGTCCGACGACGTCCATGACAAGGTCCGGTTCCATCGCAACGTAGGCGCCGCCGCCGATCAAGACCAGCAGGAGAACCCAAATCAGGGGACTTTTCTTTGGTTTTTGGGGCGGAGTTTTCAATGGCGAGGGCGAGCGAATGTTCGATGTTTGCTCCAACTCTTCTTCCGTAAACTCCAAGTCCGGTTCCGGCTGACGCGCGAAAAAGAGGCTCCAGGTCGGCAGGTTGCCGGGTATGGCAGGTATGGATGGGCCGTCGGTCGCAAACATCATAGACCTCCTCTGGCGGAATACTCAGCGATGAAGAATATGAGGGTGTACTTATCACCAAGCTGTCGGGGTGTCAATTTTACGCGGAATTTGAGCGGAGTGGAAAAGCAAATCGTTGACGTCAACACGATGAGACCCGGGAGCAGGTCAACACCTGGTGCTGTCGGCTTCCGGATCGATAGACGGTCAGACCCTTGCATTTGAGTGTGTGGGCGAGCAAGAACGCGTCGGCCACGTCCTGGGGCGTGGCCGACGCGGGGAGGTTGATCGTCTTCGAGACGCCGCTGTCGCTGTATTTTTGGAAGGCCGCCTGCATGCGAACGTGCAGGGCCGGGCTGATATCATGCGCGGTGACGAACAGATTGCGGAGATCCTCCGGAATCGAAGTCACGTGTCGGATGGATTCTTGTCGATCGACCTCGCGGCGAAGGGTTTCAAGGGGGAGCTTTCTCGCGCGGGCTTGCTTGAGAAATTCCGGATGAAGCCGTTCTAAGTGAACATTCTCCATGACGGAGTGGACGACGTTGATTCCGTAAAGGGGTTCGATGCCGGCCGAACAGTCCGCCAGGATACTGATCGTGCCGGTGGGAGCGATGGTCGTGACGGTCGCATGCCTCCGTTCCCGCCCCTCGGTTTGCAAACGACTGCCCGCATAGGCGGGAAATGTTCCCCGTTCCACGGCCAGTCGCCGGGAAGCCTCGTGAGCCTGGGATTGTATGAACCCCATCAGCTCTTCCGCGATCCGCAGCGCCTCGTCGCTGTCGTAGGGAACGCCGAGTCGGATCAACAGATCGGCAAAGCCCATGATCCCCAGTCCTATTTTTCTCGTCAACTTGGTGTGCGTTTCAATAAGCGGCACCGGGAATTTGGTGCGATCGATGACGTTGTCGAGAAATCGGACGGCGAGCGGAATGACGACGGCGAGTCGATCGTAATCGATGGCCGGTGAGCCGTTTCGTTGCACGACGAATTTGGCGGCGTTGATGGAGCCGAGCGTGCAGGATTCGTATGGAAGCAATGGTTGTTCGCCGCATGGATTGGTGGCTTCGATGAAGCCCAGGTGGGGAGTCGGATTGGCTCGATTGATCGTGTCGAGAAACACGACACCCGGTTCTCCCGAATGCCAAGCGGCCTGAACCAGGCGGTCGAAGACCGATGCGGCCGGCAGACGGCGAACCGGCCGACCGGTGCGCGGATTGACCAGCGCATAGGTGCGTCGCCGCGCGACCGCCTGAATGAATCGGTCGGTCAGGCCGACGGAGAGGTTGAAATTGTTCATCTCGCCGGGCCGTCGTTTCAGATCGATGAACTCCAGAATGTCTGGATGATCGACGCGCAGAATTCCCATGTTGGCGCCGCGCCTCATTCCCCCCTGTTTGATGACGTCCGTCGCCAGATTGAAGAGGCGCATGAAAGAAACCGGGCCCGACGCCGGTCCGCCGGTGCTGGCGACGCGATCGCCTTGAGAGCGAAGGCGACTGAACGAGAATCCCGTGCCCCCGCCTGATTGATGGATGAGCGCCTGCTGCTTGAGCGATTCGAAAATGGATTCCAACGAGTCCTCCACCGGCAGCACGAAACAGGCCGAAAGTTGCCGGAGAGGGCGGCCCGCGTTCATGAGCGTCGGCGAGTTCGGGAGAAAAACCAGAGAGGCCATCAGCTCGTAAAATTGACGGGCCAGCGCGTGGAGGCGCGCCGCCGAGGAGGAATGCCGTTCCGCTGACGCGATATCGCGGGCGACGCGCCACAACATGGTACGTGGAGATTCTGTGACGGCTCCGCCTGGGCCTTTGGCCAGATACCGCTGCCGCAGCACGATGTGCGCGTTCCGCGAAAATTTCGGTTCCGGCAGCCGACGTGGTGCGACCATGCGAGCATTATCTCATACTGTGGGAGCGGTCAGTGATAAGGGCCTCCGCCGTTCGGCCTTCCTCTTGAAACTTGTGGGACCGACAGGCACAATGACGGCCGTTCAGGCCATGAAATCCTACCGCGAAGAACTCTGGTTCGAAACCAAGACGAGACGGGCCTATCTCAACATTACCCCGCAGGTTGAAGCGGCGGTCAAAAGAAGCGGAGTGCGGGAGGGCTTGGTATTGGTGAACGCCATGCACATCACCGCCAGCGTCTACATCAATGACGACGAGCCCGGCCTCTTGCGCGACTACGACGAGTTTCTCGAACGGCTCGCTCCACACGACGCGCGCTACCGGCACAACGACACCGGCGAAGACAACGGCGACGCTCATGTGAAACGTCAAATCATGGGGCGAGAGGTGGTGGTGGCCGTCACGGACGGCAAGCTGGACTTCGGTCCGTGGGAGCAAATTTTTTACGGAGAGTTTGACGGCCGTCGAAGAAAACGAGTGCTGGTGAAGATCATCGGCGAATAGCGTTCGTTTGTCGGGCCGGCTCCGCACGGCCGAATTTTCCCCGATCGCATCGGAACCCATTCCTCGCTTGCGCCGGGCGGGAAAGTTTGGCAACATGGATCGTGTGCGTCGCGACAATCCGTTCACCGCAGTTGCCCAATAGAGGAACCGCCCATGTTGGCCTGGCCCCGTCCCGATCCGCTGACGCGTGACCTCATTCATCTCATCAACGCCCGACGCCACGATCACGGCGACAACGACGACGCCATCGATACGTTGCAGGCGTTTCTCGAGCAGGGGCGCGAGCACGATTTGTTGACGGTGCTTGCCGCGCTCGATGAAGAAATGGCGGAATGGCTGTTCGATCTTGTCGCCGAGGCCAGTTGCACGTTGGTGCTCGACGGGCCGGACGACAAACCCTCCTACGCCGTCATGGCGGCTCTGGGATTGCCGCTCCAGGCCAATCTGACGTCTCCGCTCAAGTTGAAAATCGATCCGATCAAGACGGCGGATCTGCTGCACCGGTATCTGCGGATTCCGGCCGGAACGGTCGTCCGCGTGGAACCTCGGTTGTTGACCGACGCCACGTTGGAACTTCTCAACTTACAGTCCCTCCATGAACATCTCGCGACGGTCGCCGAGTCTCGTCGCGCGCAAACGGTGGCGGCTCGATTGCTTCCGCCGGTCGAGAATACGGCGTTTCTTTTGTTCGAGATGATCGGGGCTCCGGACCCCGGTTTGCCGGACGCGTGGGAGCATCACCATCGGCGCGCCGTCTTGGAGGGGCTTATGGAACAGTGTCCGGAGCTGGCCGAAGCTCCCGATACGATCGAAGCACCGGTCTATGCCGCCTATGCGATGTTCGACGCCCAGAACGCGGTTCGGTTGCATCACTTGGCCGATGAAACGGCGGCGGTCTGGCGCGAATTGGACCCGCTCGTCCGGTCCCGCACGATCGTGCATCTGCATACGCAATGCGGCAACGGTGTCTATATGCCGGTGTGGACGGATTTATTCGACCCTGAACTGCCGGAAGAACATGGCCCGGTGTGGACGTCGTCCGATGTATGGGTCTTCACGGCCGATTTGCCCATCGAGTGGCCGGGCGAGATGCTGACCAACCGGCTACTGGCCGAAGGGTGCACCCGGTTCGAGAATCACATCGTCGAAACCCCGGAAAACTGACCGAGCTTCCGTTCTCCGGCCCGATCACCGCAGACCTTCTTTCTCTCTCAATCGCCGCTGCGCAAAATGCGCGATTCGGTGATTTTCTCGCCGGCCCGTTTTATTCTTCACAACATGAAAGGAAGAACGCAGCCGGATTCATCCGGACGAGCGATGGCAAACTTGGCGTCGGTTATAGGATTGGCCTTGGTCTGGAGTGTGGTCTGGGCCAATCTGCCCTCCTGGGAAGAATTGTTGTCGGAACAGCCGGTCGTTCACTCTCCGGCCGTCGTACCCGAGCTGGACCTGACGATTCCGGGGGTCGCCGCTCCTCACTCTGCCGGAGAGCCTGATCGGCTCGGTAGGAACGCCGATCGGCGGGCACGCCGGTTCCATCGTGTTGCGGAGTCAAAGTGTGCCGAAGAGGTGCAGCAAGTCTGCCCCGCCTCGCTGCCGAACGAAGAGCGTTTCCGGTGCGAGGCGCTGAATCTGAAACGGGCATCGACTCCCTGCCGGACGTCTGAAGAACAGCCGGTGCAAGGAAAGTAATCCGGCTAGGCGACGAGCGTTTTCAGGCAGGAGCGGAGGTCTCGCGCAAACTCGCCCGCGTGGCGATAACGGCGGATCGGGTTTTTTTGAAGGGCACGATCCAGAACGTCTTGCAAAGCGGGGGGAAGATCGGTTCTCAGCTCCGATAGCTTGGGATGCGGGGTGTTGGCGATGGCAAACAGGACGGCCGGCACGTTATCGCCCGTAAAGGGGGGACAGCCGGTCAGAAGTTCGAACGTCACGACACCTAGGGAAAAGATGTCGGATCGGCCGTCCACTTTTTTCCCGGCGATCTGTTCCGGCGACATATAGGTGGGAGTTCCCATGACGGTATGCGTCGTGGTCCTTGCCGATGACGTCATATGGGCGATGCCGAAATCCATCACTTTGACCACCTGATCGTCCGTCAGCATGATATTGGCGGGTTTGACGTCGCGATGAACGATGCCCCGTCGATGGGCGTAATCCAAGGCGTCGGCGACGGTGGCGAGGATGGGAAGCAGTTTGTCGAGCGGCAAGAGATGAGGCGCGCGCGACCACTTCTTGAGCGTGGTGCCGTGGAGTAATTCCATCGCGATATAGCCCAGATCATCTTCCTCTCCGGCGTCGAAGATGGTCACGATATTCGGATGAGACAGATGACCAGCCGATTCGGCTTCCCGAAAGAAGCGGGCTTTGGCCGCTTGGTACTTCTCGTGATCGTCAACGCCGTCCAACCGCATCGTTTTGATGGCGACAAACCGCTGAATCGTGGGGTCTTTCCCCAGATAGACGACCCCCATCGCGCCGCGTCCCAATTCTTTTAAAATTTTGTATCGGCCGAGCATGCCCGGTGAATTTCTGTAGGCCGGAGGAGAGACGGTTTCGGAATCGCCTTCGTCAGAGAAATCCTGCGAAGCTATCTCGTCCGTGCTTTCGTCGGCCGATGATGATGGCTCCGGATTGCCCCGCTCATCCGACGTGGAAAAAAAGCGACGAAGAGAATCAAGCTTTGAAAGCCACCCGGCTGTGACCCACAGTCCCGCCAACGTCAGACCGGAGGCGTAGGTGAGCCGATAATACCGACTCCCGATGGAGTCAACGAGCGGGAACTCGGCGGCTCGAATCGTTCTGTCCACGACGATCAACAGAACGAGAACGGCCAAGGGGACAACAAGTTTGCGCAAAAACGAAAAGCCGCTTCCATTGTCCGGCATCCGCCGATACGCTTGGATCGTGATCAGACTCAGCGCGACCAGGCCGGTTCCCTCCATGAGCACGCGGATCGTTTGGGAGCCGTTCAGAGCATGAAACGCAAGGGGAGCCGTCTGCAAGAAAGGAAGCTTGCTGAGCAAAGGCCCTCCGAAGAGGGCCGTGAGAAGAACGAGAAAATACGAACAGGTCCAGCCGAGCGCGTTCGTCATGGGTGCATGCGCCGTCAAACTCGTCACAGTCTAACGGATCATCAAGGCGAGTCAATGAATCCCGAAAAAGGCGCAGCGCGTTTCAATCCGGCGGGAAATCCACGCTCTGACGGGCGAGCAAGCTATAACTTGGAGTGCGCACGCTTCATGGCATCGATAAGGGAGGAGGGAACGCGCAATGTTCCTCTGCCGACGCCGACGCGAATATCCGGTTTGGTCACCCCGTGGAAGTCGCTTCCGCCCGTGACCAGCAGGTCCAATTGTTTGGCCAACGCCAAATACTCGCGCGTTTGCCGGGGGGTGTGCGTGCTGTAATAGACTTCGACGCCGGCGAGCCCGTCGGCTTTGAGCCGGCGGGCCAGATCCGGCAACGCGCTTTCCGGCGCCTTGATCCAGGTGGGGTGGGCGAGGACCGCAAGTCCCTTTGCGTCTTTGATCCATCGGATGGCTTCCGCGGGAGCGGGGAGTTCGCGCGGGACATAGGCCGGGCGTCCCTCCGCCAGCCACAGGTCGAACGCTTCTTGCGCCGATGCGACGACGCGCTTGTCAATCAGCACTCGCGCGATATGCGGCCGTCCGACCGAATCGGTTCCGGCGATCGCGCGAACCTCGTCGTAGGTAATATCGATCCCCGCGGCCTGCAACCGTTCGATGATTTTGGGATTTCGCCGGTGACGGCTCTCACGGAGGGCGGCCAGCCGTCGATTCAGCGTCTCGTCTTGCCAGTCGAGAAAGTAGCCCAGCACGTGCAATTCCGCGTCGCCGAAGAGGGAACTGATCTCGACTCCAGGGATGACGTCGATGCCGCGTTCTCGGCCGGTCCGTGTGGCTTCGGGTATGCCCGATGTGATGTCGTGATCGGTAATGGCGGCCGCCGTCACGCCGGCCTCGTGCGCGAGGGCGATGACTTCGGCAGGAGTGAAGCTTCCGTCGGAATGGGTGGTGTGCAGGTGAAGATCCACACGGCTCATGTCGGTCATGCCTCTCAAGATGGTTTTCGTGCGACGAGTCGGGCCGTGTACGCCGGGCGATCCGTCCGGCGTCCCTCGTCATAATGCAAGATATGGAGGCCGGATGCAAGGTTCAGCAGCTCGTTGGGGCCGAGACAAAACTCCCGCCTCTTTGGATGACGGTAGTGAACGTGGTTGTCGATCGTGAACGTTTCATAGACCAGCGCGCCCCCCGGCTTCAGCGCTTCGAGAAGGAGGGGGAATAAGGGACGATACAGATAAAAAAACACGACGATCACGTCGTATCGTTCCTTGCCGAGACGGGGTTCATGGGGGGGAGGCTGTTCAAGGTCGACGACTTGTATCGTGATTTTGTCGCACGAACGTGAGCGGGCGGAAGTGGTGAGCCGCTCCAGGGCGGCGGCATCCCGATCGACGGCGTGGACTTGATAGCCGTGTGACGCGAGAAACAGCGAGTGGCGACCGTTGCCGGCCGCCACGTCGAGCGCGACGCCGGCGGGAAGTCGGTGCAGTTGTTCGACGAGCAGTCGAGCCGGGGCGTCATCGTCGTAGCGGGTTTGATGGGCCTCTCTGGTCCGTTCAACGGAGACTCCGACGGAACCGGTGACGAAATCGATCGGCGGATGGAGTTTTCGAAGCCACAGCTTGGCGTGCTCGATCGGAAATTCCTCGAACAACATTCTGAGAAGTCGCTCGGCCATGGTTTCCAACAAACGGCAGTCTTGCGACGTTCCGACTTCCACGAGGCGTCGGGCGACGGCGGCATAGTCGATGGTGAGTTCGAGCCGGTCGCCGAGATCCGGCTGTTCGGAGGAGTGGCGCAGTTCCACGTCGATCGCGAGCGGTTGCGGACGGGCCCGTTCCTCGGCCGTCACGCCGCAGCGGCCGCGGAATTCCAACCGCTCGATCACGATGGACTCCGGCATGCCGCATTGTCGGCGAGGTGATTTGAGGCTGTCAAGCGCGGGACGGATTGCGGGAGTGCGGACGGCTACGCGAAATAGCGGCTGGTGTCGAATTTGTGTTGGGTGTGGTCGATGAGACGAGCGATGCTGTGAGCGTAGCCGCCGGTCTCGTCCTTTTCGGTCAAGTCCAGCTCCGGTCCGTGGTCGAGAGGATTGCCCTCCGGATCGGCGATCACTTTGACGAGCGGGCGTTCGCTGTCCGAGAGGCTGGCGGCCGGTTTGAGCACGACCGCAAACGCGCCGTTCGTGAGTTCCACGAGACTGCCGATCGGGATGATGCCCACACAGGTCACGAACAGCTTCATGAGCGTCGGGTCGAAGCTCGTTCCCGCCTTCTCAAGCATCAGGCGCAGGACCTTGGAGGGAGCCATTGCCTCGCGGCGGTAGACGCGGGACGACGTCATCGCGTCGTAACAGTCGGCGATCGACACGATGCGGCTCGAGATGCTTTGTGTCCAGGGGACGGCCAGTTTGGGATAGCCCGAAAAGTCGTAATTCATGTGGTGCTCAAAGGACGCGGAGGCCATTCGCGCCGGAACGTTTCCGAAGCCGCGCAATTTGATGAGCGTGAACACTCCTTCTTTGGGGTGGGTTTGCATGATTTCCCACTCCTCGGGGCTGAACTCGCCGGGCTTGTTGAGGATGTCCAGCGAGATCGCGCATTTTCCCACGTCATGGAAGAGCGCCGCCAAACCGAGATCGGCCAGCTCGACTTTGGCGTATCCAGCCCGATTGCCGAGCGCCATGGAAAGCAACGCCACGTTGACGGAATGTTCTTGGGTGTATTGGTCGTGACAGCGCAACGTCGTGAAGCCCAACATCGCCGGCTCGTCCTGCATCATCAGATCGACGATGTTTTGAATGGCCCGTTTGGCTTGTTTGAAGCTCAGGGTGCCCCCATCGCGGGCGGATTGAGTGAGGCGGCCGACGGCGTCGGAGACTTTTTCATAGGCAGTTTTCATCTGCGCTTTCCGGCGAAGCTTCGGGGAATCGTCGTCGGATGAGACCGCCGGCGCCAACGCACGGGGGCTTTCGATCGTGATGCCCGTGACGTTGAGCGCGGCGAGCGCTCGCCGAAAGTCGTCGATCGACTGCGTGGCGGGATCGAGGCTGACGAACAAAGAAGCGAACTGACGGAGGTCGTCGGAAGATAGTGAGCGGGAAAAGGTGAGTCCGCCCATTTTCCAGGTGTTCAGGGCGTCGATCACGTTGGATAGGACCAGCATCTGTTGCTGGCTGACCTTCAGATGGTTCTCGCCCAGGAAGAAGAAATCGTTCTGCACGCGGAGCGTGACCGGATGCTCGTGCGCCATGGTGTGGATGAGCGTCAACATGGACTCGACCGGCTTGTCGAGGGCGGCGTTGTTGCGACCGTGAATGCGGGACGTTTTGATCAAAGCGTTCAGTTGGGTCAGCAGTTGGAACCCCAACATCGCCATCTGTTGATCGTAGATGTCGCCGGCCTCCGAGCCCTGTCCCACCTTTCTGGCAAGCGATTGTTCGTGCGCGAGAATCGGCGGAGCGCCGATCGAGGGAGGAGACAACGATTCGTTCATGATTGCGGTTCCTTGTCGGCCGAGGGGGAGGCCGGTGCGTTGTGCCGAGTCCGTTGTTGAGCGCGCGACAAACCGTGGGTGCAGGCTTGCCGAACCGTGGCGCCGCCTTTCTTGCTCCCGTTTACGAGCGCGGCCACGGCCGCGGGAGTGCCGAGTTTGCCGAGAGCTTCCGCGGCCAATACGGCCAGTTCTTCTTTTTTCTTTCGGCCGAGCCACGACCATGCGGTCAAGAGACCTTCCCAATACGGGACCGCTTCGTCCCCGCACGTCGCTCCGACGGCGTGAAACATCGCCCGGCGCTCGCTGATCGGGCGGTTCCCGAACGTATCGGCCGACAGAATGGGAAGCCAGTGGGACAATGAAACCGAGTACTGCCCCGAGATCAGCAGTTTTAAGACCGCGATGCGGATGCTTTCCTCTTTATCGTCCATGAAGGAAAGAAGTTTCAGGCCGTCGCCGCTCGGACGCAACGCGCCGATCGCGTGTACGACGGCTTTACGGACCTGTGCATCCGGGTGTCGGACGAGTCTTTCGACGGATTCGGCGAACGCCGGGTTCTTTAACTTGGTGAGAATCGCGAGGAGGTGGCACACGTAAGCCGGCCTTCGGTCCCGCAGCCCTTTGATGAGCGGTTCGGCGTTATCTTTCGCCAGGATCGCAAGCGCTTCGGCGACGATGGCTTGATGAGCCGGCGACGCCAGGTTGGCCAACAGTGAACAGAGTCTGGGGACGGCGTCCGGCTTCATCAGCAACAGAATCGTCGAGAGACCGGCCGTCGAGCCGTCCGGATGTTGATTCAGATAGGTTTCGACGGCTTTTATCCGGTCCGGGCGGCCGAATCCGTCGAGAAGAGCGCGGACCTGTTGTTTGTGTTCTTCGCGGAGATCCGGCCTGACCGCGTCGGCTTCATGAAGCAGACTGACCACATGCTCCAAGGTCGTCCATTTCCCCTCGCGGAGGAGGAGATCGATAATGTCCCCCCATACGTCGAACAGTTTCGTCAGCAGCGCCGACGACTGTTCTGATGCGAGAACGGCGGTCAACATCTCCATGATGTGCAAAAGATCGTCCTGATTCCGCTCCGCCTCAATGTCCCGCGCGAGAGCCGCCGACTCTTCGTCTGTGACGTCGAATCCGACCAGACCGTTGTGCAAGCGGTCGCCCCGGTTCGTCGATTCCGCTTCGGAAGCGGTCGTTTCATTCGTCCGGCGGGCTCGCTCGCGGTCCAATAAGTCCCGCAGCGAGGAGTCGGACGAACTCATGGTCGCGCCGGCCCGGTCCGTTGTATGATCGTGGGACGACGAGTGGGCCACTTCTTCCGCCGTGACGATCGCGATCGTCGAGAGATCCCGAGACCACAGGCGAGTGACGAGGTCATCGTCTTCTTGGCCGGACTCCGTGCTTCCCCAGATCGAATCGAGGAAGTACGTCAGATCTTCCTGAGAGAGACCTTCGTAGATTGAAAGCTCCCGAATGCCGTCCGCGTAGAGTTTGAACGCGAAGCTCTCGCCGCCTTCGTTGAGGTCCGTTTGGTAGACGACGGAATCGTTGAACCGCAACTCGGAACGATGAACAAGGAAGGTGAGTTTTGAATAGGCGGCCAGATGACCCGTCAATTCTTCGAAAAGTTGTCGGGCGAACTTTTGCGCCACGGGGTTCGTCGAGCCGTAGGTGCGGTTCGACTTGGCCGTTTTGTCCAGCAACTTGAGGATGCGTTTGATGGAAGCCGTTTCCGGGTCTTCCGCGTTCCTGACCGCCGTCGCGGCCGGCGTCTCTTGCGCCGTTTTAAGGTCGGCCATACCTCTTATCACCTACCGGGCGGCGTGGGATTCGTCAAGAAAATCGCGGTTCATCGCACGGCGGAGGAACATCGCGCAGGATTCCAAATCGTCTTGTTTGGAAAGAACAGGAACCGCTAGAATCTCCCGTCGAGTTCTCGTGTGATACGGGGAGCGCGCCGGGTCATGAGTCGATCGGTTCTGGTCGTCTGTTTTGGAGACAGTCTGACGGCGGGGTTTCAATCTCCGACACCCGAGAATCCGACGGGGACGGAGACTCCTTACGGCCGGTTCCTACAGGATCGTCTGGGAAAGGCGGCGCTCGTTCGGATCAGCGGAGTCTGCGGCGAACTGACCGGGGAAATGGTGAGCCGGTTCAAGCGCAGCGTGTCGGACCGGAAACCCGACTACGTTCCGATTTTGGGCGGAACCAACGATTTGGGCTGCGGACTGTCGCCCGGTGAAATCATGGCCAATTTGACGACGTTGTATGAACTGGCGTTGAACGTCGGCGGCGTTCCGATTCCGGTGACCGTGCCTTCGATCCGTGTGGAAGGAAGCCTGGGCGATCGGGAAGCGGAAGAATGGGTGGCGGGGCACCTGGCCCGTCGAAACGTCCTCAATAAGTTGATCCGGGATTATGCCGCGTCCCGCTCCCTTGCATTGGTCGACTTGTTTTCCGCCACCGTGGACCCCGCGAGCGGCCAATTGGCCGCTCGTTATTCGAACGACGGTCTTCATTTGACGACGGCAGGCTACATGCGGTTTGCCGAGTTGGCGGCTCACATTCTGGTCCCGAGATTACAGCGAACGACCTGATCCTGAAGGAGGTGTTATGTGAGAGGAAGGAGCGCCGGTTCCTCTCGTGTTTGGACGCTGACGATCCCATAAAAATTTTCCCGGCATCCCGGCGGGCGAACAGAAACCGAATGCAACAAGGAGCCGCACCCATGCGCTGGTTCAATTTTGTTGGATGGGGGATGTTGACGCTCGCCGTCATCCTGGATGAATGGCTGTATTTGTATCTGTGGGAAGAATTCAACGCGGGGGTGGTCGTTGCGGCCGTGATCTATTTAGCCGTTGCGATCGGATTGTCCGTTTGGGGAGGCCGATCCACCGATCGGGACTGATGTCGCGAAAGGACGCCGTGAATCGCTCGATCAACGGAATTAGAGGATCCGCCAGGTGCGGCCGTCGTTTTGGATGAGACGGTCGGCTTCCACCGGTCCCCAGGTGCCGGCCTGGTATTCGGGTAACCAGCGGAGCCCTTGTTTTTCCCAGGCGTCGAGAATCTGAGTGATCCACGCCCAGGAGGCTTCGACCGCGTCGCGTCGCATGAAACGGGAGGCGTCTCCCGCCATCACGTCGAGCAGGAGCCGCTCATAGGCCTCCGGCGAAGGACGCCCGAAGACCTCCGTGTATTTGAAGTTCATCTCCACCGGATGGGTTTGCGCCCTGGTGCCGGGCACGCGGGAGACGATGCGGAGCGAGAGTCCTTCTTCCGGCTGAATTCTCAAAGTCAGCACGTTCGGCGCCTGTGGTTTCCGAGGGTCCGCGTTGAACAAAATTTGCGGGATTTCTTTGAAGTACACGGCCACCTCGCTGGCGCGGAGCGGCAGGGCCTTGCCCGTCCGCAAATAAAAGGGCACGCCGGACCACCGCCAGTTTTCGACGAAACACTTGACGGCCACGTAGGTTTCGGTGACGGAATCGGGTTTGACGCCCTTTTCGCGTCGGTAACCGGGCACCGGTTTCCCGTGCACCGTTCCTTCCGTGTATTGCGCTCGCACCGTGACCTTGTCCACGTCTTGAGAGGTGATGGGTTTCAAGCAACGGAGGACTTCCATCTTGGCGTTTCGGACCACGTCCGGGTCCAGAGAATAAGGCGGTTCCATCGCGACCAGGCACAGCAATTGGAGCAGGTGATTCTGCACCATGTCCCGCAGGGCGCCCGCTTCCTCGTAGTAGGCGGCCCTGGTGCCGACTCCCTCCGCCTCGCTGACGGTGATTTGGACGTGGTCGATGTACTTGCGGTTCCAAATCGGCTCGAAAATACTGTTGGCGAAACGCACGACCATCAGGTTCTGAACCGTCTCTTTGCCCAAATAATGATCGATACGGAAAATTTGCGATTCATCGAAGACCCGGCCGGTGGCGGCGTTGATCGCCCGTGCCGACGCCAAGTCCCGCCCCACCGGTTTCTCAACGATGATTCTGGCATAGGGGGAGCGGGCGCCGGGAGTTCCGGCGAGGCCGCTGGCGGCCAGTCCTTCGCACACGGGCGTGAACGAACTGGGAGGAATGCTCAGATAAAAAATGCGGTTTCCCGGCAATTCAAACGATCGTTCAAGTTCTTCGATGCGGGCCTTCAGCTCGGTATACGTCTGGGGGTTGTCGTTTTCGCCGGCCAGATAGAACAGACGTTGCGAAAAGGCCCTCCATGAATCTTCGATCAAGGCCCGACGGGAATGGTTGATGACGCCGTCTCGCATGACGGACCGGAACTCCTCGTCGCTCATCGGCGTGCGGCCCAATCCCAGCACAAGGTAGTTGGACGGCAGCAGTCCGTCCAGCAGCAGATTGTACAGGGCCGGGACCAGCCGACGTCGGGCCAAGTCGCCGGAGCCGCCGAAAATGACGATGGCGCAGGAGTCAACGGGAGTAATGGTTTCCGTCGGCGGACCGTTGTCGAGGCGATGCGCTTGGGTTTCCATAGAGACCTGCATGATTCCAGAGAGGACTATTGCTTGACGGCGTGGCCGCCGAAGGCGTTCCGCAGCGCGGCCAACAGTTTTTCCGCAAACGAGTCGTCTTGTCGCGATCGAAACCGAGTAAAGAGAGCCGCCGTGAGCGTGGGTACCGGCACGTCTTTGTCGATCGCGTCGGCGATCATCCAGCGGCCTTCGCCGGAATCCTGCACGTATCCTTTTAATTTTTCCAGTTTTTGATCTTCTTTGAGCGCGCCCGCCGCCAATTCGAGCAGCCAGGAACGAACGACGCTCCCGTGCATCCAGAGATCCGCGATACGGGCCAGGTCCAGCTTGTACTCGCTCTTGGACATCAGCTCGAACCCTTCCGCGTATCCCTGCATCAGGCTGTATTCGATGCCGTTGTGGACCATCTTGACGTAATGACCGGCACCCACGGCACCGACGTGGGCCCACCCCTGTTCAGGCGCGAGGGTGGTGAAGATCGGAGCCAGCCGGCTCACGGCTGCTTGTTCGCCTCCGATCATCAGGCAATAGCCGACCTTCAAGCCCCAGATGCCTCCGCTCGTACCGACGTCCACGTAGTGAATGCCCCGTTTCTTGAGCTCGGCGGCCCGCCGCACGTCGTCATGGAAACGGGTATTACCCCCGTCGATGATCGTGTCGCCCGCTTGCAGCAGTGAAGCGACCGTGTGAACGGTTTCTTCCGTCGGGGCACCGGACGGCACCATGATCCAGACCGTGCGCGGGACACTCAATTGGCTCACCAAATCGGCGATGGAGGAGGAGCCGATGCACCCCACGCCCTCTGCCTGCCTGACGGGGTCGGGCGAACGATCGAACACGACGATGCGATGGTCGTCGCGCCGCAGGCGAGTCACCATGTTCATGCCCATTTTGCCGAGGCCGATGAATCCCAACTCCATAACCGCTCCTTGGTGTACGTTGTTCTCGACGACAAGATTTGGAGGCGTCCGCGCGCTCCGAACCGGCGGCGTCTTCGTTGATCGCCATAGGCGAAACCGCGGGGCGATCACCGGTGCCGATCCGCCGGTCAGTCGATACGGGCGGGGTTCGGGACCTCCTTGAAGAGGAGATCGGCAAATTGCCTCCCAAAGTTGAGCCGGTCGGCCACATTCGTTGCGGAAAGAAAGCGGCCGGCCAGATCGGCCAGGGCCGGGTCGCGCGAGACCATGAATCGGTGGACATCAGCCGGAGCGACCAACCAATAGCCCCTGAGACGAAAAAAAGCCAGGACACAGTCTTCATAAAACAGGCTCAGCAGATATTGCGCTGCGGCCGGTTTGTCGGAGAGGTCTTCCGCTTTCCCCAACCAGTGATAACACTCGGCTTTCAGGCGAATTCGTTCATTGATCGTAGCCGGAGGCGGGCCCTGACGGAACCGGTGGTGGGCCTTCTGAATCAACTGCGCGCAGATTCCATTGTAGTCGAACAAGATGCGGACCTTTCTAAACAGTGAAGGCAATCGGAGGGAATGGGCGATCTCCTCCTCGATCTCTTTGTGTCCACGGTATCGGATGTCGGCCAGACGGTCTCCGACGCGAAGAATTTCATGACTGTCGGCCCGGCCTTTGACCAAAGCGATCAAGTCGATGTCGCTGTGGGGAGTGACGGCTCGACGCGCTCCCGATCCGACAAGCAGAACGCCGACCAAATCACCGCCGCGCCAGCCCTTGACATGGCGCAGGGCGGCGTTGACTCCGTCGTCGAAATCGGGAGTCTTGGGCGGGGCCGGTTGTTCCGGCTGTTCCGGAATGTCCAACAACTCGGCGTTGAGCTCTTCGCGAGTCGGTACGTCGGGAGCTTTGCTTGAATCCGTCACTGGATCAGCAGACGATTTCATGTTGTGTACGTTGTATACGGTCAATTCCGTGAAATTGCGTTGATGATCCGTGTCGGCATTCTATGGAGGGTGAGAACGAGTGTCAATGCGTGGGAGCGGCGCGGGAGCGCGAGGGACGGTTACGGTGTGAGAACCCGCGTGAAAACGGCTCCGGCTTCGTCGATCTGTTTTGCGGTCACGTTGAGATGGGTGACGGCTCGATAACTCAAGCCTCCGATCGCGTTGATCAGGACGCCTTCTTGTCTCAATGCGGCGACGATTTCGGCCGGCGTGCGGCGATCGCCGACGACGTCGAAAATCACGATATTGGTCTCGACATGTTGAGGAGCGATTCGGACGGACGGAATGTGCTGGAGAAGGCGGGCCAACTTTTTGGCGTTGGCATGATCTTCCACCAGCCGTGCGACGTGGTGTTCCAAGGCATAGATGCCGGCGGCGCCCAGCACGCCGGCCTGGCGCATGGCGCCGCCGTACATGCGGCGAAAGCGTCGCGCGCGCTCGATGAGCTGTTGGTCGCTGGAAATCAACAACGAGCCGGCCGGCGCGCCCAGCCCCTTGGAGAGGCAAATCGAAACCGTCTCAAAGTGTTGGGCGTAGGAAGCGGGAGGAATGGTCGTGGCGGCCACGGCGTTCATGAGCCGGGCGCCGTCCAAGTGCATGGGAATTCCATGTTTGACGGCGACGGCTCGAATCTTCTCGATGGTGGAGAGGGGATAGATCGTGCCGCCGCCCGCGTTGTGGGTGTTTTCGAGGCAGATGAGGCCCGTGGGGACACTATGGGGATCTTTCGGCCGGATGGCGGCTTCGACCTGTTCGGCGGTGATGATGCCCCGTTCTCCCGGCACCCAGTGCAACTGCACGCCGGCCAACGCGCCGGCGGCGCCCTGCTCGTAGCGGACGACGTGGCTCGTGCCCTCAACGATGACCTCCTGCCCCGGCTGGGTTTGCGAGCGGATGGCAAGCTGGTTCGCCATGGTGCCGGAGGGGACAAAGAGCGCGAATCGCTTGCTCAGCATGGCCGCCGCCATTTCTTGCAAGCGGTTGACGGTGGGATCTTCTCCATAGACGTCGTCGCCCACCTCGGCCTCGGCCATGGCTTTGCGCATGCCGTCCGTCGGCTTGGTGACGGTGTCGCTGCGAAGGTCGATCACGGACGCTCCTCTTTCCTCCGGCCGGCCATCAAAACGCGCCCATTCTAGCAGAATCTTCTCCTTGCGGGCCAAGCCGGACCTGCTAGACTGGCTCGTCCATGGCAAGGGGGATGAAAACGGATCATCTGCTCCTGAATCGAGGAACGTTCTTGCTCGGCGCTCGACCGGAAGAAGTGGTGCCGCTAGCCTGGGCGTTCGCCTATTTTTTCTGCCTGCTGTGTGGCTATTCCATTCTCCGTCCCGTCCGTGACGAAATGGCCATCGAAGGGGGGATCAAACATCTTCCCTGGCTGATGAGTGTGACGTTCATCACGATGGTGCTCGCGACGCCGCTGTTCGGTTGGCTGTCCGCCCGCTGTTCGCGCTCTCGATTGCTCCTGACGATCTATACGTTCTTCATGGCTAATCTGGCGGTCTTTTACATCGTGATGTCGAGCCATTGGCAGACGGAATGGGTGGCTCGTGGGTTTTTCATCTGGCTGTCGGTGTTCAATCTGTTCGTCGTCTCGGTGTTTTGGAGTTTCATGGACGATTTGTTTACGCCGGAGCAGGGAACGAGGCTGTTCGGCGTCATCGCCGCCGGCGGGAGCAGCGGCGCGTTGCTCGGTCCCCTCCTTACGACGGGCTTGACCTTTTTTATTTCGGTTCCAGTGTTGATGCTGATCTCGGCCGGCTTTCTGGGATTGTGTCTGGTTTGTATCAACCGGCTTGAACGGTGGGGGGCTGCGCGCACGGCCCGTCATCCGCCTCATCCAGGCGACCCGCTCAGGGGGGGCGTGTTGGCGGGCGTGCGCCTCGCACTGTCGTCGCCCTATCTCCTGGGTATTTGCGGCTACATCGGGCTGCTGACCATGACGGCCACGTTTCTCTACTTTGAGCAGACCAGACTCGTGGCGGACTATCTGGATCAGCCGGAAGCCAGGACCAGACTCTTTTCCGCGATCGATTTCACGACCAATCTGTTGACATGGACGACCCAGCTTTTCATCACCAACCGGCTGATCGGGCGATTCGGCCTGGTCGCGGGCCTCGTCTGTCTGCCGGCGATCAGCGTCGCGGGATTTCTGGGGATTGCCCTCTGGCCGACGCTGGCCGTCTATGTCGTCTTTTCGGTTCTGCGAAGGGTGAGCGAATATGCCCTCTCCAAACCGTCGCGCGAAGTGTTGTTTACCGTGCTCAGCCGCGAAGAAAAATACAAGGCCAAGAACTTCATCGACACGGCCATCTCTCGGGGCGGTGATGCCTCCACCGCCTGGCTGGTGACCGGCTTGAAATCGCTGGGGGCCACGACGACCCACATCGCCTGGGCCCTGGTGCCGTTGATGGTCCTCTGGGTGTGGCTTGCGCTGACGTTGGCCAGGCGCAAGGAGAAGATGTAGATGGAGGGGCCGGCATCCTTGGTTGGGATTTGCCAAGGCCGTTTGTTATACTCAAACCCATTCCGATGAGGAGCTCAGCATGGCGACGAGTCGAATCGAGATGAATCCCACAGTGATGATGGGAAAACCCGTCATTCGTGGCACACGTATTCCCGTTGAGTTGATTCTCCGAAAGCTCGGCGAGGGGGCCACCGAGGAGGATCTGCTCGATGCCTATCCCAGGCTGACCAAGGCCGATATTCACGCCGCCATTCGCTATGCGGCCGACACCGTGGCCCACGAGGAGACGGTGCTGGTCGGAGTTCCTTCCCGTAAGCGCCGCAAACACTGACTCCGTGCGGTTCCTTGCTGATGAAAGTTGCGATTTTTCGGTCGTTCGAGCACTCCGTGTTCGGGGCATGATGTAGTTGCGGTGACGGAGCTTCTATCTGGTTCCGACGATATGGTCGTCGTGGATCTGGCCTTCCGTGAGAGGCGGATCCTCCTGACAGAGGACAAAGATTTCGGCCAGTTGGTCTATGCGCATTCGCAACAATCCACCGGCGTCATTCTTATCCGCTATCCTGCAGGTGTCCGCAAAACGCTTGCTGAAGCGGTGGTGGCTCTCGTGTCGAGAGTTGAAGACAACTTAATGGGCAGCTTTGTGGTCATGAGTCCCGGTCGGGTGCGAATCAACAGTCACTTCCGTTAAAAATGCCTGTTCGCAAGTAGAGGCAGACGCTTTGGCGGTGTCCTATTTCCTATAATAGCTCAAAGGAATCGCGTCGAAACTGATGACGAGCGTATAAAGCCCCCTGCGGCATTATGGCGGGCAAGATATAGGACCTTGCTAGTCAAAAGCAAACTGGGCTTGGCGAGCGTTTCCAACGCATCCACCTGCCAACACAAGTGGACCATACAAGGTTTGTTTCCCGTCCACTTTGAGTGCGGGGCTCCCTGGATGACGAAATACTCCTTCAATCTGAATGGCTCTTTTATTGAGATAGCGGATATTCAGGACCTTTTCCTTTCTTTTTTTGAGCACGACCGTCAATGACCCATGGTTTTCTCGTGGATGATCAAAGATGTCATTGTTCAAAGTAAACTTGTTCTTATTGATCGCCACCACGATATTGTCCTGCTCATCATAAATGTCCATGGTGACAGCGATTTCACCGTTCTTGTTCCGATCGAGAACTAAAATGGGCTCTTCCTTGATCATCAGGATAGTAGAGGGAAACTCTGTTATAAAGGAAGCCATTGACCCTACGAGAATCTTGACCGCTTCGGATGGAGCGTACCCATCGCATGGGTTCGGAGGTGTTGGGAGATCGAGAGGTTTGAGCCAGCCTTCAAGTTGCTGAAGCTCATAAGCCGTCTGCTCACTGCGCACCCAAAACAAAAACACCCCGGTTACAATGAGTGCCAATAGGGTCTGCCCTATGAGGTGTAACCAATATTGATGTCGAGCTTGGTCGTATCTTGTCAGGGCTTTCGGAGAAGCATCTGGTTGAAGAGCCTTGCGCTTTAATTTATTCAGTCCTTTTGATCTGGCCTGAAATGTTTCGGAAAGCCAGATACACCCAATCCACCATGCGCCACCGACCAGAACTATCGTGTACGCGGTTCCAAACCATCCACTCATGACGCCGGCCAGGCCCGTGGGTATTAGAATCCCTAAGACAGCCCAGCAAATTTTTTTCGAGAATAACTTTCGCATAATCCCGAAAGTGAAACATCCGTAATGTGCAGCGCAAGTCTATGACTCTAAAAGCTAAGAAAGCGAAGATGCCAGATCATGCCATGTCGTTTGTCGGGAATGTCCGTTCACAGAATCGGCTGGCGGCAATGTAGACAATAATGTGGCCAAAGTTACCCCTCCACCCTCGCAAGCGTGTTTTCATCCGTATGATGAAACAAATCCGGGCGGCCGGGCATGAGAAGCTGTGTGTCCTCCCGATAGTGAAAGTGATTCCGGTCCAAGATTGTCACGGTCAACTCGTACCGCACGGTCTTGAACTCCTTGGCGAGAAACCGGTTCGAGCAAATGCCATAAGTGTCCGATCCGGCCTCGGCCTGCAGGGTAAAGGTCGTGGCCGTGGGCTCGGCCGTGCCGCCGGCGATCAGCGCCACCCCGCGCGGCACGATGAAACAGCGCAACACCTGTCGTCCCCCTGGGTCCCAGAGCCAGTAGCCGACTTCTTCATGGAAGGGATCGGTTTCCCCGATCCGCCGCGCCACCGTGGCGTAGCGTAAGCCGTACAAAACTTGTTCGTGATTGCGTATCGGTCCTATCGGCTCAAAGGTGATCCGTTCACGAAAAACATTCCGTTCCGTCCCGCGATCGTCCCCCGGCGCCACGTCCGCGCCCTTGTCTCCCTCCCACATGCCGGCCAGCGGCGCCAGCGGCCCGAGCTGTTTAATCAGATCCGAATCCATAAGGCCTCCTTCTTGTTGACGATGGGACACCGGTGAGGTGACAAGATCTCGGACTGCGCCATTCGTCACCGTTCCGTACCTGAAGCGAAGCCAGCTCACTATCCCAGCCGTACAGGTTGTCCGTCAAGCGAGGATGGAGGTCAGGTCCATTCGTCGAAGCAGCAAGAGCGCCAAAACTCCTATTGCTTCGTCTCTGTATACGTGTTAAGACGGAGTCCTCTCGTCGAAGAAACGGCAGGATGATGACCCGAGACTCTCACGTGGCGCGACAGTTCGGCGCCAGCATCACGTTGAAGCGAGCAGACAGTTCGGATCGACAGCTTTTCCTTGTGAAATACGACCCATCCAATCAGACGATCCCGGGCCGGGTGAAAGCCATGGGGGGGAAAATCGTTTTGAGTGCGTCCGGTTGGATGTTGGCGGAACTGCCCTTTTCGCCGGCCATGAGCCTTCAAAAGACGCCGGGATTTCATTTCGTCAGGGGAGTGTCGATTGACCAACGCCGGCTGGAGCTGTTTCGGCGTGCGGTCGAGGGAGCCAAATCCGATCGCGGATAAACCGACCGAAAGAAGGAGGTGCCTATGCCCAGTGTAGGTCAGGAGTTGCTGGATACCCCGTTTCCGGAAATGGTCACCAAATTGGCCCTCGGCATCGCCGCGGGGCAAACGGCGTTGGACGAAGCATCGGTGGCGACGGCGAAGCTGTTAGCCGAGACGACCGTGCCGATCGTGCTGAACGTCACACAGACCATCGCCGCCGACGGGACCGTCAGTTTCTCACAGTCGCCCCCCGTGGACGTCTCGTTGCTGCAGATCGGTCTGCTCCCGACGTTCTATCAGTTCACCGAGGCGACGATCGAAGTCACCATGGATATTAAGACCACCACGAGCCGTGAAACCAACGTGAAGATCGCGGCGCAGGCCAAGGTGGGCTTCGCCGTCTGGAGCGCTTCCGTAAAGGTGGATGTGGCGCATAACCGCAAATACGGCAAAGAAGTCAGGGGCACGGCCCGACTGTTCACGAGACTGGCTCCGGTGCCGCCTCCCCCGCGTATTGCGCCGGAAGTGACCGTGGTCGATAACCGTCAGGGCGGAGGCGTGTAATGTCGATTCGTCTGACCCCGCGCGACGCGAACGGAGGGCAAGAGCTGGCGGGGGCGTCGCTGGCCGACCTCATCACGCAACTGGCGGAAGCCGTCGCCGAGGGACAGGCGAAATTGGACCTGTCGTCGGCGCAGGTCGCAGCCGAGCTGGCGAAGACGAAGGTGCAATTCATTCCGGCTATTCGGCAGATCATTGAAAAAGACGGCTCCATGCGATTCGAGCAGGCCGAGCCGATGGAGGTCAGCCTGCTCGATCTGGGCCTTCAGCCGACGTTCTATTCATTCTCGGAAGCCACCGTGGAAGTCACCATGGATCTCAAAGTCGTCGAGGAAACCACCACGACGGGAAGCGGCCGCGCGCCGGCCAAGATGCTGTTTGCCAGCACCAGGTCGTTGCGGACCGAGCGCAAGCTGAATCGTGACGTGAAAATCTCCTCGAAGATGTCCGCCAAATTGGTTCCCGTGCCGGCGCCGCCGCTGCTCGGCCCGGCGCGCGACGTCGAAGACCGGCGCGAAGGGGGAGGCGCCTAGAGATCGAGAGAATGGAGGAGGCCGATGGCGGGTGAGATGAAAGTCGAAGATCTGCTCGGTGAGTTGGGACAGGCGATCCATACGGCGCAGATGCGTCTCAACAAGCAGAGCCAGGAACGACCTCCGGGATCGGCGGGATTGCCCACCACTCTTTCCATCAGCGAGACCGATCTCGAAGTCAAGATTCTGTTTGAGGAAAAACAGGGAAGCGCCCTGGTGAGGCCGGTCGGCCGGGCTTCCGCCGATACGCCGTCCGCCGCCTTTTCCACGCTCCGCGCGAAGATCGTGGCGGTGGCCGATGAGGACGTCCGTCCGCCGCAACGGACTCCCTCGGACGTGCGCGAGGAGATCATCAAGCGTCCGGACATCGCGCGTCTTGCCAAGATCTTCGGTGATCTCCAGGTCACGACCACGTTCGTGCCGGAGGCGGCCCGCTGGTTGGTGGACGTGGTGGAGCCGTCCGGCTCCGTGCTGCGACGCATTCAGGTGGAAGACGGGAAGTCCCAATGAGTTCCTCCAAAACCTTCAAGACCTCCAAGAACAGCCCCGCCTCGGCCGGCTCACCGTCCGGGTCGACGACCGATGACCGACTCCAAGCGTTGATCGCTGAAAATCGGAAGCTCGGAGAAGAGTTGCAGGAAGTCCAAAAACTGGCGGCGGCGCTCGAAAAGACCAACGCCCAGTCGATCGCCGCTCGCGACAAGGCGTTGAAAGAGGCGGAAGTCGCAAAAAGAACCGCGACGGAACTTCAAAACAAAATAGAGGAACTGACGGCTTCCAACAAAAAAATGACCGCCGAGATCGCGCGTCTGACACGCCAGGTGGAGCGGTCACCGCTCAATCCGCTGTCGCCCGAGGAGGCGGCGGCGCTGTTCGATAAGTTCATCGGCGGCATGAGACTGTCTCGCACTCTCGAACTGCGCGATGTCAATCTCACCTTGAAGGTCGCCACGGGCAAGTTGGGCAACCAGACCGTCCTCTTGTTGCCGGAGCCGGGCGCGGTCGATCCGGCGTCGCTCCATGAACTGAAGTTCAACCTGCGCGGCACGAATGTCGCCGAAGCGTCGGACGCCGATCGTCCGGTCAAACGCGGATGAGCAAAGAATCCCCCTCGGCGCGGCTCAAACGGTTGAGTCAAGAGGGAAAGTTCGCCTATGAAGCCGGGCGCTACGGTGAAGCCGAGAAGTGCTGGCGCGCGGCCCTGCGATTGGCGAAACATGGCGCGCCGGGCACGGCCGTGGCCCTGCGCAACAACTTGGCGGGACTGTTTCACGCTCAGAAAAAGTACGCCCTTGCGGCGAAGTACTTCGCCGACGCTCTTGCCGTCTGCTCTCACGAGGATCCGGCCGCCGCTCCTTTGCGCGCCACGATTTTAAACAATCTCGGCGAGCTGTATCGCACCCAGGGAAAGACCGAACGGGCTGCCGCGTCGTTCGAGCAGGCCATTGCAATTCTGGAACGGTCGGAGGGCGGTCCGACGATTCAACTCGCCCCGATGCTGAACAATCTGGCCGAGCTTCATCGGGCTATGGGAAAGCGTGAGCAGGCCGAGCCGCTCTATCGACGGGCGTTGGATTTGCTGGAAAAGACGCTTGGGCCCGCACATGCCCAGGTCGCCGTGGTTCATAACAATCTCGGCGGGCTGCTGCTCGACGCCGATCGATTGGAAGAAGCCCAAACGGCCTTCGAGCGCGCGTTCGCGGTCCTGAGTCAAACATTGGGAGAACGGCACCCGCAAACGGCGCAGGTCATGCTCAACTGCGCCACGGCGTTGCGCCGTCGGGCCCATTTCCTTGAATCCCAAGCCCGTGCCCTGCTGACCCAAACAACCGCCGACCAGGCCTCGAAGGGATAGAGGGCGAATCATGGGCGCCGCGGCGGACTCTCATCTCCTTTGAACCGGCATGAAAAACCGGACGTGTGACGGGGGCACGATCCGGCTCCGTCGGCTTTACCGACAAAAAAATCACATGGTATAGTCTGCCGCCGTTTACGCGGCGAGCAAGTATCAACCCGCCACCATCACGGAGGTCGAGAGGAGTTTCAATGCCGGAAGTTCCTGCCAAATTGTACGTCGAGAAATTGCTGAAGGAGAGCCGGAGTCACGCAAGGCGATTGGCCTTGGTGTCGGCTGCCGTCAAGGATTCGGCGCTGCGAGCGATGGCCGATGAGCTGGAAGCCGAGGAACAGGCGATTCTCGCCGCCAATGAGCGGGATGTCGACGCCCTCGGTGCGTCGTACGAGGGCGACGTCGGCAAGGACCGAATGAAAGAATTGGTCGCGCGCGTGCGTCTGACGGCCGAATCCGTCAAGGAGATGGCCGATCGGCTTCGCGTCGTCGCCGATTTGCCCGATCCCGTGGGCGCCGTCACCGGCAGGTGGGAAAGGCCGGATGGACTGCAGGTCGAGCGGGTTCGCGTTCCGATCGGGGTGATCGGCGTCATCTCGGAGATGAATCCGCTGGTAACGGTCGAATCGATCGCGCTGTGCCTCAAATCCGGCAACCTCTGTGTTTTTCGGGGCGCTCCCGAGTGGAAGGAAACGCATCGGGCCCTGGAAACGGCGTTGCGCCGCGCGGCGGAACAAAGTGGGCTCGCCGCCGGCTCGTGGATTGTCATCGACCGCCCGGACAAGGAGATGGCCCTCGAACTGATACGGTCCGGCAAAAACCTCGATGCCTTGATTGTGCGAGGAGGGATGGGCCTTCGCAAGGTCGTGATGGAACAGGCCAAGGTGCCGGTGTTGTGCCATGACGGAGGATTGACGCATCTCTACGTCGACGGGGAAGTCGATCTTCCGCTGGCCCAAAACGTGGTCATTAATTCCAAGGTCCAACGGGCCGCCGCCGCCAATTCGCTCGATACGTTGTTGGTCGAACAGATCGTCGGGCGGCAATTCTTGCCTCCGCTGATCAACCGGTTGCTCGAACAATTCAAGGTCGAGGTGCGGGGGTGTCCCAAAACCATCGCCCTGATAGGGCAGATGGCGATGACGGGTCACACGGCGATCGTGCCGGCGACGGAGGCCGATTGGCGGACGCAGTTTCTCGGGCCGATCTTGGCCGTGAAGATGGTGGAGGGACTGGATGAAGCGATCGCCCACATTGCCGGCCACGGCCCTTGCCTCACGGCGGTGATCGCGACGGATCGCTATGAGTCGGCGATGCGGTTCACGCGAGAGGTCGACGCAGGGGCCGTATTGGTCAACGCGTCCTCGCGGCTGAACGCGGGAGACGGGTTCGGTTTTGGTATCGACATCGGCCTCGGAGTCGGACGCCTGCACGCCAAGGGTCCGGTCGGGTTGGAGCAGTTGACTTGCGAGAAATACGTCGCCTTCGGAACCGGCCAATTGCGAGCGCCCCATCCGGTTCCGGACACCTACTTCGACGCCATTATGTTGAAACGGGCGTGACGCCCGTCGGGCGTCCATCGCATCGCCGTCCGTCGAGGCAAATTCGTGACGGATGAGAAAAACGACGAGATACGGAAGGCGCTTCACGACCACCTTGCGCAGTGGGGGCTCAAACGATGGGCGACGGCCCGCGAGTACCTTGCCTGGCAGCAACGACTGGTAGCCCCCGAAACTCTTGAACGATTCGCCGAACAAGCCGAGCGAAGACGAGATGGCGAGGCGCATGCCGACGTCGCTTTTTACGATCTCTCGGCTCAGCCGGGACTCCTTTCCGTCCTTCACAGCCAACGGTACGACTATTATGAATCCGCGGGATTGTCCGTGGCCTCCCGTATCGGAGAAGCCGCCCGCATCCTCGATTTCGGCTGCGGAGCGGGGATTCTCACGACGTTCTACGCCCGTCTCTTTTCCGATCGTTATTTCGTCGGAATCGATCGTTCGCATGCTTCGATCGCGGCCGCGCGACGGAAGGCCGACGAGTTGGGTTTGAACAACGTCCGGTTTGAGTGTCTGGACGTCGGCACCGATCGCAATGGGCCGTCCGAAGCCTATGATCTGATCCTGTCCACCCACGCGTTGGTTCAACACGAGCGGGACTCCGGTCTTCCGAGCGCGAGCTGGCGGACGTTTGAAAGGGCGCGGGACGCCGGTCAACAGGCGGCGTTCGAACGTCGTACCGGCATGGGAGCCAGGCTTGACCGGCTCGCTTTAGTCTTGACTCGACAAGGGCGGATGATCGCGCTCGAAAAGACCAGACAGCTCGCCAGGCGGGTGCCGTTTCAACGGGCCATGGCGGCCAGGGGATTGCATTTAATCGAGAAGCCGGAACCGATCCGCTACAGGATTTTTGAAGATGTGACGGATGACGGTCCCCTCTATCATGTGGGTAAAGGAAGCAAGCCTTCGCTCGAATGGGACGAGTCGCCGGAGCCCGATGACGGTCTGCCTTTCGATCCCGTCTGCGCCGACAAGTCGTCGCGCGACATCGAGGCTCCCCTGTACGAAAACCACCGGCCGTCGGCGCAAGCGGCGTGGGAACGGCTGATCGACCGTATCGTCACTAAAGAGGCGACCTGCCGGGAGCCGGATGGTCGGGAGCTACACGTGGAGCTGGGCATCGCGAACGGGCTTGCCTATCTTTACTGCGCCAACACCTTCGATCAGCGACAATTGGTCGTATTCGATCCGGCCCATGCCCATGCGCTCGAATCGTATTATCGGGAGATCGTCGGAGGCATGCCGTCACCGGCGCCGTCGGAGAATCCACCGCGCGCCGGTCGCGAAGAACAGAAGTGAGGCGCGCAGCGGCCGGTGAGCCGTTCGGAACATACTTGGCCCGCCGTTCTTTCCGAGCTTACCGTGAGGCGATCGCCGAGGCGGCCGGCTCCTCGGCGTCTTCGTGCGCGGACGGGGGCGATTCTTGATCGAACGCCGCGCGAAGAACCTCTTCGATCCGTTCGACCGGGATGAAGGTCAGCTCATCACGGACCTCCGCCGGGACTTCCTTCAAATCCTTCTCGTTCGCCTTCGGCAGAATGACGCGCCTGATGCCGGCGCGGTGCGCCGCCAACATCTTTTCTTTGATGCCGCCGACCGGCAGGACCAAACCGCTCAAGCTGATTTCGCCCGTCATGGCCGTGTCGCTCCGGACGGCTTTCCCGACGTAGGCCGAGGCCAGGGCCGTGACCATCGTCACACCGGCCGACGGTCCGTCTTTGGGAATGGACCCGGACGGCACATGGATGTGGATGCCGTTGCGCTTGAAGCGGGAGATGTCGAGTCCCATGCTTTCCGCGTGCGACCAGAGGTAGCTCCGTGCCGCTCGAGCCGACTCCTGCATGACGTCGCCCAGTTGGCCGGTCAGGGTCAGATCATGGTTGCCCGGCAAGAGCGTTGATTCGACGTAGAGGACGTCGCCGCCCGTGGGGGTCCAGGCCAACCCCGTCGCCACGCCGGGGGGCAAATTTTTTCGCGCTTCTTCGGGGATGAACCGTTCGGCGCCGAGCCAATCCCCCAGCGCGTCGGCTTGGATGACGACGGGCGTTCGCTCCCGACCTTCCGGCAGTTCGGCGAAGGCCAATGCGATTTTTCTCGTCAGCCGGCCCAACATCTGTTCAAGCTGACGCACGCCCGCTTCTCTCGTGTACCGGGTGATGATCAGATTGAGCACTTCGTCCGATAGGACGGCCTGGTGCGGCTCGATACCGGCTTCCTTCAGCCGGCGAGGCCACAGATACCGCCGGGCGATTTCCGCCTTTTCACGCTCGCTGTAGCCCTGCAGGCGGATGACTTCCATGCGGTCCAGCAGCGGTTGACTGATCGTGTCGAGCGTATTGGCCGTCGTAATGAAAAAGACCTTCGATAAATCGAAGGGGAGATCCAGATAGTGGTCGCGGAACGTATGGTTCTGCGCCGGGTCCAGAATTTCCAGCAGAGCGGACGCGGGATCGCCGCGGAAATCGCGCCCGAGTTTGTCCACCTCGTCGAGCATCAACACGGGGTTGTTGACGCCGGCTCGGCGGACGGCTTGGATGATGCGGCCCGGCAGGGCTCCGACGTAGGTGCGGCGATGGCCTCGCAGCTCCGCTTCATCATGGACGCCGCCCAAGCTGAATCGCTCGAAGGCCCGTCCCATGGCCCGTGCGATCGACTGGCCCAAACTGGTTTTTCCGACGCCCGGAGGGCCGACCAAACAGAGGATAGGAGCTTTCGCCGAGGGGTTCAGCTTGAGGACGGCCAGATGTTCGACGATGCGGTCTTTGACTTCCTTGATGCCGTAATGGTCTTCTTCTAATACCGCTCTGACCCGTGAGAGGTCGAAACGTTCATCGGACGCCTTCGTCCACGGCAGTTCGAGTACAAGTTCCAAATAAGCCCGCAGGACTTGATGATCCGGCGAGGAGGGCGGGACCTTGGCCAAGCGATTCAACTCGCGCTCGACTTCCTTGCGCACGTGATCGGGGAGATCGGCTTCCGACACCCGCTTTTTGAGGGCGGAGATCTCGCCGTCTTCGCCCTCGCTTTCGCCGAGTTCCTGCTGGATCGCCTTGAGCTGTTCGCGCAGGATATACTCCCGTTGACTCTTGGATATTTTCTTCTGGGCGTCATTGGCGATTTTGTCGCGGAGTTGGAGAATTTGGATCTCCTTTGAGAGCGCGGCGTAAAGACCGCGGAGCAAGTCGACCGCGGAGGAACACTCCAGCAGCGTTTGCTCTTCCGCCACCGTCAAATTGACCAGCGAGGTGATGCGATAGGCCAAGGTGACCGGATCGGCTTCGTCGACCAAGACGGCGCTGATCTCTTGGATGCCCGGAGATTGAATCGATCGCGAGAGTTCGGACAACAGTTCCTTAATGGCGCGATGGAGGGCCTGTGCCTCGGTTGCCGTCGAGTCGGACGGAGGATCGAGCAACCGCGCCCGCACCTTGAGGTACGGCGTCTTGTGCTCTTCTTTGATCAGGACGACGCGATCCAATCCTTGCACCAAGACATGAAGGGCGCCCTCTGAAGATTGACCGATCTGTTTGATGATCGCTTTCGTGCCGATGGTATAGAGATCGGCCACGCCGGGCTCTTCAGTCTGGGGATGACGCTGGGCGACGATCACGATGGTTTTGTCCTCGGTCTTCATCGCTGCGTGAACCGCCGCGACCGAACGTTCGCGTCCGACGGTCAGCGGCATCATGACGCCGGGAAAGAGGACCGTCCGTTTGATAGGGAGTACAGGCAGAATCGTAAAGACGTTGTTTTCCACGGGATTCATCCTTTTATCGCGTACCGAGAGGCCGCTTTGGCCTGTCCATATGATTATTCTATCAACAGTGATAGGTTCATTGGGTGGGAAGTCAAGAGACGCAGCGTCTGACAAGTAACCGGAAATAAGGCGGGGGGAGGAGGAAGGGGTGAGAGGGTACGCGCGTTAGTGCAAAGCGTGTGGAATTTATGCTATCCATCGTCCGGGGGCGGTTGGAAAGTTTTCTGTTTGCGGCAGGATCGTTCGTCAGCCGGGTCGGGCTGATCAGTTCGCCTCACCTACGGCCGGTCGCTCTCATGGGACGCGGCTCGTTTCTGTCTACAAACTTATGAACTATTGTAGTCACTGCGGGGCTCCGGTCGTTCAAAAGATTCCTCCGGGAGACAACCTGCCCCGGCACGTGTGCAACCAGTGCGAGCAGATTCATTACCACAACCCTAAAATCGTGGCCGGGTGCATTCCCGAATGGGGAGACCGAATCCTCTTGTGCCGTCGCGCCATCGAGCCTCGGCTTGGGTTGTGGACGTTTCCGGCCGGCTTCATGGAGTTGGGGGAAAGCACCGAGGAGGCCGCGGTTCGAGAGACCAAGGAAGAGGCGCAGGCGGACGTCAAGATCACCGGACTGTACGCGGTACTCAGCCTTCCCCACATCGGGCAGGTCTATCTGGTCTTTCGCGGGCGCATGTTGACGCCTTCTTGCGAGCCGGGGGCGGAGAGTTTGGACGTGCGGCTTTTCCCTTTGGCCGAGATTCCGTGGGAGCAGATGGCCTTCCCGGTGGTGCGCGAAACTCTTCGGCGCTACGTCGAGGACGCGGCGAGCGGGCGATTTCAATTACATCTTGCCAGCCTTCAAGACCGCCTTCCTCAGTAAGAACACGAACGGCGTCAACCGAGCGGAAGGTCTCTCCGGTGGTTTGAGAGTCGTTCAAGAAGTCGGTTCAGCCGTTCTTGTTGGGGTGGCGCCACGGTGAGAAACTCCAATCCGATCCCGCAACTTCCCGTCCATCGAACCGCTGCGTTTCCGATCATGATCGGCTCGGACTCGCCGGGCGACTGGAGGTGCAGCTCCACCTGCATGCCGGTAAATGGGCGGATGACGCTTTCGATCCGGCATCCCTGCCGAGACAGATCTTTGACCGTTCCGGTGTAGCGGAGTCTCTCACGCTGGACATGCACGAGAATGACGGGAATCGCGACGGGAAACCGTTGATGCCTACGGACCATCATCTGATGCGCTCGACACTTTTTTCAGACGGCATGGAAGAGAAGAGTCACGTTGCCGCCGGTGCAGACTTTCTTGAGGCAGGCTATGGGCTCTTTACGATCCTGTCAATCAAAACGGAGATCTCAGCCGGCGTCGGAGGATGGAAATTGAGTAGGTGGTGCGCTTGCCGACGAGGTGAGACTGTGAGGGGAGAGGCTGGTTAGTTAGCGGAGCCAGTACCACGAGCGATAGTATCGAGGGCCCCACCAGGGCCTGTAGGGATAGGGCGAACCAAAGGCCCATGAATGGCCGAGAGAGAGCCAGAATCCCGCATGGGGCTGGAAGGTCACAACCGGAAGGGGCGGATAGAGAATGGGAGCAAATTGGACGGCGGGACGACCGGCAACCTGTCGCTGCAAGGCTTCCGTGGCGGCCTCCTGCCGATCTATTTGCGCCTTGAGCCGGTTTACGGTGGTTTGTTGCGCGCGCAGTTGATCTTCAAGCTGCGCGATCTTTTCGCGCTGAAGCTCACTCAACGTGTTGATACATCTGGTCTGGGCAATCCCCGTGTAGGAGGAACATTCCCACGGCACCGAGAGGGACTCGGCGGAGGAAGGTCGGCCCGGTATCAACAAAAGTATCGTGATCCAGCCGATTGTCAGTGCCGTCTGCGGGTTCTTTCTCATAAGGTTGAGGGGCTCGACCTTCAATTGGTATGTCCTATTACACCATACCACGAGAAAGGGCCGTTGAACAGGTCGATGGTTTGATTTTGAAGACCCTGACTCCTACAATGCCGCCTTGTCTGGAGAGGTGATGAGGTGAGAACTCGACGGGGAACTCCGAAAAAACGATCGAAAAAGAGAAACCGCGGCTATGGGACGACGCTCGACTCGTCAACCAAGCGCCGGTTTCAGCAGCGTCTCCTAAAATGGTATCGGGAACATGGTCGCGATCTGCCGTGGCGAAAAACGTCGAACCCCTACCACATCCTCGTGTCCGAAGTGATGTTGCAGCAAACGCAGGTGGATCGCGTCATCCCCAAATATCATGAATTTTTGGAGCGTTATCCGAGTCTGGAAGATCTGGCGGAAGCGCCGGTGTCAGACGTGAAAAAGACATGGTACCCGCTGGGGTACAATGTTCGGCCGGAGCGGCTGCATAGTATCGCGTGTGAAACGGTTGAAAAGTATGGAGGAAAGTTGCCTTCCGACGCGGAGGCTCTGCTGTCTTTCAAGGGCATCGGGCGGTATACCGCCGGCGCGATCCGTTCGTTCGCGTTCAACGAGGACGCGCCGATCCTGGACACGAACGTCAGTCGGGTGCTTCATCGGGTGTTTGTGGCCGAGGGTAATCCAAAGGCGCAAAAGTCGAAATTGTGGGAGTTGTCCGAAGCCCTGATTCCCCGGGGCAAGGGCTATGATTTCAACCAGGCCATCATGGATTTCGGGGCGATGGTCTGCACGGCCCGCGATCCCTATTGCCTGCTTTGCCCGATGAAGTCGTTCTGTAAGACGTATCCGTTCGGTTCCGGGACTTCCGGAGATTGAGAATCGACCATGAAGATGATCGAGGTCGCTGCCGGGCTCATTCGCCGAAACGGGCGATATTTGATTGCCCGGCGGAAGTCCGGCACCCATCTGGCCGGGTTTTGGGAATTTCCGGGCGGCAAGCGAGAGGCGGGCGAATCGTTGACGGAATGTCTGCAACGGGAACTGTTTGAAGAATTGGGGATCCAAATCGACGTGCCGATCCCCTATCAAATCATCAGGCACGACTATCCTGAAAGGATCGTGGAACTGCATTTTTTCCGCTGCGCCATCGAAGAGGGAGAGCCGACGGCCAGAGAGTGCGAAGAGATTCGATGGGTGAGACCCGACGAATTGGCTGCGTTTGAGTTCCCCCCGGCCGACCGCCCGATCGTCAAGGCCCTGCAGCGCGACGACGAGGAAGGAAGGGGTGGGCGATGAAGATCGTGCTCGACATTGAAACCGTTCAGGCCCCTCGCGAGGAATGGGCTCGCATCATAGGAAAGCCTCAGCAAAGCCAGGAGGACTTTGGGTTTGAACCGAGCGGCGATCTTTTTACGGCGGGGGCCGCCGAGGAGCGACGAAGGGCGGAGGACGAACTGTACGCCAAGTCGGCGTTCGACGGCACCTTCAGCCGGGTGGTGTGCATCGGATTGTTGGAGTTCTCCGATCAGATGGAGGCCAGGGGCGCCGTCGCTTGGTACGGTCACAACGAACGGGAGTTGCTCCACCGGTTTTGGGCGCGTCTCGCTCAGATTCGGCCCTCGTTGTTTATCACACACAACGGCCTGGGATTCGATTTTCCTTTTCTCAAGAAACGGTCGATCATCCATCAAGTCAAGCCGAGCATGGAGATCAATTTGGCCAAATTCCGGACGGAACCGATCTATGACACCATGGCGATATGGAGCAATTGGGATACGAGGAGCTGGATCAAATTGGACGTGCTGGCCCGCGCCTTACAGGTCGAAACCAAGTCGGGAAGCGGAGAGCAGGTGGCCGAGATGTGGGAAAAGGGTCAAGGGCTGGAGCTCGCCCGGTATTGTTTGCAGGATACCTACGTGACCTACGCCTGCTATTGCCGCATGAATTTCAAGCAGCCCCTGTCTCGGGAGGTGGTGTTACTGCAGCCCGAGTTGTTGGAGGTGACCTGACGTCCCGTATCGGGTGTTGCCGACGAGACGCCGGAGATTGATCACCGCTGTCTGGGTTCCGGGCGTCCAATTCGTCGTGTAGGCCGGCGCCCTTTCAACTCGGGCCGCCATGCGCGGCCGGAATCCCAATAATCTCCTTCCGCCCGTGGTTGAAACGGTGATGTGGAGGGAACCATCGTACCAATAGATGATGCCCGCAGCGGGTTCAGCGCCTGACCCTGCCGATGGGGACACCGTGAAACCGACCAGTTGATTCGGTTTCGCTTGCGATAAACCGTCGGCCAGCAGGGGAGCTAGAAACTCGGCGTCCTCATCGCTGAATACTCTCATCGGCTTGCCGCCGTCTACGGGCATATCTGCGGATGAATCGGTCATGTCCTCGGCCATGAGGCCTTGGATAACGGTCAAAAGCGTCGCCCGATCGATGGTTGCCGGATGATCGACAATAAACGATCGGTCGATGATCGGCTTGAGATAGACCGTTCCCTTGGTGCTCTTGTGGGTGACAGGTTCTCCGTAGCCGACGAAGAGAGCTGAGCACCCGGTCGTCAGAAGGCCGAAAACCAGTGACAATCCGGCAACGGAGCACGCGCGAATGTTCGGCCAAGCAGGCATGAGCGTCACAAGCAACTTACCAAATGCCTAAACCCATAAGAATCATACCGAGCGCAAGCCACCCCAACACACCTAGTGAAATGATCGATTCGACCGACATTCCAACAAGCTCCTTGCGAAGAATAAAAAAGAGATCCGCTTTTTGAGCATCCCCCGTCATTACGGAAAAAATCGGGCATCTCTTGAGCCCCCCAAGAAGTGTGGATGATGTAGGAAGCCTAGCAAATGTTATACCGACGCGGTTGTCGGTAATGCCGCCGGCTAGAGCTGGTGCTCTAAAAGCCTTGCTCAGATAAGCGTATCGATGGGAGGGGCCGTTTCGCCCGGTTACCTGTCGAGGCATGGGGACGACGAGAGGGAGATGATAAAAAAGTGCGCGTCAATCTTCCTGATTAAGGGAGCATGAAATCGTCAATAACGTGACGATCAAAAGATAGAGCTGTATGAAAAGGGGAGAGCGATAAAGAGAACAGAATGGGCGGTACCAGAAGGACAAAGTTGTCCACGAGCGAAGGGTGATCGATACAGAAATGATCGTTAAGGCCGGATCATAATCGGTGAGGGCGGAATGTCCTGAACCGATCGGGATAAAAGGGAAGTGAGTTACTTTCCATAGAGCGTGGCCGCGGAAGCGTCGAAGATGTCTTTGGTGATCAACGTGCCGGGCTCAAAAGGGTCGGTTCCCTTCTCCCATACGACGGTGATGTTGCCATCCGTTCTCCCCATTCCTTGGGTGGGAGATTTGGTGGCATCTCGCTCCACCAGTACTTCGACTTGTTTTCCAATATATCGACGGTTGCGCTCAAGGCTGATCCGCCGCTGGATGTCCACCAACGCCGCCACGCGGGCCCCTTTGACCTGATCAGGAACATCATCCTGGTATTTTCTGGCCGCAATGGTGTGTTTGCGTTCGGAATACTTGAAGATGTAGGCGGACTCGAATCGAACCCGCTCCACCACCCCTTGGGTCTCTCGAAAATCGTCGTCCGATTCCGAACAAAATCCGCAAATGATGTCCGTCGTGAGGGTGACGTCGGGGATGGTGTCCCTGATTTGCTCCACGAGCGCCAGATACTCTCCGGCCGAGTATGTTCGGCCCATCAGTTCCAGGATACGGTCGCTCCCTGATTGAAGCGGGAGGTGAATGTGTTTGCAAATCTTCGGATGGGTGGCGATGGCTTCAAGCAACGCTGGGGGAAAGTCCTTGGGATGGGGCGAGGTGAAACGAACGCGGCGGATGCCGGGAGTATCCGCCACTGCGCCGATCAGTCTGGCAAAATCCCAGTTTCCGTGCCGATAGGAATTGACGTTTTGTCCCAGCAGGGTGATCTGGGTGAAGCCGCGGGCCGCCGCGTCGCGTGCCTCGGTTAAGATGGATTCCGGATCGCGCGATCGCTCTCGTCCCCTCGTATAGGGGACGACACAGAACGAACAAAAGTTGTCGCAGCCCCGCATGACGGTAATCCAGGCGTTGACGCCGTCGTTTCGATCCGGGAGGATCCCTTCATAGGTTTCGTACTCCGAGAGATCAAGCGCAAAGCCCCGTTGAGCAAATCCCTGCTCCTGAGCGGCCAGAGCGTTTGAAAGCAACAGGGGGAGCTGTCGATAGGCGTCCGGTCCGGCCAAGACGTCGATGAGCGGTTCCTGCCTGGCCAATTCGCTCTTCAGATTCTGCGCCATACAGCCCAAAACGCCGATCACCAGAGGACGTCGTTTCTTGATCTCCTTGAGCTCCGTCAGGTGCGCGTAAATCTTGTTGTGGGCGTTCTCGCGGATAGCGCAGGTATTGACCAGAAGCACGTCGGCCCGTTCACGGTCGGGCGTAAACGAGAACCCCTCGCGCTTCAGCAAGGCGCGGACCAGCTCGCTGTCCGACTCGTTCATCTGGCAGCCGAAGGTCTCGATGTGGACCAGGCGGGGCAAGGGCATCGCCGTCATGGTTGCATCACAAGGGTTGAGGTCCGTTGAGGAGCGGCGACCTGTCCCATGACCCAACGGTCGGTTGCGGCCGTGATGGTGACCGGCTTGATCTGATTGTGCAAGTCATCGGTGTCGGCGACGGCTACTTTCGTGAAGTTCGGCGTGGTGCCGTGACGAAGACCATCCTGAACGCCCGTTTCAAAGAGAACGGGGACCGTCGTTCCGATCTGCCGGTGATGGAACGCGAGCTGCTTGACGCGTCCGATGTCGCGGAGGACGTCGACGCGCTTGCGGATGATCGAAGGCGACACGACTCGCTTCATGCGGGCTGCGGCGGTTCCCGGCCTTGGCGAATAGGGGAACACATGGAGATAGGAAAAGGGCAGATCCGTCGCGACCGAGACGGTATTGCGAAACGCCGCTTCGGTTTCTCCCGGAAACCCGGCCATCAGGTCGGTCCCCAGTCCGAGTCGAGGGATCTTGGAAAAGGCCCGCTCGATCAAATCGACATAAGCCTTGACTGTATGGCGGCGGTTCATGGCGTTCAGGATGCCGTCGTCTCCGCTCTGCAAAGGGATATGGAGCGAGGGACACAGTTTCGAAGAGCCGGCCAGGAGATCCAGCAATTCGTCGCCGACGGTCGTGGGTTCGATCGACGAAATTCGGATACGGTCAATGCCGTCGACTTGGTCGAGACACCGCAGCAACGAGCAAAAATCGCGGCCGTCGTGAACGTACCGTCCGATGTTCACGCCGGTCAGCACGATCTCTCGATAGCCGCGTGCGGCCAGGCCGGTTGCCTCTTCCAGGATGTCCTCGAGTCTTCTGCTCCGCTCGTGCCCTCGCGAAAACGGAATGATGCAAAAGCTGCACATGGCGTTACAGCCGTCCTGGATCTTGAGGGGCGCTCTGGTCGAATCCGGCTCGCCGAAGTAAGGGAGATCGAAGTCTTGGCGCGATAGCGTCTTCGTATGGAGAATTTCAGGCGAACGGCGTTTCTCCAACACATCGGCCGGCGGCAGATACGACGGCAGATCCAGCTTGAATTGGTTGCCGACGACCAGGTCGATGCCGGCCTCGCGGGTGAGCCGCTCCAAGCCTATTTGAGCGTAACAGCCGGTCACGGCGATGAACGCATGGGGGGAATGTTTGAGGGTTTTTCGGATCAGATACCGCGATGTGCGTTCGGCGTCCTCCGTCACCGCGCAGGTGTTGAGCACGAGCAGGTCGGTCGGCCGGCCGAATTCGACCAACTCAAATCCCTTCCGGCGAAGTCCTTCCCCCAGCACTGCCGACTCCGCGAGGTTCAATCGGCACCCCAACGTATGGAGCGATGCCCGGCGACTTGTCATAGGACGGGCATTATAGAGACGGCGCTCCCTTTCGGGCAAGCTCCTGGAAGCGATGGGGCTTGGCGTGTGTGTCAGCCTCGGCTCCGTCGGGCAAAGGCGGCAAGCCCCACCAGAGCGGCGCCGAACAGATACTTGGCCGCAGGAAGAGGCACCGGCTGAAGCCCACAAGCCAGACCTCCGGCTGGTTCTGGGGATCAGAGCCAGATGCCACAATTGCTTGCTCATCGGGAGAAATGGCCGTGGGCGTGTCGGGTGCCAGCCGGTGAGGGAAGAGTCCAAGCCATAATCGGTGGTGAAGACGTCGAAGAGAGACCTCATGCCGTGGGTCTGATCCCATAAAAAGGCCTCAGCCCCATTGCCGGAGGTGCTCTCCCCCACAACCACGGCCCCATCAATGGAAAACCGAGGATCTGCAATCAGCGACCTTTTCGACCGGCGTTAACCGCAACTGACAGGTCCGCCGATCGGAATGAGCTGCTACCGAACCTGCAATCCATCGGGCGAGCCTGTAATCCTTCGTTGCAGACCGGGATTATTGTAACTCATCCGGATAAGGTCAGATCGGCAGTTCGGTCCCGCAGTTCACTGGCGTGAATCAGGTTGAGTTGATTGGGAACAGGGCTTTTCGACTTCGCGCAATTTCTGCACAGCCGCGCCGGCGTTTCGCTGCCATTGCCGACGACGTGCCCTGCGCCTGCCCCCGAACCGGTCAAGATACCGGAGTCTCTCGTAATCCCCCGTTCCCAAAGGGTAAGTCCGTGGTCAACGCGGTCAAGCGTCCGGCCCAGACCTATCCCATGCTCGACAAGAGCAAGATGCTCTACAGCATCTTGGCACTGGTGACGCTGCACGTCATCTAAAGTCGCGATGACATGGGAGTCATCACGAGTTTGAGATCGTGATGCAGCGCCATTACGCGTGGGTGAGGGGAACAAATTGCGCTCGGGTTACGCGTTAGCCGGGTTCCGTTTCCGTCGTGCTATGCCGATCATTCCGACCAGTCCTGACCCGAACAGCCAGACCGCGGCGGGCACGGGCACAGCCGGCATAAATCCAGGATAGGCGTAACCGTTCGCCGAGGCGTAGTCGTAGCCGCCATCGACGCGGATGCCGAGATAGGCCGAGTTCACGGACGAAACGTAGGCGCTGCCGCAGTTGCTGCCGAAATCGCAGCCACCGCCGCCACTGATCGAGATGGCGAAGTCGAACGGTTGCGCCCCGCTGCCGAAAATGATGGGGATCGAAAAAGAAGTTTCGAACACGCCGGGGATGGCGGAACCCGAGTCGCCGCCGCCCGTGATGTCCGACCAACCATAACTGGAGTAATTGGTGATGTTGTTCTCGCCATCGCGCGTGGACTGACGCGTGGCATCAAAACTGAACAGCACTTGATTATAATCGCAGATATTGCCGTCGCAGCTCCGGGTAAGAATCGAGTAATTGAAGTCGGAATAGGCGGCTGCACCCGCGAGGTTGTTGAGATTGGCAGACAACGACAAATCATCGATACGGACATCGAACGTCACTGTGCCGACTCCTAAGGGTCCTCCGCGACTGATCGAGTCCGTCATCATCATGCCGACACTGCCGCTCCCGCCGCCGCTTTCGCCTGCATACAACTGAAAATGTCCCGCCCCGGCGTCCATTTCCGCCTGGGCGAATCCAAACGGTAAGATCGCCCCGGTCAAACAGTTGGGACCGATGCCGGGAAGACAGGGATGGCCTCCCGGCCTTACATGGGCTGTTCCGCCAACTGCGTCTCCGTGCAGGATCAATGCGCCCGGAGCATCGAGTAATAAGGCGTCCGATGCTTCATTCGTGGAAACCGACACGAACAGACTGGCCGAGGCCGGATTCGGTACCAGCGCCCCGCACAACATGAGCACGGCTGCCGACAGCCGGACGGAGTTGTGTTTCTGAAGAAACATTGAGCTGCTATTCATCATAAATTCCCTTTCAACTTGGTTAAAGGGACAATAAATTCAATTTGCTTTGGTGCTCATTGTGGAGAAATGGTGCGCCCAGGCGTTACGCCTCGCGGCCGATCCGACTCCCTCGACGCTTCTCCGTGCAGCTCATTTCCGCTTCCGTCACATCCGCTCCAAACCTCTCCGCTCATGGTCCGCCCTTTTTAGGTAGTAGGCGGATGATGAAGGCAGGCTGGTGATCATGATGGCCTGTGTCTGAGCCGAACTCATCCCCTCCTTCTAGCCATGGCCCCAGTTTGATCCCGCCGGCCCGGCCTGGTTCGGCCCGACAAACCGGCCGATCTTATAGCCCCCTTATCGTTAGGAAGTCAAACTCTTCAAAGGGAGGAAGGGTGAGGGGCGGGCATGGTAAACATGGTAAAATGGGCAGCCGTTTGAAATTTCATCGGCTGCTTGTTCCGGAAAGAAGCTTTGTTTTGATAAAAGAAAGGCTGCTGAAAACAGTGTTTCGATTGGTTGTCGCACTTGCTCTGTGGGGCGTTTTGCTTTCCGGCATGGAGAGTGGATTGGGATTGCCGGCCCTGGCTGCAGATCAGCTTCCCGTCGAGCCGGATGTCGGCACCCGCCTGGATGAGCTCTATGACCATGAAGCCCGGCTCTTTATTGCGCTCTATTCTCTGGCCGGAGACGGCCGGATTGATTATGTGACGGCCCGAGTGGTGCGGGAATATGCCCGAAGCGTTTATGGAAATCCCGTCTATCAGACGGAGGCTCAGCCGATCTTTTATTGGTGGAACCACACGATGTGGAACGATCCCGAGCAGGACGGAGTCAACGGCAACGAGCGGGTCTATCAAGAGAACACGGATTTTGACATTTCCCGCTACAAGCCCTGTTCGTTCAACAGGCAACCCTGTTGATGGGTAGCCGTTTCCGGACGTCTTTCCCCTTACACATTTCGAGATTCTGCTGAAGAACCGAGGCGGCGATGATATGCTCCTTCCGTATGAATAGGCTCGTTTGACATGAGCGTTGCTTCGTGACCGACTCCGCTTTCCAGTCTCGGTTCATCAGTCGGCGTCTCGCCGTGATGTTGCCGTTGGGCTTCCTTTCGGGTCTCCCGCTTGCCCTGACCGCCGGCACCTTGCAAGCCTGGCTGACGGTGGAAGGCGTCGATCTTAAAACGATCGGCGTGTTTACGTTGGTCGGTCTTCCCTATACGCTGAAATTTCTCTGGGCCCCCCTTATGGATCGGGTCGTGCCTCCCTGGTTTGGGAGGCGTCGCGGATGGATGGTGTTGACGCAATCCTGCGTCGCGGCCGGGTTGGCCTTGATGGCGGCGATCGGTCCGCGCGATCATCCCGAAACGTTGGCGATCCTGGCGCTTTTGGTGGCGTTTTTCTCTGCCTCGTTGGACATCGTCTTCGACGCCTACCGCACGGAAACGCTTCATCCCCATGAACGGGGGCTGGGCGCGGCGGTCTGGGTCAACGGGTACCGAATGGCGCTGTTGGTCGCCGGCGCCGGCGCCTTGATGTTGGCCGACGTAGTCGGCTGGCAAACGACGTATCTGGTCATGGCGGCCGTCATGGCGGCGGGGCTTGCCGCGATCGTGGTGAGCCCGGAACCGATTCGGCTCGCCGATCCTCCCCGGAGTCTGGCCGAAGCCGTGGGCGCCCCCGTGAGAGAATTTTTCTCCAGGCCCCACGCGGTGGGATTCTTGGCCGTGGTCGTGTTGTACAAACTCGGCGATGCCTTCGCGTCCTCGCTCCAGACCGCGTTTCTCATCGGAGGAGTCGGTTTCTCGTCCGTGGAAGTCGGCACGGTGAAGGGGGTCGGGATCTTCGCCACGCTCGCCGGCGCTTTGCTCGGAGGAGCGATGATGACGAGGATGAGCCTCGTTTCCGCCCTCTTGCTCTTCGGCCTGTTGCAAGCGGTGTCGAATTTGGGATTTGCCGTCGTAGCCCTGATGGGAAAAAGCGCCGCCGTCCTGACGGCGGCGGTCGTGGTCGAAAGCGTGACGGGTGGAATGGGGACGGCCGCCTTTGTGGCATTGGTGATGTCGCTGTGTGACCCTCGCTACACGGCGACCCAGTTCGCGCTGTTGTCGTCTCTTGAGGCGTTGGGGCGGGTTTTCGCGGGGCGTCCGTCCGCCGGTATCGTGGAGGCCGTCGGATGGGCGGAGTTCTTTGTCCTAACCTTTGTGGTCGCATTGCCGGGCCTCTTGGCGGTTTGGTCTCTCAGACGTCACATCGAGCCGGAAGAAAGGAACGACGCTCCGGGGCTGTCTCACGCCGTATGAGTGCAAATCCGATCGGGCGGATGTTTGCCTTGGCCGGATTGCGAAGACATCAAAGTGTCGGAGTATCTCGGAGCGCGAAATGAGCCTTGCCCGCTTAGCCTTCCTGGTGGTGATCCTTGCCGGAGCGGTCTGGGCTGCATGGTCGAATCCGACGACGGACGACTATGTCCGGTTCGTCGAGTCGGAGTTGCACCGGGCGCTCGATCGACTGGATGAGCGGACCTCCGCGCGGGATCAACGGCTCATTCATGAGGTCATTCGCGCTCAGAACAAGCAACTCATGGACGGCGTCGTTCGACCGGCCACGATTCGAAAGAATTGGGGATTTTTCAGTTGGTATGAAACCCGCGTGGCCGGGGCCAAAGTGGTCGTGCTGGGGATCGGAGGCCGGTTCGTCCCGATCAGCGGAACGGAAGAAGTGGTGAAAACAATCGAACGGCTGCTCGAGGAAAGGTCCTGATATGCCCCGCCAACCCGGTGCTCTTGTGGATAACTGCCTCCAATCAGGTAAAACTCAGAATAAAATCGGCCCTAAAAACGATAGAGCCGACTATCCACAGCTTCCCCCCAAATTTCACAGGCACCCCACTATATTTAGTGTTGACAAAAAAAGTCGATAGCTATATGTAGTCTCTCCACTGTTGATGGCTATGCAGGCGAGCGGTATGAGTGGGGCGAAGAACCTTTCACATTCTCGTGGGCAAACTCACACAAGATACATTCTGCTGGTCGGCTCGCAAGAACTCGCAAGAATAGGCGGTGTTGTTTCTACCAAGGAGGAATCCCGTGAGGATTGAACGAAGATTCACCCATCGCGGTCGGAGTCCCTACGACGGGATCACGTTCGTCAAGCGGTCGTCCGAAATTCGCAATCCGGACGGGTCCGTTGTATTCAAACTCGACAACATCGATGTGCCGGAGCAATGGTCTCAATTGGCCGTCGATATTTTGGCTCAGAAATATTTCCGAAAAGCGGGAGTGCCGCAGTGTGATCCGCAGGGACAAATGCTGACGGGACCGGATGGGAAACCCCTGTTGGGCGGGGAACGCGATGCGCGCCAAGTCTTCGAGCGAATGGCCGGATGCTGGACGCACTGGGGAAAGTCGTACGGCTACTTCACAACACCGGAGGACGCCGAGGCTTTCCATGACGAAATGTGTTACATGCTGGCGCGGCAGATGGCCGCCCCGAATTCCCCGCAGTGGTTCAACACGGGCCTCCATTATGCGTATGGGTTATCGGGCCCGGCGCAGGGGCACTATTACGTCGATCCCGCCACCCGCGAAGTCGTCAGGGCGACGAACGCGTTCGAACATCCTCAGCCCCATGCCTGTTTCATCCAGTCGATCGAGGACGATCTGGTCAACGAAAACGGCATCATGGATCTCTGGGTTCGCGAGGCCAGATTGTTCAAGTACGGCTCCGGGACCGGCACCAACTTCTCCAAACTGCGGGGCGAGGGGGAAGGACTGTCCGGCGGAGGCAAGTCGTCGGGCCTGATGTCTTTTCTCAAGATCGGTGATCGGGCCGCCGGCGCGATTAAATCGGGCGGAACGACCAGGCGCGCCGCCAAGATGGTCTGTCTGGACCTGGACCACCCCGACATCGAAGAATTTATCGAGTGGAAAGTGATCGAAGAACAGAAAGTCGCGGCGATGGTGACCGGGTCGAAAATTTGCGCGCAACGCCTGAACGGCGTGCTGAAGGCGTGTCACGTCGTCGACGGCCAAGGGGCCTTGAAACTGGACCTCGATCCCAAGACGAATCCGATCTTGCGGGAAGCCTTGGCGCAGGCGCGAAGAGACATGGTGCCGGAGGCCTATATCCAGCGAATGTTTTCTTACGCGCAGCAGGGATTCACGCATTTCGTCTTTCACGAATACGACACCAACTGGGACGGCAAGGCCTATCAAACCGTGTCGGGGCAGAATTCAAACAACAGCGTGAGAATACCCAACGAGTTTTTCGCCGCCCTTGACGCCGACGGCGATTGGCATCTCACGCGCCGGATCGACGGCAAGGTCTGCAAAACCCTCAAGGCCCGCGATCTGTGGGATCGGATCGCCTGGGCCGCGTGGGTCTGTGCGGATCCTGGGACCCAGTACGATACGACGATCAACGAATGGCATACCTGTCCGGAAGACGGGCGAATCAATGCATCGAATCCCTGTTCGGAATACATGTTTTTGGACGATACGGCCTGCAACTTGGCCTCGCTCAATCTGGCGGCGTTTTATACCCTTGACGGGCGGTTCGAGCTGGAAAACTTCCGGCACGCCGTGCGGCTGTGGACGATCGTATTGGAAATCAGCGTGTTGATGGCGTCGTTTCCCAGTCGGTCGATCGCGGAGAAGAGCTATCGGTTCAGAACGCTCGGCTTGGGGTATGCCAATTTGGGCACGGTGCTGATGCGCCAAGGGATTCCCTATGATTCGCCCAAGGCCCGTGCGATTTGCGGTGCCATCAGCGCCATCATGACCGGCGAGGCCTACGGCACGTCGGCGGAAATGGCCGCCGAATTGGGACCGTTCCCGGGCTACGCGAAGAACCGCGATCATATGCTGCGGGTGATCCGCAATCACCGCCGGGCGGCCTACAACGCCTCGCGTGAGGAATATGAGGGACTGACGATCAAACCGACGGGGATTCAACCGGAGAATTGTCCGCCCGATCTCCTGCTTGCCGCCAGGCGGGCGTGGGACCGGGCGCTCGAGCTGGGGACGGCCTACGGGTATCGCAACGCGCAAGTGACGGTCATCGCTCCGACCGGCACGATCGGATTGGTGATGGATTGCGACACCACCGGAATCGAGCCGGACTTTGCCCTGGTGAAATTCAAGAAATTGGCCGGCGGCGGGTACTTTAAGATCATCAATCAGAGTTTGCCGCTCGCGTTGTCGACGCTGGGGTACACGGAGGGACAAGTCCAGGACATCGTGCGCTACTGCGTCGGCGCGCAAACCCTCAAGCAGGCGCCGTTCATCAACCATGAATCGTTGCGGTCGAAGGGATTCGACGACGAGGCGCTGACCCGTGTCGAAAACGGCCTGGCTCAGGCGTTTGACATCCAGTTCGCCTTTAACAAATTCATGTTGGGAGAATCCTTTTGCACGGAGAAATTGGGGTTCAGCGAAAGCCAATTGAACAGCCCCTCCTTCAACATGCTCAAGGCGCTCGGCTTCACGCAGGAAGAAATCGCCGCCGCGAATGATTATTGTTGCGGGACGATGACGGTGGAGGGGGCGCCGCACTTGAAGGCCGAGCACCTGCCGGTCTTCGACTGCGCCAATCGCTGCGGTCGGATCGGCCGTCGCGCCATCGCCGTCGACGCCCACATCCGCATGATGGCCGCGGCGCAGCCGTTCATCAGCGGCGCGATCAGCAAAACGATCAACATGCCGCACGACGCCACGGTCGAAGACGTCAAGAACGCCTATCGGCTGGCCTGGGAAAGCATGGTCAAGGCGGTGGCGATTTATCGGGACGGCTCGAAACTGAGCCAGCCGTTGAGCGCCTCGACCGATAACGGAAAAACGACGGAGGCCGCGGGCGCAGTGGAGGCGGCCGCTGAGAAAGTGACCGAGCGCGTGCTGGTCCGATACCTGGCCAAGCGGCGGCCCTTGCCGAGCCGGCGGAACGGCTATACGCAGAAGGCGATCATCGGCGGGCATAAATTGTATCTTCGAACCGGCGAATACGAGGACGGAACCGTCGGCGAAATTTTCCTCGACATGCACAAGGAAGGGGCGGCGTTCCGCAGCCTCATGAATTGTTTCGCCATCGCCATTTCTCTCGGCTTGCAACACGGCGTCCCGCTCGAAGAGTTCGTCGAAGCGTTCGTCTTCACCAGGTTCGAACCCAACGGGCCGGTCAAGCTGAACGACCGCATCAAAATGTCGACCTCGATCATCGACTACATTTTCCGGGAGCTGGCGATCACGTATTTGGACCGCTACGACCTGGCGCAGGTCAAGGAAGAAGATCTGCGGATGGATTCCATGAAAAAGGACGACATGGATCCCGAGTGCGTGGAAGAGGAAGCGGATCTCAAGACCTTGGCCACCTCCGCGGTCCTCACGGAACATCTGCCCGCTCGTCGGAACGGAGGGAGAGGCAGAAGTCATGACAATGGTCACAGCGTGGCCAGGCAGGTCGAAATTAAGCGAGAAACCCTGACCCTGACGGAAGTGCAGAGCGCCAAGGTGAAGGGATACGAGGGAGACCCCTGCCCCGAGTGCAAACAGTTCACGATGGTCCGCAACGGCACGTGCCTGAAGTGCGTCACTTGCGGCGCCACGAGCGGCTGCTCGTAAGGGAGAAAGGGCTCCGCTCTCAGTGGAGCCTCCCGACCTGTGAACATGGACCTTCTCCGCCGCCAGCCATTACACCGATCGCATCACCGGTGAACGGCGCAGGCACCACGTGCACGAATCCGTCCTCCAGCGCTTTCAAGACAGCCAGACTAAAAGCCCGGATTTCCAAGCCGGCAAGCTGCCGTACGTTGCGCCATTCCTTGGCCACCCACCTGCTGGAGGACGGGTATGATATTCGGACGGTCCAAGAGCTGCTGGGCCACAGGGATGTGAGCACGACGATGATCTACGCACATGTCCTAAACCGTGGCGGCCGAGGAGTCCACAGCCCGGCTGACTGCCTGTGATAGGACCTGCCAACACCCTGGCAGATAGAGTAGAGAGCTGTGAAGGTGCGCCGGGATAGGCTGACCAAGCATGCAGTGTTTGTCAGGCTCCAGAGGGGTGGGAACAGTCTTGCTGAGTATGGAAAAAGCTTATTACGATTGGCCAGAATTAAGAAGTCAGTTGGACGGGATAGGCTGACCAATGTACTCATTGCTGTATGAAGAAAGCAAACACACCGACTTCACTGGGGCACTAGTATCTGGGATGACAGATCCATGAACAAGAAGTATAGAATCCCGCTTCGATACGACATGCTGTGCGACGATGAATCGGTCTACCGTGCGCGGCAGAAAGGTCTTCTGGTACGAGAGAGCAGTAGCACCTATGACCTTATCGACCTTTTTGCCGGTGCAGGGGGCATGACGCTCGGCTTCACGGAATCTCTCGGTCATGTGTTCGTCCCTGTCTGGGCCAATGACTTCAACGCTTACGCCGCCAAAACCTACAACACAAATTTTGGAGAGCATTGCACGACCGACGACATTTTGGAACTGGTGAAGGACCGAATCGACGAGATACCGAGGGCGGATGTCGTGATCGGCGGGCCGCCGTGCCAAGGATTCAGCCTGCTGAACAAGCAACGCAACGGCGATCCCCGGAAGCAACTCTGGAGACCGTACCTCCAAATAGTGGAGCATTGCGGGGCAGAAATCTTTGTGATGGAAAACGTTCCGCAACTCCTCGGATCGGCCGAACACGAAGAAATCGCCGAAGTCGCGCACTCGCTGGGTTTCAAGATGGCTTTTGCCAAGCTCTGCGCTGCCGACTACGGCGTACCTCAGACCCGCTGGCGTGCTTTCATCGTCGGATGCAAATTCACGCATCCGAGCGCCTTCTTCCCCCCGAAGAAGACTCATCGCCGTCCCGGCGATGTCGAAACAGGCATGCTTTTCTCTGAAGAATTCGACATGTACGTGGCACGGCCAAGACCGTGGCGAACAGTTCGGGACGCCATCGGAGACCTTCCGCCTCCGAAGGGAACGGAAGTCAGGAACGAACCACCGCCTCTTGACCTTCATTTCGGGCGAACCCCGACCCCTATGAGCATGCAGCGGTACCGTGCGATTCCGGACGAAGGAATGAACCGCTTCGACTTGCAAAGGAGAGCGCCGAAGCTGACGCCTGCGTGTTGGATTAGGAAAACGGAAGGCGGGACGGATTTGTTCGGGCGCTTATGGTGGGACCGCCCGGCCTTCACAATCCGAACCGAATTCTTCAAGCCCGAGAAGGGCCGCTATCTGCATCCATGCCAGCATCGCCCTATCACACACCGGGAAGCTGCTCGTCTTCAGTCGTTTCCGGATTCGTTCAGATTCACCGGCTCGAAGATCGAGATTGCCAAACAAATCGGCAATGCCGTGCCGCCCGTGCTGGCCGCGCGGATCGCGGACTGTGTTCTCGCCATGCTGGCATCGAAAGAGGAAAACCATGACGGACAGGTTTTCGCCCGAGAAACGAAGTCGGATAATGGCAAGCGTCAAAGGGCGGAATACATCACTTGAACGACTGGTGAAGAGATGCCTGCGGCGCCTAAAATGTCATTACCGAAGTAATGTTGAGAGGATTCCGGGAACCCCCGACTTTGCGCTGGTCGGACGAAAGAAGTTGATCTTCGTGCATGGGTGTTTCTGGCACGGTCACAAGGGCTGTGCACGGGCAGCCAGACCCGAAACGAACAAAGAGTTTTGGAGTCGAAAAATCGAAGGAAACATGAAGCGCGACGCCCGTAGCCTGCGCAAATTGCGCAAGACCGGGTGGACCGTCCTTGTCATTTGGCAGTGCCAAACAAAAGATGAGGAACGACTGAAACGGCGAATTGCGCGCTTCATTGCGAGGTGACTATGGGAGCCAGAGACAGAATACGGGACTTCTTCATCGCCAACGTGGGGAAGGTCGTGACAACGCAAAAGATTCGGAGCGTCGGCGGCATCAGCGAATATGCCCGACGCATACGCGAACTCCGGGACGAAGAGGGGTACCAGATCAAGAGCCATGTGGACCGCGCCGATCTCAAGCCCGGACAGTATATCCTGGAAACCTTGGAACGAAAGCCGGTCATTGCTCGAGCGATTTCGCCGCAACTGCGAAACGAGATTCTGGAGCGTAACGGCTTCACCTGTCAATTGTGCGGCGCTGGGGCCGGGGATCCTGACCCGTTCAATCCCAACCGCAAAGTTCGTCTCCATGTCGATCACATCAAGCCGATCAGCCAGGGGGGAACGGACGACAAGGAAAATCTCCGCGTTCTGTGTTCGGCGTGCAATCAAGGCCGAGCGAACGTACAGCCTCCTTCGGACACGGCACTGAATCTCCTCGCGAGAATCAGGAAGCTCCCCAGGGCGGAGCAGGAGGAGATATTCGACTTTCTGAAGCGGAAGTTCCATGTGGATGAATAAAGAGCAGCGAACAACCGGTTGCAGCGGACGGTCCGCAGCGCGGCCCGCCGCTCAACCGGGACCTTGGGCGGCAAGGAACTAGCAGGGAGACACGATGGCCACATTCGAGCAGGAGAAGCAGCAGCACGACGAGCTTCGAAAGGTGCTAGGAGAGCTCAACGCGATTCAGCCTGAATCACTCGTTCGCGCCGATGTCCTAGGCAAAGACCTTAGCTTTGAGACTGGTTTGCCCGTATTTCGCCGAACGCTGGGACTTTTCAAGGACCTTTCGGAATGCAATCTCGACAGCTTCCCCTACGAAACCCTCAATCAGTTGCATAGTCAGGCGAATCAGGTGTTGAGTTACTTCAAGCAGATACAAGGTTTCTCGATTCAGCAATACCCTCAAAACCCGGTTCAGGCGCGCGACTCACTCATTCAGCAGTTACGTGATCAGTGGCACACGTACTACTCCGGTGTCACCCCCCACATCTCATACGCCATTCGTAGGGGTACAGATTTCGATGCGCTTGAGAGGGAGGCACGCGGGACGCTCGCGCTCCAAAAGCAGCTAGCCGGAGAATTCAAAACCGAGAAAGACAAAATCTTGGCAGAGATGCAAGGCGCACTTGAGCGCGTACGCCAGGCGGCGGCAGAGGCCTGAGTTGCCCAACACGCCATTCACTTCAAAGACGAAGCAGAATTCCATAAGAGGCAATCAGCATATTGGCTTCTCGGAGCGGCCGCTTTTGCTGTTGCCACCATCGTCTACGCCCTCTGGAGCCTGGGGCCGCAGCTGAATGATCTCAGCGCCACAACGCTTCCACGCGCATTTCAACTGATCGTTCCAAGGCTCGTAGTAATCTTCGTTCTCACGTTTGGGTTGGTCTGGTGCGCGCGCAACTTTGCTGCTAGCCAGCACAACTTTGTCGTAAATCGTCATCGCCAGAATGCCCTTAGCTCCTTTGAGACCTTCGTCAAGGGAACTGGCGATGCCAATACGAAGGACGCGGTGCTTCTTCAGGCGACGCAATCAATTTTCTCCCCTCAGGACAGCGGCTTTGTGAAGGGCGAGAGTTCCCAGAATCCGGGAAGCCAGATCGTGGAAGTTATTCGCGTGGCAGGTGGAAGCAAGGGTGGTTAAGCATGCCGCCTAACCCCTTGGTGCAGCCGACACGCATGAAGCTGCGCGCGGCTGACCAAGAACGTTATGCCGCAGGCCTGGACTACCCCTTGACATACCATTTATGGTATAGCCACAATGTAAGATGTGGCGCATCGAGGAACATCGTCGCGTCGATAAGCAGATTGATGCCATCCCGACCGACATCTTGAAGCGCTATGAAAAATGGAAAGATATCACGGTAATCTCCGGTCCAACCGGGCTACGGCTCATCAAGGGGGTTCACGACGAAGCTCTGGTGGGTAAGTGGAAAGGCTACCGCTCATCACGGCTCGGGCTACAGTACCGGGTCGTTTATCGAGTCGTGCCAGACGAGCAGCTATTCCAGGTCGCTTCTATTACTGCTCGCGATTATCGGAGGTCCTAGATGAGGCAGTATCGACCAGCGAAGAAGCGGATCGCCGTTTCCGTCGGCGAGTCTGTGCGCATTGTCCGTGAGCTGCAGGGCCTGAGCCAGAACCAGCTTTCTAAGCTTACCGGTATCCCGCAGGCGACGCTATCGGCCATTGAGAACGATCGCGTTAGCTTAGGCGTCGAGCGAGCTAAGGTGCTAGCTCGGGCGTTGAAGTGCCACCCGGCTGTATTGGTGTTTCCCGGATGGGAGTTCACCGAAACATCCGCGGCATAACTAGCCGCTCAACCCGACGCGTTACTGACGCGGGTTAGCAAGCGCCGTTAGGCGCACCGGACGAGGGGATGCCATACAGCGTGAGGAGTGGGAGTGGGGTACATCTTTGAATGGGACCAGGTGAAAGCGGAAGCGGATGTCCGTAAACACGGCGTGACCTTTGATGAAGCCTCGACGATCTTTGGTGAGTGGTGATCCGCTTAACCTCTTGATGGCGGACCCTGACCACTCACTTGGATCTTGGATGAGGAACGGTCTGTGCTGCTGGGTATGTCAAACCGATGGAGGCTCCTGGTGGTGGCGTTTGCTGAGCGACCACCCCGGACCCGTCTCATTTCCGCACGACGGGCCACTCGGCAAGAGCGGAGGCGAGATGAAGAAGAACGGTAGGCGGAAAGGGCGGACGGACGACCGTGATACGATGCGCCCGGAGTACGACTTTTCTGGTGCCGTGCGTGGGGCCACAGCCGCGCGGTATGGACAGGGTGCGAACGTGGTCGTCATCGATCCGGACATTCTGGACGTGTTTCCGAACGGCGCGTCTGCGAACGAGGCGCTCCGGGCTCTGGCACCGGTTCTTCGACAACAACGTCGGGCGGTGGCTCGACGGCGAAGCGCCTCACATAGCGATGAACCCGGCGGCGCTCCGCTGCCGCTGGTTATCGCGATTGCGTTGGGCAGCAGAAGAATAGCATGGTGCGTGAGTACGCCTACGATCCTCTCATGTAGCGCGCCTCTTCGCCAGCAGCATCATCCGAATCTCGCGACTAGCGTAGTCGGCGGTACCTGCACGAGTTGGGGTGGTGTCTGGCCGAGGCGGATCCCGGGGGCATTCGGACATTGTCCTGGATGCCCGACGCCAGGTTTGAAAGGTTTACTTGCAAGAGTCACTCGGGTGCTGAGAACGATGTGATGAAGGAGAAGGTTGTGCGGTATGGGCCAGACAGGTCACCCCGTGCCAGCATGTCGGTCTCGGAGAATAGTGTGGTCGCTCCTGCGAAACCGGAGACGCCGGCGATGTTTTTGATGTGGAGGGGACGACGGTATGAAGGCCGTCGCTCGTCAGCCACTCGCCATAGGTCCGTCGGTTGGCAGTCAGTCTGCCCGAGTGGTCGTGCCAGTCTGGCCGCGTTTCCCATATCTTCTCACTGATTCTCTCTGAGCACCGGCCTGCGATGTGTCGCACGGAGTATGATTGTTACGATCGACTCGTCGTGTCGTTCGAGCCGCGGCCACAGGCCATCGGCTCGGTGGTTCCGGAGGCGGTGCATGGCGATTTCCCAGGCGATCGCGTTATGATGCCTTCGCCTATCGCCTCAACGTTTTGCTGAGCTTC
>JANDJE010000039.1 GCA_024331095.1 Nitrospira sp. | reverse complement strand
CAAGAAGCTGAATCCGTTTGCGAAGCTGCGCAACGGTCGCCTGGTCAATTCGGCTGCCAGTCCTCGCAATCAACTCGGCATTGAGGCGCCGATGATCGATACCCTGTTGCCTAGCCACAGCACTAACGAGTAACCGGTGGAGATCCCGCAGTTCTTGCTTGAGCTCGTGCAAAGAAACCGGCGGCGCGTCCCCCACCGCCGCGCGGTTGATTCCCTCGACCTCTTCCGCCCCGATCACCGTGTCCATGCGGGCCACGGCCATCAGCGGTCGATATTCGTTCGTGGAGACGGTCACGCGGTCGAAGAGATCCCGTTGTCCGGCCGGCAGGATATCCTCCAACACATGATCGCGCTCGTCTTTGATCTGCCGGGCATAATGGGCCAAGACCTGGTCTTTGGGCAGGTAGAGCCAGGCCCGTTGCGGTTTGGGCACATGGTCCTGCATACGAACGAATCGTCCGACCACTTGCCGGAAATACATCTCTGTCAGCACATTGGTGCCATAGACTCCGACACGGAGGCGAGGAATATCCACTCCCTCGCTCACCATGTTGACCGCCACCAGCCACTGTTGCTTTCCATCGCCGGTGAACGTTTCGATGATGCGAGACGCCTGCGGATCATCCGAGACGGCCACTGCCGCCTTGACGCCGGCGACGCGACCGATCAGATCGGCTACCCAACGAGCATGGTCTTGATCCATGGTGACAACAAGCCCTCCTGCATCTGGCTGCTCTTCCCGCCGAACCCGAACGAGCTGCGCATGGGCATCTGCAATCACCGATCCCAACCACGACTCTTGCAGCAACGCTGTCTTCAACCGCTCCCGCTGCCGATCAAACGGCAAACCATCTTCGAATGTGGCTGTATGCTCGCGGCCTTTCGACACCCAGGTCAACTCGCCTTCATAGCTGGGAAAGAGGATCGGCCGGCAGACGCCGTCGCCGATCGCTTCGCTGTACCCGTAAGAAAAGTCCGGCTGACTTTCGCCTTGCACGTACCGGACGAAGGGAATGGCGTCATTGTCGGAGCGAAAGGGCGTGCCGGACAAAATCAAGCGAAACACCGCCGCTTCCAGCGCCGTTTTGAGCGCTCTGCCCCACTGTTTGCCGTCGCCGGCATGGTGCAGCTCGTCCAACACGACCAGCGTCTTTTTGGCGAGACAGCCGCGGCGCACCATTTCCGGAGCGGAGCAGACATGTTGATAGGTCACCGTCGCGCCGTGATAGTCCGAAGCCTCCAGCGCCCGTTCGTTCGTCAAGGCCGGATCAAGTTGCAACCCCACAGTCCCCGCAGCCATCGCCCACTGTCTGCGTAGATGACTGGTCGGGCAAACCACCAGCAGCCGCTGCGCGCGGCCGACTTTCAAAAACTCGTGGGCCACGCGCAGCGCAAATCGCGTTTTCCCAGCCGCCGGCGTCGCCATGGCCAAAAAGTCCGCCGCGTGATGGGTACGGACGGCCTCAAACGCGCGACGCTGCCAATCGCGAAGCGGCGAAGTCCAAGCCGACGGGATCTTCATGGCTGACGGAGAACGTCCAAGTAACGGAAGCGACGGGCTAATCAAGCCAATCCCGCTCCTGCAATTTTCTGGGGAGATACTGTTTGGTGAGGTACTGGAAGTCTTTGTTCGCCAAGGCGTCGAGTTCGTACTTTAATCCGCTCGCCAACATCCGTTTGATCTCCGCCTGCCAGGCCGGTTTTTTGAACCATTGGTAATTCATCAGTTCTTTCGCCCGCGCCACGTCCTTGTCGTTGAGCTTGATGCCGACGTTGCGCGGCAGGCCATACCGTTCGGGATCGGCGCTGGAAAGGCCGATGAACTTGGCCTTGGGAATCGCCATGCGCTGACTTTCGAACGCCAAATTGATCGATCCCTGCTTGACCACCGAATAGATGTAGTAGCCCCAGGGATCGTTATCGACCAGCACGTAAATCGGAAGTCTCTGCTCCTCGTGCAGCCGCCGAGCCAGCCGCCGCACGCCGCGCGGCGGCTGGCCGTTACCGGTGAGCAGAATACAATTGTATCGCCTCCAGAACTTGTCTTCGGACAGCCGGTTCCACTGCGTGCCCTTTTCGACCAGCAGGACGAAATCCGCCGTGCACCGCCGGATCTCCAGATATTCCGGCTCCACGATGGAAGGAACGGAATAGCCGCCCTTGCCCAGTTTCGAGCAGTCCACGCGATCGCCGTCGTCGCCGAACACGACCGGCCCGACGATGCTCCCGGCGTTCTCCGCCCGGACATGCAGCTCTTCCCGAAGCGCGGCGAGGGAAACCTCCAAATCTTCGATGATCGGATCGGACTCGTCCTGCGTGTCGAACGTGTTCTCGTGGGAATTTCTGATCGTGTGCTTGGTCCGATAATAGATCTCGCGGAGCGAGGTGGTAAGTTCGGCTCGCTGCAGCTCCGCCAGGGCGTCCGCCACCAGCATCGTCTGCATGAACTTCTTGGCCATCCCGACATTGAAGAACGAGCGGGCCTGTTTTTTATCCCCCATCTCGATCATCCCCTTCCGCTCGTTAAACGAGACGTTGGACAGGGCGCGGATGGGAATCTGTATGGTGGGATCTTTCGACCGTTCGGCAGCCTGGAGCACGAGATCGGCCAGGCCGACCAGTTTCTTTTCGACCGGGCTGGGTTTCTTCATCTTGGCCGTCATGCTGTCGCCCCCCGGCGGATGCGAGCCGCCCGTTTGGCCGATCCGGGCACTGGTTCATCGGCCTTGACTGTTTCGCCCGCCTCGGATGCGCCGATGGTCTCGTTGTCCACGCCGTCCTCCGTGACGATGATGGAATGGGGCAGACCCTCCGGCCCTTCTCCGGTTTTCCCCAGCACCTCGTCGGTCTTGGTTCCGCCGGTGCGAGACAGGGCGATGAGCTGTAACTGTTTTTTGAGTTTCTCTTTCGGCACCTTGCCGCCCTTCAAGCGGTTGCACGCCTCAACGACTTCTTCAATATACAATTCGAAAATGTTCCTCCGTCGATACTCACTCGCAGCCCGCTCCCGCCGACGCAAATACAATCCCAGCCGCCGGCCGCATTCCCGCAACGCCAGCGTGATTTCCTTGTGGATCTCGTCGTAGTCGGCGATGGCTTCTTTCGATTCGCTCGTAAACGGCACCCACACCGACGCCATGTGGACAAAGATCACCATCGGGCCTGCCGGCAAGGCACCACGCGCTTGAGCAACCCCGTAGTTTTTCCAAGACAAGCCCAGCACGGCCTTGAAGGTGGCACAAGCTGATTGCTGATACAGAAGCGGAACGCGATTGGCATATCTGATCACTCGCGCCAGCTCGACGTCATCCTCCTCTTGCTCCCCCTCGGCCTTGGGGACGGCCGGCTTCGTCGTCTTATTGTGTTCCTCCGGTCGCTGGCCATAGGCGAGTCCCGCTTCAATGATAAACGGATTGCCGCGATAGACGGCGGGCGGTCTCGTCACCGCCGTGTAAAACTCGCCCTTGATTTGTTTATAGAGACCGGAGAGGATCGCTTTTTCGCCGATCGGCGACAGACAATTGGTCGGCGGAGCCATCAGTTTGGTGTTTTGGATCGTTCGATACAAGGTTTCGGCGACGGCCCCTTTCAAGTCCCGCGGCTTCATCTGGGGCGAGACCTTGACCTCCCTGCACATCTGCTCGGCCGACTGCGGCGAGACCCGGCAAAAATCGCTCGCCAAAAATCCCGCCACCGTATGGCTCTTCGTGTCCTGCAACATTTTGAGAAACATGCCGAACTCGATGCCGTAGGGATGCGGCTTGATCTCCCGCGGCGACGGCGGCAGTTCGTGATAGGCCCTGACGTATTCCTTGATTTCTCCCTCGGGCGTGTAATAGGTCAGTTTGGCGTGGGGGTTGGCGATGGAGGTCTGCTCCAACCATTCGTCCACCGATGCCCGGCCCTTTTGGTATCGGCCCTCGATTTCCAACGTGACCTGAGTCCCCCGCGGCTGATCCCATTCGATCTGTTTGCTTTCGTGCACCAGCGGCTCGTTCTTCTTGGTATCGATTTGGACTTCAAAAAAATGAGCGGCGGCGCGGGGGCCGGTGCGCGAGATGATCCGGACCGGCTTTCCGGTCGTCAATTGGGCGTACATGCCGGCGGCGGAAATCCCGATGCCCTGTTGCCCCCGACTCATGCGCAACCGATGGAACTTGGAGCCGTACAACAGCTTGGCGAAAATGCGGGGAATCTGTTGGCGCACGATGCCCGGCCCGTTGTCCGTCACCGTCACGCGAAACCGCGTGGCCTGACTGGCCGGCGGCGTCGTTCCGTCGGTCGGCACGATCTCAAGCCGGACCGTCACGTCGGGAAGGATGCCGGCCTCCTCGCACGCATCAAGGGCGTTATCGACTGCCTCTTTCACACAGGTCAGCAGAGCCTTGCGGGGATTGTCGAAACCGAGCAGGTGCCGGTTCTTCGTGAAGAATTCCGAGACGGAAATTTCCCGCTGGCGTGCCCCCATTTCGACGGCGGTCACACGTTCGACCGGATTCGATGAGGGTTTCCTTCGCGCGGCAGGATCGGGATCTGACTGAGAAACGGCAGGAATCGGCCGAGTCACCGCTCCAGCTTCTTTTTTCGTCGTCATTCAACCTCGCAAGATGTGATGCGAACCCGTTGGTATCACAAAATCCTTGACCGACTCAAGGCAACCGCCCCCTTTGCCGGAGGACCGGCGCTCGGTCGCGACAAACATCCTCTCTCTTGTTCTTCGAGACTGGAATCCATCCCGGTTCGAGGACGATACGGAGAGAAGAGACGGCTCTCAAGAGGTGAGCATCTTCGGCGCGGCGACGCCGGCCGGCATGTTTAGGGTGGGAGGAGCACGCACCTAACCGAGGACGATTAGGTACGACGGAGATCTTGGGAGGACTTTAGGCTTCCCGGTCCAAGCCGGGCCTGCACACCATCCTCGGCGCTCGATCCCCTCATGATCCACATTCCCTCGGGGCGTTCACTCCTCCCACAAGGGATACCATAGACTTCACGTCGAACAGAGTCAAGCAACCCCGTTTTATGCGGATGGCGCGTGAGGAGATGACGCGCCGGCGCCGATCCATGAACTACTTTGGAGGATTCGCCTGGGGACTCGGAAAACCTGGAAAACGTTCAATCGGGTCTCGACCCGGCCCCTGACAACGGAATAAACACTTCGTTCGCGTCGCTGAACGAGCCTCCGGGCGTCGGCCCGCCGCCGATGACATAGATACGCCCATCGACCGCCGCCGATCCGAGTCCGTGACGGGCGGTCGGCATCGGCGCCATCGGCCGCCACTTGTCATGCCGCGGGTCATACACTTCGTTCTCGCGAAACGTTCCGGACGACCCTTCTCCGCCGAACACATAGATCATCCCATTGAGCACCGAAGCGGTGATGCCGCTGCGCGCCGTCGGCAGATCCGCGACTCCGGTCCAGCGGTCGGCCAGGGGATCGTACATTTCGACCACCGCCAGGTTCCGGCCGTAATCGCCGTTGACTCGCCCGCCTATTGCGTAAATTTTTCCATCGACCGTCGCAGTCGCCAGATGATCGCGCGGGGTCGGCAGCAGCGATCGAGTCTCCCATTTATCAAGCGCAGGATCGTAAACTTCAACCTGCGCCACGTTGGCCTTCCGATCGAAGCCGCCGATGGCATAGAGTTTCCCTCCATGCTCCGCCACAGAGAGGGCGCCGCGCGCCGTCGGCATCGGAGCCCGCTTGGTCCACCGATCGGTCGCCGGATCATAGGCATAGACCGTTGCCACCGGGCTCCAGATATTGATGCCGGATCGGGCATAGCCGCCGATGACGTACAATCGACCTCCCGCCACACCGATCCCGACATGGTGCAGCCCGACGGGCAAGGGAGCTTTGGCGGTCCATCGATCGGTCGCCGGATCATAGACTTCGAGAGAAGGCGTGATCGACAAACTCATCACGTTGCTCAAGCCGGGCTTTTCAAACCCACCGACCACGTAGATCTTTCCGCCCAGCGCCGCAACCGCCACTTCCGTCCGTTTGGCGAGCATCGGCGCCGCCGAGCGCCAGGCGCCGCGGTCCGACTCAGGCTGTGACGCAGGTTGTAACGATTGTGACGATTGAGCGGAAACCGACGCCATGCTCGCCATCAATCCGGCCAGCAACAGTCCCAGGATCGACATGACCTGTGGAACCCGCCCACGTTTGGAGGACGTCGGAAAAGACGGCATGGTTCCATTGTATATGTTTTCAACCCCCGGTGGAAACGGATCGGAAAGGGAAAGGACTCAACCTACCGCGTTTTCGAGGGAACGGACCATCGTCCTTTGCGGGAGCACGGCACATGTGTCTTCACGCATCTCGTCCGAGATGGGACCGATCGGAGCCGTTTTAGGATTCATCAGCGTCGAGATATTCGTCGATCAACCGTTCGAGATCGTCCCGCTGGCCTTGCCGGATCTCAAGAAACCGGACGCCGAACGCCCGATCGCGAACCCAACGGATCTCCGCCTGCTCGATCACGATGGGAGCCGCGCCCGGGATCATCAGCTTGACTGTGACACGCTTGCCCGGATCGACGGGCAGCGCGCTTTCGATCTTGGCCCCGCCGAGCGACAGATCCACCGCCTTGCCGCTGACCTCATGGGCGTTGACCCGCACCCAGCTTGCGAGACCGGCCCGCACCCGCCGATGTCGACGCCGTTCCATCACGAGCACCGTATCCGCGCGAATACCGTATCGCAGAGACCGGAAAAACTCACGGGAAATTTCTTTTGCCTCCCGCGCGGTTCCCTTGCAAGTGCCAGGGGCTTTCGTTATCGTACCGTTCAAATGAACCAGGCTCGTTCGCGCCAGATCCTCCTCGCCTGCGCGAGCGGCGCGTTGTTGCCGCTGTGCTTTCCCAAATTCGACCTCGGGCTCCTGGCGTGGATCGCCCTCGTTCCTCTCCACATCGCCCTCGATCAATGTTCGCGACAACGCGCGTTTTGGATCGGATGGCTCGGCGGAGTCATCGGCTTCACCGGCATCATGGCCTGGGTCGTCACGGCCATGACCACCTACGGCAAGGTGCCGTCGCTCGTCAGTTACGCCATTCTCCTGTTGCTGACGGCCTATCTCGGATTGTACATCGCGCTGTACGGCTTTTCCGTGGTGTGGCTCCGGGAGCTGATTCCTCGATACGGAATCATCTTCGCTCCCTGCTTCTGGGTCGCGCTGGAACTGCTCCGCACCTATGCCCTCTCGGGACTCCCCTGGTGTCTGCTGGGCTATTCACAATATCAAATGCTCGACCTCATTCAAATCGCGGATCGCACCGGGGTCTATGGAGTGTCGTTTTTGATCGTCTTGGTCAACGCCGCCTTGGCCGAGCTGATCCTGTGGCTGATGCCGTTTTTTCGCGGATTTCACCCCGCCAAGTTGCCGTGGGAATTGCTCACGATCGCGGCGGTTTGCCTGGTCGCGTCATGGCTCTATTCCGCTTCTCTGATGACGAGCGGACAATCCAAAGAGTCGCCTCCCTCCATCACCGTCGGAGTGGTCCAGCCCAACATCGACCAGGCGGTCAAGTGGGACGCCGAGTATCGAGACGAAACGATGCGGCGGTTTGACCGCCTCACCGACCGGTTGGGAACCGGAACCGACCTGATCGTCTGGCCGGAAGCCGCCACGCCGTTCATTCTGGAGCGGGAACCGGACTATCAGATACAGGTCATCGAATGGGCGACGCGGGCTCAAGCCCCGATTCTTCTCGGCAGCCCAGCCTTGCGGTTCTATCCCGATCGCAGGCCCTATCTCTTGAACAGCGCCTATCTGTTGGGATCGGACGGCGCCGTCCTGGGACGCTACGACAAACACCATTTGGTCCCCTTCGGAGAATATATTCCGCTGAAATCGTCCGTCTTGTTTTTTCTCGACAAGCTCGTTGAAGGCATCGGAGACTTCGAACCGGGGCCCGGCACGACCCTGCTCTCGTTCACCCCCAAGTCCCTGGCCGTCGGCGCGCCGCCGAGCGCGCGACCGGTCAAATTCGGAACCGTGATTTGTTACGAAGTCATCTTTCCGGACCTGGTGAGACAATTCTCCGTCAAGGGAGCCGAGTTCCTGGTCAACATCACCAACGACGGGTGGTTCGGTCCCTCGTCCGCGCCCGCGCAGCATTTTTCCATGGTCGTTTTTCGCTCGATTGAAAATCGCCTGGCCTTCGCCCGTTCCGCCAACACGGGGATCTCCGGCTTTATCGACCCCTTCGGCCGCATCCTGGACCAAACCCCTCTCTTCACGGAACAGGCGTTACGGGCGACCATTCCTCTCAATCAATCGCGAACGTTTTACAGTTATTACGGGGATGTCTTTGCCTATGGCTGTGCTATAATCTGCGCAATTTTGTGGCTGTACGGCTTCTTCCGGACAGAGGAACCCGCCCCGACGACCTCCGTCATCGAGCCGGCATAACAAGGAAGGATCATTGAGCATGTTATTCGACGAAGTTCGAACGCGAGTCCGCGCCATCGGAGAGCAAATCTCCGAATTACGGGGGCATCTTTGACCTCGCTCGCATGACTGCCGACTTGCACGAGCTGGAAACCAGAATGAGCCAGCCCGACTTCTGGAATGACGCCCGCGGCGCGGCCGCCGCCGGCCGGAAGAAGGCGATGATCGAACAAGAACTTACGACCTGGCGCGACATCGAAACCAAGCTGGGGGACGTCAACGCCCTACTGGAATTGGCGATGGAAAGCGGGGATGCGAGTTTGGAGCAGGAACTGATCGCGGAGCTGAACCGGTTGGAGCCTCGCGTGGCGACGTTGCGGCTGGAGATGCTGCTGTCCGGCGAGCTCGATCCCAACAACGCCCTGTTGGAGATTCATCCGGGGGCTGGAGGCACGGAATCGCAGGACTGGGCCCAAATGTTGCTGCGCATGTACGTGCGGTGGGCGGAAGCCAAACAGTTCAAGGTGGAGACGTTGGATCTGCTGCCCGGCGAGGAAGCCGGCATCAAAAGCGCGACTTTGTCGATCAGCGGCCCTTACGCCTACGGTTATTTGAAGGCGGAAGCGGGCGTTCATCGCCTGGTGCGCATTTCTCCCTTCGACGCCAACAAACGCCGCCACACGTCGTTCGCCTCGGTGTTCGTCTATCCCGAGCTGAGCGAAGACATCGACGTCGCGATCGAGGAAAAAGACCTGCGGATCGACACCTTTCGTTCGGGAGGCGCCGGGGGCCAAAACGTCAACAAGGTCGAGACGGCGATCCGCATCACGCACCTGCCGACCGGCATCGTGGTGCAATGTCAGAATGAACGGTCCCAGCTTCAGAACAGAAACGGCGCGATGAAGATTTTGAAGGCCCGTCTGTTCGAGTTGGAGCGACAAAAGAAGGAGGCGGAATTCAACGCGATCGTCGGCGAAAAGAAAGACATCGCGTGGGGCAGTCAAATCCGTTCGTACGTCTTCCAGCCCTATCAGATGGTCAAAGACCACCGAACCGGCCATGAGACCGGCGACGTATCTTCCGTCATGGACGGCGAAATCGACGGGTTCATCGAAGCGTATTTGAAGAAGCAACTCTCAAAAGGAAGCGAGCCGCTGCCCGTCGTCGGCAAATCGGACGACAATCTATAAGGACGATCTCTTCGCGCCCGCCCCGTTCGGCCTTCCTCCGCCCGACGGGTCGACGATCAAAGCTCGGCAGGGCGGCAAACCCGATGGACAAACCGCCGCAAACGTTATGGATGAACTGAACGAACAACGGCAGCAACGAATCAAAAAACTGGATCAGCTCCGCCGGGCGGGCGTGCCGCCCTACGGCGGCCGCTTTGAAGTCAAGGACCGGGCCGGGCACCTCATCAAACTGCACGGCGAAAAGTCCAAGGAGGTCCTCGAACAGGAACGGATCCCCTGCACGATCGCGGGGCGAATCGTGGCCCTCCGTCGGTTCGGAAAGGCCGGGTTCGCCGTGTTGCAAGACGGAGCAGACCGCATTCAAGTCTATCTGAAAAAAGACCTGCTCACGGAACAGGCCTCCCTGATCACCGAACAACTCGACCTGGGAGATTGGATCGGCGTCTCGGGGGTGTTATTCCGCACGAAGACCGATGAATTCACGGTCGAGGTTCGCCAATTGGCGTTTCTCAGCAAAGCGCTCCGCCCGCTCCCCGAAAAATGGCACGGCTTGACGGACGTGGAAACCCGTTACCGGCAACGATACGTGGACCTGATCGCCAACCCGCACATTCACCAGATCTTCGTGACCAGAAGCCGCATCATCGCCGCCATCCGATCCTTTCTCATCGAGCGGGGGTTTCTCGAGGTGGAAACGCCGATGATGCACCCGATTCCGGGAGGCGCCGCTGCCAAACCGTTCGTCACGCATCACAATGCCCTCGGCATCGATCTCTATCTGCGAATCGCGCCGGAGTTGTATTTGAAACGCCTGATCGTCGGAGGGTTCCCGCGGGTGTTCGAGATCAACCGCAACTTTCGGAACGAGGGTATCTCGACGATTCACAACCCCGAATTCACGATGCTCGAGTTTTACGTCGCCTATGCGGACTACCAAGACCTGATCGTACTGACCGAAGAGCTGCTCTCCTCCGTCGCCCGACAGATCCTGGGCACGACCGTCATCGATTACCAAGGCGCGACCATCGACTTGACGCCTCCCTGGAGGCGCTGGTCATACCGTCAGGCCCTGTGCGAAGTGAACGGCCTTGATCCGTCCGTCCTTCGGCGTCGCGATGAGGCGTTGGCCGCGGCCAAGCGGCTCAAGGTGCCGGTCGATCCCCAGGCGCCGTTGTTCAAGATCGTCAATGACATCTTCGAAGAAACCGTCGAGCCGAATCTCCAACAGCCCACGTTCATCACCGATTATCCGATCGAGATCTCGCCCCTGGCCCGGCGCAAGGACGCCGACCCCTCGCTCACCGACCGATTCGAGCTCTACATCGCGGGGAGGGAGATCGCCAACGCCTTCTCCGAGTTGAACGATCCCTTGGACCAGCGAGAACGATTCGAGCAACAAGCCGCGCAACGCAACGCCGGAGACGAGGAAGCCCACCTGGTCGATGAAGACTTTCTCCGCGCTCTGGAGTTCGGCATGCCGCCGACCGCCGGCGAAGGGATCGGCATCGACCGTCTGATCATGCTCTTCACCGACCAGGCTTCCATTCGGGACGTCGTGCTGTTTCCTCAATTAAGACCGGAGCGACAGCCATGACCCTGCCCTATGAGGTCGTCGTCGGCCTCCGCTACCTGCGCGCCAAACGCCGCAACCGGACGATCTCGCTGAACACCTTCGTATCGATCGCCGGCATCACGTTGGGCGTGGCGGCCTTGATCGGCACGGTCGGCATCATGACGGGATTCAAGGAAGACATCCAGGCCAAGATCTTGGGCACCACGGCCCACGTCATCGTGCAAGAGCGCATGAAAGAAAACATGAGCGAGTACGATCCCCTCGTCGAACGCATCGAGTCGGTGCCGAAGGTCGTCGCGGCGACGCCGTTCGTGCTCCGTCAGGTCCTGCTCACCTCGCAGTCGGCCGTGCAGGGCATCGTTCTGAGGGGGATCGATCCAAGGCGCGAAGCGCGCGTCACCGAATTGGCCAACAACATGTCATCCGGACAACTGACCGACCTGCTCGCGCCGGTCAAGGTCCGGCAACCGCCGCCCGACGACCCGCTCGGCGAGCCGGTCGTAGCCGAACGGCCCGGCATCATTCTCGGCAAAGAACTGGCGATGCGACTCGGGGTCTTCCCAGGAGACGTCCTGAACGTCGTCTCGCCGGTCGGCCCGGTCAGCGCCATGGGCATGGTTCCCAAAATTCGCACTTTTGCCGTCGTGGGACTCTTTCAGTCCGGCATGTACGAGTACGACTCCTCCCTCGCTTACATCGAACTGGGCGAGGCGCAGAAGTTCTTCAACATGGGCGCAAGCGTGTCCGGCATCGAAGTCAAAGTCGCGGACGTCTTCCGCGCCGATGAGATCGCCCGTGAGATCGAGCGAGAGTTGGGCTTCAGCCACGGCGCGCGGGATTGGATGCAGATGAACCGCAATCTCTTCTCCGCCCTCAAGCTCGAAAAAACGATGATGTTTTTGTTGTTGGTGCTGATCACGATCGTGGCCTCGTTCAACATCGTCAGCACGCTCACCATGATCGTGACCGAAAAGCAAAAGGAGATCGCGATTCTCAAGGCGATGGGCGCGACCAAACGCAGCATCAGGCGCATTTTCATGTTGAACGGCCTGATCATCGGGCTGGCCGGCACGGCCATCGGCATCCCGCTGGGCTATACCTTTTTGTGGTTGATCCAAACCTTTTGGACGTTCGATCCGACCGTGTATTACATCTCAAAAATTCCCGTGCACGTGCTGGCCGAGGACGTGTTGCTCGTCGCGGGGTCCGCCCTCCTCATCAGCTTCGCCGCGACGGTTCATCCGGCCAACCAGGCCGCCAAGCTTGAGCCGGTCGCGGCCCTGCGGTACGAATGATCAAGGTCGTCGATCTTTACAAATCGTTCTCCATGGGAGCCTACGAAGTGCCGGTGCTCAAGGGGATCAATCTGGAAATCCGGCGCGGCGAACTGATCGCGATCATCGGCGCGTCGGGAGCCGGCAAGAGCACGTTGCTGCACATCCTCGGCACGCTCGACAAACCGAGCAGCGGCACCGTAATATTCGACGGCCAGGACCTGTTTCAAATGACGGAGACCAGGCAGGCTGATTTCCGCAACAAGCGAATCGGTTTCGTCTTTCAATTTCACCACTTGTTGCCGGAGTTCACCGCTCTCGAAAACGCCTGCATGCCGGCTCTCGTCCAACGACGCGACGCCGCCACCGTCCGATCCGACGCCAAGGCGCTGCTCGACGCGGTGGGACTCGGCCATCGGTTGCATCACAAACCGGGCGAACTGTCGGGCGGTGAGCAACAGCGCGTCGCCATCGCGCGGGCGTTGATGCAGAAACCGGACGTGGTCCTTGCCGACGAACCGACCGGCAACCTGGACTCCCATACAGGCGACGCCCTCTTTCACTTGATGCGCGACCTGAACAAGGCCAAGGGCATCACATTCGTGATCGTGACGCACAACGACAAACTCTCGGCTCAGGCCGATCGCATCATTCACATGCAGGACGGAATGATCGTCTGATTTTCGGAGCGGCCATGACAGGGCGAGTCTTCGGCAGGACGGCGTCGAGCGATTTCAACGGACGGGCCGTCATCGGCCCCCTCGGCTCCCTCGCCGCCCTATTGCTTTCCATCGCGGTGACGGGAACGGTGATGGAAGCCTGGGCGGCGGAGTTCGTTTTTGTCGGGCCGCGGGCGACCGGCATGGGCGGCGCCGGCGTGGCGGTGACGACGGATGCCCTCGCCGCCTATTGGAACCCGGCCGGCTTGGCCATGACCCAGACCCTCGACTTTCGCGCGCAAGGCTTCGGACTCGCCATCGACCGGAAAGGATTCGGCGACGCCATCCGGGATTTGGAGGATTTTTCGCCCGGCGATCCCGGCTCGGCGGCACGGGCGCGGGACATCGCCGCGCGGCTCAATCAACCGGGTTCGACCCTGTCGATCGCCGGCTCGGCCGGCTTCTACTTCAAAGGCCATGCAGGCAGACACGCGTTCGGCGTCAATGTTTCGGACGTCGCGACCGGAGGCGGCTACATCAGCCAACCCGTCGATCCGATCACTCTCAGGGGCCGTATGGCCTTGCGCGGGCTTGAAGCCAGGCAATTGGCCTTTTCCTACGGCTACGCCTTTTCGGACAAAACGTTTGCCGTCGGCATCACGGCGAAAGTCATTCAGGGCGCGTCCTACTCAGGCTTCGTTGATCTCCAAGGCGGCAACGGCGTGACGATCAGCAATCGCTTCGGCAAGCCGACCATCTCGACGACCTACGGCATCGATTTGGGCGCGCTGTACAAACCCGTTTCATGGATTCGGTTCGGCATCGTGGCCAAGGACATCAATTCGCCGACCTTCGACGACGCCGGAGGGGGCGAGATCAAACTCGATCCCCAGGTCCGCGGCGGCATGGCGCTCAATCCCTGGTCCACCTTGACCCTGACGGCGGACATCGACATCACCGCCAACAAAACTCTGTTGCCCAATGTGAAAAGTCGGATTTTGAGTTTGGGAGCGGAACAGACGTTTCTGACGGAATTTCTTTCGCTGCGGGTCGGGACGTTCAAGAACTTGGAAGACGCCGACACGCCGTTCATTCCGACGGCGGGATTGGGCCTTCGATTTTTCTTCTTGCGCGCCGACGCGGCGGGCGGTTATGACTTCCGCGAACAGGGCGCGCTCGTGTCCGCCTCCATCTCCGCGACGTTTTGACGTGCTATACTGACAACGCTATGAAGGCAACCAACGTAATGAACATGAGCCTGACGCGGATGAGATCGGGAGCCATCTTGTCGATTCTGCTCCTCATGACCGGATGCGGAGGGCTCCAGGAAATGTGGGAAGGTCCCGGCGCCAAGGTGTTCCGCCCTCAGGCCATCGCCGTGTTGCCGCCGATGTCGAGCCAATACGACGGCGCGCGGGAAGACATTCAAGAAGTTCTGGCCCTCGCCTTGAGAAAGGCCGGCCACATCGAACGGGTCGTGTCGCCGGAAAGCGTAACCGACGTGTTTCAAGGGTCGAAAGACGCGTTCGATTCGTTGGTGTTTTATTTCTCCCGCCTGGAAATGACCGGCCAATCGGACAAGGAATCGGCCATCGCGCTCGGCAAGGCCCTCAACGTGGACTCGTTCCTCGTCGTGCGGGTCAACTCCTGGGAATACATCCGCAAGGAGGGCGACAACGTGGGTCGCGTGGGGCTGAGCTTGCGTCTGGTGGACGCCACCAATGGGGCCACGGTCTGGAAAGCGCGCCATGAACGATCGAAAAGCTACATGTTCTTCCGGCCCAATCTTAAAGACATCGCCAAAGATCTGGCAGTGGAAATGATCTCCTATATGCCGCCCCAGCCCCGATTATAAGCTCCCTCCACCACAAAACTAGCCTCTGTCCCTGTCCGACGCTGGCCCTCTTATCGAATGAGCTTGCCACAGTTCCTGAGCAAGGGTGACTGGTACGGGGAGCAGCCTCGGATGATACCTGTTGATCAACCGTCCTTTCTCATGTGAGAAAAGAAAAGGGGATATTCTCCATTTCTTGAGCCGCAGCAGCCCGCGTGCGCTGCTCTTCGCCGGTTCGTGCGGAACGTTCGGAGGTCAGGAGCGTTCAGTACCCTCGTTCAGCACGCTCACGAGCCCTCACGAAGGGGACGGGCTCGAGCCACCTCCCGAGCCGCCTCCCGAGCCGCCTCCGATCGGCCGGCGTCCGCCTGGGGACCGGCGCTGCCAGGCAATCCCTCTTTGGGAGGCGGGGGACAAGACCACTTGAAAAACCCACTTGACCTGGAAGGGGGCAAGAGGTAGAGAGCCATGGCGAATGCCGAGGACTCTGGTCCTAGGGGGAATCACCCGGCGGCGCGGCGGGCGCCACACGATCCCGTGACCCGAGAGGGAGGCGTGGCGGCCCCAGGCGCGGCAGGCAGGAGCGAGCAGCACACAGGCCAGGGGCGGCGGAGAGACCTGCGGACGCCGACCCGGGCGAGCCGTCCATTCCCGCGGGGAGCCCTTACCCAGACAGCATGGAAAGAGCTAGCAAGGCGCTGTCAAGGAGGAGAAAAAGGAGGAGAGGAGAAAAAGGAGAAGAAAGGAGGCATGCATGAGGCAGAGCAGCGAAACGGGCGGAGAGCGGAGACAGAGGGGACGTATCTGGCGGGGCCTGGCGGGGCTGGGAGCGGAGCTAGTGCTAGTGATAGGGCTGGGCCTCAGTGCACCGGCCCTGGCCCTGGAGTATCACCTGACGGAGCTCCCCACCCTGGGGGGCTCGTCGAGCCAGGCCTACGGCATCAACACTGCCGGCCAGGTGGTGGGCCAGGCGCAGACGGCCAGTGGCAGCTGGCACGCCTTTCTGTATAGTGGCGGCGCGATGACCGACCTGGGGATCCTGGGGGGTTCGGAGAGCTGGGCCTTGGGCATCAACAATGCCGGCCAGGTGGTGGGCTGGGCAGTCACGGCCAGTGGCGACGGGCACGCCTTTCTGTATGACAGCGGCACGATGACCGACCTGGGGACCCTGGGGGGCTCGTTGAGCTGGGCCTACGGCATCAACGATCATGGCCAGGTGGTGGGCTGGGCAGACACGGCCGGTGGCGACACCCACGCCTTTCTGTATAGTGGCGGCACGATGACCGACCTGGGGACCCTGGGGGGCCCGGAGAGCCGGGCCTTCGGCATCAACGAGACCGGCCAGGTGGTGGGCCGGGCAGAGACGGCCGGTGGCGACGAGCACGCCTTTCTGTATCACGGCGGCACGATGACCGACCTGGGGACCCTGGGGGGCTGGTGGAGCTGGGCCTACGGCATCAACGATCATGGCCAGGTGGTGGGCCGGGCAGAGACGGCCGGTGGCGACACCCACGCCTTTCTGTATCACGGCGGCACGATGACCGACCTGGGGACCCTGCTGGGGGGCTCGTTGAGCTGGGCCTACGGCATCAACAATGCCGGCCAGGTGGTGGGCTGGTCGCGCACGGCCAGTGGCGACCAGCGCGCCTTTGTGTATGACAGCGGCACGATGTTCGACCTCTTGAGTCTGGTCGTCTCGGGCGGGACGGGCTGGACCCTTGTTGAGGCGACTGCCATCAACGACCGGGGGCAGATCGTGGGCTGGGGCTACGGTCCCAATGGGGAGCGGGGGTTTCTCCTCACGCCAGTGCCGGTGCCGGCGGCGGTGTGGCTCTTTGGCGCAGGCCTGGTGGGGCTGGCCCGCCGGCGCGCCTAGCCGAGCTGATCCACTGAGCTGATCTACGGATCTGATCCACGGATCTGATCCGCCGAGCTGATCTGATCCAACAACGGAGGGCCGATTGACCGGGCGGGGAGGCACTGCCTCCCCGCTCGGTCCTCTGTTCTACTCACTGGTCCTATGCGATTTTGCTCTTGCCGTCACCGTCCGCCGGTTGCAGACATCAACCGGCCCAACGGTCTGCGGC
>JANDJE010000038.1 GCA_024331095.1 Nitrospira sp. | reverse complement strand
TGGGTCGGATTTTTAATGGCCTGGCGGCGGCGCTCACGTCCGGGCGTACGCATCATGAACTGCTGCTGATTCAAGTCGGTGAAGCGCCTGGTCCGCCGGTTGGCCGACGGCGCGGGCTCTATCACATCGGCATTAAGATCGGTGACAGTCCGGATGAGTTACGCGCGGCCAAAAGAGAGCTGGAAGCAGCCGGAATCCCCATCGATGGAATGAGTGACCATACGGTCAGCCAGAGCCTGTATCTCCGCGACCCTGACGGGAATGAGGTGGAACTTTACGTGGACGCGGACGAGTCGTTGTGGAAAGACAACCCGGCGGCGGTCCTGTCGCCGATCAAACCATTGCATCTATAAACCAGGAGGGAGCAAGTATGGCTCAACCACGCATTGCAGCCAAAGAACCGGCCGTTCGATCGTTGGAGCCGGGGACCTACTACTGGTGTTCGTGCGGACGGTCGAGGGATCAACCCTTTTGCGACGGCTCTCATCAAGGAACGGAGTTTGAGCCGGTGGAGTTCACTGTGACGGAGCAGAGAGAAGTCGCCTTGTGCCAGTGCAAACGGACCAAGACGCCTCCCTATTGCGACGGCACGCATCAAACGCTCTGACGGCAGACGCTCTGACCAACAGGATAGTCGGCAACACCGGCGATCGTCCGCTACCCCTTGAGGCGTTGCCGCGTGGTGCGTCATACTGCATGCCCATGAAACGCACATTGTCTTCTCCGTGCGAAGGGCTGGCTGAGCGGTATCAAGGCCTGTTGGAAGTGACACAGGCAATCGCGGCGCAGCGGGATCTCGACGAGCTGTGCCGCGACCTTGCCCGCTATCTCCCCCACGTCGTGCAAGTCAATTTTGTCGCCCTTTCCCTGCACAATCCTGCGAAGAACACCATGCGGTTGCAGACCATTCAAGCGAACGTGCCGGCCGATCTCGTGGGAGGTCATGAAGGATCGATCGAGGACAGTCCTGCGGGACTGGTGTGGCAAACGCAGCAGGCGCTCCTGGTGCCCGATGTGTCCCAAGAACGCCGATGGCAGAACGTGATGGGCTGCATGATGGAGGATGGGGTCCGATCATTTTGCATCGTTCCCCTGACCACGGTGAGACGACGATTGGGCGCCATAGGGTTTCTGAGTCAAGAAAAAGAAGCTTACAGTCAAACGGACATCGAGTTTCTGCAACTGGTCGCCAAACAAGTGGCCGTCGCCGTGGAGAACGGGCTGGCGTTTCGGGAGATCGCCGAGCTCAAAGACAAGTTGGCGAAAGAGAAACTGTACCTCGAGGACGAAATTCGACTTGACTACAATTTCGAAGAAATCATCGGGGAGAGCCAAGCGCTCAGGCGGGTGTTGAAGCAGGTCGAGATCGTCGCGCCGACCGACTCGACCGTGCTCATTCTCGGGGAGACCGGCACGGGCAAAGAACTGATCGCCCGTGCCATCCACAATCTCAGTGGACGGCGGGAGCGGACGTTCGTGAAATTGAACTGCGCGGCCATTCCATCGGGACTCTTGGAGAGTGAATTGTTCGGTCATGAACGAGGTGCTTTCACGGGGGCGATCACCCAAAAGATCGGCCGGTTCGAACTGGCCGACGGCGGCACGTTGTTTTTGGATGAGGTGGGAGACATTCCCCTTGATTTGCAGTCCAAACTGTTGCGGGTTCTCCAAGAACAGGAATTTGAACGGCTCGGCAGCACGAAGACCACCAAGGTCAATGTGCGGCTCTTAGCGGCGACCAATCGAGACCTGCCGGGCATGGTCGCTGAGAAACAGTTCCGCAGCGACCTCTATTACCGACTCAACGTCTTTCCGGTGACGCTCCCTCCCCTGCGCGATCGCCGGGAAGACATTCCCTTGCTGGTCCGCTACTTTGCGCAGAAATTGGCGAGGCGGATGGACAAACAAATTGAAACGATCCCGGCCGAGACGATGGCCGCCCTCTCGGCTTATAGTTGGCCGGGCAACATTCGGGAGTTGGAGAATTTGATCGAACGAGCCGTCATCCTTTCCCAGGGGCCTGACCTCTATGTGCCGCTCGTGGAATTGGCGATGACCGGGCCGGAGAGCATCCGACCCTCTGTAAGCTTGAAGGATGCCGAGCGAGACCACATCCGGCGTGCTCTTGAGGCGGCTGACTGGGTGATCGGCGGGCCTGCCGGGGCCGCCGCGCGATTGGGGATGAAGCGGACCACCCTTCAGTCAAAAATGAAGAAGCTCGGCATCTCACGGCCTTCTTAACAGGGCTCTCATCCATCTCGGCCTTCCGCGGCACATCGCCCAACAATGGCTTTCCCGGTAGCGTCCATGGTTGTTCAGTGCTGCCGTCGGCCGGGCGCCGATAGCTCGGCACTGTGCCGTCGAGTCGGCAGTTGCCGGCTGCTCTTGCCCGGTGTTTGATGCGGTTAGGTGTCGCACAGGGGACCGGACTTGGCGGAATGTCGCGCGTCTCGTTGCTCTGCAACGCGGGGCGAGCTTCTTGGAACGCCAATTGCTCTCTTTTCGTAAGAAGGAAAGCGGCAAGGAGAGCCGTCCAATGACATATGCGGCGAGACCGGAGGCGGGCAATCCGCGGCCGGTACATTTTCATATCCAGGTGAGCCAAGCATGTTGAAAATTACCGGGCGCTATTGTGTCGGTGAAGAATCGATCTCGCTCATCGTCGAAGGGCGCCTCACGGGACCATGGGTGAGTGAACTTGACACCTACTGGCGCCGGTTGAGCACAAGTCAGCGGCGGACGGCCGTGATCGATTTAGCGGGGGTGACGTTCATCGACGCCGCCGGAAAGACGTTGCTGGATCGACTGTGGCGCGAGGGAGCGACGCTTCGCGCGTCCGGTTGTTTGACTCGGTGCATCGTGGAGGAGATCACGGGAAAGCGCGACGCGGATTGAGGACGTCAACGATGGGACAATAAAAAAGAGCAGGGCGTCGATGGAAAAAGACCAAAGAGAGAGGGGGGCTATCGCAGCCTACCTTGTGGAAGATCACCGGCGGCTCGACGGGTTGCTTGAGAGGGCCGTTGCCGATCCGGAGCGGGTGGACCGTGAATCATACGACCGATTCCGGGCCGGACTTCTCCGGCACATCGGCATGGAAGAAAAGATCCTGCTGCCGGCCATCCAGCGATGGCGGGGCGGAAGTCCGTGGCCCATGGCCCCCAAGCTCCGGCTCGATCACGGCGCCATTGCGTCCTTGCTGATGCCGACGCCTACGGCTTCGGTGATCGGCACGCTCCGCGACATTCTTGCCGCGCATAATGGGGTCGAAGAAGGACCGGAGGGATTGTACGCAACGGGCAATGAGTTGGCCGGCGCGGAAACCGAACAGATTCTGGCCAGACTGCACGCGGCTCCGGAGGTCGCCGTGATACCCCACTCCGATACGGAAGCGGTCATCAATACCGTGCGGCGCGCCGTCGAAAAGGCCGGTTATCGGCTCAAAGAATGATGATCGGGCCATGATCGGCCGAATCATGTTCCGTCGGTCGTCGTATGTGGAGAACAAGGGATCCGAAAAGGTAAACTGACCAGTCGCCGTCTGTCGAGAAATTGAACGAGTGGTACCCATGAGCATACCGTCCGCATCCGTCATGGTTGTTTTGGTCGGAAGCCTGCTGGCGTTTGCGGCCGGTTGCAAGCAGGAAGCCGGCTCGATGCCGGCGCAGGATCTTCCGCAGGTCGAGGTCATCACGGTCTCGACGCAGCCCGTTCCGGACGAGCCCGAGTTCATCGGCCAGGCGGAGGCGTCGCGGCCGGTCGAGATCCGATCGCAAGTGACCGGCATTTTGAAAGCGGTCCTCTATCGAGAGGGGCGCGACGTGAAAAAGGGCGACCGCCTGTATCAAATCGATCCGGTGCCGTTTCAAGCCGCCGCCGCGGCCGCCAAGGCCAAGATCGCGCAAGCAGAAGCGCGATTGGTCCAAGCAACGCAAGATCTTGCCCGCGTCAGGCCGTTGCTGGCGGAGCAGGCCGTGAGCCAAAAAGACGTCGATGACGCCGTGGCTCAGGAGCTTGCCGCGAGGGCGCAGCTTCAAGCCGCACAAGCCGAGCTCATCAAGGCGCAGTTCGATCTGGACAATACGTCGATTACGGCGCCGATCAACGGACTGATCGAACGGAGCCGTTTTTACGAGGGGCGATTGGTGTCGGCGCAAACCGATCTGTTGACCGTCATTCACCAGGTCGATCCGATGTACGTCGTCGTCAGCGTGCCGGAGACCTTCATCCTGAAACGAAAACGCGATATCGAGGCGAAGCGCATTCAACATCCCGGCGTGTACAAATTGCGGGGAGTGCTCACGTTGATGGACGACACCGTCTATCCCGAAGAGGGCGTGCTGGATCTGTTGGAGCCGGGCCTGAGGACCGAAACGGGGGCCCGTGAGGTCCGGATGACGTTCCCCAATCCCAATCGAACCCTGTTGCCGGGCCAGTTCGTCAAGGTCCGTTTCAAGGGGGACGTCAAGAGCGAGGCCATTCTCATTCCGCAACGGGCGGTGCTGCACAGCCCTGCCGGTCAGTTTGTCTTCGTGGTGAACGGCGAAGAAAAAATCGAAATGCGTCCGGTCATGGCGTCGGATTGGAAAGGGACGCAGTGGCTGATCGATCAGGGGTTGAAGGCCGGCGATCGCGTCGTGGTGAACGGGCTGATGCGGATCGCGCCGGGCGTGCCGGTCAAGGCCGTGCCCGCCGCGCTTCCTGCCGTGCCCCCCGCCGTACCCCCCGCCGTGCCCATGGATTCGCAACCGGGCGAAGCGCCTCTTCCCACCTCCGGACAAGGGTAACCCGTGATTTCGCACACGTTTATCGATCGACCGATTACGGCTTCGGTGGTCTCCATCGTGATCGTGGTGATGGGGCTCCTGGCCATGCGATTTTTGCCGATCGCGCAGTTTCCGGAAATCACCCCGCCGGTGGTGCAGATCGACGCCGACTATCCCGGCGCGAGCGCCGAAGTCGCGGCCGAGGCGGTGGCGCGCCCGATCGAAGTCACGCTCCCCGGCGTCGACAATCTGTTGTATTTCGAATCGACCAGCAGCAACGACGGGCACGTCTCGATCAAGCTCACGTTCGAGATCGGGACGGATCCCGACATGGCGCAGGTGCAGACGCAAAATCGGCAGAAGCTGGCCGAGCCGCAGCTTCCGCCCGAAGTGGTCCGGCAGGGCATCTCGGTCAAAAAACTGTCGCCGGACTTGGTGATCGTCATCGCGCTGAAGTCCACCGATCCGACGCACGACGCCGTGTACCTTTCCAACTACGCGACGCTGCGACTCGTCGACGATTTGAAACGGGTCAAGGGCGTCGGCGACGCGCTGGTGTTCGGCCAGCAGCAGTACAGCATGCGGATCATCCTGAATCCGATCCTCATGGCGCGGCTTGACCTCACGCCGAGCGATATCATCAACACGATCCGCGAACAGAATCGAGACTATCCGGCGGGAACGATCGGGCGCGAGCCGGCCCCGAAGGGAACGGAACTGACGATTCCCATCATCACCAAGGGACGGCTCACGGACGTCAACGAATTCGAGGAGCTGATCGTGCGGGCGCTGCCGGACGGCTCGCTCGTCCGGCTCAAGGACGTGGCTCGAGTCGAGTTGGGAGCCCAGTCCTACTCACTGGAGGGTCGTTGGAACAGCAAACCCACCACGTTCATCCTGACGTTCCTTGCGCCGGGGGCGAACGCGCTCGATACGGTGCGCCGCACGCGCGAGCAGATGGACGAGCTGGCCAAACATTTTCCTCCCGGCATGTCCTACGACGTTCCCTACGACACGACCAGATTTATCGAGATTTCCATCAAGGAAGTGGTCAAGACGCTGGGCGAGGCGATGATGCTCGTCGTCCTCGTCGTGTATCTGTTTCTTCAGAGTTGGCGCGCCACGGTCATTCCCATCCTGGCCGTGCCGGTTTCGTTGATCGGAACGTTCATCGGATTGGCCGCCCTGGGCTTTTCCATCAACACCATCACGCTGTTCGGTATGGTCTTGGCCATCGGGATCGTCGTCGACGACGCGATCGTGGTCGTCGAAAACGTCGAGCGCCACATGCGGGAAGATCGGCTGTCGCCCAAAGAAGCGGCCAAGCGGGCCATGACCGAAGTGACTACGCCGATCATCTCCATCGTGCTGGTGCTCGTTTCCGTCTTCGTGCCCGTCGGATTCATCGGCGGAGTGACCGGCGCGCTGTACAAGGAATTCGCGGCGACGATCGCCATCTCGGTGACGGTCTCGGGGTTCGTGGCTTTGACGTTGAGCCCGGCCCTGTGCGCGGTGGTTCTGACTCACCACTCCGGAGAGCGGAGTTGGTTTTGGCGCTTCTTCGATCGTGTCTTCGGCCGGGCGCAGCGGGGATACGCCTGGTCGGTCGGCAAGTTGGTGGCGAGACCGGTGTTGGTGATGTTGACGTTCGGCGGACTTGTGGCTCTGTCCATCGGCCTGTTTCAGCGGCTCCCACAAAGTTTCCTGCCGGAGGAAGATCAAGGCTACTTCATCGTGGTGGCGCAATTGCCGGACGGCGCATCCAAGCAACGCACCGACGCGGTGCTTGAGCGGGTCGAACGGTTCTTCCAGGCGATTCCGGCCGTCCATTCGACGGACGCGCTGTCGGGCCAGAACTTCGTGTTCGGCACCAGGGGGCCCAACGCGGCGACCATGTTCGTGCCGCTGGTGCTGTGGGATGAACGGCCCGAGCCCCAGTATCACGCCAAGGCGATGGTGGGGGCTGCCTACGGCGAGTTCGCGAAGATCCCCGAGGCGTTGCTCCTGGCCTTCAATCCGCCCCCGATCCGCGGCGTGGGCGTGGTTGGAGGATTCTCGGCCCAATTGCAGGATCCGACCGGGGGCGACTTCAAGCAGTTCGCCGCCGTGGCGCAACAGTTCGTGGAGCGGGCGCAGCAAGAGCCGGCGATCGGACGAATCGGAACCAATTTTCGGGTGTCGTCTCCGCGACTGTTCGCCCACGTGAATCGCGAGAGGGCCAAGGCGCTGGGCATCCCCATTTCCGATATTTTCGACACGTTGCAGGCGTACTTCGGCACGTTCTATATCAACGACTTCGTCAAATTCGGGCGCGTCTATCACGTCCAGACGGAAGCGGACGAGGAATACCGGTCGACGCCCCAGGACTTGTCGAAAGTCTATGTGCGGGCGCGCAATGCGCGAGGCACGTACATGGTTCCGCTCGATACGGTCGTCACGACCGAATTCCAGAGCGGACCGGATCCGGTCAACCACTTCAACGGGTACAATACCGCGTTGGTGCTGGGAGCCGCCGCGCCGGGCTACAGTTCGGGACAGGCGCTTGACGCCTTGGATCGGGTCGCCAAGGAGGTGCTGGTCCCGCAAGGCTACGCCATCGATTGGAGCAATATCTCGTTCCAGGAGCGGCGGGCCGGGGGGCAGTCGGGGCAGGTGTTCGCGATCGGATTGCTGATGGTCTTCCTGGTGTTGGCGGCGCAGTTCGAGAGCTGGGTCGTGCCCTTCGCGGTCATTTTGGCGGTGCCGTTCGCCGTCTTCGGCGCGCTGACGGCGGTGTGGCTGCGAGGATTCGAGAACGACATTTACTTTCAAATCGGTCTGGTGACGCTGATCGGGCTCTCGGCGAAAAACGCGATTCTGATCGTCGAGTTCGCCAATACCAGATATGAAGCGGGGCGACCCTTGATCGAAGCGGCGATCGAGGGGGCCCGGCTCCGGTTCCGGCCGATCATCATGACCTCGATGGCGTTTATCTTCGGCATGTTCCCGTTGGTGATCGCCAAGGGCGCGGGCGCCGCCAGTCGCCAATCGATCGGCACCGGCGTGCTCGGCGGTATGTTGTCCGCCACGTTTTTGGCGATCTTCTTCGTGCCGCTGTTTTACGTGTTGCTCAAGAAGCTGAGCGGACGGCGCCCTCGATCGGCGCCGTCACTGTCGGTGGAACGGACATCGTAGCCGTGCGGACGATTCTGACCATTGTGCTCTCGTTGGCGCTCGCCTCCTGCTCTCTGGGACCGACCTACTCTCGTCCTAAAACGGAGGGGGACAATCGCTTCCGCATGGCCGAGGGATCGGCGGATCTGCCGTCCTTGGCCAATGTGGCCTGGTGGGATCTGTTGCAGGATGAGCAGTTGCAGGCTCTGATTCGAATGGCGCTGGCGGAAAATAGGGATCTCCAGCGCGCCGTCGCCGCCGTGGATGAGTTTCGAGCCAGGGCGCTGATCGCCCGATCGGACTTCATGCCGGGCATGACGGTCGCGGCCAGTCTGCCGGCCGGCCGTAAGGCGGACTTCCTGTTCCCGGGGTTCGCCAGTCCTTTTAACTATTATCTGTTGGGCAATTTGGCGTGGGAGGTCGATCTGTGGGGTCGAGTCAGACGATCCAACGAAGCGGCGCGCGCGGACCTGCTCGCCAAGGAAGAAAATCGCCGCGCGGTGGCGATCCAGCTCGTCAGCGCCGTGGGAGAAGCGTACTTTACGCTCCTTCAGCTTGACGCCCAACTCGACATCGCGAAACGGACCCTGCAGTCGTGGGAAGAGTCGGTCCGTATCGCGCGAGCGCGTCTCAACCAGGGCTTGAGTTCCCGATTGGATCTGGACCAATTCGAATCCGAGCGAGCCAACGCGGAGGCGCGCATCGCCGAATTAGAACGGCAGGTGGCGCAGACGGAAAATCACTTGAGCGTGTTGGTGGGGCGCAAGCCGTCCGCGATTCCGCGTGGAAAAGGACTGCGGGATCAGCTCGTTCCCCCGGCGGTTCCCGCCGGCCTGCCCTCCGAACTGTTGCAGCGGCGCCCCGATTTGCTTGCCGCCGAACAACAACTGGCGGCGGCGACCTCCCGCATCGGCGTGGCCCAGGCGGAACGGTTTCCCAAAATCACCTTGACGGGCCTGTTGGGTGTAGCCCATCCCGAATTGTCACTGTTGTTTAGCGATCCGGCGCTCTTCGGCGTCGCCGGCGCCGGTATTGCCGGTCCATTACTGAGCGCACCGATCTTGGGGTTTCAGCAAGAAGCCGCCGAAGCGCAGGCGAGGCAGGCCGCGGCTCAATACGAACAGGCGGTGCTGACGGCTTTTCGAGAAGTGGAGGACTCGCTCGCGGCGGTCGGTACGGCCCGGGCGCAGAACGAAGCGCAGCAACAGCAAGTGGCGGCGTTGCAATCCTCGTTGAGGCTGGCTGAATTGCGATATAAGGGTGGGTTGGCCAATTATCTCGACGTCCTTGTCGCGCGCCGAAATCTTTTCGAAGCGGAATTGGGGCTGATCGCGACGAAGCGGTTGCATCTGGCGTCGATCGTGCAATTATACAAGGCGTTGGGCGGGGGATGGTCTCCGGAGTCGGCGGGGGCCGGAGATGAGGAGATCAAAAAAGGATAGGATCTGAGATGGAAAAACCTGCGCCGACGGACTATCCGATCCATGAATTGCTGGCTCGCCGCTGGAGTCCGCGCGCCTTTGCGGAGCGGCCGGTCGAAACGGAAAAACTTCACAGCCTGTTCGAGGCGGCCCGTTGGGCCCCGTCGTCGAATAACGAGCAGCCGTGGCGGTTCATTGTGGCGAACAAAACCGATGAAACACAATGGAACCGTCTGTTTGCCTGTCTGGTGGAAGGCAATCGGGTCTGGGCGGTTCGCGCGCCCGTCCTGGTTCTGTCTCTGGCGAGTCTCTATTTCGGGAAAACCGGCGAGTTCAATCGACATGCGATGCACGACACCGGCATGGCGGTTCAGAATCTGGCGATCCAGGCGACGGCGTCGGGCCTGATCGTCCATCAGATGGCGGGCTTCGATACCGAACGGGCGCGCAAGGACCTGAACATTCCATCCGAGTATGAGCCGGTCGCCATGATCGCCATCGGGTATCCCGGTGATCCGAGTCTCCTGTCCGGCACGCTTCACGAACGCGAAGTCGCTCCCCGCCGCCGACATCCGGCGTCATCGTTCGTCTTTTCTGGAGAATGGGGAACGCCCTCCTCGATGCTGGTTTGACGGCGATGGGAGGACACCGCTCGGCAGAAGAACACCTTGCCCGTGTCGATCCGGTGATGGGCCGATTGATCCGCGACATCGGTCCTTGCACGCTGACGCCCCAACCCCGTCGGCCGCTCTTTGAGTCATTGGTCCGCGCGATCGCCTACCAGCAACTCCATGCGCAGGCGGCGGAAAGTATCCTCCGGCGCTTCGCCGCGCTCTGCCGAGGGCGAGGGTTCCCCCGGCCCGAGCAGGTGTTGTCGATGCCGGAGAGCCCGCTCAGAGACGCGGGTTTTTCGAGAGCGAAAATTGTAGCGTTGCGTGATCTGGCCGAGAAGACCTTGGACGGGACGGTGCCCACGAAGCGGGCTCTCGCGCGCATGGACGACGAGGCGATCGTCGAGCGGCTGACGACGGTGCGGGGAATTGGCCGGTGGACGGTCGAAATGCTCTTGATTTTTCATTTGGGCCGCCCCGATATTTTGCCGGTCACCGACTTCGGCGTGCGGAACGGGTTCCGCATCGCCTACGGTCTTCGAACGATGCCGGCGCCCAAGCGTGTGGGGCAACATGGCGAACGATGGAAGCCTCACCGCACGGTCGCGGCGTGGTATCTCTGGCGCGCCGTTGATCAGGCGAAAGAGGGCCGGAGCACAATGGGGCGCAAGAAGACCTGACGTCGCTGAGAGACAGGGGTTGAGCGGGCGGCCCTCTAGCAGAAAGGAACGGGCAGATGGCGTTACTCACCGGCAAAGTGGCGATCGTGACGGGAGCCTCCAGCGGCATCGGGCGAGCGATCGCGGAGCGGTTCGCCGAAGACGGAGCCCTTGTCGTCGTCAATCATTCCAAAAGTCCCGAGAAGGCGCAGCAGGTGGTGATCGGCATTCAGGCCAAGGGGGGCAAGGCCTTGGCGTTCCAAGCGGACATGAGCCGAGTCTCCGAGGCAAGGCGGCTGGTGCGCGAGACGGTCGCGCAGTTCGGCCGGTTGGACATTCTGGTCAACAACGCCGGGAAGTTCATGCCGAAGCCGATGGCCGAAACCACCGAAGAGGAGTTCGATCTGCTGATGGCGCTGCATGCCAAGGGGCCGTACTTCGCCATGCAGGAAGCGGCCCAGGTGCTGAAAGACGGAGGACGCATCATCAATATTTCAACCTGCGCCACCCGCATGAGTTTTCCCGGAGCGACGGCGTATCTGGGGAGCAAGGCCGCGTTGGAGCAATACACGAAGGGGCTGGCTCACGAACTGGCGCCGCGCGGCATCACGGTCAACACCGTCTCGCCCGGCTTTACCGAAACCGGCATGATGACCGAGTCCTACCGGCGGACGGGCATTGAGCTCTCGCCGCTCAAGCGGCTCGGCCTGCCGCAAGACATTGCCGACGTGGTGGCGTTTCTCGTGAGCGATCAGGCCCGCTGGCTGACCGGACAGACGATTCAAGCCGGCGGCGGCGTCGTGATGTGATTCGACGATGTCCGCTCTTCCTTCAGATTGTTCAGAAAGCGATGCCGTTCGGTGAGCAGCAGCCTGTATCAATGGATTGATCGGAATATCCTGTCGCTCGGTCGGGAGATGCGGTTCTCGTATCTCCCGCCGCTCATGGTCTATATGGCCTACGGGATTTCCGGCCTTACCGGCATCGTCGGCACGTTTTTCGTCAAAGACTATCTCGGTCTCTCCGCCTCGTTCCTGGCCGCGCTCGGGTTTTGGGCCGGGATCCCTTGGGCGCTCAAAATGCCGATCGGTCACACGGTCGATCTTCTATGGCGATGGAAGGGCTGGTTGGTCGGCCTGGGCGCCTGTCTGCTTGCGGCCAGTTTGAGCATTATGGCGGCGTTGATCGGCCAGCGGGATGCGATGACGGCCGTCTTGCCGGCGGAGGTCTGGTTCGTCGTCAGCGTGTTGCTCGCGCCGATCGGCTACGTGATTCAGGACGCGGTGGCGGATGCCATGACGGTGGAGGCCGTCCCCCGCGTAAACGAGCGGGGTCTGCCGTTCTCCGAGGAAGAGCGCAAACTCATGCACACCACGATGCAGACGCTCGGCCGCGTGGCGATCGTGGGAGGCGGCATCATCGTGGCGCTGGTCAATGTTTCCATCTTCAGCGGCACCGAGGGCTTGCCGCAGGCTGAACTCGTGAAGATTTATCAGCGGGTGTATCTGTCGGCGCTGGTCATTCCGTTCATCTCGGTCTTGGGGCTGGCGGCGGCGTGGGTGATCCGACGGCGTCACCGCGAGCAACTCATCCGACAGGGATTTACCGCCGAACAGGCGGCGCGGATGGTCGAGGTGAGGGAGCGGACGGAAGAATCGACCAAGCCCAACTGGTGGATCTTGGCGGGGAGCCTCTTGTTCGTCCTGTTCACCGTGACGGTCGGCATGAGCGGCGTCCCCTATCGGGAAGAGATCGTCTTTGCCGGTTCCATGGGGATCGTGCTGTTTCTCATGGGGAGGTTGGTCAAGGAATTGGAGCCGGACAAGAGGATGACCTTGGTCGGAACGGCCGTGGTGGTGTTCGTGTTTCGCGCCATCCCCGGAACCGGTCCCGGCACGACGTGGTGGATGATCGATCACCTGCGGTTCGATCAGCAGTTTCTCTCCGTGCTGTCGTTGATCGGCAACACGTTGGCGCTGGCCGGCATGTTCGTCTTTCGGCGGTTCATGGCTGAACGGTCGATCGCCTATGTGGTGGGATTTTTAACGATCGTGGGGTCGGTCTTGAGTCTCCCCGTCGTCAGCATGTACTACGGCCTGCACGAATGGACGGCGCGCATGACCGGCGGGGTTGTCGATGCGCGGTTCATCGCGATCATCGATACAGCCTTGGAGTCGCCCTTGGGGCAAATTTCGATGATCCCCATGTTGACCTGGATCGCCAACTCGGCGCCGGCCAATCTCAAGGCGACGTTTTTTGCAGTGATGGCCTCGTTCACCAATCTGGCCCTCTCGTTGAGCCAGCTCGGCACCAAGTATCTGAACGACATCTTTGTCGTGACCCGCGAAGTGAGAGACGCAACGACCGGCGGGATTCAAGTGCCGGCCGACTATAGCCAGCTCGGCCATCTCTTGATCACGCAACTGCTTTTGGGATTGGCCCTCCCGCTTGCCGCGATTCTGTTCGCGAAGACCTCTCGTTTCAAAAGCGCCTGAGATCGGCCTGTCGCTGGCATCCCCTTGACCGGTGCGGTAAGATATTTACCTGAAAGCTACCGTTCAAAGAGTGAAAAGTGCCGGGTATGGGAGAAGAACAGAGACGGCGCTTGCACTTCACAAAGAACGGGAGTTCATCGTCGATCATCACGAAAGGGGGCGACCGGTTTCGACGGGGATACTGAGGTCACTGTCGCATGTCGAGCTCTCGGGGACTCGTTAAACCTCCGGGAAACAAGCAACTGCCAATCAAGAACTGGCACTCGCGGCTTAATTAAGCCGTGACGTCGTTCCATCTGAGGCCCGCGGGGGTGGAACGGCGCGATGCAGCGGGCTGGTCCAAGGTCGGTGCTCAGCGGCCAAGGACGAGACGATCCTGGGCTAGCGGCCGCTCTAAGCCTGCCGATGGGCGTGGGCGGTTGCGAAACCAAAACAATCGGCTACACATGTAGACACGGTGCACTGACGATCTTCGGACCCGGGTTCAACTCCCGGCGCCTCCACCAAACCACACTTCGCGCGCACCGTCGCGCTCACCAGGCCCTCTGGGCGTTGGCATCGCCGGATGAGCACATCCGGCGATGTCGGCCCATGTGCGGGGGATTGGACTCCGATCGCCGCGCATGGTAGAGTGTCCTACGCTACGAACGAGCGGCACGTCTCGCGCCTTCCTCCCTGTGACAGTTCTTGCGCGAATCGTTTTCGTCTCTCCAGCGTGTGCGGCTTTTCCAGGAGAAAGCCCGTCGGCGTTTGCGCGCAATCTGCGGTTGATTCGATAAGCGCATCGACGGGGCGGACGTCTCACGCGAATCACCCGAGGAGATATGGCCATGAACAGGACGGCGTTTATCAAGGGCATGCAGGCAAAAAAACGGAAACGTACTCCCGCGAGAAAACCGAACATTCGGTGGGAACTGTTAGGGCTGTCCGCGCCTGATGAAGGAAAGGAGCCGGTTTCCATTGAATCGATCCGGCAAGCGGTGTCTTCCATGGCCAGCCGGGGGCTTGGACAAGGAGCGCGTTCCCGTACGAAGGCCGTCGAGTCGGAAGACCTGCGGCAGGCTGGTGTCCGTAGGGTCGGGCGCCGAGGGGCGACCGAGTAAGCCATCACGATCGTCATCTGAGGGCAAAGCGGCGAAGAGCGCCAAGGAGGGGCACATCGGACGCGGAGGAAAAACCACGTCGGCGAAGCGGGACCGTGAAAAAGCCTTGCAGAACATCCGCAAGGAGAAAGAAGCACGGCGCGCCCTTCGCAAGGCGGAAAAAAACGCGAGGCCTGCGCCGCACGACGGAGAAGATCCCGATCTGGCCGGACTGCGATGGGGGCCGCAAGAGCCGCTCTACTGATCGGTGTATCTTCGGTCCTGCACGGTGCGACGTGCCGGACCGCAGAGCCGTCGTGTCACGGACAATTGAGAGGCGCGGCGCAGCATATGGGAGTAGCTATTCGCCGTGCGTTCTGTTATGGTGCAAGAGTCTTCCTGAGTCGGGCCTGAAGGAAGATGGTATCTGCGAAGGCCCATTATCGATGTTGTTGGTACCGAGAGTCCGACCGGAAGGGTGATCCTAGCCGCTTCAACACTCGCGTCTGTGGTTCCTGCTTTCCTCTCGTGCAAGTTCTCGCGTCACAAGCAATGTCATCTCATTTTACGAGGAGGGACCCAGATGGGTTCAAAAATTTACGTCGGCGGGTTGCCGTATTCGGCGACCGATTCACAACTCACCACCTTGTTTGCGACGCACGGGACGGTCGAATCCGCTCGCGTCATCGCGGACAAGTTCACCGGGCAGTCGCGGGGCTTCGGCTTCGTGGAAATGTCCACCCGAGAGGAGGCCGAGGCGGCGATTAGCGCGCTGAACGGTTCTCAGATGGACGGACGCACTCTGACCGTGAACGAGGCGAGGCCGCAGGAACCGCGTTCCGGCGGAAAGCGATTCGGTGGCGGTGAGCGGCGTAGCCGCTTCTAAACGGCCGACGCAAGCGGTGAGCGAAAGGGGGAGCCTTCGGGCTCCCCCTTTTTATTTGTGGAACTTCGCCGGGCATGCACCGCCGTGGCGTCTCGGCGCCTCATATCCGGCGATCACTCTGCTGCCGGCAACTCGTCGAGAACATTGCATTGCCGGTCTCTAGTTGCCGCCGAGGCGCTTCATGTCTTGCGCGACGCGCGTCCGACCGATACCCTTGGCGTTCGGTGGGAGCGGCCTGTGCGACTGATGACAAGGGTTCGCAACAGGGGGAGGATCGCGCCATGCAGTTCGTCCGCAACGGTCCAGACGTTCCCGAACAGCTCCTCCAAGCGCATGAAGAAGGACGCGTCGTGTTCTTTTGCGGAGCCGGCATCTCCTACCCCGCGGGGTTGCCGGGATTCAGCGGGCTGGTGGACAAGCTCTACACCAGGCTGTCCGTCACGCCAAACGCAGTTCAGGCAGCGGCTATCAAAGCCGGACAGTACGATACGGCCATCGGCTTGCTGGAAGGCGACATCGTCGATGGGCGTGAAGCGGTACGTCGGGAATTGGCAAGCATTCTGACGCCGAACCTCGGCGCTTCCAACGCGACGGCGACCCATGAAGCTTTGTTGATCCTGAGCAAGACCCGCGACGGTCGCGTCCGACTCATCACCACCAACTTTGATCGACTCTTCGAGGAGGTCATCGCCGCAAAGGGCTGGGCGATCGAGCGTTTTCGAGCACCACTATTGCCGGTCCCGAAGAACCGGTGGGACGGCCTGATCTATCTGCACGGCTTGCTCACTCCATCCCCCACGGCGAGCGACCTAGACCGACTCGTCGTTTCCAGCGGCGATTTCGGGCTAGCCTACCTGACCGAACGCTGGGCCGCACGCTTCGTGAGCGAGCTGTTCCGCGGTTACACAGTGTGCTTCGTGGGCTACAGCATTAAGGACCCAGTGCTGCGCTACATGATGGACGCGCTCGCTGCCGACCGCCTGCTCGGCGAATCGCCGCCGGAGATGTTCGCTTTCGGCAGTTATTCCAAGGGTAAAGAAGAAGAACGCGCCAACGAGTGGCGCGCGAAGAACGTCACGCCCATCTTGTACCGTGAGCATAAACACCACGCCTACCTGCGCAAGACCCTGTGGGAATGGGCGACAACTTATCGGGATGGCCTGCGTGGCAAAGAAAGAATTGTGTTGGAAAGCGCCATGGCTCGCCCTCTGGCGAGTACGAAACAGGATTACTTTATTCCCCGCATGTTGTGGGCGCTCAGCGACCCGAGCGGCCTGCCCGCCAAGCGCTTCGCCGAGCTGAACCCCGTGCCGTCACTGGATTGGTTGGCGCCGCTGAGCGAAAAGCGATTTGGCTCCGCCGACCTTACGCGCTTTGGGATCTCAGATCAGCCGGTGGGCGATGACAAGCTGTCTGACAAGCTGTCGTTCAGCCTGATGTGCCGCCCGTCGCCGTATCCGTTGGCGCCTTTGATGTGCGCAGTGGAGGTAGGTGTACGCGGCAGCCAATGGGATGACGTGATGCGTCACCTGGCAACCTGGTTGACGCGCCATCTCGGCGACCCCGCCCTGCTGTTGTGGCTGGTCAAGTGTGGCGGCCGATTGCACGACGAATTCGTCTTGCAAATCGAGCGTCGCCTGAACGAGATCGCGAAGTATGAGCGTGAGGGCAACATGGCCGAGCTGGCGCGCATCCAAGAAGGTGCGCCCCAGTCGATCCCCAGCCCCCCGATGCGCACCCTATGGCGCCTGCTGCTGACCGGGCTGGTCAAGTCCTGGGGTCACCGCTTCGATCTTTACCGATGGCGTGACCATTTCAACCGCGAAGGACTCACAGCCACCTTGCGACTCGAACTGCGTAACATCCTGACGCCGTGCGTGACGCTGCGCGAGCCATTCGGCGAGCCATCGGATGGAGTAGAGGCAGCCCAGCCGCAGGACATTAGGGATCTCGTCGAATGGGAGAGCGTGTTTTCGACCGAGGATGTCCGCGCTGTCCTACAGAATCTGGTCAGGGATGAACGCTGGACAGCCGTTTTGCCGGAGCTGCTGCCGGACTTCACCATGCTGTTGCGCGATGCGCTGGATCTGAGGCGCGAACTGGGTGGCGCACAGGACCCAAGCGACCTGTTTCACATACATCAGCCATCCATCAGCTCACATCCACAGAACCACGGTTTCCGCGATTGGACCGTATTGATTGAGGTGACGAGAGATGCCTGGCTCGCCACAGCCCACCAATCGCCGGAGCAAGCCGCGCTGGTGGCGGAATCTTGGAGGCACATCCCGTCCCCACTGTTTAAACGGCTGGCCTTTTTTGCCGCCGCGCACGATGGGGTGATTCCGCCTCGCCGCGCACTCGACTGGCTGCTGGCGGATGATCACTGGTGGCTCTGGTTGGTGGAGACCCAGCGCGAGGCCATCAGCCTGCTGGTTTCACTGGCGCCGCGACTCGACGAGCCCATGCTGCGGGAATTGGAACAGGCAATCCTTCAGGGGCCACCTCGCGAAATGTTCGAGAACACTATCAAGCCTGAGCGCTGGACCACGTTTGTGGACGGGGGGATCTGGCTTCGTTTGGCCAAGGTCGCCGCCACCGGTGTGTCGCTGAGCGGCAATGCCAAAGATCGCCTGGACGCTCTGTCAGCCCAGTATCCGCAATGGACGCTGGCCGCGGACGACCGAGACGAGTTTCCGTTTTGGATGGGTGACGGGAGCGAGTGGCGCACGTTCCAGGCCACACCCCGTCGCCGCAAAGAGTTGGTGGAGTGGCTCAAGCGTTATCCCGCTGCGGACCATTGGCGAGAAGACGACTGGCGACAGCTCTGCCAAGACAAGTTCCCGACCGTCGTCTGTGCCTTGTATGCCTTGGCCAGGGAGGGAGTGTGGCCGGTCGATCGGTGGAAAGAAGCGTTCTATGCCTGGTCTCAGAAAACTCACCTCAACCGG
>JANDJE010000037.1 GCA_024331095.1 Nitrospira sp. | reverse complement strand
TTGTCAGCCGCATGTCGAACTTGGCGGATGTGATTTGGAACGGGGCGCCCAAGAGCATCCTGGATCCGTTCCCCAGCCAGGTCAACCCCAACGCCAAAGCAGGCTACTGAAATACTGACTTGGAATGTGCAAGAACGGTAAACCATAAAGAGGTCGGTCTGGCAAGGCCTTCCCGTCGAGAAATGAAAAGGCGGGAAGGTCTGCTAGCTGGTCGAACTAAGGGAGGTTGGGTGAAATGTTTAGGACCGATGAAATAATCAAGGCCGCGAAGCTACCCCCTGAGGGAGTGGCAATGTCGAGGCATATTGATTACATCTACTTTATTCCTATTTTGTTTGTGACCATCATTGGAACGTTTCACATGCATACAGCCTTGTTGTGTGGTGACTGGGATTTCTGGCTGGATTGGAAAGATCGTCAGTGGTGGCCGATTGTGACACCCATCACAACAATTACTTTCTGCGCCGCTCTTCAGTACTATAACTGGGTCAATTATCGTCAGCCATTCGGAGCAACGCTGACGATTCTTGCTTTGGGGACTGGAAAGTGGATCGCGGTTTATACGTCATGGTGGTGGTGGTCCAACTATCCACCAAATTTCGTCATGCCAGCCACACTAATTCCTAGTGCCTTAGTTCTTGATTTCACCTTGTTGTTGACCAGAAACTGGACTTTGACGGCGGTCATCGGGGCCTGGATGTACGCCATTCTGTTTTATCCTAGCAATTGGCCTATCTTTGCTTACAGCCACACTCCGCTCGTGGTAGACGGGACATTGCTTTCATGGGCTGACTATATGGGCTTCATGTATGTGCGGACTGGAACTCCTGAATATATTCGTATGATTGAGGTTGGGTCGTTGCGGACGTTCGGTGGGCACAGTACGATGATTTCCTCGTTCTTTGCTGCGTTCGCCTCTTCGTTGATGTACATCCTGTGGTGGCAGTTTGGGAAGTTCTTCTGCACCTCCTATTTCTACTTCACGGATGAAAAAAAGCGGACCACAAAAGTCTACGATGTCTTTGCCTATGCAACATTGGCTCATGCGGATAAGGGCAAACTCTCTGGAGGGAAAGCATGAACGTCAAACACGTCTTCAAGCTGTGGATGCTGGGATTCTGCGGAGTGGCGACGTTGGCGTTCGCGCCGGTGTTTGATTCCACTCCGGCCTTTGCGCATGGAGAACGTTCGCAGGAACCATTTCTGCGGATGCGCACTGTTAATTGGTATGACACTGAATGGGTAGGGAAAAGCACTGCGGTAAATGATGTTACATACATGAGGGGCAAATTTCACCTGTCCGAAGATTGGCCTCGCGCAGTAGTGAAGCCCCATCGGACGTTTGTCAATGTTGGTTCCCCTAGCTCCGTCTTTGTGCGTTTAAGCACGAAGGTCGGTGGGGTGCCAATGTTTGTATCCGGTCCTATGGAAATCGGCCGAGATTATGAATATGAAATCACGTTGAAGGCTAGACTTCCTGGCCATCACCATATTCATCCTATGTTTTCGGTTAAAGAAGCTGGTCCCATCGCTGGACCTGGTGGATGGATGGACATTACGGGCCGATACGCTGACTTTACGAACCCAATCAAAACTCTGACTGGGGAAACATTTGACTCAGAAACAGAGGGCGGAATGACCGGAATCATGTGGCATATATTCTGGATATCCGTTGGCTTGTTCTGGGTTGGTTGGTTCATGGTCCGTCCCATGTACTTGATCCGGGCTCGTGTGCTCGCGGCTTATGGCGATGAGCTTCTGCTGGATCCGGTTGATCGCAAGCTGGCGATCGGTCTTCTTGTGTTTACGGTGGCGGTTGTCACTATCGGTTACCTTGCCGCAGAGGCGAAGCATCCTATTACCGTGCCGCTGCAGGCTGGTGAGGCCAAGGTTAAGCCGCTCCCAATAAAACCAAATCCGCTAGTGGTCGAAGTTACGCATGCGGAATATGATGTGCCAGGTCGTGCTCTTCGTATGACGGTTCATGCCACCAACAATGGAACTGAACCTGTCAGTATCGGTGAATTCACAACGGCGGGTATTCGATTTACAAACAAAGTCGGCGCGGCAAAGCTCGATCCAAACTATCCGCAAGAGCTTGTTGCCACAGCCGGACTGACAATGGACAATGAGGCTCCGATACAGCCTGGTCAGACTGTGGATATTCATATCGAGTCAAAGGATGTTCTGTGGGAGGTCCAGCGACTGGTGGATATTCTGCACGATCCCGATCAACGGTTTGCCGGGTTGTTGATGTCATGGACTGAATCAGGAGAACGTCTTATTAACCCAGTGTGGGCTCCTGTGCTTCCTGTCTTTACACGATTGGGAGCATAAGAGTTAGAGATTTACTTCTGAAAGGAGGAGGTGTCTTCCCTCAAAAGGGAAGGCACCTCTTTTTTATGGGGGCTCTGGGCTGCGCTTGAGCATGCGGTCTACGGTTTGAACATCGGTGTTATTTCGAGACATGTATCATGTATATGGGTATCGGGGAAAAACATGACCGCGGTTTTGAGTGGGAATTATTTGCTTTGGTGAAAAGGATCAACAAGGCTGCGGTTCGAGAGCCTGTGGAGTCTGTGCTGTACCAAGGCAATCAGGAAACATGTCATGCACTGCTGAGTTGTAAGAGGATCGCGCAGCAGGATGCTCAAAAGTCTGCTGAACAGCGTGAAGTCCTGACGCATTTCGTCGCGTTGAAGGCTTTTCCACTCGGTGGGGGTGTCGATCGGTCAGGATGAGGCAGACGATACGCTACTTGTTGTCATGGACCAATGGGATACGGTGAGGTGCGTTGATAGCCGCGGTGCTGATTGTCTCCTGCCAGATGAATTTCCCGCACATGCACACGGCGGCATATTGTTCGCGATAGGAAGTTCCTATCACGAACTCTTTAATCGGATGCGGCCGTGAACGTTCTTGAGCAAACTCAAGAGCGGTTGGGCGCTGCCGATGGCGACGGCATCAACCAGGCAGTACCAGGCGCCCACGCCGCTTGGTGGGTTACCTTGCGGCCAGCCAAGCAGTGGATCGATCGAAGCCCAGCGCCATGCTCCGACGGCGGTTCCGATGAGTTCCAACCAGGTTGTGATGAAGAATGCGGCAATATAGACCATCGGCGAGCGGCCTAGAATCAACCAGACGAGGAAAATGCCGAAAAGCAATGCTCCGACCCAATCTCCTCGCTCAGGATAGCCGCTGATGCCCCACACAGCCCATGTTCCCCACACAAGAATGACAAATCCGGCGATGCCTTTGGCGTGACGAACGAAGAAGCCTGAGCGGGCCAAAGCGACGGCGGTGAGGTACACCATGCCATGACCGGGCGGAACATAGGCTGGAACATTCTCAAATCGATAGGTATAACCACCCATATAGAGAGAAGCGAAATGCTCCCCGACGGTTGCAAAGGCCACCGCGATCACGACTTGTGTTTGGGTGACCCTGTTCTCTCCGAATAAAAGACCGATGAGAAAGAGCCACGCGAGCATCCCCAATGTCTGCTGCATCTCGACACTGGCTCGTATTTCCAATAAACCGCTGGCTGCCACGCATGCGAAGGTAATGCCGGCTATGGCGTAGTCACGGTGCGCATGACGCGCTGTCTCAGCCTGAGGAAAGTGACGCAACAGGATGTTTGCAACGTGACGGACGTTCAAATTTTTGGACGCCAAGAGACTGGGAGTATCCATACATCACGTGCGATCCAATGGCTGGGAATATCGGGTATTCGACATGGGACGGATATTACAGGCATAGTCTGTTAGTGAGCAAGCTCTGGCGAAGTGTTTCGCTCATCCATGACGGCAGAAAGTCTGGATCTGCGATGCCGGCTCGAAAACATTCTCAGTGCACGTGGTCGTCAGGAGGGGGAAGTATTTCCTTCTCGCGTTGGAGCTGATCGATCTGTTGCTTCAAAAAGTCGAGATCGGACCAGCCAGGCCCCTCGGAGCGTTCGGGGATCCACCTCGCGCGCAAATAGCCGAAACGATCAAACAGAAATTCCATATGTTTCGGGACCGTGCCGCTGCCGAACAAATCAGGGTAGGTGATGGTCCGGCGGAATAACGTGTAGCTGCGACCGATCTCGCCGGCGCCTTGTATGACGACGGGAAAAGGCAGCTTCGCTAAGAACGACGACATATCGTCGAGTAAGGCTTCGTTCATGGGTACCGCAAGGAGCACCGTATTTCGTTCTCTTAGCAGAGCGTAAGCTGCTCGTAGCTCCTCAAGGCGAGCTCGTGATTCCGGCCAGGAAAACAACACGAGCAAGACATGTTCTTGACCGCGAAAGTCTTTCAAGGTTCCTCGCATCCCGTCGTGGGCGGAATACGAAAAATTGGGAGGTACCATGAACGGCTGCCCTGGGAGGATGCGAGGGGTAATAATGCGGGCCTGATAGCCGCGGGCATTGGCGTGCAAAAAGTTCAGGACATCCCATCGCTCTTCTTCCGACAGTTTATCGCCGAATGCCGGCATAACGCCGTTGAATCGTCCGTAGGTGAGCCAATGGAAAAAGTCTCCGGCCGTGTGCATGGCCGTATGGGGCTCGGTTAGCAGATCGATCGGCTTTTTAGGCAACGTCTTCGCAAGAGGCCCGTCGCCCTTGGCCTGCGGTCCGTGGCATGGAACACAGTTTTCTGAGAAAATGCTCATTCCGTTGGAAATCGAAATGGAGTCGAACGGCACCGGTGTCTTGCGATAGGTTTCGGGATATGATTGAACGGAAATGGGATAAAAGATAAGGATCAGTGCAAAAATGAGCAACGGAGCGGGCACTATCACCCGCCATGTTCGCCCCCACCGTTTTCTAGTTCCCATCACCAATAACCAGGCGCCGATGACGAGGAGAAGAACTCCGCTGAAGACCAGTGTCCTCACGAGCCAGTCGTCCCAAGTCGCGGCGATGGAGAAGCGGAATGGATACGGCCAATAATCAATCACCTCGTGCTTGGCGGGTATGGCTCCGGCCAACAGGGTGGCGACCGCGAGCAATGCGACGGCGAGACCGAACTCGCGCGTTAACCATCGGCGGAGTGTGTGTATTTCATGAGAAGAGGAAGTCCTTCCGTTGGTGAGCGAGGGCAACCAGACAAAATGCGCACGCCCGGCGATCAAGAGAATGGCGCCGAGTAACGCCAGCTTTGCATTGAGAAGCCAGCCGTAGGTGGTTGCGAATAAGGCCGCATAGTTTGGGCTTACCATTCGGTCGGCAATGATGATTCCGGTCGCAATAATCGCGACCATGACGGGGAGCGCCATGGTTGAAAACCGCTTCAACGGAAGCAACGTCGTTCGATCGGCCGAGTAAGCGTCTGCGCGATTGGAGAAGAGGACAGCAAGTACGCCGGGCAACCCTCCGAGCCAGACACTGGCCAAGACAAGGTGCAGCGTATAAGGAAGGATGGCCTCGATCGATTTCTCTTCAGCCGCGGAATGGCTTGCAAGCGTTCCAACGGCAAGGGGCAGAACGGCGAACGAGGCGCAGATTGCATAGCGCCATCGGGCGGCAGGAGAGAATCGGACATACAGGGTTACGCCTAAAAGAGCGACGGCGCAGATTTCCCGAAGCGTCCAAATGAGTCCGATCCGTGTCTTTTGGATGAGCGTAAGCCATGCGCCGATGCGCCATGCGTTTTCCGTAATCCCCGTCGCTTGGGCCGTCGTCGTTGCTAGAAGCCCCAACAGCCCGACGATGACGGCAAAAGCAAACCATGGAAGTGCCTGTTTTGCGCGGGACGACCATGAAGCGGCGGCGGGGGTATGCTCGTCTTCGGCGATGGCCAGAAATGCGCAGCCGCCGATCACAATCATGTTTGCGGCGAGCTGAATAAAGCGGAACAGCGCGCCAAGGGATTCGATCATTTCCCCTGCACTTTATCTTTGACGACGAAGTCGAAGGAAGATTCCACCACATGTCCGTCCACCGACAGGACGCGAAACTTCACGGAATACTTTCCAGGCTGAAGTTCCGGCAGCGGAAGTACGATGGATTTAGCGTCGTCTTGAGCCACGTGAGGCTTGAGGTCGGTCACGGGGTGTTTTGCCGCATCAAGAACGACGAGCGTCGCGTAGTCGCCTTCGATCTCTTCGTTAAACCACAGCCGCACGTGCTCGGGCGGTTTGCTCAGCACGGCCCGTTGCGGCGGTTCGGACTTCACTAATTTAGAATGTGCGTGAGCCGATGGAATGACGAGACCCACCAGCATCGTTATAGTGACGATTGCCTGACCGATCGTCGATAACGCGCGACCTTTCCATACCCGTATCATCATTTTTCATGTCTCCAGCGCGGCCGTGCTTCTTGGCGCGAGACACACCCGCAATCGACAAGACGGCTTATGAAGATACGACGGGTGCCGAGGACTTGCGACGATCACGAAGCGTATAGAACACGGCGATGGCAATGGCGACGGCAAGTGGGACAAAGATCACCAGGTAGTGCGTGAGGTGCGAGATGGCTCCCGTTTCACCGATTGAAAATCCAAAACGCGAGAGGTGTTCCTGTTTGTCCCCGATAGAGACCTGCCCGATGAACTTGCCGGGTTGATCAAAATTATATTTCACGTCGATCGATCCGGTCGGATAAATCTTTGGGGGAATGTGGACAATGGTGGCGGCTTCGATGTTTTGGTCGGGGCCCATGTCCCGCATGATCCGAACTTCGACGGGGATGGAACGGAGCTCCTGTTCGACAAAATCAAAGACCAAGACCGTATTGCCGGTCCCAGGGATCTCCTGACAAAATTGCCTGTCGTGATAAATGTCCGGCTGGTAGCTGTTGAAATACAGCTTATAGGGTCCCATGTGGAGCACGCAGGTATCCGCGGCGAGTTCATGGCCGTGCTGAGCGAATGCTTCGAGAGGCATGCTGAGTACCAAGACGGCCAGGCCCATGAGCACACGCAATGGATTTTTTACAAGTTGCATAAAAGCCCTCAAAGTTCTCAAGATCCCAATCCTATTGTTCAACTAATAAGCAAAAGCCCCAATCCGTATCGGTCATAAAGAGTTGCTTCGTCGCGGCGTAATGAGCTCTCCTTAAGACACCGTAGCCTGTGCCGGCTTCCGGCGGTCTCGGACGAAGAAAAAGATCGCTCCCACGAGAAGAAGAGCCGCGACGGGAACCATATAAATGTTCAATAACTTGGAGGCGACGTTCAGTTCTCCCACGGAAAAAGGGAAGCGCGAAACATACTTCGGATCCTCTCCCACCGTTACGATGCCCACGAATTTACCGGGTTGCTCAAAAGTGTAAGTGAAGTTGATCGAGCCGTTGGGATAGACTTTAGGAGGCAGGTGCAAGATCGTGATCGCGTCCAGATTGTTTTCTGAGCCCGTGTCCTTGATAATTCGCACCTCCGTGGGAAGGCCGCGGAGCTCCTGCTCGATATAATCCAACACCACGACCGTCTCCCCGGTCGCAGGAATATCTTCGCAGAATTGCTTCTCTTGAGTGCTGGTCGGCTGATAGCCGGTGAAGTGCATCATGTACGGGCCGACGGTCAGTTTGCACATGTCTTCGGCCATGGAAAGTCCGCCATGCGCGCGCACGTCGGTCGACAGCAGCGCTCCGCTTAGAAACACAAACACGGCTGAACTCGCGATGAATCTCAGAAAGTCAGGCCACCTCATATGTAAAATCCTCTTCAGAAAAGATTGTGGTGGATGAATGCCACACGGATTTTCTTAAGTCCGGCGAGAAGCCCACCAATTGCGCAGTCGCCCGGTTTTTGAGAATTCGTATACGATGACGGCGAGCACCAGCAGCACCACAATCGGCCCCATGGCTTTGCGCCCGAACTGGGAATAGTCGACTTGCTGAACCCGTAAAATGTAATACGAGGGGCTGAGCCCCTCCGCCGTGACAACGAGCTTATACAGACCTTTTTCCAAATTTGCTTCGCCCCGAACCACCCCGTCCGGATGAGAGGTCGGTTTCCAGTAAGCGACGGTTTGTCCCTCTTCGTCTTTATCTTTTGGAGCCGCGCTCGATGCCTTGATAATCTGGACGCCGATCGGCACGGCGCGAAGGTTGGGGTCTATGAGATCGATGACGAGAAAGGTGTCCCCTTCATCGGGAATTTCGGTGCAGTATTCGGTTTTGGGGGCCCATTGCGGTTGGTAGGCACTGAGATGCACCATGCTGCCTCCCAAGCGGCGCACACAGATATCGTCTTCGAGCTCCACCTTCCCATGGGCTTCGACTATTTCCGGAGAAAACCCGGCGACGGTAAGAAGCGCAACCACGGCTGCCCGTCCGATTTGTCGGATCATGACATTCTGCCTCGAGCGATTTTAAGCAGGCATTATCATGCATGGGGAACTTACCATCCTGTAACAGGCTCTTTCAAGAGTGTCGTGCAGGATTCATGACGTCAAAGAAAGGATGAATCACTGGGTGGGATTTTGAAATCAGCATAATTCGGCGGTTTCCCGCGCGGAGGAAGATAAGATCGAGAATCACTCTCGATGAAATCGAGATCTTCTCTCAAAGGCGCGCTCCGTGTGAGTTGACGGAAGATCGAAAAGCGACAATAATGAAACAATACAAAAGAAAATGATGCTAAACTCGCGGAATCGGGAAGGGAGGGAGATCACATGAAAGCCAAAGAAGGCGTCGTCAACTTGCTGAACAAAATTCTCACGGCGAATTTGACGGCCATCAATCAATATTTCGTCCACGCCAAGATGTGTGAACATTGGGGGTATGAACGGCTCTACCACAAAATCCGCAGCCGCAGCATCGATGAAATGAAAGACGCCGACCACCTGATCGGGCACATTCTCTATTTGGAGGGCGTTCCCAACGTGCAACGGATGAACAAGGTGGACATCGGCGAAACGGTGCCCGAACAGCTCAAGCTGGATCTGAAGGCTGAGCAGGAGATGTTGACGATGTTGAGCGAAGGCATCGTACACTGCACGAAGGCGGGCGATTTCACCACGCGCCATATGCTCGAAGATATGGCCAAAGACGTCGATAGCCACATCGATTGGATCGAAACGCAGATGGAGACCATCAAACAGGTGGGGCTTGAGAATTATTTAGCCGAGCAGATCAAAAAAGAATCCTGAGGCGCAAAATGAAAGCCAAAGAGGGAGTCGCCGAGTATCTGAACCAAGTGCTGAAAGCCGAATTGACCGCGGTGCATCAGTACATGCTGCATGCGGCTTTGTGCAAAGAGTGGGGGTATGAACGGCTGTCCGAGCACTTTGAGCACCTTGTCCGAGAAGAAATTGGGCACTCATCGGGTTTGATCGATCACATTCTGTATTTGGAAGGGACGCCGGAGGTGGGTCACGTGGATGCAGTCACTTCGGGGCTGACCGTCCAGGAATTGTTTGTCGGCGATCTGGATTTCGAGCGCGCTGACGCGGAGCTGCTCCGCAAGGCTATCGGCCACTGTGCCGACGTCGGAGATTTTACGACCCGTCACAAGTTGGAAGACACGATCGTTGACACCGAGGAACACATCGACTGGTTTGAAACCCAACTGCGCGCCATCGAACAGATCGGGCTCGACAAATATCTCTCCGAGCAGATCAAAAAGTGAGAGCTCGCCTGAGGCGAGCGGTCGAACGCCTAGTCCGCCGCTCGCCCCTCCTACTGGAGGAGGTCAGGCCTTCTTGGCGACCAGCGATCCGTCCATCTCCAATTTGATGTCGGTTTTCCTGCCGCTTTCATTGATAAAATGCACATGCACGTACTCGTGATCGTCGCTGTCCGAGTGCTTGATCTTCAAGTGATCGATTCTCTGTTGGCCTTTCCGGTCTTGAATCGCTTGTTGCGCCGCAGGGGGGAGCTTGGCGAGGACTTCCTTGATCACTTCCGGTTCACTACCGCCCAGAAACTTCTTGTTGGTCGCATCCCAGATCAGCTCATGGAGCTTATGCTTGCGCTCGTAGGTGACTTTGATTTCCGTGACCTTATGCGCCTGTGCCTCCTCGATCTCGAAGATTTTCGCGTCGACCAGGAAGCGGGCGATGGGCATCTGGACGTCGAGGGGTAAATCCGAAAACTTCTCCATGGTGCGGACTTCTTCGCCGGCGAAGACCGGTGCAGTTACCAAGGCCAGCGCGATGCCGAGTACGCGCGCGTTACGTCGAATCATGTCAACCTCCTTTGAAATAAAAGTGAAAATAAAACACACGACATGTGTCCCGGAGAGCGACTCCTATCCCTCCACGGCCTGCGCGGGTTTCCGGCCGCGTTCGGCACGTGGCGACGAGGAGGTCACGGGGAGGCCAGTTCTCCCCAATCCAAGCTGCCTCCGGCGCAGCATTGGGTAGATCCACATATAGAATCCGGTTGCGACGAACAGGAGGAGCGCGGCTGCCGTGAGATCGTACAAGGTCCACAGCCTGTCTCCGAACAGCTTGCCGGTGTGGAGATCATTGAGATAAACGTCCAGCGTCATGTTCATCGGCATCGCCTCAATGAGGCGTTTCAGCGGCTCCAGATCGACGGACTCGACGGTGCCTGAGTCCTGGTGGTAGCGGTATAGGCCCCGTTTGGTACCGAGAAACGCGTAGTCCCGCTGAGACGCGTCGAAGACAATGAGGGAGATTTCCGTTGTCAGGTCCGCCGCTGAGCCTGACAGTCCGGCGAGCGCGGTCCAATGCCGTCCCGCGTCCCTGGAGATGTACGCGCCCGTCTTCGACCCGACGAAGAGCATATCGGGTCGCGAGGGGCTCCGTTGAATCGTCGTGATTTTTCCCATTGGCCGACCGTCGGCCTGACTGGATAGCGTCCACGTCTCTCCGGCATCATCGCTCAGGAACAACCCTTGTTGGGTTCCGATGAGCCATCGCGAGTCCATGATCAGCAGCGCCGTGACCTCGGGCTGGCCGGATGCGGGCATGAGTAGGCTCCACCGCCCTGATTTGTGACCGAAGAGGCCCGCTTTGGTGGCGGCCACGAGATCCGTTCCCCCGGTATCGGCTCCGTGGTGGATCGCGAGGGCTTTGATCTGACCGGCCTTTTGGGCCATCATGGCTTTTCCCCACGTCGGGATCAGTACCGCCGGCACATCCACACGCTTGAGCCAGGTCCAACTTTTTTGGTGAACGAGCGCGAGGCCGGTCCCGGCCAAGATGACGACACACAGCGCCACCGCCATTCCAGCGTAGCGGTGGGCTTTCCGTGCGAGGACGACCGATCGTTTATCCACAGATATGAACGACTCCATACAGCTCATTTGTGGTGTCAGAAATACCACTCTGCTCCTAGAAGGAACGTGCGACCCGATTGCTGAAGGTTCAGGTTAGAGAAATTGCCTACGGTGTTGATTTCACGTTCAACCTTCGTTTCGTTCGTGAGATTGCCCGCCTCCAGGAAGAAGGAAAAATTCTTATAGATCGCCTGACGCACCGCCACATCGATGATCGAAACAGGGTTCGTGATCTTAAACGCGCTGTTGCTCTGGATTTCCTTGACGAACGGAAAATAGCGCCAAGCAAGGGTGAAGATCGTGCCGAGCGGGGCGTATCGATAATCGAGACCCGCGTTGAGGATGTATTCCGGTTGCTTATTGAATCGACGCTTCTCTCCGCTGGCCGATTGCAACCGTGATTCGAGAAATGTCTGATTAGCCCATACATTGGTGGTTTTTAGAAAGGGAAGCCCAGTGAACGCCAGACTGACCCGTTCCTCCAATTCGACTCCGCGAGCCCAGCCGTTTCCGACGTTCTGGGCCTCCAGGACATCCCGCCCGCCGATATCGATTCCCGTGTCGACTTCTTCGACGATTTGCGTGATCCACTTGTGGAAGAGGTTCACGCCGAGGAAGAAGTTTGAGGTGACGTACTCCCCGCCGACGTCTACGTTCCACGAGCGTGCGGGGTTGATCTGCGCGTTGCCCCTGATGATTCGCTGTCCTCGGATCAACTCGATGGGGGTCATCTGATTGAAGTCCGGCCTGTTCAGGGTCCGTGAGACCGCGGCGCGAAGGGTGAGATCATCGCGTAGGCGGTACAGCACAGGCAGGCTAGGATTGAAGTCGGAAATCGAACGATGCACCTTCGTGCCGTCTCCTCCGGCGGCATCCTGATAGACCTGTTCAAAACGGATCCCCGGCACGATGCTCAGTCGATCAGTGAGCCACACTTCGTCTTGGATGTAGCCGGCGAAATAGTTCTCCTTGAATTGATAGCGGTCTCCCGGCACACTGGTAATTGTGAATGCGCCGGTGTTGGAGATCTGACTCTTGAACAGACTCACATTCCGCTCGCGCAGCCGCATGGCCGCACCTACCTTCAAAGTCTGTCGAACTGCCAGGTTCAACGGAACGGTCAAGTTACTAAGGACGTTGTAGGTTGAGTCCTGGCGAGACTCGTTTTGGAGTTCACGCCTAAAGAAGTTGAATGTTCCGGCGCTTTCTCTGAACGTCTGTGCGTCGGTTGCATTCGTCAGAGATCCTGCGTAGTAGCCTCCCAAAGAGTCCCAGACCACTCCGTTTGCGAATGCGTGCTTATGGGAAAAGCCGAGCCCCTTGGTTTGCGACCGCGATGTTCCGGTCTGTTCTACTCGCTCCTCGTCTTGAGTGGGGAGTTGGGAAAAGTTGGTGAACGTTCGGATGCCAGGCTTGTCTTCTTCGACATTCAGAACCATCGGCTTGAGGTGAAATTCTCCGGCCCGATAGAAAAATCCGAGGTCCACGTTTAGGCTCGGGAGACGCTGCCGCGTTGTTTCCACATTGACTTCCCCCCTGCCGGCGGTGAGGGGAGTAAAGAGCCTGGATCGATCTCGTTTAATGGGCTGCTCCAAGTAGTCGGCGGTGGCCATGATCCCGAACCAGTTGGTCGGTCGATGACCGAAGGCCATACTGCCGTTGAGAAACGATCCGTCGATTCCCGTTTGACCGCCGTAGCCGGCGCGGCCGGTGAAGGTCAATTCTTTCGGAATTTGCCTGGTTCTGATATCAACTCGCCCCGCCACCCCGTCGCTCTCGAATTCCGCCGTCGGATTCCTGATGACCCTGGCGCTCTCGACCATGAAGGACGAAAGTTGGTGTACCGAGAACTCGCGCTTGTCTCCAGGACCCGGCAGCTGGACGCCGTCCACCTGAACCCGGGTGAACGATTTGTCGAGGCCACGCAGCTCAATGTCGCGATTCTCGCCGACCGGTCCTCCCACCACCACGCCAGGGAGCCGTTGAATGACGTCGCCCATACGGCGGTTGTTTCGGATGATGAATTCTTCCCGCCGCACGCCCGTTTGCGGAACCGGATCGGTCAAGCGGACGGCCTCCGGTGACTTGACTTCTTGCGCAATGGTCACGGGCTCCAACTGCAGCGAATCGCCTGACAGCTCACCTTCTTGTAGGGTTGCTCGTGCCTCGCTAGGCTCTTCCTGTGCTGCCGGTTCAAGATCGTCGGCGGGCTCTTGCGGCCAGGCCGGCGTCCCGCTGATCAGCAGGCCTCCGAGCACTATGACCCAGATTGTGTGATTCCACATCCTGCGCTGTTTCACTTGCCCCCTCCCTTGATGCTTGGGCTCGGGGCTTCCTGCCTCTGGCCATGTAAAATCTCAACATACGATCAGCCTCAACCAGGCTCGGTCACGAACTCAGTGCAACTCAAACATCACGGGAACCTTGAATTCCATCGGTTGGTCGAATAGATCCTTGGGTGGCACGACCGGAAACGCTTTTTTGACCGCCGTTTCTGCTGCCTCGTCCAAAATAAGAAAACCGGAGGTGCGGTCGATACGAGTTTGGAGCAGTTCGCCAAATGGCGAGACGGTGAAAGAGATCACCGCGGAACCTTCCCAGCGCATTTGTTGTGCCGTAAACGGGTAGGCTTTCTCCTGATCGATTCGTTTGCGCACCTGCTTGAGGTATTTGCGGAACTCCGGGTCGTGCCGATGCTTAAACTGGCGAGACGTCGGACGGTCTCCAAGAATGACTACAGGCGGAATGCGGATGACATCCATCGCCTCGTCAGGCGAGGCGCCGGACGGCAACTCGGCGCGACAATCGGATGCGGGCGGGTTTGCACTACATGCCTCGGATTGGGCCGTGCGGTACACATCGGGTCCCCCGCGCGCGGGAGACGGCCCTGTCGCGGCCTGCAGGAGACCAGCCCCGAGCAGAGCCGACCACAGCCAGTATCGGAGTATCATCGGTCGGCTCCGCCGGTCACTGTGTGCGGCGTTCCCGGCTCTAGCGCCATGGATGGGATGGCGGACGAGCAGAGACCGTCGATGGTCGACCATGGAATCATGTGAATACGCTTGCACTGCCGGCATTTGATCTCTAGTCCCCGCATAGTCCGCCGTCCATCAAGTTTCCGCATCCACAGCGATGTTCGGTGTTCTGGTGTCGCACGGATGATCGGCTCCTTTCGTATCGGCGCGAATGTCACTCAGGGCTCGATGGGAGATACGCTTCCTCCATGCCGAGTTGCTTCAGCTTGGTATAGAGTGCCGTGCGGTGAATGCCGAGCAGGCGTGCGGCTTCCGCTTTATTGCCTTCGGCCTGGGCCAGCGCACGCTTGACGAGCATCCGTTCGAGCGCTTGCACCGCTTCGTCGAGCGGAAGTTCGAGGAGTTCCCGCAGACGCGGTCCCACGCCCGCGTGCTCATCTTGGCCGGTCAAGGCCGGCAGGTCGTCCAGGGTGATCAGCGGTCCCTGCGCGACCACAACGGCCCGTTGGATCAGATGCTCGAGTTCGCGGACGTTCCCCGGATAATCGTGCAACAGAAGGGCGTGCAGGGCTTGTTCGCTGAACGCCATCGCTTTGCCGGATCCTAGCGGGCGGTGCCGTTCTAGAAAGTGCTCAGCCAGCTCCGGGATGTCGCTTCGCCTGGCTCGGAGGGGCGGCACCTCGATGGCCACCACGTGTAGACGGTAGTAAAGATCCTCCCGGAAACGTCCTTCCGCGACACGCTGGCGAAGTGGTTGGTTGGTCGCTGCGATCAACCGAAAATCGACGTGTCGCGAACCTTGCCCGCCGAGACGTTCGAGCGTCCGCTCTTGCAGGACGCGCAGTAACTTGCTTTGCAAAGAGACCGGCAACTCCCCGATTTCGTCCAAAAACAGTGTGCCGCCTTCCGCCGACTCGAGACGACCGGGTCGGGTTCGGATGCTTCCGGTGAAGGCGCCGCGTTCGTGCCCAAAGAGCTCGCTTTCGAGGAGTCCCTCCGGGATGGCGGCGCAGTTGACGGACACCAGCGGACCGGTTGCCCTAAGAGAATGGCGATGGAGGGCTTGTGCGACAAGTTCCTTGCCTGTGCCGGACTCGCCCATAATGAGCACGGTGGCGTCGGTCGGGGCGACCTTCCCGATCAGTTTGTACAACTCGCGCATTTTAGGGTGATGGCCGATGAGATCGGCTGCCTGGATTCGTTCTGGCTGAAGGCCGGTCTGAGAGTGTTCCGCTTCAACGCTCCGCTTGCGAAGCTCCACAGCTCGGCGAACCATGTCAATGATCTCATCGGCACCGAACGGTTTCACGATGTAGTCATAGGCGCCAGCTTTCATCGCCGTGATGGTCTGTTCGCTGTTGCCGAAGGCCGTGATGATTACAACCGGAATGCGCGCCGTGGCTTCGTGGGCCGCCAGGGCCTTCAACGTATCCATGCCGTTGGTGCGCGGCATCTTCAGGTCCATCAAAATGACGTCGGGGTAATCCGCCGTGGAGCGGAGTCGTTCGAGGGCCTCCATCCCGTCGACCGCCTCAACGACTTGATACCCCACGGAGGAGAACAACTCTGCAAGACTCTCGCGCAGATGTCGCTCGTCATCCACAACCATTACGGTAGTGTAGTGGCGGGGTGACATTGCGGGCATCTTCGCGATGGCGGGGATCTTCATGATGGCCTCCGAGACAGCAGCGTCTCCTCCAGGGTTTGAGACGTCGGCTCCTTGCAAGGGAGAGACAATTCAAAACAACCTCCTCCGTGCGGAGAGTCGAGATGGGTCAAGCGGCCGCCCAAAGCGCGGGCCATTTCGGCCGAAAGGAACAGGCCCAGTCCTGTGCCCCGCGGCTTAGTCGTAAAAAATGGCTCGAAGAGATGGTGTCGCGCCTCAAGCGATAGGCCAGGTCCGGAATCGGCCACGGTGATGGTGAACGACGTGTCGTCTGGCCGTGTCAGCGAGATGAGAATGGTGCCGTCTGTTCCCGTCGCCTCACAGGCGTTAGCGATGAGGTTGTCGAGGATTTGCCCGACACGATCGCGCTCGATCATCGCTTGGGAGGCGTGATCCAGCAGGCCCTCATACTTCAGCAGCAGGTTGGAGTCGGAGAGACGGGCCTGCCAATGGTGAAGACGCGTGGTCAGAAAATGGTTCAGATCGGTGAGTTGGACTTCTGCTGTCGGCTTGGCCACCGACAGCAATCTGGCCACCAAGCGATCGAGGCGGGCGATTTCCTCTTCCACAACGTTGAAAGCGGTCACCAGCCGTTCCAACTCGAGCGGACTGCGTCGGGCGAGCTGCAGCTTGAGCCTGATCGACGATAAGGGATTGCGCACTTCATGCGCGACACCGGCTACGAGGCGACCCAAAATGGCGAGGCGATCCGCCTGTTGCAGTTGCCGCTCCAGCTGTTCTCGGCGGCTCTGTTGAAGGCGAACGGTGTGGACCAAATGGTTGATCGCTGCGGCGATGCGTTCGACTTCGGCGTAGCCGGTGTCCGAGATCGGAGGCGAATCGGAATCGTGGAGTGTCCGGATGCTGTTCACGATCTGCTCGATCGCACGATCCAGTCGTCGCGCGATCGACCACGCTGCCCATGCGACGGCCCAAGCAAAGAGACACAGTGAAAGCAACACGACACTGAAGGAGTGCCATTGCGGATTACGGATGCCTGGGAGCCGGTGCATCAACCAGACCGCCCCGACGGTCCGTTCGTCTTGTTCCAGCGGAGCGGCTGCGAACAGGATCACGTCGGATCCGTGCTCGATGCGCTCCTGTACCGGGCTGCCGGTCAGGATGGCCTGCTGGACCAGGCGAACAATAGCCGGGCGTTCGGCCGCCGGGATGTCGGTTTTTGGGCCGGAACCAGAATAGGTGGGAAATGCATAGCCCAGAAGCCGATCATCTTGGTGGGAGTAAAATCCGCCCTCGACGCCCTGGACGTCGGCGAGGCTTTCCGACATAATGGCTCGGAGCGCCGGTTCGTTGTTGATGAAGCGGGAAGCCAGGTCCTCCATGGAGGGGGCGGCTTTGTCGTATTGCCGGACGAGATGGTCGAGAGTGGCGGTGGTTTGGCGGGCGGCCTCGGCCATGCGGGCCGATACCGTCATTTGAGCCATGTGTACGCCTGCCAGGACCGCACACAGGAGAGTGGTGCAGGCCATCAACCCAAGGATCTGAATCCGGCGCTTCAAGGAACGCGGGGAGTATGAAAAAGGAGCGGAATCGGTTCCTGTGACCGTCGACCGGACACGTGATTGACGACTGCGTGTTTGTTTCTCCGCCGAGAGCTGCATCCTATTCAAGAGTCCCTCTCCAAGCGCTGTACAGACACGCCTCCGTTGAGCAGAATGTGTGCCACTCACCAAAAGACCGGCTGCCTTTCTATGTGGCCCTATTTAATGATATTGAGAAACAGTATCGGTATCGATCATAAGCCATTTGTCTTAAAAACAGACAGATAGAGCGTCTAAAATCCTGACAATTCGTGTTGGAGTAGGGGCCAACGGCTACTTTGCCTATGGAGACTGACCTCCCCCCTCGGTCTCTTATCCTTTGGGTAGCCGAGGGGCCGGCGGTCACTTGATCTCAAAGAGCAAAAGCGCCACGATCGGCGGCGCCAGCCCTACCAGCACCAACCATCGCCCCCGCCGAGCCAACCCATATTTCCCCCGCAGGATAAACAAGCCGGTCAGGCTCAGAACGATCAGTACGAGAGCGAACACGTCGGAAGCCCATTTCCACCCTGGCAGCCGGTTGAGGTGGAGCGCGTTGACCTGGTACAAGAGCGGCCTCCGCGAAACCTTCTCGTACGTGCCTTCTCCCGTCGTCAGGTTCAGGTGAAGGGACGCGTTGTCGTAATAAACCTTCACTTGGTCGATTGTCGGAAAGTCATAAATCTTATAAGAATCCTCTTGGACGAGCCGCCCGACTTCCTCGATCAAGACTGGGGTGACCTGCTCTTTCGTCAACGAACGATGCAGTGAGACCGTCTGTTTGGTGATGACGAAGTCGGGATTCCAATCGTCGATATGGTTCACCGCGATGCCGGAGAGGCAATAGGCCAAGATCAGCGAGGCGCAGGTGTATCCGATATCGCGGTGCACGGCCACGTTCAGCCGCGCAAGGGTCTCCCGATTGATCCACG
>JANDJE010000036.1 GCA_024331095.1 Nitrospira sp. | reverse complement strand
AGATTCGGTTTGGTTCGGCGCCGACAACGTATGGGCAGGCGTTCAGTGGGATTCAGGGGGGCGGAGCTTTGGCGGTGACGGACAGTCCGGCGCAGGGGGTGCCGGAGCCGAACGTGGTGTTGCTGCTGGCTATGGGGATGCTGGGATTGGTGGCGTGGAAACGGTATGTGGAGGGTCGGTCACATGTCTAGGAGAATTCAAATGAGCCGTAACAATCGTTGGTTTGCTGGAGTAGGAGTTTTTGTGGCTGCTGTGGCTTTGACAGCGGTCGGAGCAGAAGCAGCCCCGATCAATTTTAATGTGGGTGTTGGGGGCACCATCCAATACGTGGGAGGAACGGCCCCGATACTAATAAGCAGTGCGCCTGTCTCATCTGTGGATAATGGGACAACGACCCTTCCTATAACGGGAGGGTTCTTACACTTTTCGACTGGAGACTTCACGAGCGGAGTAGCCACGACCTCGGGATTTCAAAGTACCTATAATACAGGTGGTGGGATATTCAATCTCTTCGGAGATGTCGGCAGCGGATCGACCACGCTTATTTCCGGCAGCTTCTTGGGGCCTGTGACATTTGATTGTTGCTTGGGGGGATCTTCATCGCTGAGTGGGACGCTGACGGTGAGTTCGGTTGATGCGACTCTCGCTTCGTTGCTGGGCTTTAATCTTCCGGCAACGGGAGGAGCGTTGGGTTTAGTCCAACTGTTTGAAGTTATTCCGACGGGACCAGGTGTAGCATTTAGCGGACTCCAGGCAGGAGGCGTTATCGTGGTAACAGATGTTATTCCCCTTCCCCCGGCCGTGTTTCTGATGGGGTCAGGGTTGGCAAGTCTGGTGGGATTGCGATTTTGTCGGAGTCGGCGAGACCGCTCATCTGTCTGAAAAAGGAAGGGCAGAGAGGTTCTTACCGGGTAAAAATTTTAAAGCAAAACTCTCCCTTTTCAGGGGCTTGTTTCGAAATGAAACAAGCCCCTGTGTCTTTAGAGAGAAGAGGAGAGGAGGTGGGTTTGCTTAAAAATTTAAAGCAAACCGATCTCCGACTTCAGACCGGCCAAGTTTCTTCGTTCCACGCCATCTCCCAAAACATCCACTCATACCGTGAGCTGAGAATGAATGTCTCCTCCATGCGGTTTCGTTCTTCCCTGCTGGTCGCTTTCGCCCACTGATCGACTTTCTTGCGCATCCACTGTTGGACGTCGGCAAATTCCGGCGAGGCGTAGAGCAGAAGCCAATCCCGGTACGGATGGCTTTTGGAAGGCGGACCGCTTCGCAGCAAATGCTGTCCTACGACACAATAGATCCAGGCGCAGGGTAGAGCGGAGACGGTGATTTCCGCCGCCGTCCCAGTCGCCGCGACCGAGAGGAGATGCCTGGTGTAGGCATAGGTGGTGGGCGCCATGGGGACGGACGCCATCCGTTTGGCTGTCATGTTCCACCTGGTGCCATAGTTTTCGTGCAGGCTCCTCTCCACGACGATCGTGTCTTGGGCCAGTTTGTTGAATCGCAAAGCCGAATCGGAGTCTGGAGCCTTTTGCGCGGCGGTGGAAAAGACCCGGGCGAGATCGCCAAGAAATCGTGCGTCCTGCAGGATGTAATAGCGGAATTTCCGCTCGGGCAGTGAGCCGTCTCCGAGTCCGGTCACGAAGGGGTGGCGCAGTTGAGCGTCCCAGATCGGCGCGGCCAATCGTCGCAGGTGGTTTGAGAAGGACATCGCAACACCTTTTGTGATCGCTTCGAGAGAAGAGAACCGGTTTGCCGTGTTTAGAGAAAATAGGGAAGCCAAGGTCTCGGCAGCCGGTTGATGCCGTCCAGCGCGGCCACTTTGTAACATTCGGCCAACGTCGGATAATTGAAGACCGTGTCGATGAAATAATCGATCTTCCCATGAAACGCCATCACCGCCTGACCGATGTGGATCAACTCGGTCGATCCTTCGCCGATCGCGTGGACGCCCAATAGGTGTCTGGTATGGCGATGAAATAAGAGTTTCAGCATGCCGCGCTGATCGCCGATCAGTTGGCCGCGCGCGATCTCTTTGTAGCGTGCGATGCCGACTCCGTAGGGAGTCCCTGCCTGCCGGATTTCTTCTTCATTTCGTCCTACCATAGAGATTTCGGGGATCGTGTAGATGCCGTAGGGAAGCAACGAGGTGTCGGTATGGTCCGGCTGGCCGAAGGCGTGACAGGCCGCGCGCCGGCCCTGTTGCATGGAAGTGGAAGCCAGGGCCGGAAATCCGATCACGTCGCCAGCCGCATAAATGTGCGGGACCGCGGTTTGAAAGTGTTCGTTGACCGCGAGACGGCCACGGTCATCGGCTGTCAGTCCGACGGCTTCCAGGTTCAGCGAATGGGTCGCGCCGACCCGTCCGATGGCGTACATCAACGTGGAGGTCTGGATCGGCTCATGGTGGCGCAAAACGACTTTTATGAAGTGACGGCTTTCTTTTTTAATCTCGACGACCTCTTCGTCATGGTACAGAGTCACGCCGATTTCTTTCATTTGTTGCTGAAGAGCTTCGATAATCTCCGCATCGACGAACTCCAGCAGTCGCGGCCGCTTGTCGATAAGGGTGACGGCGACGCCGAGCGTGGCGAGGATCGAGGCGTATTCCGTTCCGATCACACCGCCGCCCACGATGACCATCGAATCGGGGATCCGTTTCATCGTGAGCAGCCCGTCCGTGTCGATGATGGTCTGACCGTCGAAGGGGACGTTGGAAGGTCTGGCCGGTTCCGTGCCCACCGCGACGACGATAAAATCCGCCGTCAGCTCGAACAAGCCCCGATCGGAGTCGATCCGCAGCCGATGCGGATCGACGAAGCTTGCCGATCCAAAAAACAAATCGACTCCGTTTCTGGCCATTTGATCTTGAACCACCTGAATTTCATTTTTGATGACGTGGTTGGAGCGGAAGGCCAGGTCTTCGACCGTGATCGTCTTTTTCAATCGATACGAGGCGCCGTAGATCGTTCGCTGACGGAAGCCGGACAGGTACAGCACCGCTTCGCGCAGCGCTTTGCTGGGAATGGTGCCGGTATTGATGCAGACGCCTCCTACGACTCTCTTTCGCTCGATAATGCCGACTTTCTTATTGAGCTTGGCGGCCTGGATGGCGGCCTTTTGACCGGCCGGTCCGGTCCCAATGACGAGCAAATCGTAATGAGCCATCGGCATTCTCGGAAGATGAGAACGTAACATGACGCGGGCTCACCTTATCATCCGGCTTGGGCGAAATCCGCGTCGGACCTAAAAAGCAGCTCTAACTGGCCGAAATCAAGGATCGCGCGACCTGGAACGCTTTGTCCATATCCGGCAGATGTTTGATCTCCGGCGTGATTTGAAGGTGACGAATGGTGTTGTCCTTGTCCACGACCATCACGGCTCTGGCCAAAATGTGCAGATCTTTCACCAAGAGGCCGTGCGCCTTGCCGAATTCGGCTCCACGATAGTCGGACAGGAACGTGACATTGTTGATCTTGGCTTCTTGCGCGAAGCGCTTTTGAGCGAACGGCGTGTCAATACTCACCGTGATCAGCTCGATCATGTTGTCGAGGCCGTTGTTTTTTTCGCTGAGATAGTGGGTTTGCTGCTCGCAAACCGGTGTATCGAGCGACGGCACCACGCTGATGATCCGGACTTTCCCCGCCCCTTTCGTGCGGGCGATATTGACTGTCGAAAGATCGGTCTGGGCCACGTTCACATCGCGGAGCGTGTCGCCGGTTTTAACGGCAGTTCCTGAAAGAGCAAGCGGTTCCCCCTTAAAGAGCACGTTGTTCCCCTCTCCGGCCGCGGCGCTGCCGTCCGCGACGGCGATGTTTTTATAGGTGAAACCGGAGCCGTTCATCTCTCCCATGCCGGTGCAGCCGGCCAGGCTGAAAGAAAAACCCATCACTACTCCTAGGATCGTGCGCGCAGATGGCAGCATGGTCTGTTCCTTTCTTATTGAGCAAGTAGAGATTGTGGTACACCCGGCCGATAGGCCGTCCCGTTGTCAGGGATGAATATACGCGATGAGCAGCTCATTGACTAGATCCGGCCGTTCCCATTGAGGAATGTGACCCGCAAAGGGGATGGTCTGAAGCTGGGACCCTTCGATGAGACGGTGGAGTTCGTGACCGACCGAGGAGGGGAAGACGCGGTCTTCTTCTCCCCAGATGATGAGAGTCGGATGTCGGATCGTATCGAGGCGCAAGGCGTAGCCGGATTCCCAGAGACCGAGCGCCTGTTTCATGGCGAGCATCGGCTTGATGATGCCGGGGAGACGGCGATTGCGGTTGGATCGCTCGAGGACGGCGGGGGTGATGAGAGACCGATCGTACACCAGTTCCTCCAGAACAGGGGTGATCATCCAACCGCCGAAGAGACGGTTGCCAAGAGAGATCAGCCATGGGGGCGCATGTGTGTCGAGCGTCCGCTTGACGATGGGGCTGGTCAGTTTTGCTCGAATGTCCCGCGGTAACCCGCCGATCAATACGAGTTTCTCCACCCGTTCCGGATGGTCGAGGGCCACCGCCATGGCCAGGCCGGCGCCCATGGAGTTGCCGATCAGGGTCGCGCGGGAGATGTGCAGGGCGTCCATGAAGCGGGTGAAAAAATCCACGAGTTGATCCGGGCGGTACTCGATATCCGGCTTGTCGGATAAGCCAAAACCTGGCAGATCCGGGGTAATGACGCGGAAGTGCCGCGCCAGCTCCCGTTGCTGATGCTCCCATTGCCACATGGACCCGCCGAACCCGTGGATGAGGAAAAGAGGAGGGCCGGTTCCCACATCCAGGTAGGCGATTCGCTGGTCGTCAATGGTGGCAATGCGGACCGGGATACGCTCGAATGCGTCGAAGTAGGGTGGAATGAAAGACTGAGAAGTGCAGGCGGCGAGGAGGGCGAGCAAAGGCCCTATACCGAACGGACCAGGACGAAGTCGTCGGTCTATCTTAGCGAACCGGGCGAAAAAAGTCGGTCGGAAGGTATTATTGCAACTGGATGACAGTTTCATCCGGCTTCACGTTTTCCCCCTCCGCCACAAAAATCGCCGCCACGGTTCCATCGATCGGCGCCGGGACGCGGCTTTCCATCTTCATCGCCTCGATCACCAGCAGAGAATCGCCGGCCTTGACGCGATCATTGACCGATACCAGGATTTTGACGACCCGGCCCGGCATGGGCGGCGCCACGTCGCCGGGTTGTGACGGTCGCGGTCGCTTCGTCTTGGTGGGTTTGTCGGCTTCATGAGTCTCCGGCACGCCGGCGAAGACTTCCTGGATCGGTTCGAGCGACACTTCTTCCAACCGATCGTTGACGCGGATGTAATAGGGTTTTCGCCCGTCCACTTTCCGGCCCGATCCGGATACCTTGACGTGATAGGTCTCGCCGTGCACGGTGACGTTGAACTCGACCGGGGCCAGATGCAGTTCGTGGGCCACGGCCGGGGCCTTGGGAGACGCGGTTTCAAACGGGGAAGGCGTCAGTTCGCCTTTCTTGCGCGCCTCAAAAAACTCCCGCGCGATGGCGGGGAAGAGAGCGAAAGAAAGTTGATCTTCAAGGGAGTGATCCGGCAGTTCTCTCTTGATCGCTTCCATCTCCGGCTCGAGCCGGTCGGCCGGTCTGGTTTTGATCGGCTCTTCGTCTCCGATGGCGCGCGCCATGACGTCGTTGTCGACCGGTCCGGGCGCCCGTCCGTACAATCCGAGAAAGTAATTCTTGGTTTCGGTCGTGATCACTTTGTACCGCTCGCCGGTCAGGACGTTCAACGTGGCCTGCGTGCCGATAATCTGGCTGGCCGGCGTGACGAGCGGCGGATAGCCCATCTCTTTTCTGACACGGGGCACTTCGTCGAGCACTTCTTTCATCCGGTCGAGCGCCTGTTGCTCGGCCAGTTGCGCGGCCAGGTTCGACAGCATGCCGCCGGGAATTTGCGACGTCAGAATCGCCGCGTCGACTCCGGTAAAGTCGCTCTCGAATTGTCGATACTTGCGCCGGACGACGCGGAAGTGGTCCGCAATGGGCTGGAGATCGGTCAGATCGAGGCCGGTGTCATAGGGAGTCCGCTGCAACGCGGCGACGACGGATTCGGTGGGCGGGTGCGACGCGCCACCGGAGAGAGGCGACATGGCGGTGTCCAGAATGTCGAGGCCGGCCAGCACCGCCATCAGCGCCGACATCGCCCCCATGCCGGCCGTGTCGTGGGAGTGCAAATGGATCGGAACCGAGACGGCGGCCTTGAGCCGGCGGATGAGATGATATGCGTCAAACGGGGACAAGAGCCCGGCCATGTCTTTGACGCAGAGCGTATCGGTGCCCAGATCCTCCAACCGTTTGGCCAAGTCCACGAAGCGGTCGAGACTGTGCACGGGGCTGACCGTGTAGCTGATGGCGGCCTCGACGTGTTTGCCGCAGGCCCGCACTTCCCGCACCGCCCGTTCGAGGTTGCGGACGTCGTTCAGCGCGTCGAAAATACGGAAGATGTCGATCCCGTTGGTCGCAGACCGTTCGATAAATCGCTCCAGGACGTCGTCGGCGTAATGCCGGTAGCCGACAAGGTTCTGACCGCGAAGCAACATTTGCAGCTTGGTGTTCGGCATGGCCGCGCGGAGGGCGCGGAGCCGCTCCCATGGGTCTTCTTTCAAGTATCGCAGACACGTGTCGAACGTCGCGCCGCCCCACACTTCCAAGGACCAGAATCCCACGGCGTCCAGTTTCTGGGCGATCGGCAACATGTCCTCGGTCCTCATGCGGGTGGCCAGCAGGCACTGGTGCCCGTCGCGCAGCGCCACGTCGGTGATCAAGAGACGTTTTCCCGGCGCGGGCTGGATGATTGATTCATCCCGTCGCGAGGCGGTCGGTTTCGATCGTTTGACGTTGGGCGCGGCGGATCGGGTGCTCGCCCGCTGTTTTTTCCCTGAGGATCGTGTGGTGGCCATGTCGTCAGATGTTGTGTGCGTGGGATAATGCCGCGTCGGTTATAACCCCTCATAGGCGGCGATGGCGGCGGAGATCGCCAAAACCAAGTCTTCCGGTTGCTGAAACTCATGGTACGAGTACAACTCCGGGTGGGTTTCCAAGTATGACGTGTCGAAACGTCCGGCCATGAAATCGGGCTCCTGCATGATGGCTTCCATAAAAGGAATGGTCGTTTTTACTCCGCGCAGGACATATTCTTCAAGCGAGCGGCGCATGCGACTTACGGCTTCTTCCCACGTGCGGCCGCGCACCGTCAGTTTGGCCAACAGGGCGTCGTAATAGGGAGGGACCGTATAGTCTTTGTAAACGGCGCCGTCGATCCGAACCCCGATCCCCCCCGGCGAGAGATAAGCTGTGACGGTTCCGGTGCAGGGCATGAAATTGTTTTTGGGGTCTTCCGCATTGATCCGGCACTGGATCGCATGGCCCTGGAGCACGATGTCTTTTTGTTGCAGATCGAGCGGGAGGCCCGCCGCGATCGAGATCTGATGACGGACAATGTCGATGGCGGTGATCTGTTCCGTGACCGTATGTTCGACTTGAAGCCGGGGATTCATCTCGATGAAGTAGAACCGGCCTTCCTGATCAAGCAAGAATTCCACGGTGCCCGCGTTGTCGTAGTCCACCGCCCGAGCGATGGCGATCGCCGCACGGCCCATCTCTTCCCGGAGAGCCGGCGTCAAGATCAACGACGGCGCGACCTCGATCAATTTTTGATGCCGGCGTTGAATCGAGCAATCGCGTTCACCCAGATGAATGATATGGCCGTGGCGGTCTCCCAGGATTTGGAATTCGATGTGGTGAGGGCGCTCGATGTATTTCTCGATGAACACGCTGCCGTCGCCGAACGAGGCTTGGGCTTCCCGCGACGCGGTCTCCATGTTTTCACGAAGCTCCGCGTCGGATCGCACGACGCGGAGCCCCCGTCCTCCTCCGCCCGCGCTCGCTTTGATCATGAGCGGATAACCGACCTGCTTGGCAAAGGTCAGCGCGTCTTTGACGTCGGTAATGGCGCCGTTCGTGCCCGGGACGATCGGCACGCCGGCGGCCTGCGCGATTTCACGGGCCTTGACCTTACTGCCCATCATAGTGATGGCATAGGGAGAGGGACCGATAAAGGTGACGCCGGAATCCTGGCAGAGCTCGGCAAACTCCGCGTTTTCCGAGAGAAATCCGTAGCCGGGATGAATGGCGTCGGCGCCGATGCGGACGGCCAAATCCACGATCTGTCGGCTGTCCAGGAACCCCTTGACCGGTCCGGGGCCGACCACATAGGCCTCGTCGGCTTTTTTGACGTAAATGCCGGTTGAGTCGGCCTCCGAATAAATGGCGGCCGTGGCGATGTTCAATTCGCGGCAGGCCCGGATGATGCGCATAGCGATTTCGCCGCGATTGGCGATCAAGATCTTCTTAAACATGGCGTGTGAGACCGGACTGAAAAATGAGCGCGTAAGCTATCATAGGATGAAATGATCTGTCGAGAGAGTGACTGTCATTGGCGTTGGAGCCGACTGGGAAAATGAATGGAGGGACGCCGATTCGCCGTTGACATGCTTGCGCGAAAGGTGCAGGCTTCGATCGACGACAATCCTGATTGTTCGGCAGAAGGGGAGAACGATTGTCCATTGTCTCCGAGAAATGAAAGTTCTTCACCGTTCGTCGGCGGCACAATGGATTGACGGACATGCAAACATGGCGTTTGCCGATAAGATGGACAGTGACGATTGGAATCCTGGTGCTCGTAGGATTCAACCATCTCTCGGCATGGGGAGAAAGCCCGGCGCCGTCGGTTCATTGGGGCAGCCTGTCCTTCCCCGATCAATACTCTACGGTGATCGCGGGGCTGACCCTCAATCGATTCACGCCGACAGATGGAAATGGGGCCAAGTATGATTCGACCGTCGCAAATACGATCGGTTTTAATCTGATCACGCTCAGTTGGACCCAACATTGGGGCGGAAGCTGGGAAGGCTGGAGCAGTAATTTCACGGCCGGCGTCAGTCCTACGGGCAACCAACCCAGCGAATTCTTTCAGAACAAGGTCGTTCATCAGTTGCGGCACCTGCCCCCCGTGCCCACTGTGGACCCCCGAAAAGAAACCGATGTGATGATCGATGGCTCTCTAACGCGGTGGTTCGCATTGGGAAAGCCAAAAATTGTGTTTGTCGGCGTGGGCTTTTCCGTCGGCACGGTCTATCAACAGGGGTTTCTGCGAGCCGGGATCAGACGGTTGCAGATCTCGCCGACGTTCTACCATGGCAGTTGGGGGGCTGTGAGCGCGCGGGCCTCCGTCCTCGGCCGCATCAGCTATCAAACCAACGGAGCGGCGCTCCATTCCGTCAGAAACACCGCCGGGTCGGTTCAGCCGGCCGTGGCCTTCGGTCAATACCGCGTCACGGGGAAGGGAGAAACCGTTCCCACCTGGGAGATCGAATTCGGATTGATGTGGGATTCCGGGATTTTTGTCAATCCTGTCGGCGAAAGTCAGAAACAGTTCGCGTGGACCTTGGCCCTCTCCACGGGGCCGCTTCGGTTTGAAACCTGGAACGACAGTATGGGCAATCTCGTGACAAGAGACTTCGGTCCGACCTACGGCGCAAGCTTGACGCTCGATCTCCTGCGAGTCTGGCGCTATATACAAGAACCGACGGAATCCGCCAGCCTTTCCCCGGCCTCGTGAAACTTATTACATAGCATGCACCAGAATGCATTTGAGCCGGTGCCGTCCGAGCAGCTGCCGATTTCGATGAGCGTCATGCCGGGTTTTCGTCGGTTCTGCCAGAAAACCTCACGCGTGTGAGTCAACGCATCGCGGGGAAAAATATCTCACAAGAAGAGCGTGCAGCAGCATGTTTCTCTAGAACTTTTGACGGCCGCTGTACCTCTCCAGCCGATAACAAGCATAGGGCTATTCGTACACTCCGGCCAACACTGACCGGACTCATCTGTTGGAAAAGTCAGCAGTGATCGGTCCGAATGGATGGTACGTGTACTCCTAGGCTCTCCCCTGTGCATTCTGTCGCTGGCGATTGTCCTAGTCATGCGGCGTTCTGCACCAGTCCGGTGAGCTCTGACCACGCAATCTTCTCTGTCGCGAGAAATCCCAGCGATCGTCATGCCTCATACTCAGAATGTACGGGCTGGACAACGTCGTCATAGGGTCAGCATCCGGCTTCACCCCCGTTGACATCCAGATCATCAAAGAATCACCTCTGGACAGGCGACAGAAGGTCGAAGATCTGCTCCGTCAGTCCGTGAAAAGGCTGGGTCGTCCGACTTCGTCGTCAACGCCAGCCGCGACATGGTGTGCCGGTACGAATGCAAACAAAGATACCCTTTATCGGAGCCTGGGCGTCGAGGTCCGCGACACCGGCGTTAGGCTCCCGGGGCGACAACCGTCCTGTCGTTTTCGATTCCGACAAACTGTGTGACGGAAAGTTTCCCGTTTCGTGTCATCATCAACGCCAAACCTGACGACAACGTTGAGGAATCCAACGCCGGCAACAATGCCGGCAGCAGCAGTTGCGGAGGGGTGAGTTAAGGCATATGTGGGTGTGTAGGGCCGGCGGGGTCTTGGAGGAGGGGAAAAAGGAATTCGCCGTGTTCCTCTGAGCGTCCAGCCTTCTGCCCAAGGCGCCGGGGTCGATCGTCAGACCGAAATGTGGTGATCGCCCGGCTCTTGCCTTCTTTCGTGATTCGGACTACGTTGCTCCTGAAACGGCTCCTTGCTCCCTTCGTGCGCTCGGCCCATCCGATAGTCTGCTTTGGTTTCGGAGACCGGAACGAAATTGTCCGGTGCGCGAAGGTGATGAGGTGACTCTAAGAGATGATGGCGGAGGGACGGAAACATGAGGCGTAGAGGCATGATAGGTATTGTTTCATTTGCACTGGTCTTGTTGGTCAACACCGTTCCTCTTATCGCGGCGGAGCTTTCGGGAAAGGTCTATCGCGGTGGGACGCCGGCAGCCAATCTCAGCATTATCGTGGAAGGCAAGAATGTTGAAACAAGAACGGACGGCAAGGGGGAATACAGGCTTGATCTTCCGCCGGGAAACTATACCCTCATCATACGAGGTCAACGATTCACCGTCACCGTCTCTCCCGGCGGTACTCGACAGGACATCCGCCTCTGATCCTGATGGAGTGACACGAGGGAGGAGCGCGGATGGCCGATGAAGCACGAAGCAAGAAGGATCGGTGGGATAAGTGGGAATCGTTCGCGAAAACCTTGGCCGGCATCTGCGCCGCCGTCGGAGCAATCGCGATTCCGTGGTTCATCAATCAATACACCGAAGCGAATCGGAAATCTCAGGTGTATGTTCAGATGATGACCGAAAGAGAGAAGTCCGATACCAGCATCAGGGAGAACATGTTCAAGGCCCTCTTGGACGGATATCTTCAAACGCTCAAGGACGATGTGAAAAGGGAAGATCTGGAATCTTTTCGAAAGCGCATTGTCTTTCTCGAACTTCTGGCGGTTAACTTTCAGGAGTTTTTCAACGCCAAGCCGTTATTTGAGGAGGTCTACGGGAAGCTTGTGAAACATCGGCACGAGGCGAAGGATGAACCGTCACGCCGGGCATGGGAAGAGTTGGAGAAGAAGATTACGGGCATCTCCAAGGAAACCGCTTCCAGACAGGCGACGACGTTGAATACGATCGGGGATAGCGTCGTCTTCACTATGAGAAAACATGAAGTCGGTTGCGTGCGCCTCTACGAAAAAGTAGACATTGAAACGCTGCGAAAACGCGACGGGGTCACTTACTTTAGGAATTTTGAAGATGGAGAGTGTCTGCGCGGCGGGGACATACAGGAGCAAGGAAAGGTCGGGACACCGACGCCGATGAGCCGAGATCGGGACGCGACACCGTCGCTTGTCACTAAGGGATACCACAGACAACAGTCCATCGAACTCCGCGTCGCGGAAGTGAGAGAGACCGGCGTCTCCGTTCAGGTGACAGTCTATACCGATTTCTTCGACGGGAGCACGTATGTGGGCAGTGAACCGGGGAGAGGATTTCCGGTCGACGTATCCTATTTTGATCTGCCTTACATGGACAACATCAAATTAGCAGAGGGTAATCGGTTTGCGCTGGTCTTGAAGGGTATCTACAGAGGATCGGATGGAGATGAAAGCGCGGAGGCCGATATCGAGGCGATCCGCTTTAGGAATGATTTCATGAGCCTGCGGGACCGCCCTCTTTTTGAGGAGATGCTGAAGAAGCTCCAACAGAGTCCTTCCACCAGGTGAGCCAATCTGTCGAGGGGCGCGGTGACAGTGAGCCGGTCCGAGAGAGAAGGGAAACCGCCTGCGAAGAATACGTGCTGAGGGTGGACCCTTAGCACGCGAACTCGTTACTTGGATTGAACTAAAAAGGCCTTGGACCGGGCATTGCCTCCTCCCGCCACGATGTCGATGAACGACATGCCGGCTGGAACATTGGGCACCGTGGCCTCAATGGTCGTGTCGTTGATGAAGGTGTATTCAATGGCCGCCGCGCCAGCGGCGCTAAATGCGACACCGTGAAAACATTCCTTGGTTCCGAAATTTTCTCCCTTGATCGTGACCTTCTCGCCCGGTTTGGCTTCGTCCGGCTCTACGGAAAGAATCTTCGGCCGTTTGCTGCGATCGCAGACCGGGTCTTGCCGAATCGTGCGCTCGTCCGACCCTTCGATCGATTTCATATCGTACAGTGTAAAACCCGATCCTTCGACCACGGCTCCCTCCTCGGCGTAGACCGCACGGGAAAGCGACGGCGTAAGGAGCAATGAAGAGATGATCACGATCCGAGAGGGGAGCTGAAGGCGCATAGAACCTCCTGTGCGAACTTATTCGCTCTGTAACGAAATATATTCGTTTCCGACGATCGCCTGACCGGGGGCCGAGCGGGCGAAGGCCATGAAGGCTTGGACCAACGGATCGGGCTGCGGTCGGGATAACAACAACAAGGGGCGACGGAGACTGTAGCGGCCGTCTCGCACGGTCGGCGCTTCGGGTTCGACTTTATCGATGGGGAGCAGGCGAACGGCGACACCGCTTGAGACCGCCGACAGACCGGAACTCAAAGAAATATAGGCGACGGCTGACAGTGGCGGCAGCGTGCCCGCGACGGTTTTCACGACCACGTCATCGGAGTCGATCGTCCTGGCGGCATCGGAAATTTTTCCAACGATCTCCAATTGCGATTCGAAGGCGTCGCGAATGTTTTGATTACGCGGGCGGTCGATCAGCGAAATCCTGGTCTCCGGTCCTCCCACCTCGGACCATTCCTTGACGGCTCCGGTAAAGATCAGAGCGACCTGTTGCTTTGTGAGCTCTTTGGTGAAGTTGGACAAGTGAACCAAGATGCCGATCCCGTCCCATCCGATTTGCGTGGAGGCCAGATCCGGATGGGCTGAAGCCGAGACGGCGATATGAGCTTGACCACGTTTGACCATTTCGGGAGGATTCGATTGGGTATCCCACAGCACGTCGATGTAGACTCGCGGGTGCGCCTTTTCGAACGCGCGCGAGAGAGCCTCCATGACGGTTTGTTCCGGGCCGTTTCCGACGATAATAAGGTTTCCCGACGGCTCGAACGCCCGGGCGGGACCGGTCGTCCACATCGAGAGCAGCGCCAGGGCGGCCACAACGGCTCTCGCGGCGTTCACGGTGCCTCCGCGCGACGGAGGCGTGAAAAGGAATGACACGATAGAATGCAAAAGAGGCGACTCATTTTTATGGTTCAGAAGGAGGGTCCGATCCCGTAGAAGATTCCCATCCGCAATAGGCATTCGGCCGAGGCATGTTGCGTTTTACGTCCAAGGGCGGCAGTTTGGCGAACCGCTCCATCCGCTCTTGGTTCATGGCGGCGGCTTTCATTTCGACGAAGCCTGGTTTATGAGTTCCGACGATTTTCGACGAAAAAGAAGAAAGCAGCCGGGTGGCCTGCCTGGCGTGACACGAAGGGCATTCGGTGTCTTCGATACGGTCATGAACCGATTGGGCGGCTTCAAAATGTGTCGAGCACGCTTCGCAACGGTATTCATACAGTGGCATGGCAGACGTTCTTTCTTTGAGTCGGACTCGCCGGCGGTCCGGAGACAGCCGTGCAAGCGCCGCGTGGACGCCCTTGACCGGGCGATGACATTGCGTTTATTGTAGCACGATTTTGTTCTGAAACGACCAGTGTCGGAGGAGGAAACCAATGCCGGTGCTTATCAGACGATATAAGGGGCACAGTGGGGTGATGCAGGAAGAGCGGATCGACGACGATGATCGCATCGAGCGATACATGCGGCTGTTCGAGAAAGACGATCTCAAAAAGCTGGAGACGGGCCAAAAGGTCTTCATTGAAAAGGATGAATGGCAACTCCTTCCCTGATTGCTCGTCATTCGCATCCTATCCGGCTCGATATGACGTACTGGGTCCACGTCGCCCGATCGATCGATCGGGCGACGTTGCATCGTGATCGGTGTTCGGAAATCCCGTCGAATGCCACTTCCAGTGATTTCTGGGAGGGAGGGTGGTTCGATTACCCCGACAAGGAGCGGGCGCTCCGTGCCATGGAGCAGGCGGGCGTCACGGAGCAGCGACGGTGTTCTCTCTGTAAGCCTTGATCAAGGGATTCTCGAAAGAGAGATCGGAAGCGCGGACTGCCGACGGGCTTTCCGGATTCAATAATGCCTCGTCTCGTCTTGCTCCTGACGACTCTGATTTGGGGAGCCACCTTTCCGGCCACGAAGGCGGCTCTCGATCAAATTCCCCCCCTCTCGTTTTTATGCTTGAGATTTCTATTGGGGACCGTCCTGATCGGAATGTGGTTCGCGGCGGTGAACCGACGGCTTGTACGTGAAAAGCCGGTGGTCGCCGCCGGCGCCGTGGCGACGCTGTTTCTCTTTTGCGGCTACGTGTTGCAGACTGTCGGGCTCCGGTACACCAGCGCCTCCAATTCCGCCTTTTTGACGGTGCTTTACGTGATATTCGTACCGCTCTTTTTGAGGCGATTCGGAGGGCGGGTCCTGTTCGCGGCGACGGCGGCCGTGGCCGGGCTGTGGTTGTTGGTGAAGCCCAGCGCCGATGTGAACGTCGGCGACTTGTTGACGATCGGCTGCGCGGCGGCTTTTGCAGGCCATATCATTTGTCTTGAGCGATTCACCCGCCTCTTCGACGCTCCGTCGCTCCTGGCCTGGCAGATGATCGCCGTCACGGCGTTGTTTGTCCCCATTGCATGGTGGGAACATGCGCCGCCCGAGGCTTTTGCGCCGACGACGGTTTTGTTGATCGGATTGGGCGTTACGGGAGTCTTGGCTACGGGAGCCTTCGCCGTGCAGATGTGGGTGCAGCAGCTCGTTCCCGCACAGCAAGTGGCCTTGATCTTCGCTTCCGAGCCGGTCTATGCCGCATGGCTTTCATGGTATTTTCTCGGCGAAACCTTGGATCTGCAAGGATGGATCGGCAGCGTGCTCATTTTGGTCGCGGTGCTGACGGGCGCTTTTGCGAGCCAATCTCCTCCCGCCGCTCCCTTCGTAGCCGATTCGGGATCGGAGCGCACGGTGTAAAGCGAGGGCAACGACGGTCATCACCGAGAGAAACGGGAGGTCTCACATGGCGCAAAAATTTGGAAACGGTCGCTGGGTACGCGAAGGATTTCTTGATAACCGCACGGCGGGAACGGTCGTCGGCCAAGTCGTGTTTGCCGGCGTCGGTCCGGTCGATTTCTTTTTGCTGGGGGACTTCAAAGCCGATATTGCGGGGGAAGTAATTCAGTTTCGAAACAGCCGGTTTGAAGATGATGAAACGGCCGCACAGGTCATCGGCGACATGGAGAATCCTCAAATCGGAACGGTCAACCTCATCTCGCTTGACCCGCACCCCAACCTGATGCCGCACCCATACGTGGAATGGTTCTCGCTCAAGAAGGAGCATTATCGATTTGAACTGAACGCGGATGACGCTTGGATCGTGCGGGCGGATGAGCTCGAAGCGATCGATCGGGAAAGCGGGAGAATTCGTCGGTCGTTGGCCGATCAACTGCCGGCTCAACCGGCGTCGAACAACAATGAGTCGGAATGGGTTTGAGAAAAAGTCGCGCGCCCGTGTAAGCTTCGCCGCTAAATTCGCCTACAAAACCGGCCGCCTTGGATCATAACGCCGAGAAGGGCGCCGCTCCGTTCCATCTTGAGACGGCGGACTTGGCCGCCGTGACCGTTGGAATCATTTGAATCATTCTGCCGGCCAGCCGTCGCCTGAATGGCGAGCGAGCTTAGGCCGGGATGTTCTCGGCCGGAGCTTGAACGGGGATCGTCATGTCGATGGGGCGTTTTAGAATGCCACGATCCGGTTCCTGTTTGGCCGATTCCTGTTTCGTTTTTCCCTCTCGCACGTATTCGGGCACCTCTCGAATGTCCCATACTAGGCCGAGTCGCTCCAGCAGCTTCAGTCCGTAATAGGTGAGGTCGATTTCCCACCAATAGAATCCCTGCCTGGTTGAGGCCGGGTAATAATGGTGATTATTGTGCCAACCTTCTCCCATGGTAATGAGGGCGAGGATGAAATTGTTCCGGCTGTCGTCTCCTGTTTTGTAACGCTGCGATCCGTAGACGTGCGACAGGGAGTTGATGGTGAAGGTGCCGTGGGCAAGGGCGACGGTCGAGATGAAAAATCCCCAGATGAGCATTTGGGGGCCGTTGGTGCCGAGATGCGGAGCGGAAATTTCCAGCACGCGACCCAACCCGAACATGGCGAATCCGGTCAGGACCGGCACGATGATGTCGAATCGATCGAGGAATCGCAGTTCTGGAAACTTATACAGGTCCGCGACGGCTTTAAATCGGGGAGCGAAATGCGTTTGAGAAGTAAACCAGCCCATGTGAGACCAGAAAAATCCTTTCTGGCGGGGAGAATGAACATCATCCGGTGTATCTGAGGCGATATGGTGGTGACGGTGATGACCAGCCCACCAAAGGGGTCCGCGTTGCACGCACATGCCGCCCAGCACCGCGAAGGCGAACTGAGTGGCGCGGGACGTTTTGAACGTGCGATGCGAAAAGTACCGGTGATACCATCCGGTAATCGCGAACATGCGAATGAAATAAAAGGCCACCGCTACGCCGACGGCCGTCCAGCTCCAGCCCACCCAAAAGACTCCCAGACACATGAGATGGACCGCGATGAACGGAATGCTGCGGATCCAATCGAACTTGGGAGGGCCCTCCACCTTCATGTGCTCCAGGCCGGCCCACGAGTCGAACCAGCGAAGAAACGAGTACCATCGATCCCGGCCCGTCGTTTTCGGCTTTTCATCAGAGGGGGGCGTCAGCATGTTGGCCATTCCATATACCTCCGTGTCGTAGAGACTGATGCAAGGCGGCGTTGAAGACAGAACACAACCGTCTCTCTTGGAGCTGAATTCGGCGGCGTTTGTGTGATGAAAATGAATGTATGCCGCAGAGTCCGATCTCACGTATGACAGGGGCGCATTATACACGCAGCTCGTGGAAAATAAAACCGCTTCCGATGATGACTCCGACTATTTTTTGTGTGGTCGTCGCCGGAGCGGACCGTCCGCTCTCTTGCGTCCTTTCTCCCGTCCGTCCTTCCTACCTACCTTCTCTCGCCCTCCCGGTGTGCCGGAAGTCGAAATCGTGAAAAAACCGAGCATGTCGACATGACGTCCCCGGAGAGTGTGCGCCCGGAGAGCGTGCGATTGACAAGGGGCTGGTTCTCAGGACCCGGTTGAAAGACCTGGAATAGTTTTTCGACACCCTGCTACAATGCGCGGGATGAACGATCGTTTTTTGAGGGCCTGCCGACGAGAGCCGGTCGACTGTACCCCGGTCTGGTTCATGCGCCAAGCCGGGCGCTATATGGCCGAGTACCGGGCGCTGCGCGCCAAACACTCGATTCTTGAGATGTGCAGGACGCCGGAACTGGCCGCTCAAGTGACGCTCCAGCCGATCAATCGGTTTCCCCTCGATGCCGCGATCATTTTCGCGGACATTCTGCTCCCCCTCGAGCCGATGGGCATGGATCTGGAGTTCGCCCAAGGTGAAGGGCCGGTGATTCATAATCCGATCCGCGACCGCGCGTCGGTGGATCGGCTGAAGGTCGGAGACGGAGACGAGCTTGACTATGTGGCCGAAGCCATCAAACTGACCAGACGCGCCCTCGATGGGAAAGTGCCGTTGATCGGCTTTGCCGGCGCCCCGTTCACCTTGGCCAGTTACGCGATCGAAGGCGGAGGATCGCGCAACTATCTCCATACCAAGCAGATGATGTACGGTGATCCCGCGTCGTGGCACAAGCTGATGGACAAGTTCGCCAGGGTTATTACGGGCTACCTTCGGCGTCAAATCAGAGCGGGCGCCCAAGCCGTTCAGCTCTTCGACAGCTGGGTGGGGTGTCTGTCCCCCGGAGATTACGCGGAATACGTGTTGCCGCACGTGCAGATGATTTTCGAGGGGCTCAAACGGGAAGGGGTGCCGATGATTCATTT
>JANDJE010000035.1 GCA_024331095.1 Nitrospira sp. | reverse complement strand
AAAAAAATGCCCCTGTTCCCGACAAGCACGGGCCGTCGAGACTGACCGAAGAGCGACCGATGAGGATTCTGTTTCTCTCCCACTATTTCCCTCCTGAAGTAAACGCGCCGGCGTCCCGCACCTATGAACACTGCAAACAGTGGGTGAAGGAGGGACATGAGGTCACGGTTGTCACCTGTGCGCCGAATCATCCGCGTGGCATCGTCTATGAGGGCTATCGGAATGCCCTGTTCCAGCGGGAGGAAAAAGACGGCATTCATGTGGTGCGGATCTGGACTTATGTGACGGCGAACGAAGGATTTCTGAAGCGGACGATCAACTATGTCTCGTACATGGTGTCGGCCATTGTCGTGGCGCCGTTTCTGGCCCGCTGCGACGTCGTGCTTTCCACCTCGCCGCAATTCTTCAACGGCTTGGCCGGATACGTGGTCAGCCGGTTGAAGCGCGTGCCCTGGGTGCTCGAAATTCGCGATCTCTGGCCGGAGTCCATTGTGGCGGTGGGCGCGATGACGTCTCGCCCGATCATTCGCGTGTTGGAATGGTTGGAGTTGTTCGCCTATCGCAAGGCGACTCATCTGGTCGTGGTGACCGATGCCTTCAAGTCACACATGGCGCGACTCGGCATTCCCCCTGAGAAGGTGACGGTCATCAAAAATGGAGCGGATCTGTCCCTGTATCAACGGCCGGCGCACGGCCACGAAAAGCTAGCGAAGGAATTAGGCCTTGACGGCAAGTTTGTGGCGTCGTATTTCGGCACGCATGGCATGGCCCATCATCTTGAGACGATCTTGGAGGCCGCTGATCTGTTGCGCGATCATTCGGCGATCGTGTTTCTTTTGGTCGGCGACGGCGCTGAGCGAAAGCGGTTGGTGGAGATGCGGGATGCCATGAACCTGCCGAACGTGCTGATGTTGCCGCAGCAGCCCAAGGAACGGATGCCGGAGTTCTGGTCCTTGTCGGACGTGAGCCTTGTGCTGCTCAAGAAGTCGAATCTGTTCAAGACGGTGCTGCCCTCGAAAATTTTCGAGAGCATGGCGATGGAAAAGCCAATCATCCTGGGCGTTGAGGGGGAGAGCGCCGAATTGGTGCGGGAGTCGGGTGGCGGTGTCTGTATTCCTCCCGAGGATGCCAAAGAATTGGCCGCTCAGGTCCTCCATCTGTATAAGAATCCGGCACTTTGCCAGCAGCTTGGACAGAACGGACGGGCTTATGTGCTTCATCATTTCGATCGGGCCAAGCTGGCTCGATCATACTTGCAAGTGCTGTCGGCCATGGTCGGTGGTGGGGGAAGACAAGGGAGCGCCGGTGGCTCTTAGGATCGGACAACGCGGGCGGATCGATTGGCCAGCACGCGGGCGAGGATTGTGACGATCCGTTGTCCGGCCTTGCCGTCCCAATAACGGGGTCGCGTCGGTTTGTGACTGTGCGCCAACTGTCGGCGGGTTTTTCTGATGATCGCCGCTGGATCGGTGCCGGCCAAGACGTTCGTGCCATGCGAAATCGTCACGGGCCGCTCGGTATTCTTGCGCAGGGTGACACAGGGCACGCCCAGCACGGTCGTTTCTTCCTGGATCCCGCCCGAATCGGTGAGCACAATGCGGGCCTGAGACATCAAGCGCAAAAAGTCCAGGTACCCCAGCGGCTCGATACAGTAGAGACCGGACCGGGGGGTTTTGATGAGTTCGCCTGCGTCGAGCAAGGGGCACTCGGCCGCGAGACCGAACTTCGTAACGTGGGCGAACGTCCGGGGATGGACGGGAAAGATCAACGGCAAGGTCCTCCCGACGGTGAGCAGCGCGTCGAGGATGCCCCGAAAGACGATCGGATCGTCCACGTTGCTGGGGCGGTGCAGGGTCACGACCCCATAGGGGCGGACGACCAAATTGCTGGAAACAGATTGGTGGGAACGACGCGACGGCGCGGCCGGCTCCAACAATCCCAACCGTTCGAGGATGGGTGATTGTTCGGCACGGGTTCGGTGGCGAAGAAGGGTATCAACCATTGTGTTGCCGACGAAATGGATGTGACGGCGGGGGATCCCTTCTCTGAGGAGATTGCGCACGGCGTCTGCTTCCGTGACAAACAGTAGATCGGCAATGGAATCGGTGACGATGCGATTGATTTCCTCCGGCATGGACCGATCTCGGCTCCGCAACCCGGCTTCGACGTGAGCGATGAGCGGCCGAGATCGAGTCGCGGCGCCGTCCGTTCCACCGTAGGTGATTTTGGCGGCGACGAGCGCGCAGGCCGCGGTGGAATTGACGTCGCCGACGACGATCACCGCGTCGGGACGTTCTTGTTCCAACACCGGCTCGAACCGCTTCATGATCTCCGCCGTTTGCACGGCGTGAGAGGCCGAGCCCACTTCGAGGTCCACGGCCGGCTTGGGCAGTCCGAGTTCCTTAAAAAAAGTCCCGGACATTTTCTCGTCATAATGTTGGCCGGTGTGGACGACGAGGTAGTCGAATTGCTGGGCGGGTGTCCGTGTGATCCGATTGTGCGCGTCGAGCGCCTCGACGATCGAGGCGATCTTCATGAAGTTGGGACGGGCGCCGGCTATCAGGAGAAGTTTCATCGGGTCAGGCCTTACCATTGAGCCTTGCATTGAGACACCGGGTGAGGCATCTTAACACGGTGTTCGCCCTGAGACTGTTATGGCAAATTCAAATTTTTGGACTCCAGTGGGTGCTTCAAAAAATTGTCTGTCAAAATTGTCCAGGAAGTCGGTCAATCATCCGTCTTCAGGGTGTTTTTCTCGTGGCGTTTTTCTTGTTACGGAGACGTTATTAACGATTCGTTAACATCAGTTTGAACCTGGCGTTGTTCTTGCTCAATCGCTCTTTCGCTATACTACTACACTTCCAAAGTAGGATGTCGGGCACGTTCAAACCATGATAGGTTAGCTCTTCTATGTCCACGCCGTTGTTTTTCAGCTTTATGGTTTCCCTGGTGATCAGCATGACGCTGATTCCCGTGTTGACCGCCTCGGCGTGGCGTCTTCAGATCATCGATGTGCCCGGCGATCGACACGCTCACAAGGCGCCGATCGCCAAGGTGGGCGGCATCGCCTTTGCCGTGGCGACGTTCACGGCGGTGCTCTGGTGGGCGCCGAAGGACGAAGTCATTTTATCCAGTTTGGCGGGCGGCGCGGTCATTTTGCTGTTCGGTGTCTGGGACGATCGGGCCGATCTTCCTTACGGGATCAAGTTTCTGGGGCAGATCGTGGCCGCCGCCGTGGTCGTCGGGTTTGCCGGGCTCCGCCTGTCGTCGTTGCCCTTCATGGACGAGGAGGCCGTCCTGCCCGGTTGGATGGCCGTCCCGCTTACGCTGTTCGTGATTGTCGCGGTGACGAATGCCGTGAATCTCGCCGACGGATTGGACGGACTTGCGGGAGGGTTGGCGCTGATCAGCTTCGCCGGCATCGCCTTCCTGGCGTATCTGGCGGATGAATCACAGTTGGTCTTTTTGATGGTGGCGGTACTGGGCGGGTTGCTGGGCTTTCTCCGATTCAATACCTATCCGGCGCGCATCTTCATGGGCGACGCCGGCAGCCAATTTCTGGGGCATTACCTGGCGGTGGCCGCCATTCTGTTGACGGATCTCAGCAAGCCCTTCTATAGCCCGGCGCTGATGCTGTTCCTCTGGGGCGTGCCGATCCTGGATACCGTGGGCGTGATGGGACAGCGGATTTTGGAGAGGCGATCCCCGTTCGTCGGAGACCGCAATCATCTCCATTACAAGTTGCTGTCGATGGGGCTTCAGCACCGGCAGGCCGTGACGGCCATCTATGCCGTTCATGGGTTGATGGTCTGCTGCGCCTATCTGCTCCGGTGGCAGTCGGACGCGGTCGTTCTTGCGGTGTACGGAGCGTTCGCGTTGCCGATTCTCTCGCTGTTCGCCCTGGCGGGACGCCGCTTTGTCATGGAGGGACGGTGGGGCGGGTCGGCCCGAACGGCCGAGACGGCGGAAACCGGCGGAGCATACTCGACGTTGCCGGGGAAATCACTTGGATTGGCGGTCTCCGCGTTTTTAGCCGCCGCCGCCTTGTGGCCGGCGGACGTGCCCGTCGATCTCGGCTATGCCGCCACGGGGTTGTTTTTGGTGCTGGCGGTGGGCGCCTACGCGGTTCCATCCGCTCGACAACTGATCGTGCGGGCCGGTCTCTATCTGGGCGCAACCTTCGTCATTTACCTGCTCGAGCAGCCGATGCCCCCGGAATGGTCGTCCCTGCGGGCTCCCGTGAACGGATTTTTCATCCTGCTGGCGGTCTTGATCACGCTGACGATCCGATTCGGCGTCAAACACCGGTTTGAGATGACGCCGCTGGATTATCTGATGGTGTGTCTGGTGTTCGCGATGTCGTTTTGGCCGGACATGCGCGTGGGGGACGTCGCGCTGGGCGTCCTGGCCGCCAAAATGATCGTGATGTTTTTAGCCATCGAATTGATGCTGCACAGTTTCGCCGAACGATTGATCCAATTCGGTTTGGTCTCATTGTGGATCATGCTGATTTTAGGACTGAGGGCTTGGCTGTAACGCCGGGCGAGGAGAAGGGCCATGTTTGCTCATAAGCTGTTCACCCTGTTGACTCTGGGGCTTATTCTGGCGGCCGTCGGGTGTGGAGGGCCCGAGGAGCGAAAAGCCAACTATCTGGCCAAGGCGCAGGCCTATATTCAAGAGGACAACCTGGCCAAGGCCCGTGTGGCGCTGCGCAACGTGCTCAAGATCGATCCGAAGGATGTCGAGGCCCATTATCTGTTCGCCGAAGTCGAGGAGAAAGAAAAGAACTGGCGGGAGGCGTTCGCCAACTATCAGCGGGTCGTGGAATTGGCTCCCGACCATGAAAAGGCGTTGGTGAAGCTTGCCAAGTTCTATCTGCAAGCCGGCGCGATCGATCAGGTGGAAGAAACGGCCAAGAAGGTACTGGACAAGAATCCGAATCAGATCGAAGCGCGGACGCTCGCGATCGCCGTGCGGGCCGTGCGGGGCGACCGTGACGGGGCGTTGACGGCGGCGGAAGCTCTGGCGAAGGACCATCCGACGGACCCCTCCGCGGCGACGTTGCTTGCCACGTTGTATCTCGCCCTCGGGAGAACGGCGGATGTCGAGCCGGTGATGCAACGGGCCATCGACGCGAACCCGACCGATCTCCAGCTTTTGGACTCGTTCGCCTCCGCCTTGACCCGCCTGGAAAAATTCGACAAGGCTGAAACCGTCTTCAAAAAAATCATCGACGCGGAGCCGAAAAATCTGGACCATCGTATCCGCCTGGCCGGTTTTTATGACGAGCGCCGCCGCTTCGATGATGCCGAATCCGTGTTGCGCGAAGTGATCAAACTGGACCCCGAAAACGAGCAGCGGTATTTGGGGCTGGTGAAATTCCTCTATGCCCGCAAGGGGGCGTCGGAGGCGGAGACCGCGTTGATGGACGCGCAGAAGGCGCTCCCCAAGTCCCATGCCCTGCGATTCGTGTTGGGCGAGCTCTACGAACTGAATCGGCAGCCCGAGAAAGCGCGGGCGGTCTATGAACAGGCGCGGGACGACTTCCGCGGCAAGCCGGCCGAACAAGAGGCGAAGGTCAAGCTGGCGGCGATCGATTGGTCGACCGGGAAGCGGGAAGAGGCCGAGAAGACGCTCGCGGAGGTGTTGAAAGAGAATTCCCGCATGTCGCAGGCGCTGTTGCTGCGGGGGAAGATCGCGTTGCAACAGGGTCGTGCGAAGGACGCGATTCAAGATTTCCGCAGCGTCTTGAAAGATCAACCGGACCTGGCCGACGTCCACATGTTGCTCGGCCAGGCCTATCTGGCCACGGCCGACAAGGAACTGGCGAAGGAAAGTTTCGAGAAGGCCGCGGCCCTCAATCCTCAATCGAAAGACGCCCAGATGGCTTTGGCGGTCATCGATACCGCGTCGGGCAACATCAAGGATGCACGGGCCCGCGTGGAAGGCCTGTCCAAGCAGGACCCGAAGAACTTGAGGACTCTGAGCGCCTTGTTGCGATTGCAAGCCGCGGAAAGGGATTGGGCGGCGACCGCCGAGACGCTGGCTCGAGCCCGCGAGGCGGGGGCGGACAGCGCCATGGCGGATTTGGCGGAAGGCCGTCTGTATCAGGCTCGGAAGGAATGGGACAAGGCCCGAGAGGCGTTTGAGCGGGCTCGCAAAAAATACCCGGATGCTCCCGATCCATTGGTGGCGTTGGTGCAATTGGATCTGCAGCGCGGGAAACCGGCCGATGCCAAACGGCGGCTGGAGGATTTATTGGCCCAACATCCGAACCATCCCTACGCCGGGGGGTTGCTCGGCGAAATCGCGCTCCTGGAGCGGGACCCGGCGGGGGCCGAACGCCGATTCGTGGAAGCCACGCGACGAAAACCCGATTGGGTGCAGCCGTGGCTCCATTTGGCCAATCTCAAACTGGCTCAGAGGAAACGGGAAGAAGCGTGGACGATTCTGGAGAAGGGATTGGCGGCCAATCCGAGGAGCGAGGACTTGCGCATGACGCTGGCCGTTTCGTTGACGGAGGCGGGGCAATTCGACCGGGCCATCGAAGAGTATGAGACGATCTTGCGCAACAATCCGCGCGCGCTGATGGCGGCCAATAATTTGGCGTCGTTGCTGGCGGACGAGAAAGGCGATCAAAAAAGCCTGGAGCGGGCGCTGGCGCTGTCGCAAGACTTCGAAACGGTCGCGCCCAATCCGTATTTTCTCGATACGCTGGGTTGGGTGCATCTGAAGATGGGAAATTCCGGACAGGCCCTGCACTTTATTCAGCAGGCCGCCGCCAAGGCGCCGGATCATCCGGTGGTCAATTATCATTTGGGCATGGCCTATTACAAAACCGGGAAGACGGCGGAGGCCAAGACCTATCTTCAGAAAGCCGTGGCGTCGCCGAAGCCGTTCCCCGGGCTGGATGAGGCCAAATCCGTGTTGGCGCAATTGCAAGGGTAGAGAAGGCAAGTAGAACGAGGATTAGGAGAACGATGAAACAGACGAAATTTGCGTGGTCCGTCATCTGGTGTATCCTGCTGGCACCGGCCCTTCAACACTGCGCCTCTGTGACCGACTACGTGCCGGATTTTTTGGCTCCTCAACCGACCCAGGTTGTCGACCAGGCCGCCGGTGAGGCTGAATCGGGCCTCGTGGCGGACCCGGCGTATTTATTGGGACCGGAGGACGTGGTGAAGATTGCCGTGTGGCGGGACGAGCAGCTCACGCAGGAAGTCGTCGTGCGTCCGGACGGGATGATTTCGTTCCCTCTTGTGGGAGACATCGTCGCTTCAGGCCGGACGGTCGAGGATGTGCGGCAGGAGCTGATCGCGCGTTTGAACAAATTCGTGCCGAATCCGCATGTGACGGTCATGGTGACGAAAATCATGAGCAACAAAATTTACGTCACCGGGCGCGTCGCCAGACCGGGAGAATTTCTGGTCGGTCACTATACCGATGTGCTTCAGGCGCTGAGCTTGGCCGGGGGGCTGACCCCCTTCGCCAAGGAAAACGACATTAAGGTCATCAGAAGAGAGAAAGGCGAGCAACGAGTCTATCCGTTCAGATACGGGGACGTTCGCAACGGGAGAGGGCTTGAACAGAACATCATGCTCCAGCGCGGTGATGTCGTGGTGGTTCCCTGATCTATGAGAGAGGGGATGCGCCCTCGCGATGGTGGTGAAGGGCGGGGAATCGGTATGACGTCTTGGCGGGTGGGGTTCTGGGGGATGGTCATGGGAAGCTTGTTGACGGTGATCGGTCAGGGAACCGCGCGGGCTGCGGAATGGTCGATCGAGCCCTCCATGAGCGTGAGGGGGGAATATCACTCCAACCTGCTCTTGGCGCTTGAGCCGCAACTGTCAACCTATGCGTACTGGATTTCTCCTGCCGTTCGCTTTGCGGGGGCGACCGAGTTGCTGCGGGTGAGCAGCCGTCTGGCGTTCGATTACGTCGAGTACTATGGAGAGCGAGATGCGAAAATCTATAACCTCCATTTTCCCCTCTCCGTCCAGTATCGTCAGGATCGGAGTCTCTGGGAGTTCAACGGCGGCTTAAATCGCGACAACACGTTGCGGAGTGAATTGATCGAAACGGGAGTCGTGCTCACATTCGCTCAGCGGAACTCTTGGACGGCCGGACCGGCCTGGACCTACAGCTTGACGGACCGATTGTCGGCCAGGACTTCATACCAATACCAAAAAGCCGATTATGAGGGGGGAAGCCAGCGAGTCTTTTTGTTCGACTATGAAGTGCACACGGCGAGCGAGACCCTCTCCTATAACATTACCGATCGAGACACGATTCAGGTGACCGGATTGTTCACTCGATTCGCTCTGCCGGATCGAGGCAATCTGGTGGCGGATACCTACGGAGCGCAGATGGGGGGGACGCACGCCTTTTCCGAACAACTGACTCTCTCCGCCTCCGGCGGTCCTCGATTCATCACAAACCGGATCGACACGAGGATCGGGACGTTGGAGGACAGCTCGACAGTCTGGGTGTTCAACGGGGTGCTGGCGCAGAAATTTGAACGAGCCAACGTCTCTCTTGAGATCGGAAGAGACATCTTCCCCAGTGGATTCGGGCTCTTAATTCGAAAAGACCATTTGCTGCTCAAGGGGAGCTATCAAGTGACGGACCATCTTACGTTCTCGATCAGTGGACAGGCCTCGGTCATCAATCCCGTGGCGACGAACGAGCTCTTTACAGGCGGGGCGCGCTTTCGCGAAACACGTTTCTTTTACATCGATCCCCATGTCCGATGGCATTTTGACGACTACTGGGCCATGGACGTCGGCTATACCTATTCGCGGCGTGAGGTTGAGGGGGCTTCTCGCAATGGCGAGTCCCACGCGGTGCGGCTGATGGTGACCTATTTTCCGCTTAAGTTCTCAGTGAGTCGTTGAAACGAATAACCCCGGGATAAACCTATGAGTCAGACGTCTCTCACCTTGCAGCAAATTGGACAGATCGCGCGGCGCAGGCGCGCGCCGATTATCGTAGTCACGACCGCCCTCTTTCTCGCGAGCGTCGCGGTGGCCTATTTGTGGCCGCCGGTCTATAAGTCCACCGCCACCATTTTGATCGAGGAGCAGGAAATCCCCTCCGATATCGTCCGGTCCACTATTACAAGTTATGCCGACCAGCGGATTGAGACGATCAAACAACAGGTCATGACGCGAGCGACCTTGCTGAAATTCGTGGACGGGTTCGGGCTGTATAAGAAGCTCAGGCAGACCGGCAGCACGGAGGAGGTCTTAGAGCGGTTTACCGATGATATCAAGGTCGAGGTCGTCAATGTCAAAATTATCGACAAGCGCACGCAAGCGCCCACGCAAGCCACGATCGCGTTTACCCTGTCCTATGAGGGAGAATCCCCCCAAGTCGCCCAAAAAGTAGCCAATGAATTGACGAGCCTGTTTCTGGGGGAAAACTTGAAGACTCGCGAACGCCATGCCAACGAGACGACGGAATTCTTACGGAGAGAAGAAGAACGATTGGCCCAGCGGATTCGGGAGATTCAGGAGCAGCTCTCCACCGTGAAACAACGGGCGGAAGGCGCCCTGCCGGAACTGACCAGTCTGAACATGACGATGCTCAACCAGGCGGAACGAGAGTTGCTCGACATCGACCGCGAGATTCGGAGCTGGGAGGAGCGGAAGACGTATCTGGAGGGAGAATTGGCGACGTTGAAACCCAATACGCCGATCATCGCGGCCAGCGGAGAACGGATTCTCGATTCGAGCGAACGGCTGAGGGCTCTGCGGGCGCAGTATGCAAGCATGACCGGCTATCTGTCTCCGGAGCATCCCGACGTCATTCAAATTCAACAACAGATTGCGGCCCTCGAACGAGACATCAATGAGCAGGACACACCGGAGGAACTGCAAAAACGATTGACGGGCGAGCGGGCTCGTCTGGCGACGTTGCTCGACACCTATGGAGATGAACATCCCGATGTCATTCTGGCCCGGCGGTCGATTGCCTCGTTGGAGCAGGAGCTTGATCGAGTGGCCAAAGCCGGCCGCCGAAAAGCCGAGGTGAAGCCGGAAAATCCCGCCTATATCAACATCCAGGCGCAACTGGCTACAGCGAACTCCACGTTGCAGGCGTTAAAAAAATCGCGGGAAGGGATCAAGAAGCGGGTGGAGGAATATGCGAAGCGACTGGAGCGCACGGTGAATTTTGAGCCGACCTATCTGGATTTGATCAGGAACCGAGAGGAGGCGATTCGCAAACACGAGGAGATCACCTCGCGATTACTGGAAGCCGAAGTCTCCAAAGACCTGGAGATCGAGCGCAAGGGCGAACGGTTTTCTCTGATCGATCCCCCGGACCTGCCCGAAAAACCGGAAAAACCCAACCGTCCGGTCATTATGATTCTGGGCTTGATTTTAGCCTTGGGCGGCGGGGCAGGCAGTGGCGCCTTGTTCGAACAACTGGACCGTTCGATTCGCGGGGAACGGCATCTCGGCGCGGTCGCGGGGCTGCCGCCGTTGGCCGTCATTCCCTATTTGGCCAATGAAGACGACCTCCGTCGGTTTGCCAGGCGTCGGTACGGCGTCGCGGCGGCGGGAATCGGCGTGGTGGTCCTGTTGGCGGTGTCCGTGCACGTGTTGTTTTATCCCCTGGATGTCATCTGGTATGCCGCGATGCGCAAACTCGGGCTCACATAAGCGAAAAGCGAAAGGACGGCGGAATCATGATGGAACATTTGCAGAGCGCCATGGAACGGTTCAAGGCTCAGCAACATTCGGCTCGGGTGCCGCCTCGGTCCGATCAGCCGCAGACCGCCGCGCCGCCGACCATTCTGTATTCGCGGACCCGTTCGGTCGTCATCCATGAGGACGTGCTGCGGCGCCGGCGAATCCTCACCAGACATGATTCCCCCTTTGCGGACTCGTATAAAATCCTGAGAACCCAAGTGCTCCATCGCTTGCGGGAGAACGGCTGGAACATGCTGGGGGTCACCAGCCCGCGGGACGGAGCGGGCAAGACGTTGACGGCGATCAATCTGGCCATCGCCATCGCCACCGAGCCCAATCAAACGGTGCTGCTGGTCGACGCGGATTTGCGGGCGCCGCGGATTCATGAAGTTTTGGAGTTGGAGCGGAAACCGGGCTTGACGGAGTATTTGCTGGACGGTCTGCCCGTCGAGGAAATGCTGCTCTATCCCGGTCTCGGCCGCTTGGTCGTGCTGCCGGGAGGGCGAGGGACGGAACAGTCGGCCGAAATTTTGGCTTCCCCGCGCATGACGGCGCTCGGAAAGGAATTGAAGCATCGATATGAGTCCCGAATCGTGATTTTCGACCTGCCGCCGGTGCTTGACCGCGCGGACGTGTTGGCGTTCAGCCCGCAGCTCGACGCCCTGCTCCTCGTGGTGGAGGACGGCAAGACGTCCGAGCCGGATCTCCAACAGACTCTGCACGTGTTAAAGGGGGGAACAGCCGTCCTGGGGACGGTTCTGAATAAGTCCGGGCGCGATCAACTCAGCATGTCGAAAGTCAAGCGGGCGGTGTCGGCCGATCGGAAATGGGCAAGATAGGTCGCCATGTACGAATCGTTTTATCGGCTCCGCGCCAAGCCCTTTTCTTTGTTGCCTGACCCGGAGTTTCTCTTTCTGAGCAGGCGGCACAAGCCAGGGTTGAATGTGCTGGAGTATGGCCTCCTGAACCGCGCGGTGTTCACCGTGCTGACGGGAGAGCCCGGAACCGGAAAGACCACCCTTCTCAATAAAATTCTGGAAGAGCACCGAGGCCGGTTTGCCGTCGGCGTGATCGGCACAACCCATCCGAACGATACCAGCCTCTTGCCGTGGGTCGCCGACGCCTTCGGGCTTGACGTTTCCGGGCTCGACACCGTCAACCAGTTCCGCCGGATCACGTCTTTTTTGAAACAGGCTTTTTCGTCCGGCCGGCAGGTGTTGCTCGTCGTCGATGAAGCGCAAAATCTTAATCTTCCGATGTTGGAAGATCTTCGGCTTCTGTCCAATCTCAACGACGGCCGTCAGATCGGGTTGCAGATCGTGCTGGCGGGGCAACCGACACTGCGGGCCATGTTGACCCGTCCGGACATGCGGCAATTCGCGCAACGAATCACGGTAGATTACGCTCTGGAGCCGCTCGGCGAAGCCGACGTCCGATCCTATATCCGTCATCGATTGGCGATCGTCGGGGGCAATCCCGATCTTTTCACCGACTACGCCTGTTCTCTGGTGTGTCGGCTCAGCGGGGGGATTCCCCGGTTGATCAACCAGCTTTGCGATTTGTCCCTCGCCTACGGCTTCGGCGACGGCAAGGAGCGGATCACGGCGGCGATCGTTCTGCAAGCGGCGTCGGATCGCGCCGCGGGAGGCATCTTGCCGTCCGACGTCGATCCTCAGACCGTTCGACTCGATCCCGACCAAGTCGCGCGCGAAGAGCACGTTTCATCGACGCATCCTCTTTCCATGGACCGAACGGTCGAGATTCAAGCGGTTCGATCCGCCGAACATGTCGTGCCCGAAAGCTCGAATCAAGATCCGTACCAAGAGGGCATGGATCTCAAACAGGTCGGGCGATATGAGGAGGCCGTCAAGAAATTCCAGACGGCGGAGCAAGATCCTGTCTTTCGGTTTTTGGCCAGGGTGCAGCAGGGTATGTGCCTGCGGGCGGCCGGGCGACTTGAAGAAGCGGCGGCCTCATTCCGGCGGGCCCTTGCGGTCAATGACGCCAAGACGGAGGATCTTTTCAATGTTCGCTACGTCCTGGCTCAGGTCCTCGATAAACTGGGGCGATCCCAGGAGGCAATGGAGCAGTATTGCCTTATTTATGAGGCCAACCCTCTGTTCCGCGATGTCGCCGAGCGGGTCGAACAAGAAAAAGGGAGGAAGAGGCCGTCTCTCGATTCTCCCGACCGATCCCGGTTCCTCTCCTGGTTGCAAGCGCCGGTGTCGTGGCTCAAGTCGCTCACGTCGTGGCGGTCGTAAACGATTGGCCCTAAACCCGACGCGGGCACGGTCAAGCGACACTCCGCTCCACTTGCAGCCCTCACACCTTCTTCGTTCGGCTTTCAATGTCGTTTCAGCAGCGTCATTGCCGTCCTAAAAAGCGGTCTCCCTGATTTTATGCGGCACATGGTGCGCGGATGAGCGCATGGCAGCAGCAAACATATTTTTCGAGAAGAGTGATTGAGGAATGGCGGGCTGTATCGTTCGATCCGTTTCCGTCAATCTGAGCAATGACCGTTGCGTCCTTACGCTGCAGAGGCAAGGTCTTGCGGCTTGCCGTCACCCAAAACCCGGCGCATGGTCACCGAAGTATCTAGGACGAAGCTCACGCGGCTCACGCGCGCCCTTCCTCGATGAGCGCTTTGATGGTGACCCCACGCACCGGATCGGTCAGCATGAACGCCTTCAATTTTTTGCTGCCGCAACGGGGTCCTTCGCTCTCACACCCGCGCGGGGCACGAGATCCGCGATGGCTTCCCCGCGATTCGTGATAGTAAAGCTCTTGCCGGCTTTTACCTGCCGCGGCAATTCAGGGAGCTTTGTTTTCGCTTCGTACGAACCAATCTCGATCTTCATGAGGCGCTCCTCTCATGCGAATCGTCGTGTAGACCAGCATTATAGACCGGTCTCCACCAAGGCAATCATTCAGGGAGGACCTAAAATGGGGATATGCCGAATGAAGTCAAGGTCAGGTTGACTCACGCGACGCGCGAATGAGAATTGTCCCCTCAGCCTTTATCACGCGCGCACCGTTGACCTCGAGGCCGCCTCACACCGCCCGGGGCCGTCCGATCACGCTCTGCGTGCACCCTAATTGGCTCTGACTCCCCCGGCTTTCTCTATCGCAGCAGCAAGTCGAACGCGATTCGCTCCAGGAAGAGCGTCCGATAGGCCTCGGCTTTTCTCGTCTGGAGCCGTTCGAGCGGGTTGTAGTCGTCGGTGAGAATGAATCCGTCGGCGTTGCTGATGCGGTGTTCGTGCCCGATGAGCCAATAGACGCGGGGATCGTCCCGATGCCGGTCAAGGTCGAGCGGGGTCTTCGAGGCGAGCAAGACGAAGTCGGTGAAGTCTCCCGCTTCGGTCGTGAACGTCCGGACATGGGGGAAGAGACTCTTGAGGGTTCGATAGACGGCCGCGACGGCTTCGGCACCCTTTCCCGATCGGAAGCCGACATAGTTGAGCGCGAGGAGGCCGTCTCCCGTCAACAGCGTTTGGATCTCGCGCAACATTTCCTGGGTCAGCAGATGGATCGGTTCCGTTCCACCGGTGAAACAGTCGTGGATAATAAGGTCATACTGTCGGTCCAGCCGTTTGATCTCGTAGCGTGCGTCGCCGATCAGAAACCGGCCGGTCGGCTGGAAGTGAAAAAATCGTCGGGCGGCGTCGGCGACTGCGGGGTCGATCTCGATGGTGTCGGTGTCGAGACCCTGGGATTTCAACTCGCGCGCCACATGGCCGCCGCCCAGTCCGATGAGCAAGGCCTGTTTCGCATTCGGACGGACGATCGGGAGCAGACCGAGAATCTGTTGATAGCCGAGCACGCTCCGATCCAGTTTCTTGTCGACCGCACTGATGACTGAGGCATCCGAGAGCATCAAACGGATGCCATAGCGGTCGTCGTCCACCACGCGGACCCATCCATAGAGACTTTCCGTTTCCGAGAGGACGGTAAACCCCTCCACGGCTTTTCCCGGTGCGGCGAAACCGGTGGATGACCAGAGGCCGAAGGCGACAAGCACCGCCATGGCGGCAGGCGCCAAGGCTCCGGCTCGTGCCCGTTCCTGCCAGGACATGACGGCCGAGAGCGCCGCCAAGAGGAGACTCATGGCGATGAGAATGGTTTTGGTTCCAAATAACGGCAAGAGATAAAACCCCAGCAGCAAGGTGCCGGCTACACTGCCGATCGTGCTGACCGCATACACAGAACCGGCCACGGTTCCGACACCGTTGAGATCGCGAGTCGCCCGTTTGATCACATAGGGTCCCACCATGGCGAGGGCGGTGAGGGGAAAGGTGAAGAGCAGGAGTGCGCTGGTGAACGCGCCGGCCCGTAGCCCCAAGGAATCGGTCAGGCGAAGGACCGGGCCTGTGAGCAGCGGAATGACGGCCGTTCCGATTGCCGCGGCGAGCAGGACGTGGCTCAAACGCACCGCTGGGAATCGGTCAGCCGCATACCCGCCGATGAAGTAGCCGAGCGCCAACGCGATCAACGTGACGGCGATGAGCGAGGCCCACACGTAGAGGCTCACGCCGTAAAACGGGCCAATGATGCGGGTGCCCAGCAACTCCAGCACCATCACCGCGGCGCCGGTCAGTGTCACGGTCAGAAACAGGATCAGCCGGTGCGCGACGGGATCGGGTGCGGCGTTGGTCGGCTCCGGCCGCCGCGACGGGCGTGTTTCCCAATGAGACATAACCGTCTTTCTAGCACGAATGACGGAAGAAATGGGTTCTCGCAGAGAGCGACCACGGCAGAGAGGGCATTTTTTGTCACACACGGTGCACATGGTGCAGCGGTCTGTATCCCGCATTGCACGCCTTTGCTATAACGCGCTTATTGGCCAGTACGTTAGGTTTGGTTCATGTCTAAGCTGTGTAATCCATAACAAGGAGGTTTCGAATGGAGAAGCGCACGACAATCCTTGGAGCCTTTTCGGCAATGGCTCTAATGTTGACAACCGGCGTGGCATCAGCCCACGTCGGGTATGGCACGTCGTTGTATGACCAGAGCACGAATACCTGGGGGCCCTTGGGGACGGCTGGCTTCAATCCCACCGTCAGCAGCAATGCGGGATGGATCTCCGGTATGAGCAACAACGGCGTCAATCGCACCGCGACCATTGACACGTTGGCAGACAGTCACAACAACCGCTTTCGCTTCTTTACGCTAACGGAACCCTCTCTTGTAAGCATTACGGTGGTTGGAATGCCGAACGCCAATGGCGCGTCGATTCTCAATCCAGGATTCTCCCTTTTTATGGGGCAGGTGCCGCAGGGATCGCATGACGGAGTGGGAGACACGAATGGATTAACTCCAGCTCAGATTGCGATGCTCAACAGCCCGGCCATGCTGAATTATCTATCCACTCAACCGGCTTTTGCGACCTGGTCTCCATTTTTTGACGCCATGGATGAAATCACCGCCAATGGTGGCGGAGCGGTCGATGCCGGGGGACCGAACTGGGGCGTATACCGGGCAGATGGGGCTGTCACCATGGGCAACAATGCTGGCATGGTAAGCACCATGACGTATACCGGTATTTCCGTCGGGGACGGCTACAACGGGGATGCGCTGGACAATGTGGCAAGCTGGACGGGCGCGCTTGGTCCGGGGACCTATTCGCTGGTGATCGGCGGAACGAGTCTGAGCGATCTGCAGGAGTTGTTTGATCTTGTGCAGCAGGGAGTTGGGAATCCAGCCGCCGGCTATACGGCCTGCGATTACAGTAATCCAGTCTCCTGTAATGGAACATCTTACCCGGCGGATTATGGGATTCTGCGTCGTGCCAGGAACATGTTTATCCGCATGTCGGTGAATGGAGAATTAAGCCCTGTTCCCGTGCCGGCGGCAGTGTATCTGTTCGGCGCCGGGCTGGTCGGGTTGGCGGGGTTGGCTCGCCGGAAGAAAAGCGTGTAGTTCTTGTCCATTCCCAATAACGTTTGGAGGGGGTCTTCGCCCCCTCCAACTGTCTCTTCAATACTTTTCTGTTGCATGTGGTGCATTGGGTGCATCGGTGTTGGCAAGTTGTTCTTTTGTTCTCATACCATTGCTCGGTCTACCTCTTACGTACGGTTCGTCGATGGAAAAGAAACCGACACGTCGTCTCCCCAGTCAGTCGCAAGGGACATCGGGCGATGGAGGTCAACGCTGTTGCTCGGGAATAATTTTAGGTATTTTCTGTCTCAATAGTGAGCAAGTGGTGCAGCCAGCGGTAGCGCCGAATCGTGAGCGGAGCTAAAAACAGATGCGTACCGTGCAGGGGGATCTCCCACACTACGTCATCTGCTGCGACGGCCGAGTGCGGATGACGAGAGAGCGAAGGAGAGTGAGGGTGTGAGAATCAGTGAGAGGGGGGTTCACAACAGGGGTCTCAAACAGAAAGGAGTGCGCTATGCGAAGGTCTTTTTTATGCCGACTGAAAGTAGCGGTCGCCGGGCTTGCGGTGGCCGGGTTGGTGGCCGTGGGCGGGAACGCTCAAGCCGTGCCATATAATCCAAGCTTGCCCTTTGGCCCTGGCTATGGTGATGAGAGCAATCCGGTTGAGTATACCGGTTCGGTTTCGTCAGGTTTCTTTCTGGATACGGTCAATTTTGATCTAGGGCCATTTACGCATTTCAATATGACCTCCGATACCACCAACCTGACGTTCTGGTTCGGGGCGTCAATTTTTGAGAATGTCGGGGATAGCCAGGTTCCAGGTGGGGGCGCCATGCCGTCCTTCACGAATTTTGCTTTGGCTGATTTAGGGATTGCGATGCCTCCTGGAGATTATCACCTCCATCCATCAGGAATAGGAGGATCGGGTGGTGGGTCTTACACTTTGACCATGTGGGGAACCTTCGGGTCTGCTCCACCGCCGCCTCCCGTCCCCGTTCCCGCGGCGGTGTATCTGTTCGGCACCGGTCTCGTCGGGTTGGCCGGGTTGTCCCGTCGGATGAAAAAAGTGTCCTAAACTGCCTGGCCTGCTAAGCAGGCAGATCTCCGGTTCGGAGAGGCCGGCGTGCCTCTCCGAACCTTTTTCCAGCGCGCCTCTCCAATAATAATGAAAGAAAGAGAGGATGGGTATATGGCGGTGATTGCTAGGCGGAGCAGGAAGTTCGCTATAACGGTCATCGCGTTCGCCCTGTGCGTAGCATCGAGCATAGGGCTTGGTCCCGCGCAGGGTCATGCGGCGATTGTCGGCGCTCTGGATTTCTCCAGAGGCTCGATGGGCTCGATGATGGAGGGCAACGGTAATGGAATCGAGGCCTCATCGGGGGGTGTTCTCTCACCGGGTCGGTCCCTCCCTCTCCCGGTGATGTCGATCTTTGCCGGAATCGGACGGGTGGGAGCATCGTTGAATCCGTTACTGACCGTTCCGCTGATTGCCGGTGATCCTGGCGACAGTGTCTTTGAAGGATCGGGAAATATCTTCGGAAGCGCATTCTTGGACCTTTCATGGGGGCGCACGGTTGCATTGATGCAGCCGTTTGTCATGACGGCCGTCGATCGTGGAAGGGCGGCTCGCAAGACCACGACGGAACAGGTGCCTATTCCGGCCGCGGTCGTTCTGTTCGGGTCCGGTCTCTGTGGCATCGTCGGGATCGTGGTGCGTCGACAGGGACCTGTCAGGCGTCAGGACTTTGAGTCCGGGGCTTCGACTTGTCCGTCGCAAGTCACTCGCTCGTGCGAGGTCTTTCTCTTATCGTCCGATCGGACCTTCTCGTCGGATCTTGAGGAACAATTGCAGCGGGCCGGCTATCAATGCCGCGCGGCGACTTCCGTGGCGGAGCTCTTGGAGTGGGCTCGTCATCGCCCGCCTGCGTTGGTGTTGGTCGATCGACGAGTCGCGGACTGGGACATGCTTCGGACGGAGCAGGCGATTGCGCACGTTCCCATCTTGACCTTGATCTCCCACGAAGTGATGGAAAACGACGAGGACATCGTGGCCGATTTGGAGCGGGGAGCGGACGGCGTATATTCGTGCCGAGACGGTCGGAAACTGTTCCTGGCGATGATCGGCGCCTATTGCCGACGAGCGGGGCATGATACGGCGCGTCGAGGCGT
>JANDJE010000034.1 GCA_024331095.1 Nitrospira sp. | reverse complement strand
CGTGGGTTTCTTCGTGCGAATGAGATCAGCGTGGGTCTGCACCAAGGTCAAGACGTGCTGAAGGTACTGGACAGTGGCCAAGAGCGATGTCAAGGCCTGGTCGTCCAGTCGATACGCTCGTGCATCCAGCCAGGTGCCGGAGGCCAGGCAGACCCGCAGCCGGTGGACATTGTCCTTGACCGATCCGTATCGAAGCGTGTGGGGGCCAGCTGAATTGTTGGCCAACATCCCGCCCAGCTTGCACATATCGCCGCTGGACGGGTCAGGACCGAACAAGAGGCCCTGTCTGGCCAATTGTTTATTGAGTTCCGCCAACACAATACCTGGCTGGACCCTGGCCCATAATTCATCATAATTCACCTCTAAAATACGGTTCATGCGCGACACATCCAGGATGATGCCGGAACCGATCGCCGAGCCGGTCAGATTGGTGCCGGCGGCGCGAGGCGTGAGCGGAATCCCACGGATAGCGGCATAGTGAACCGTCGCCGCGATGTCGTCTTCCGACTCGACCAGGACCACGGCCTGGGGTTCGATCCGATAAATCCCGGCATCCACCGCATAGGCGGTGATCGTCGGACGGTCATCCTTGACCTTGTCGGAGCCGAGCTGGGCCCGCAGGTCAGCGGCAATAGCCCGGGAACGATCGGGAAGAATGAGGGTCGGCGCGGTCATGGATATCGGTATCGTAGGAATCGTGGGCGCATTCTAGCAGGGGGCTTAAAACAACTACCAGCGGCAGGCTCTGTTCACTGAGTCAAAATAGAACGGAAAAACACCGAGCAGCGTCTCATCACCGAGAAGCGAGAACAGCCTGGTTCATGATGATCGTCCACGGCTCACCGTCTGCAAGGATGGCCGTCATTGCCTTGGTATTCTCAGCCGCCCCTCTTGAAATTTGTCGGCTGCCGCGTTACTTGAAAAGGCGGTCATCGCCTGACAAGCAGAGGCGTCTCTCAGGAGGTGTGATAATGGAGATCGAGGGAAAATTTACTGTCAAAAAACGAGAGGATGGCCGATTTGACGTGAGTTTTGAGCCGAAGGAAGAGGGGAAGGCCCCCAAGCGGTCACGAGGTTTTTCAAGCTACGATGGGATGAGACGTTACTTGTTGGACATGGGCGTCAAATCGGACAAGATTCCAGCCCTGTCGGAACTCCAACCGGGGCGATCCGTCAGCATCAGTGATGTGAAGGTCGAGTCATCGCGCATCGCGGCCTAGCTTCCCTTAGCAACCGCCCGCACGAACTTTTTCGTGGCCATGGTCGATGTCGATGTTATACGACAAAATTGGCAGGCGCGGGGTTTTAGCTGCGATCTGTGGACCGATCCGCCGGGCCAGGTGTGGGAAAACTACGTCCACGAGGTGGACGAACTGGTCATGGTGCTCAACGGCGATGTGGAGTTCGAAGTCGCCGGCGAAGTGCATCGTCCCGCTATCGGTGAAGAGATCTTCATTCCCGCCAAGGCCCGGCACAGTGTCCGCAATCGGGGAGCAACGACGTCCCGCTGGCTCTACGGCTACAAACGCCTCTGACGGACTCAATGCCTTTCAGCAGACGGTAATGAAATCGGTGACGGAGGGCTGCTTCACGGCTTGACTTCGTTGATCAAGGGCTTCTAGGCTCTCCCACGTCAACACCATCAACCGATCACGAACCAGCGAGATCTTGATGCCTCTTCCAACGGTGTATATCACTCGTCTGCTTCCCGCCCCCATCATGGCCGCCCTCCGGGAACGGTACCGCCTGGTGACCGAGCCGGCTGAAGGCGCGATCCCAACCTTGGAGGAACTTCGCACTGGATTTGCCGAAGCCGACGCAGTCATCTGCATGCTGAGCGACTCAGTCAATGCGGACCTGTTGAGCCACACGACCAAGTTAAAAATCGTGGCGAACTACGCTGTGGGCTACAACAATATCGACCTGGCCGCAGCCAAGGCTCGTGGCATCGTTGTCACCAATACGCCGGATGTTCTGACTGACGCAACGGCGGACCTAGCCTGGGCTCTGATGCTCTCCGTAGCCCGCCGCGTCGTAGAGGGAGACCGTTTGGTCCGGAGCGGCACCTGGCGGGGTTGGGGACCGACACAGCTTTTGGGGACGGACCTTGCGGGCAAGACCCTGGGCATCATCGGCATGGGACGGATCGGTCAGGCGGTTGCTCAGCGGGCTCAAGGATTTCGGATGAGAATCCTGTATGAAAGCCGTCGATCTGTTATGCCTCCTCAGGGGGTTGCATGGGAGCATCGCCCGCTGGACCAGTTGCTGGCCGAGGCCGACTTTGTCTCGCTCCACGTGCCGCTCACCGAATCGACTCGCCATCTGATCGGCGCTCGCGAACTGAGTCGCATGAAACCGACCGCCATCCTCATCAATACCACTCGCGGACCGGTCGTGGATGAAGAAGCCCTGGTTGCGGCTCTCAAAACCGGCGTCATCGCCGGCGCGGGATTGGATGTGTATGAGCAGGAGCCTCTCCTCCACCCAGGACTGGTCGAGCTTCCGAACGTTGTGCTGCTGCCTCACGTGGGGTCAGGAACGTTGGAGACCCGTATTCGGATGGGGAAAATCTGTCTCGAGAACATCGAGGCGGTGCTCAACGGCAGGCCTGCTCCCAACCGGATCAACTAGTATCAACGCACAGCCGCGTTGTCCACGTCCGGTTTCTTCTCAGGCACTCTGCTCCGCTGCCGACCGATGACCAGTGATTGGAGCACCGCTCCTCTTCTTGAGCCCAGCCAGTCGTTCCGGCACATCGTGGAACGACGGAATGGCTTCAAACGTCACTGTCGCTTTCTCCCACTGGGCATCGGCTTCATAGAGCAGCCCCAATTCGTACCGAATGGCTTGCGCCTTGGCGCCCCGACAGCGAGAGTCCGCCAACAGCGTTTCTAGCTCTCGAATGGCTTCCGCCAATCGGTTTTCTTCCTTGAAACAAAGGGCCGTCATGAGGCAGGAATCGAGGTAATGCGCATTCGCCGTCCGCGAGACGTCAAATTCTTCTCGTGCTTCGGGATACAGCCCCATGTTTTTGTAAGCGACGCCCAGCATGAAATGGGCTTCATAATCAGGAACGCTCGCGGGAACACCCGCTGGAGAAAACGCGGGCGGAACAGCAGGCACGGAGCGTTCAGTCCCGTCACATAGTCGAAAGGGAGCAGTTTCGGCTGTGAAGTCGGTCTTTTTCGACCCATTCTTTGAGAAGAAATCCGATTGCGAACCCGGTGTCTCTTCGGCTGAACAGCCTCCGTTTCCTCTCTCTCCGTCACTTTCTCCGCTCGATGGGACCAATTGAACTGGAGCAGAAGGTGTCGGTTTCTCCTCACCGACCGGGGAATTTTCCAATTCTTTCGATTTCCCCTCCAGGACAGGCATCACGCCATTGTCGGTCGCCGGCTCTTCATAAACGGACGCGGAGTCGTGAGTCGTAGCGGCTTCTCCTCGGAGCCTGGCCGCAAGCCGCTCGACCAACTCTTTGTCCGGCGACAACGTTCGGACTTTTTCAAACAGTTCTTCGTGGTACCCCTCCATACCCGGTTCGGGATGCGCCAGCAACAGCTCGATCGCTTTGGCATATTGCAGCGCCGCCGATGCGGGATCATTTTGCTCTTCATACAGTTCTCCGTACAGCTCCAATAACGGCACGGAGTCGGGCTGCTGTGACAAGAACTCCGTAATGAGAGATTCCGCCAGACGGAAATCCTGCGCGCGCAAGGCCGCGCCGGCCAGAAATCGGTACTCTCCCAGCGCCACTTGGAGATCCCCCCGTTGGAGATGAAGACGGGCCAGCAACTGACAGACCTGCGGATTGCCCGGCTCCCGCGAAAGCATTTGATTCAAAAGAGCCTCAGCACCGTCATACTGCCCTTCGTCCATCCTTCTGACCACCTCGGCCAGTTGACCGAGCGGATCGGACGGTCGCAGCGGGATCCCCGCATCCTTGGACTTTTGCGACGTCATCGAACCGAATTTCCCGATCTTGAAGCTCTCGACGTACTGCGCCGCCTCGCCATTTTGAGGATCGATGGTGAGCACGGCCTGATACGCCTCTTTTGCTTCCGCATGACGCCCCTGAGCGGAACGTTCCCGCGCCAGTTGCAAGTACACCCGTGTCGCTTCCTCTTGTTGATTGTCCTGAAGACAGAGCTCGGCAATACGCTGCTGGACGTTCAAGTTCGACGGGTCAAGCGCTACGATTTTCCGGTAAAGCGCCAGCGCTTCTTTCGGCTTGCGCGCCTTGAGAAAATGCTTGGCCGCCGTGAGATAATCTTGCACGGCGCTGCCGACCAGACCGCGTTCCACGTTCAAATCGCCTAAATGTTGATGCACTTCGTATTTGGTCGGATCGCACTTGAGAACCTTCTTATAGGCGGCGATCGCCTTGAGCGTGGCCCCCTCCCCTTTGAACGCTTCCGCCGCCTTGAGGAAGGACGCGACCGCTTCGGTCATGGCATTGCGCTTGAGGTGCAAATCTCCGATGGAATTGTGAATGCTCCCGTCGTGCGGCGCTTCGGCGGCCAGTTTTTTCCACTCGCCCACCGCATGCTCATACTGTCCACGCGACGCAAGCAGTTGGGCTTGCTGAAGCACTCTGCCGCGGTCCAATGGCAAGACGCACCTCCCCGTCGAGAATACGAACACGCTAACAGTGCTAAGGAATTTTGTCTAGAAAACGGCTGAAAACCGAATCGGACGATTGGAGGGCACGACGGGCCCTTCTCCCGGAAACGGAAGCGAACCCGCCGTGGCAAGCAGAAAAAACGACTATCAGGAAGAGGCGACGGCCGACCTTAATACATTGGCGGCTTGGGGTCCCTTTGCACCTTGGACGATGTCAAATTCGACGTTTTCACCTTCTTTCAAGGTTTTGAACCCTTCCCCCTGCAACGCCGAATAGTGGACAAACACGTCTTCTCCGCTCTCAAGACGGATGAACCCGAACCCTTTGCGATCGTTGAACCACTTGACCGTTCCTTTCGTCTTCACGAATCGCCTCCTTTCCTTAAGACCCGCTCGCGAGCGGACCTGCTGACTGCAAAACCCTTCGGGGATGAGACATGACGTGGGCGAGAGACCGGACCTGGCTGGAAAAATCGACGGGTACCTTCACGCGCGTTATATCTGTCACGGAGCCCCATCTTGGGATAAAAGTGGCGGTGCGATGTAACATAGAGGATCATTCCTGTCAAGCGATTCTTGGGCCGATCGGATATTTCCGCGATATTTACAAGGAGGCGGACATCACTTTATAGTGTTTGAAATTCGTCGCGCCAATCCCGAGCTCCTAAGCACCGAAGCGTCCTAATCGATCGCCCATGCCGCTAATCCCGTGATCCTACGAACTCTGCTTGATCGTTATATTTTTACCGAACTACTCACCCCGTTTGGCTTGAGTCTGGGGGCGCTCTGTTTCGTCATGTTGACCCGCGAGCTGTTGCGGTTGGTCGAGCTCCTGGTCTCGAAAGGAGTGGGGATTTGGGCGGTCCTGAAAGTCATTGCCGTCCTCCTGCCGTCCGGCTTGGTCTTGACGCTTCCGATCGCAGGTTTGATCGCGTCGATTACCGCCTTCGGCCGATTATCGTACGACAAAGAACTCGTTGCGATGCGGGCCGCGGGACTCAGCCTTTTTCGCTTGTCACAACCCGTGGCCCTCTTCGCCGTGGCCGTTTTCGGCCTGACGCTCTTTCTCTCCCAATGGGGGCAGCCCTGGAGCTCGCTGAATCTTAAAAAAGTCGCCCTGAATCTCCTCAAAGACCAGCTTGTCCTGGCCTTGGAACGGGGCACCTTCAATGAACCGATTCCACGCATGGTCATCTATGTGCCGGACTCCGCCGAGGGTGGACATCGGAACGGGATTTTCGTGTCGGACGCCCGATCTCCCCAGGATCCTCGTATCATCGTGGCGGAGGAATACCATGTGTTCATGGATCAGGAAAGCAGCCAAGTGGCCCTTCGCTTGGTGAACGGCGTCATTCACAGCCGCCCGGATCGAATGGATCAATATCGCCTGGTCTCCTTCACCCATTACGACATCAAACTGAGCCTGGCCCATAGCGCCTATTCCGCGGCCGAGGAGCGGCCGACCTATGAACAAATCATGACCATGATCCGCGAGGGCGGCACCAAGGATTCCACCGGACTTCGGCGTTTGATGGAATACTACAAAGATCTGGCGTTCCCGGCCGCCTCGTTGGTGTTCTGCCTTTTGGGAGTCCCGCTGGGCATCGTGTCCAAGCGCTCGGGGCGCATTGGCGGTTTTGCGGTCGGCGTCCTGGTGATCGTCGTCTTCTACCTGTTGAACATCGCATTCGATTTTCTGGTGACGACCATGATGATCGGCCCGTTCGCCGGAGCCTGGGCGCCCACCCTCATTTTTGCGCTGGCGACGATTTTTCTCTTTATCAAGACAGGCCGCTGATGACGATCCTCTTTCGCTATGTCTTGCGGGAACACGTCAAAATTTTTTTGATGTGTTTTTCGGGGCTGCTGACCATCTACCTGGTGATCGACTTCTTCGAAAAAGTCCGCCGATTTCTCCGCTACGATTCGGGCGTCGCGCCGTTGCTCGCGTATTTCGCCCTCAAAATCCCCGCCATTTCGTTCCAAGTGGCGCCCTTCGCCGTTTTGGTCGCCACGCTTCTGACGATCGGACTGCTCTCGCGCAGCAATGAAATCACCGCGCTCCGGAGCTGCGGCGTCAGTCTGCTCCGGATGACCTCGCCGTTTCTCCTATTTGCCGGTTTTCTCTCGCTCATACTGCTGGCGTTGAGTTCCACGATCATCCCGCTTGCGTCCGAAAAGGCCGAAGAGATCCGTTTGATCCGCATCGAAAAACGGCCGACTCCGTTGACGGTTCAGGCGACCCAACCTTGGGTCCGCATCGGATCCGACACCCTGATGTCGATCAACGCGGTCGACGTCGGAGGGCACGCCCTTCGAGGGGTCCGGCTGTTTCATTTCGATCGGACCTTCCATCTCGACCGGATCATCGAAGCATCAGAGGCCCGGTTCACCGGAGAGGGGTGGATTTTGCGCGACGGAGTCCGCCGGCAGTTCGGACCGGACAACGCCGTGGACCTTGTTTCCTTCACGGAACAACCGGCCCAAATTCCTCTTATTCCCGACGACTTCGCCACCTCGTTGACGGGCAACTCCGAGTCGATGACATTTGAACAGATCCGCAACTACATCGCCAGGTTTCAGCCGGAAGGCGTCTCGGTCGCTCGCTTGCTGACCGATTATTACAATCGCGTGGCATTCCCCATGGTGACGGTCGTTATGGTGCTGATCGGCATCGCGCTGGGTTTGCGGCGAAGCGGCGTTCGCGGCGGAAGCATGGCCGCCGGAATCGGCCAAGCCTTCGTCGTCGGATTCTGTTATTGGACGACTCAATCCATCGCCGTCGCCCTGGGACGCGGAGGCGCGCTGGCGCCGATGTTCGCCGGTTGGTTGGCGAACATCCTGTTTATCAGCTTCGGACTGTATCTCTTGCTCAAGGTCCGTCATTGAGCGATCGCCAATCTCCAGTTGACTGCTTTCCATTCTTCCGGTAAGTAAGGAGCGACATGAAGGAGAACATCGCATGAAGTCGCGTGTCGTGATTACGGGCTTGGGGGTGGTTTCGTCCATCGGCATCGGCGTCAGCGAATTTTGGAAAACCGCTTTGACCGGGCGCTCGGGCGTGTCGGCCATTTCTCCTTCTTCGCTTGAACCGTTTCCTTTCACCGAATATCGATCGCGAGTGGCCGGTCAGGTTCAGAATTTCTCACCGGAACAATACCTTCCCCCCAATCAAGCAAATCGCGTGGACCGATACGCTCAATTCGCTCTCGTGGCCGCCAAGGAAGCTCTTGCCGACGCCCACCTCGTCATGGCAAAGGAACGACCGCACCGCGTCGGGGTCATCGTCGGAGCCGGCATGGGCGGGATGGTCATGGGAGAGCGGGAAATCACCCAGCTGTTCAAAACGCAAAAGCCCAATCGCGTTCATCCGAACTTCATTCCGACCATTACGCTCAATTCCGCCTCGGGTATCGTGGCGATGGCTCACGGAGCAAAAGGACCGAATCTCACGATTTCCACGGCCTGCTCGTCCAGCGCCCATGCGCTGGGACAGGCGCTCCAATGCATTCGAACCGGCCAGGCCGACGTGGTGATCGCCGTCGGCGCGGACGCCAGCATCACCCCGCTGGTCTTTGCGGGGTTTTGTTCCCTGCGTGCCTTGTCCAGCGAATTCAACGATACGCCGGAACGGGCTTCCCGCCCGTTCGACAGACGTCGGGACGGATTCGTGATGGGGGAGGGAGCCGGTGCCCTGATCGTCGAATCTCTGGCGCACGCTCGCAAGCGAAAAGCGAGGATTTACGCCGAGCTTGCCGGATACGCCGCCACCAGCGAGGCCTATCACATGGTCATTCCTCGGGAGGACGGCGAAGAGGTGGCCGTCACCATGAAACTAGCCCTGGACTCGGCCGGTCTGACTCCGGCGCAGGTGGATTACATCAATGCGCATGCGACCTCAACGGCCATCGGCGACGTCGTCGAGGTGAAGGCCATCAAGCGGCTGTTCAAGAACCGGGCGGATAAGATCGCCGTCAACGCCACGAAGTCGCTCATCGGCCATACCCTGGGAGCCGCCGGCGCGCTCGGTGCCATCGCTTCGGCGCTGGCCATTCACACCGGGCAAATCCATCCCACGGCCAACTACGATGACCCTGATCCAGCCTGCCGTCTGGATGGCATCAGTCGATTACCGCAAGAACGAAAAATCAGAGCCGCTCTCGTGAATTCGTTTGGCTTCGGGAGCAACAACGCCACGGTCGTGTTGAAAAAATTCGTCGCATGAGAGACGAGTCTTCTCTTTCACACACACCGATGGCGGTCTTCCTGCCGCAAGTCATCGAGACGTCGGCGCACACCCGACGCCCACCGGACGGCCGGAACGGACAACCGGATATTGATGTGATTATGAGCGTATCCCGCAATCGACCGCCGGGATCTTCACTTCCATGATGAAGGAGCATCCATAATGACCGAACTTGAGGTGACCTCTCAGATCATCCAGGCGCTTGCCACTTATCTGAAGCGAGACCCTTCCACCATTACCGAATCCCATCATCTTCGAGACGATCTCGGACTCGATTCGGTGGCCATCATCGAGCTGCTCTTTGAGATCGAAGATCGATTTAAAATTCAAATTCCCGATCAAGACCTCCCCGGCTTGAGCACCGTAGGGTCTGTCGCCGCCTATGTGCATCAACGGCTTACGACCGGCCAAACTTCGGCCTCCGCCGAAACGAAACCGGCCGCCGCTCCCCAAAAACCGACCGGTACAGGAGGGAAACGGTCGGCGACCGTTTCCAAGAAACCGGCTTCCGCCGGTCGAAAGCAGCCGACCGCCCTTAAAAAACGGGCTGCCGCTCCCAAGAAAGCCACCACCGCAAAGGCCAAGAAGAGGTAACGCCCCATGGCTCTTCCTCGGCTGTCATCGCCCATCTCCCTTGCCGATATTCGCCAGCTCGTCGGAGGAACGGTCCACGGCGACGAGGGAACACAGATCTTTGAGCTTGCAAGCCTCGGTGAAGCGACCCCCGAATCGTTGTCGTTTATCGCCGGCGATAAAGCCTTGAAGTCGGCGACCACGGTTCGCGCGGCGGCGCTGCTCGTCCATCGGCACCTGCCGGAACTTGCGGTTCCTCAAATTGTCGTTCCTCACCCCTTGATGGCTTTCGGTCAGGTCGCGCAGCGGTTTTTCGTTCGCCCCGCCCCTCCCCGCGGTATTTCCAAGGATCTTGTCCGAGGGGCCGACGTGACCATCGGACCCGATGCGTCCATTTGGCCGTTTGTCACGCTGGGAGACCGCGTCACCATCGGAGCGCGCGTGACCCTCTACCCCGGCGTGTTCGTGGGGTCGGACTCGACGATCGGAGATGACACAGTGCTGTACCCCAATGTCGTCGTCAGGGAGGGCTGTTCGATCGGCTCCCGCGTGATTATCCACAGCGGAACCGTCATCGGCGCCGACGGATTCGGATACGTGCAGCATCAGGGGCGTCATCACAAGATTCCGCAACTCGGAGGCGTCGTCATTGAAGACGATGTCGAACTAGGCGCCAACGTGACGGTTGATCGGGCCACGCTTGGGGTCACCCGCGTCAAGCAAGGCACCAAAGTTGATAATCTCGTTCAGATCGCCCACAACGTCACGGTGGGGGAACACTCCATCATCGTGGCGCAGGTGGGAATCGCCGGGAGCACGACCATCGGACACCACGTGATGATCGGAGGGCAGGCCGGTCTCTCGGACCACATTCAGATCGGCGATTACGTGATGATCGCAGCCAAGGCCGGGGTTAATCGAAGCGTGGAATCAAATCAAGTCGTGGGAGGCATACCGGCTTTGCCGCGAGAACGGGCGCTGAAAGTGCAAGGGGTCTTTCATCATTTGCCGGAGCTGCACCAGCTCGTGCGCGACCTGGAGCAACGGGTCGCCGCCTTGGAATCAAAGAAAGCCTCAAAACCGGCTAAACGCGGGACACCGCGGACTACCAATCCTCGGCCTGCACGGTGATCACTTCTTGAGGATGATCCGCCGCCAGAGAAACAGCTTTACCCAGTAAAACCCCGCCCATGGCATCAAAAAAGCAGGGATCGCTTCCACCTGACCGTGAACGATCGCGACCACGCTGCTCCCGACCAGCAGGGCGATGCCGACGATGTAAGCGACCGGCGCCAGCTTGCGTCCAGGATGATCGATTGACTCCTGCGGCGTCTCTTTTTTGACCTTTTTCTTTTGCCGGCTTGTCACCAATCTCATGCGAGCCGCGAAGGTTTCAGGGAAATGGGTGAACAGATAGCGGTGATACGACGTCTGTCCCATTCCCAGGGCGACCCCCAAGACGAACAGGCCGGTACTGAAGAAAAAAGTGGTCCAGGAGTAGGTATCGGAAGCGATCAGTTGATAGGCCAATCCGCCGATCGCGCCCACCAAACAAAATAAGCCCACGACGCCCGAAGGGAGCAGGATGTAGGCCTGCACATAGTCCCGCGCCTGTTGCGCGACTTGATCAGGATGATGAATCGTGATGAGCTTGGGCACGGACGAAATTCCCCGACACGACCGAAATTCTGTATCGTGACGGGATTAGCACGATCGATGTGAAAACTGCAAGATCCATCACAGGTTCATGTGATCATGGTGCCGATATAGCAGCCGTACGATGCAGAGACCTGAACTTGTCGGGGGTGGGAAACGGTTCCGCTGTCGATTCGCACGTCTCATCGGCAATCGACCGCTCGACATCCTTTTCACTTTATGTCGAGCAGGCTGCCGATCGCCGAACGCTCCGCCAGCCTCTCTTCAGCCCAGGCATGAACGGCCTTGAGACATTCTTGGAGGCGCAACTCGACCGCTTCATACCGCCGCTCCGTCACGACCACTCGTTGCTGCATGACGAGCGTAAGGAACCCGATCAAGCCGTCCCAAAAAACGGACTGGGGCGCGGCGGCCTCTTTCGCGGATGACAACAGCCGAGAGAGTCGTCCGATGATCGCCCGCAATCGATCGGCAAGCTGATCGGACCGTTGCTCTCCTCTCTTCAACGGCTCGACCGCTTCGATGATGGCCGGAATCTGCGCCTGCACGATCTCCACGAACTCGGCATCCTTTTTCGACGATTCATCCAGAAAGTCTTTCAGGAACATTGCGTCGCATTTTTCGACCCCTTTTCCCCTCAACTGCTCCACCCGCTCGATCAACGTCGGGAGAAGATGCCCGTTCCGCGCGGCGGACGCGCTCCGACTCTCTTGCAAGCGATGCAGCGCCGCCAAGAGGTCGTCGGCTTCGATCGTCGCCGAAACATCCTTGGCGAAATCGAAAACGGGCGCATCGCTGGAAATCGCTTCCGCGGCGCGAGTAAGCGACTCGCGGATACGCCCAAGGCTTTTGCAGAGCGCAAGATAGTCGCCGACGCCGCGCCGGGCGGCGGGGTCTTCAACCGATTCGATCAAGGGAATCGCGCCCGTACAGGCTTCTTTCACCTTTGGAAAACCCGCCTTGATCGCCGATTCACATATGCCGAAGACTTCCGCCTTCATCGCCCGCGCAAGCGCGCGATGACGGTCCGGCTCGAGACCTTGTTGCAGCTCATCCAGATCCACATGAATCCGATCAAGCGCTTCCTGTAACTCCCGAATCAACGCGCCGCTGCGGTCTTGTCGATTTTCGGCCGCCGTGTCGATCGACATCGAACTCCGCCCTTTGAAAAAACAAATCCCGCCGTACTTCAATTACGTGGCCGACTCGCGCTCTCCGATTCCTTTGCTTAGTTCCGACGCCACGCTCGCAATTTCCCGGAGTTTCAATCCTATTTCTTCCAAGCGCCTTGTCGCGTTCATGGCGACCCACTCGGTCTCGGCGAGCTTTTGAGCGATCTCTGCGCTGCGTTCCCGCTCCGCCGAGAGCAAAACTTTCAGTCCCTGCGTCTTGGTCGCCCTCGCCTCCGACTCGGAGAGGCGCCGCTCATATTCTTCTCTCGTCCGCCGTTCCGCCGCCAGCTCGGACTCCACCTCCTCCAGCTTCGCCTTCGCGACCAGCAACAAGGCTTCCGTTTCATTCGCCTTTCGTTCAAGCTCGGCGCATCGCTCTCGCTCTCGCGCCAGCGCCGATTCCGCATCCTTGCCGCGAGCCGCCTGCTCTTCCAGCTCGGTCATTTGTTGAACCAGTTGGGCAGCCGAAGCCTGTTCAGTGTGCAACGCCGCCTCCAATTGGGCGATGGCCTCCTGCGCCTGCTTCAGAGCCGAGGCGTCTCGGCGGGCCGTTTCGGCGGATTCCCGCGCTTCCTGTAGCATGGATTCAAGCAGCGGAATACGGGACAATTCCTCCTCCAAGCTGGCCACTTTGGATTCCAACTCGCTTGCCCGTCGTCGTTCATCCTCCCGCAGCTGCTCCATCTCCCTCGCTCTACCGACCTCCTTCTCAAGCTCGATGACGCGATCGGCCAGGTCTTGCGCCCGATCCCGCTCCGCCTGAAGAAGACGCTCGACCTCGCTCAGCTTGTCGGCCGTCAGCCGAAGATTTTCTCTTATGGCGAGCGTCTCCTGTTCGACCGGCCTTTGACATTCTTCATGCGCCGGAGCCGTCTCCGGAGGCTCGGAAACAGGAGAAAGAGAAGGAACAGGCGGAACCTCTTCCTGGCGAGGAGAAACCGCCTCATCGCTGAGATCCAATTCCGCATCGCTCGACGTCGCCGTGGCACAGGCTTGCTTGCCGGCAAGCAACTCCGACACCTTGTCCTTTAACGATGTGCCTTGAAACGGCTTCTTCAACACCCCATCGGCCCGACAGGCCTGTGCCTGTTGTATCACTTCATCGTTCACGATCCCCGATATCAACAAAACCGGTATCGCCGCCAGCCGAGGCTGGTTCCGAACGAAGGCGCAGACTTCGTAGCCGCTTTTATCCGGCATGATGACGTCGCACACGATCACGTCCGCTTCATCTTTCGCCAAATAGGCCAGGGCTTCGTCGCCGTTCGCCGCGAGCGCCACCTCGAACCCGGCTTCTATCAGAAGCCGCTCCGCCACCTTCCGCACCGCGATGCTGTCATCCGCGACTAATATCTTGGACATAGACGATCCCTTCTTCTACGTTCCTCGTGGCAAGATCCGCTCGACGCACTGCAGTCGGCTTTCAACAAGTTCGCCTTCATTGTCAGGAATCAACCGACCTTCGTCAATTTTTGCACGCATTTTCACATGCCGCCCCTTGCGATGAATTCCCGGCCGCCGATGAATCCCGCTTGATTGCCGAACCCGGTTGACCGATTTGAAGTCGGTTCGGATCAATGACCAGAACGAGCCGTCCATCCTGATCAACGACCGTTCCCGAGAAATACGATCGATCCAACAGTTTCAGAGAGTTCCACGTCCGAATCGTGAGATCCCGCCGTTCTAAAATCTCATCCACCGCCAATCCCAGGGCCCCCGTCGCCGTTTGAACGACTACAATCGGCATTGATGCCTCTCTCGGTTCCGACTCATCTTTCAGAATGTGCCGGAGAGACCGCACCTCGACCATTCCTTCATCCAAACGAAGAAGCGTGCGTTCCTCAACGCGAATCAGCGAATCCGCCGGCGACACTGTGACCGTCCGAACATTCGAAAGCGGGATCGCGTATCGATCGGCCCCCAGGCGGACGAGTAAGACCGCCGTAATCAGTGGCGTGACGGGGAGATGCAGGACGAACGTCGTTCCGACGTTCAGGTGCGATTCCACTTCGACACGTCCCCCTATTTCTTCCATCGCTCGTTTGACCGCATCAAGCCCCACCCCACGCCCCGCAATAGGACTCGCCTGTGAAGCGGTCGAGAACCCAGGCGCAAAGATGCACTGAAGGATTTCCTGCTCGGAGAGGGACGGAAGGGATTCCGGACGAATCAACTCCATCATCAGAGCCTTTTGACGGACTGCCTCCATGTTCACCCCTCTGCCGTCGTCTTTGATCGTGATGACGAGCGCGCGCCCTCTCCGTTCGACGCGTACGGAGATCGTTCCGACTTCCGGTTTACCTTGCGCAACCCGTTCGGACGGGGATTCGATTCCGTGAAAAACGGCGTTCCGGATCAAATGAATCAACGCATCGGCCAGGCGTTCAAGGATCGATGCGTCCACCTGCGTATGCTCTCCCGAGAGCACCAGCGACGCCCATTTCCCTGATTGGTCGGAGACATCGCGCACCGCGCGATGAAATCGTGAGAGGGCCAGGCCGACCGGCACAAGGCCGACCCCGGAGATTGCCTCCCGTAACGCCCCGGTCATCCGCCGCGCATCGTCCGTCTCCTCACGGGCCTGTTGAAGCCCTCCACGCCATTGCGTCACGATATCGGCCATTGCGTCGTTCGTTGAGCCGCTGCGCCGGGCCAAGCGGTCCGGATTGTCTTTGCCCTCACGCTCGTGGCCGCTCGATCCCGATTCGATCGACTCACCACTCTGAGCCTTGCCTCCCGGCGTTCGATCGGCGAGTCTTTCCAGGCTCCTCAGTTGCCGATCCAACCGACCCCATCCGATCATGAGTTCATCGACCAGATTCATCAGCCGATCAAAGCGAGAAAAGTCGATACGGATGATTTTCGGCTTTCCTTTCTTTCCGGCGTTGTTCCATCCCCATGCCCGTGCTTGATCGACGACGGGATCTTCGGCCTGTTTCAATGGACTTGGCGCTTCGGTGGAATTCCGCTTCAGCGCTTGCCCAAGAACAAAATCTCGGTCGAAGCATTGCAGTTCCGACACGACGGTGTGAAATCGTCTTCTTGTCTTCTCAAGCTCTCTCGGTTTTCTCCGGCTCAACGCACGAACAACATCGACCGCGTGAAGCAGGACCCGGACTTGTTCGGACGTCGCATAACGACTGCCGATCTTGATCGTTTCCAGGAAATCCTCAAGGCAATGGACAAGGTCGCCGATCGCCTGAAAACCGACCGTATAGGCCGAACCTTTGAGTGTATGGGCCGTTCGGAAAAGGCGGTCGATCAGTTCTCGGTCCTCGGAGCCCTCGCTCAATCGGAGAAGCCCCTCCTCCAATTCTTTGAGATGCTCCTCGATTTCGAACGAGAAATACGAAGCCTCCTCTTCATCCAACGCGGGGAGAAAGTAGCGATCCGAAGCGTTCGGATCAGCATCAATCTCATGAGTCACCGGCGACGCATCTTTGTGAGATTGGACCGGCGCCTCATTCGCCGACGAATTCGACCGGTCGTTCAAGAAAGCTGCGGAGGAAGCCAGACATTCTTCGATCACCGTCCGGTCCTCTTCTTCTCCCTTCAGAATCGCCTGAACGAACGCCTCCATACCTTGCACAAGTTTGCTCGCCAGACACACCCCCTGAAACCGCGCATGATCGGAAACCGTCGCCGTTTTTTCACAGAGCGCCTCCAGCCGTTCGCAGAGACGGGCGATTCCATCATATCCGTACAGAGCGGCGGCTTGTTTGATTTGATGCGCCGTGACGACGCATGCGCGGATCGACTGAGGAGCGGGCTCGCTGCCGTCATTTGGGCGCAACGTCTTGATCAGAATCCGGAAAGCGTCCGAGGCTTCTTCGGCAAACATGCCGATGAGATTCCTCCGTTCCATTTCCGACCCCATCGGCTCGCCCATGCCGCTCATGATTCTCGCCCTCTGTGCCGCCGCTCATCAGGTCAGTCTGAATCGAGCGACGGACGCCGCCATGCTCTCCGCCGATTTATCCACGTCCTCCACTGCGGCCCTCGCTCTGTCCATTGCGAGTTGTGCGGCGTCGGCTTCCTCGATCACGTCTTTGACGAACCGGCCGACCGCATCGATCGAAGACGCCTGTTCCGCAACGGCCGCGGCAACGGTTCCGGCAAAACCGATGGATCGTTGCGCGAGCGCCGAAACGTGGTGGGACATGTCTCTCGTTTGAGCCGAGGGAAGTCTCCCGGTCGCCATAAGGCCCATCTCACGCTCCATGGCCGCCACGATTTTTTGCGTCTCGCTTTGCATGGCCTTCGCCAAAACCACGACGTCTCGTGCGGCCTGCATCGAGCTTTGAGCCAGCTTTTGCACTTGATCGGATACGACGACAAAACGATCTCCGGCTCCTCCCACACCAATGGCGTCGATGACCGCGTTCAACGCGAGCAGATTCGTCCGGCCTGCCGTCTCTTGAATCGACGACGCCAGACGCCAGACGTTCGAACAGTGATCGTCGAGCGTCTTGATCTGCATTGTCACGCGACGGACGAGATCGCGAATCCCCTCCAAGCCTTGAGATCGATCTCCCCCCGACGCTTTCTCTTTCTCCGCGGCCGCAATCGCTTCTCCCGCCGATTCAGAGGAGGCTCTTGCGATTTCGGAGACTCGTCGCATGGAAATCACCAATTGTTCGACCGTCTCAAGCGCCTTGAGAGCCTCCTCCCTCCGATGTCCGACTGCTTCAGATGCTCGACCGCCATAGTCCCGCAGGATGCCCGCCGATTTTGATATCCGCTCCGCGGATTCTCGGACGTGCAGCAGCAATTGCGAAAATTTCTCAAGCATGAGATTGAATTCTTGCGCGACGTCCCCCACGACGTCGGCCGTGATCTCGCCTCGCTTGGTGAAGTCTCCTTTTACAACCTCCGCCATCAACGTTTGGAACCGCTTCAGCCGTTTCTGCAGTCGATCCCGATCTTCTTCAGCCGATGCAAACGACGCCGCCCGCTCCAGCAGGACATTGAGCGTCTTGGCCAGACGGCCGAACTCGTCATGCCCTTCCAATCGAGCACGGGCCTCAAGATTCCCCGCAACGGCTTGTCCGACGACGTCGGCCATGCGCCCGACGTTTCGGGAGACGCGGCGCGCCGACAAATATCCGACCCCGCCCCCCAGAAAAAGGGCGCATGCCCATCCGATCAACAGCGAGTCGGCGTAATCATCCGCCTCCGCCCGTATTTTCTCGTTCGCCTCCCTCGCCGATTCCCGAATCTTGATCATCAACTCGTGAATTTGTACGATAACCTTGCGCTGCTTCGCCGCAACGTCTCCGGAAAGCGCGAGCAAGCCGACATCTTTCATCGTCCGCCTCTCATCATCATCCAGCGCCTCGTTGAAACCGTCGGCGAGCGTCCCGATCGCCCCTTCGGCCGCGACGAAATAGTCGTTGAGGGAGCGGCGGAGTACGGCTATACGTTCGCCGTCTTCGGCTCCTGCGACCGACTCTCTGCTTATCTCGGCTTCATAAACGTCCAGCGGCGCAAACGTTTGTCGCTTTAATTCGCCAAGCTTGCCGACGGCGTCGTCAAAATCCGCCTTGTTGGTATGCCGACTCAGACCGGGCAACACGCTTTGGTACAGAGCCAAATTGTTGCCGCTCATCGAAATCTGCGAGAGGGCCGAAATAGGCCGGGCGGAAACGGAATCCACATTGCTTTTTAGACGATCGATGCCGCTCAGCCCGATCAAGACAAGAAGGCTCATCATGACACCGGCGACAACGACTCCTATCATCAATTGATGAAGAACCTTGAGATTTCCGAACCAAGATTCAATCGACTCGTTTATCCACCGCCCATACCTTGCCATGATCGGACCTCCATCGCCTCATACAATTCCAGGACTTACCTCACTTCTTCCGATCGGCTTCGTGCTTCATCAACCTCCGCCGATTGCAGACCGCGTCGGCAGGGACTCAATCGTCGCGAGGAGCGCCGAGAGATCCAGTCGCGCACATTTCCTTCCCGGCAGGTTTACAAAATCCGCGAAGAATGGGCGATCGTTCGACGACTCGCCGTACGACTCTTCCGGCACGTCGCCGCGCTGAACGGTTTGTATCTCAGGGACGTCGTCTATCAGAATGCCGAACCGGACCTCGCCTTGCCTCACCACGGCGGCATACCGCGGCATGAGGGTTCTTGGCCAATCCAACAAGACCCGCAGATCGACCAGCGGGATCACGGCGCCTCGACAAGTAGTGACTCCGGCCAGGACGAGAGGCATGCCTGGAACGGTCGTCATCTCCTTCACCGTGATCACTTCGCATAGAGAGCCCAATTCAACCGCCAGACACTCCCGGCTGACTGGAAGCAGGCAGACGCGGCGCGGGTGGGCGGACTTGGCAAGGTCGGAGCGTGAACCGGCGCGAGGTTCAGAGGGCTTGTCTATTGACGTTTCCATCGTCTTCCGTGTCTCTCCCACGCCGTCGTGCCCTCACGTCTCCGAATCGGCATCACCACGTGACGAGGGAAAATACACGCTCGATTACCCACGATTGAGCGGAGGAACTATCTTGGAGACGAGATACTTTCCCAAGTGTAGCGACTTGGCGTCGGTTTGCAAGAAATCGCGCCATCTTCATCACAAAGAAGACAACCGCTTCGACCGGTGGGATGGAAGTCGTCTACTTGATGAGACGACGGGGAAGATCGGAATGGATCGGATCGCGAAATGATGGTACGGGTTGCGTCGTTGATCTCGCTTATCAGGCGAAAGGCGCAATGAAGGGGCAATCGGAGGGCACCGGTACGGCTCAGCAATGACTTCGTGCAAGTCACGAAATCGGCCGACTGATCCGTTGGCGACGAGCCTCTTTCCAAAGCATCGCCTTTCGCAATCCAGCGGAAACACAGTGTGTGACCGCTTGGCCAATCAGGGCTCCCAGAATCGTATGGGTCCCACTGTACCGATGAAATGGCCCGTCGCCACGAAGCCGGCAGGCAATCACCACGACATCCGTCCCGGTTCCGGTGGCAGGTAAGCCGCTGTCGGCACTGGGAACTTGAGCATCGAGCAACAGGGCGGTCTTGGCCTCGGTCGCGACCTGAACCGCTCCCACCATCGCGGCCGGAGAGAGGCTACTGTTCGTCACCAGAATGAGATTGATCGTTCCAGGCACCACAGCATTTTTTGCTTCAACTCGCCGTGTAACCGGAATCGTCCCCCATTCCCCAGCCCGCACCGCGTTGGCAACCCCCACGGTTGCAAAACATTCAACCCAAAGCGATCCCGCTGCATACCGGGTTGTGACAAGTTGCGTCATCGGCACCGCCGTCATTAAACCAACCGTTGCTCCCCTGAGCCCATACCGAGCAGCCAGCTGCCTCAAGCAACGAGCCGGATCGCCAAACCGCCGAGGGCGCCCGTTTGACGTCACATTGTGACCATCGACTTGATGATTGAGCACATAAGACGCGAGGCGAACTCCTCCGCCTTGGGGAGCGGACGAAAGCACCCGCCGCCGTCCCCCTAAATCAATGATCAATGTCCGATCAATCACACGATGGCCGGTAGACACTCGGCCTGCGACAATTTCATCCATTCCGATCCTCAAGAAGGGCTGAGAGAGCCTTGATAAGTCGGTTGTTTTCCGATGGTCGGCGAACAGCAACACGAATTGCCCGCGGAGAGGCTCCGGGGACCGACGAGCAGTCACGGATCAGCAAGCCTTGACGTTTAAGCCGTGCAGCCATGGTTCCCGCTTGCCATCCCTGCGGCAGCTCGACAAACACATAATT
>JANDJE010000033.1 GCA_024331095.1 Nitrospira sp. | reverse complement strand
CGCCAAGGGTGCCTGGCTGGTCGGTCTGGATTAGCCACTGTGATCCATGGGGGGGCTATTACACCGAGTATGAGAGAGGGGAGGCGCCGCCTCCGGAACGTGAAGCGCTGTGGAGCAGACTGTCTCCTTTGCTCTGTGAGAGAGTGAGGTCCTGTGAGTCACTGGCAGGAAAATCTTGAACGGCTTGGCCATACAGATCCGGCCCTTGCCGAAGCCGTGCGGTCGGCCCCCGGAGGAGTGCTCTCGCTTCTTCCATCGCGCGAGGGAGCGGTGACGGCAAAATGTGGCGACCGCTGGATTCACAGTTCGTACGATCCTCGCAAAGAAGCCTCGAGCTGGGCGAATGCGCAACTCAAGGAATGGAAAGATAACGAAATCGGTGTGGTGTTCGGAGTTGGGCTCCTGTATCACGTCGAGGCGCTGGCATTGCTGAAACAAGGCGGATGCAGGCTGGCGGTGGTTGTGCCGGATGTGTCGATGTTAAAAGATACGCTCGGCGCTCGTCCGCTTGGCTCCTGGTTAGGGGACATCGAATGGATCTGGGGCGAGCCGGCGGACATGGCGCGACACCTGGCCGACTTCGGAAAGCCCTTGCGGTTCATGACCTATGCGCCGGCGGCCGGTCTCCACGAAGCGGCTCATCGTGCCGTGGAGGCAGCCTTGCGTCCGCTCGTGGCGAGCCGGCAGGGAGGTCAACTACGGATCGCCGTGGTTGGTCCCATTTATGGAGGATCACTGCCAATTGCTCGGTATGTGGTCTCAGCATTGGGGTCGCTGGGCCATCACGTGGCCTGGATCGATCACAGCGTTCACCAGACCAGCTATGAGCGATTCAATTCTTACCGAGATGCCCGCCACCGCCTGACGATGCAAGGTCGCTTCGCGGACCTCTTGAGTTTGGATACGGTCGCTCGGTTGGCCGAGGATCCACCGGACCTGGTGCTGGCCATCGCCCAGGCGCCATTAACCGCCGGTGTGTTGGACCATGTGCGGAAGAAGAAATTTCTCACCGCGATGTGGTTCGTGGAAAACTACCGGCACCTGACCTACTGGCAGCAACTCGCGTCGAGTTATGACTGCTGGTTTGTGATTCAGCGAGGAGACTGTGTCGAAGCGCTAAGAAAAGCCGGCGCGCCCCATGTCCATTATTTGCCAATGGCGGCTGATCCTCACGTCTTTTATCCCTATTCGCCGACCGAAACCGAACAACGCGAATATGGCGCCGATGTCTCGTTCGTCGGGGCCGGCTACCGGAATCGGCGGGTGCTGTTGCCGCGCTGGCTGTCACCCGAATGGACGTTCAAACTTTGGGGAAACGAATGGGAAGGGGCGGCCGAGCTTGTCTCCGTCTTGCAACGGGGCGGTGCCCGCATCGACACCGAGACCTGCCGGAAAGTGTTCAATGCCAGCACCATTAATCTCAATCTTCATTCGTACAACGGACCATCGTTGGACCCTCAAGCGGACTTCGTGAATCCGCGGACGTTCGAGCTGGCTGCCTCTGGCGCCTTCCAGTTAACAGATGAGCGGACGTTGTTGCCGGAGTTGTTTTCCGAACAGGAGATCGTTCGATTTCGGTCTCCCGATGAGGTGCCGCCCTTGATCCGTCGGTGGCTCCATGACCATGAGGTAAGGCGATCGGTTGCAGAAGCGGCCCGGCGCCGAGCCCTGACGCAGCATACCTATCGCCATCGGATGGAAGAATTATTGGCGGTGATCGGTCTCCGACAGCCGGATCGGATCGGCGCCGTCTTGCGCGGAGATCGGAACGCGGGGGCGTTGGCCGCCGGGGCTGAAACCCCTCCTGAGCTGGCAACACTCTTGAGCCGGTTTCCCCGCGATCAGCGAGTCGAGTTGAAGGATATGGCGGACGAGATTCGGGCGAAAGGCGCCGGCCGTCGCTTGGCTCGTGAAGAATTGCTCATTCTCCTGCTGGATAGTTATCGCTCGGAAACCAGGGATCTTGTCTGATGGGCTGGGGTCGGTGTGGCGAACGGTCTTAAGCAGGTCTTCATCATGGGGTCGATCGACACTTCAAATCTGACAGAGAGCACCGGGCGTTCGAAGCAAGTCTTGATCGTGAACGTCACCAGAATGGGCGACCTGGTGCAGATGGGAACCTTGCTTGGCAGGTTGGCCCAGGAATGGCCTGGTTGCGCCGTGGATCTTGTCATCGATCGTCGGTTTGCCCCTGTGGCCGCTCTGCTGCCCGGTTTGCGCGAGGTCGTCACCTATGACTTTCATGAGCTGATCAATGAGAGTCGAACGCCCGTCAAGGACCTTGTGTCTCTGTATCGCGAAATGACGGAGTGGGTCCGTCCGTTGGTGGAGCGCCGATACGATCGTATCATCAACCTCACGTTCAATAGAGCCAGCGCGCTCCTGGTCGGCACCATTGGGTCTCCCGACATTCGCGGGGCTCGAACCGCTTGGGATGGAGGCACAATCATCGACAACCCTTGGATGGCCTATTTCGCCGATATGCATCATTTCCGACGGATCAATCGGTTCAACTTGGTCGATATTTATGCCTTGGGGGGAAGCGGACCCGGCCCCTTCACGCCGCTTAAGCTGACCGTCGAGAAAGCGGATCACGAATGGGCCCGCCGCGTGCTCTCAGCCGATGGTCATGAGCGGATGGAGTGGATTGCAGTCCAAGCCGGGGCCAGTGACGGGATGAAGGCCTGGCGGCCGCAACACTTTGGCCGGACGTTGGCGCTTCTGTCCAAACGATGGAGCGGCGGAGTTGTGTTTCTCGGAGCCGAGTCCGAAAAAGAAACGGTGGCCCAGGTTGTGCGAGAGTACCGGGCGGCGGGGGGGACCAATCCGATCAAGAATCTGACAGGCCAGACTACGATCCCTCAGGCCACGGCGTTACTGGCTGCCTCTCGCCTGTTGGTGACCAACGATACGGGCCCCATGCACTTGGCCGTTGCCGTGGGGACTCCGGTCGTCGATCTCTCGGTCGGGCATGTCGATTTTCGGGAGACGGGTCCCTACGGACCAGGACACTGGGTGCTTCAACCGCAGTTGGACTGCGCGCCCTGCGGATTCGATCAGGTGTGCGCTCACCACGCCTGTAAGGACCGTTTGCAGGTCGATCAGGTTGCGGCGCTGCTGTTTCATGCCTTGGGGCGAGGACCGTTTCCTCCCGACATTCAAGGGTTCCGCGTCTATCAATCCGATGTCGATGAAGACGGTTTGGGAACGTTCAGATGTCGCGCGGGACAGGAGCCGGCTCATGAAGCGTGGTACGCCGCCTTTTGGCGGCGGTATTGGTATGAGATGTTCAGTGGGCTGTCCAGCCACGTTCCTTTTTCGGCGACTCCACCGTCCGATGCCGATGCCGCCGACTTCGCGATTCAATCACTGGTTCAGGCCGTCGCGCGCGCCTCCGTTCAGGCCCGCGAGATCGTTCGCGTGGCGACGAACCTGCCGCTTGATGTGAAAAAGCTTCAGATGCTACAGCGCTCGCTTGCTCAAGAGAGGGAACGGCTTGTCACTCTGGGGATGGATTCAATGGCCACCAGACCCCTCACGGTCGCGTTTCTCAGGGCCGTTCAGAGCGACGATATTGAAGGACTGGAGGAGATGGCCCGCCACCAGGCGCTGGTGTATGAGCAGTGGCGGACCCGCTTGCTTCAGGTGGGGCATGCGTTCGTGATGAGCGACTATCGGGGATTGAAGCATCTCCCGATGAGCCGCTCTGTTCCAGCCGTTGTCCATGGAGGCTGAAAACGACGTGAAGCCGTAAGAGGAGGCGGTCTCGACCGGTTACAAAAAAGAGGGGGGAGGAGGATCACCATGCGGGTACAGCTTGATCAGGAAGAATGGATGGCGGAGGACCGGACGACGCTGGAAGAAGTGCTGGCCGACATCAGCGACCGTGCTCACGCACGATCTCGCCTCGTCATTAAACTTCGATTGGACCATCGGGAGATCACGGACCGAGACCTCGACGTGTCGTTGATGAAGCAACCGGCTTCCTGCTACGAGCATCTTGTCGCCCTCACTCGGTCGATGGCGGACATCGAGCATGCCGCCTGGATCGCCGCCGGACGCTACGCGAAACTGCTTCACGTGGAGGGACTGTCTCTGTTGGAAACCTGGCGGGCCGGAACCCCTCGCGATCCGGCCATGAACGAGTGGCTGGGGCGGTTGGCCGATTATCTGGAATTTACCGAAGGCAGGGATCGGCAAGATCCGGCCGATCGGCGCACCTCCCTCAGCTTCTGGGTTCAGGAGCTGTTGGCGGCCAGAGACGGTGGTGACCTGGTTCTGATGACCGATCTCCTGGAATACGAAATCCTTCCGCGGTTGGCGGCATAACCCGTTGCGCTTACCGGCGGTAGGCTCTTCTGTTGTTCATTCTTGCCCGTTGCCTTGTTCTGTTCGGTTTCCGTTCGCCGCTGCTTAAGTCCTGCGAAGTTTGACCGATAACGTGGGCGATCAGCGAATGGCGCTGAGGGTAAAACAAGCTTCTGCACGGACGTCGGAGGCGAGCGGAAACGTTTTAGCAGCAAGGAGGAGAAGGGTATGGCTCTGATCGTCAACAACAATCCCGCGTCGATCGCGGCTCAGCGAAACCTGACAGTGAGTACCAATGCGTTGCAGCGATCCGTCGAACGGTTGTCGTCCGGCCTTCGGATCACCCGCGCGGCGGACGACGCCGCCGGTCTCGGATTGTCCGAGTCCCTGCGGGCGCAGATTCGCAGTATCAACCAGGCGACCCGTAACGCCTCGGACGGGATCAGCTTGACGCAAATCGCCGACGGCGCCGCTTCAGTTATCGGTTCTCTGTTGGCGCGGATGCGCGAATTGGCCTCGCAATCGTCAAGTGGCACAGTGGGGGCTACAGAGCGGTCTTACATCGATCAAGAATTCATCGCGCTGCGGTCTGAAATCGACCGAATCGCTCAAACGACCGAATTCAATGGCCAGGCGTTGACCAGCGGTTCGACGATCAGCTTCTCGATCGCGATCGGGTTCCGGAGCGGCACGGGCAACACCTTGTCGTTAAATTTGAACGATATCACGACGACGTCGTTGGGGCTCAGCAGCGTCAACGTCTCCACGTCGGGCAATGCGACGAGCGCCTTGGCGAACATCGACAACGCCATCAGCGCGGTCGCGACCGCCCGAGCCGAGTACGGGTCTCTGCAAAACCGGCTGGAGGCCACGATTACGAATCTCCAGGTGACGAGCGAAAACCTGACGGCTGCCGAATCCCGCATCCGCGATGCGGACGTTGCCTACGAGACGTCGGTGTTTACCAAGAACCAGATCCTGGTTCAGACCGGCATCTCGGTCCTTGCGCAGGCAAACACGTTGCCGCAACAGGCATTGGCGCTGCTTCAGCGGTAGGTAGAGTGGTGAACGGATGGGCCGCTCGGGTTCCATAACACCGGGCGGCTCATGCCTGAAGTGACGGGCGTTAGCATCATGGAGAGGCTGCCATGGTTACACAGACTGTCGGCAAGGCGGATCTTTTGGCTCTGCTCCACAGGGAGCCGCGATCGGATCGCGCCTTGACAAAAGAGGCGGATTCGAATCGAAAGACGGCGCTTCCCTCCCGCACCGAGACCGAGGATTTCTTTCATCGCATCGACGGCCGGCGTGGAGAGCTGAGTTCGGCGGCGCGGACCGTTGAGGACATGCTGAAATCGGCGGGGCTTCAGGTCAAGCTTCTCGTGGATGAGAAAACCGATCAGGTCGTGGTGAAGGTGATCAAAGAGTCGGGCGAGGTGATTCGTCAATTCCCTCCCGAAGAGATTTTGGAGTTGGCAAGATATTTGTCCGAAGAGCGGGCGAGTCAGCCCGACAAAGGGGTGTTGCTGGAAGAACGGGTCTGAAAGAAAACGGGCGGTGCGCCGCTCCGGTGATTGGCGGGGAAGAAAGCGTATGGCAACGATCAGTTTCGGCGGGCTTGGCAACGGGGTCGATTTCGGTCCGGTGATCGATCAGTTGCTGAAGGTCGCCCGTTTGCCGATCGACCGGTTGAACGAGAAGAAAGCCGCGCTCAATTCAACAAGCACCGACTATGCCACGCTGAGCACCAAACTGGCGGCGTTACAAAGCGCCGCCGATAAATTGAAACGAGCCGTCTCCTTTGACCAGTCGTCCGCTGGCGTGTCTGATGACACGGTATTGACCGCGACCGCTTCTTCCTCGGCGACGCCGGGCACGTATCAGATTCAGGTCACGCGACTCGCGCAGTCCCATCAGCTTGTCAGCAAGGCGGCCAAGGCCGTCACCTCCACGACGACCGATATCGTGTCGGGGAGTTCCGCGACCTTCACGTTCCGCGTGGGGTCGGGGGCCGATCAAACCGTCACGCTCGGGGAAGCGGCGACCCTCGAAGATCTGAGGGATCAGATCAATGATCTGGGGGCCGGTGTCGTCGCCTCCATCATCAATACCGGTTCGGATACGACCCCGGCCTACCGGTTGGTTCTCACGTCCGGCAGCACCGGCGCCGACAATGCCATCACCATCGTGACCGATCAGACGGATCTCGATTTGACCAATGGCAGCGGGACGGGCGGGACAGACACGTTGCAGGCCGCGCAGGACGCGGAAGTGGTCGTAGGTTCGTCGTCGACCGTCACGCTGACGAGGAGCAGCAATGTGATCACAGATGCGATTCCTGGGGTGACACTCACCGTCAAGGATACGGGCGCCGTCCAGGTGGGGGTGAACAGGGATGTCAACGCTGTCAAGAGCAACATTCTGTCGTTGGCCGCTGCGTACAACGACGTCGTGAAGTTCATCAACGAGCGAACCACATACGACGTGACGACCAAAAAAGGGGGCAATTTCTTCAATGAACCGGCGGTACGGACCGTCCTGTCCCAGATCCGAGGGGCTCTGTCCGCGACGGTGTCCGGTGCCTCGACGTATACCACGGTGGGCGAGATCGGCTTTCAGACGGAACGAGATGGGACCGTCACGGTCGACGAAGCCAAGCTCGGCGCGGCGCTCAATGAGAACTACGGGGCTGTCAAGACCTTGTTTATCGATCAAAGCGGGGTGACGGGCATCGCCCGGCTCATGGTCGATGCGGTGGATCGTCTCGACGACATCGAATTCGGATCGGTCACGCTCCGCAAACAGGGGCTCACGAAATCCATCAGCGATCTCGCCGAGGAGATCGCCAAAAAGGAAGATGCGCTGGCGCTCTACGAGGAACGGCTCAAACGGCAGTACGCGGCGTTGGACGGTCTCTTGCGACAATTGAGCAGCCAAGCGTCCTTCTTGACGGCGCGAGACAATGTGGCCAAACAAATTCTCTAACGCGGAGATCGAGTCATGATCGCACAGTGTGCGAATCAGTACCGCCAAACGCAGGTGATGACATCGTCGCGCGTGCAGATCGTGGTCTTGCTGTACGACGCGGCCATTCAATCGATCGAATTGGCGCGCCAAGCGATCGAAACACACAACATAGCCGACAAGGGGCGGTTTCTGGGTCGCGCCATTTCGATCGTCGGTGAGCTCGATTGCGCGCTCGATTACGAACGGGGAGGAGAGATCGCACGACTGCTGCACCAAATCTATGAATATGCGATGGCTGAGTTGGTGGAAGCCAACGTGCGGAATGACAGGCGAAGGTTGGAAGGGGCGCTTCGCTGCTTGAATGTGCTCCGCGAGGGATGGAGAGAAGCGGCGGTTCAGGACCGTGCCCCGCTGGCCCTGGCGCGGTAATCGTCATGCAAGAATGGACGACGCTTGAACGTCTGACGGAAGCCGCTCACACGGCCGCTCTGAAAGGAGAGTGGAACGTGGTGGAAGCCTGTTATCGGGAGCGGGAAGCGGTGTTGCAGGAGGCCGAAATGCCCGACGCCGTGCGCGAGCGGCTTCTGGCGCTCGACCGGGAGGTGGCAGAACGGGCCAGAACGGCCAAGGCTGGCGTCTCGGCTCTGCTGCAGGATGTCGGTTCGCGCCGCAAGCGATTGGAGCACCTGAGGCAGCGTATGGGTGGATCGTCAGAGTCTTCGACTCTCATCGATAGGCAGGGGTGATTATGCGGTTGCGAACAGAAAGAGCGGCTCCTCTCTCCCTCGTTCGATCGGACGGCAGTGTTCGATGCGGGAGGGTGGAAGAAGAAGGACGATTCGCCATCGAGAGGGGAAACGATGAACCGGCTCAGGCCGGAGAGGTCGGATTTCAGGAGCGGCGAAGCCCTAAAATTATCGCCGGGGGAGCGGCGCTCACCTTGGTTGAGATCGGCCTTGCTCCGCCGGGCGGTGTCATAGCAACGAGAGATCCGCTGACCGGTCTGTCGGATCGGCGAACCCTTGAGACGCTCCTTCACCGGAGACTCACGATGTGGTTTCGCCATGGAATCCCGGCCTGTTTGCTCGTGCTGGATCTCGACTATTTCAGTGTCGTCAACGAACGGCTCGGCCACGAGGCCGGAGATGGGCTGCTGCGCGAAGTGGCATGCCTTGTGAGGAAGAACGTTCGAGAGACCGATCCCGTTTCGCGATACGGCGGCGGATCGTTCGCCGTGTTGTTGCCGGAGGCCGATCTTTCGCATGGTGTGAGACTGGCGGAACGTCTTCGGGACGAAATCGAGCGGCATGCCTTCGTGTTGAGGCGAGGACAGGTGCGCATTACAGCCAGCATCGGGGCGACGTCGTTGGAACGCGCCGTGATCGAGTCGGTCGGACGGTGGATGGCGGCCGCCGACTCGGCGCTGGATCAGGCGAAGTCCCAGGGACGCAATCGCGTCGTCGCCTATGAATCGTCTCCCTTCGTACCGGCGCAAGCCGCCGTCTGTCTTGCGGCGTAGGAGAACGGAAAAATTCGCCCATGTCGGCGTCAACGACGATAGGTCCGCATGTCGTACGATCGGCCGCCTCGGAAGACCGGCGGGAGTGGATCCGGATCGAGGACAAGCTGTTGCTCGAATACCGATTGGAGGGCGAACAGGAGAAAACGTCTCTCCTACACCGAGAGATGGTGACCGACGAAATGATTGCGGCCGCGGTCGAAAAACCGACGACCGAACTTTTGGCTCGATCCGGCGATTTATTGGCGCAGGCGGCGTTGATCCCATGGATCATGAAAGTGGACTGGTTGTTGGAAGTATTGTTGAAAACGTTGGCGAAGGCGCATCCCGGCTGCATGGAGCTGGCGCGAGTGACGACCGTCAACATCAGCGGCGGGGGAATCGGATTCGTCTCGCCGCAACGGTTTAACGCCGGCGATCGATTGGCGTTGAGAGTCATTTTGCCGCCGTTCACGCCGATTCAAGTGGCGGCCAAAGTGATTCGGTCATCGCCGGACCCGCAGGGGCGGGGATTCGTTCTCGCCGCCGAGTTTGTCGATCTTGGCGCGGATGAGCAGGATCACCTGGTCCGCTACGTTCTCCAGACGCAGGCGGAGCGGCTTCGGACGAGGAGAAAAGACGAGCGATCGGCGTGAGGACGCGTTGTTTTGATGACCGGCGTCTTCTCCGAATCTCGGAGATGCGGCGACAAGGCCCGCGCGTGCGGGAATGCCAATCCGAACACTTTTGACCAAACGGGAGTAATGAAGCGATGAGCACGGCCGAACTCGTCAACGAAATGGACATCAAAGACATCATTGGCCGCATCGAACGACAGATCGAAGACCACCGGCTCGTCAATGCGCGAATTACAAGCGAGATCACCATCTTGTCGCTCAATGCATCCATCGAAGCGGCCAGGGCGGGGGATGCCGGTCGGGGATTCGCGGTCGTCGCGACCGAGGTGAAGAATTTGGCCTCCCAAGCGGCGGAGGCCTCGAAGGAGCTGGGAAAAATCCGATCGGAGACGAGCGAATTGGACCGGCGGTTCACGGACCAGGAGTGCGACCGTCTCGCGGAAAAGGCGCAGACGCTCGTCCAGTTGATCGTGAGAAATCTTTATGAGCGAACCGCAGACGTTCGGTGGTGGGCGACGGACGAGGCGTTGGTCCAGGCCTTGGAAACCAAGGATCAGGCGCTGCTCCGACGAGCCGGCCAGCGGTTGGCTTTGATCAATCGGTTTTACACCGTCTATCTGGATCTTGTGCTCGTCGGCGCCGACGGAACGGTCGCGGCCTGTTCTCAACCTGACAAATACCCGAAGGTGGCCGGAAGCGATGTGTCCAAAGCGTCCTGGTTCAGAAAAGCCATGGCGACGACCGGCGGGGAGCAGTATGCCGTGGACGACATCGGCTACGATCCGCTGCACGATCACAAGTTGACCGCCGTGTACGCCGCCGCCGTCAGGAAAGACGGGCGGACGGACGGAAAAATCATCGGCGTTCTCGGCGTGGCGTTCGACTGGGACAATCAATCGCGGATCATCGTCCAAAAGGAGCCCTCGTTTTCGGAGTCCGAATGGAAACGAACGAGGGTGCTGTTGCTCGACAAAGAATTGCGCGTCATCGCGGCTTCCGATGATCGCGGCGTGCTCCAGCCGTTTGCCCTCAAGCATCAGGGGAAGCAGCGCGGATATTACGTCAATGACGACCACGAGGTGACGGCCTTCGCCAAGACGATCGGCTATCAGGAATATGACGGGCTCGGCTGGTACGGGGTCATCATCAGGAAGCTCCGGTAGAAAGGAGCGGGCTTGGGAATTCATCGGCGGGCGGCGCGCTCAAGTTTTCGTCGATTGCGCCGATATCGCATACGTCATGAATGAAGCGGGATCAATGAACGGGGAACGGCAGGCGGTCGGCGTGTCCGAGACGAACGGCGAGATCTTGACCGTGATGGACGTGGCCCGTTTCCTTCGGGTGCCCAAATCGACCGTCTACAAGCTCGCCCGAGTCGGCGAATTGCCGGCTTCGAAAATCGGAAAGCATTGGCGCTTTCTCCGGCGCGACATCCATGAATGGCTTCGTGCCAGGTCCCAGCAAAACTAGCGGCCGTCATTCGTCGTGCATGTCCCTCCTGCAGTCGCGAGTCGCCCTCATGTTCGATCACGAAGTCGCCGATAAATAAAAGCGCGCAATGCCGGATTCAGTACGATTCAGGGAAGTTGTGATGTTCGCAAGCGCGTGCATGATGAGACAGGTTGTCGGTGCCGCCCGTGCCGCCGCATTTCGGCACGGCTTTATGAAGGAGGCGATATGCCGGCCGATCTGACGATGAAAGTCCTCGTCGTCGACGATATGGCGACGATGAGAAGAATCGTGAAAAACGTGCTGAAACAGCTTGGGTTCAGTCGCGTCGAAGAAGCGGAAAACGGGGCGGAGGCTCTGCAGAAACTGCGGGCCGAGACCTACGGCCTTGTCGTGTCCGATTGGAACATGCCCGTCATGACGGGCATCGACATGCTGCGGGCGATCCGAGCCGATGAGAAGCTGAAATCGATTCCCGTGTTGATGGTGACGGCCGAGGCTCAGCAAGGCAATCTCATCGAAGCGATTCAAGCGGGAGTCAGCAATTACATCGTCAAGCCGTTTACGGCGGAAACGATGCAGGAGAAGCTGGCAAAAATCTTCAAGTGAGGCCCGCATTCGGGCCTCTGTGCATTCACCCTGGCGCGGAAAGAGAGCCGAGCCTTCCATGGAGACGGACGTCGAGCGGAGATTAGGGACTCTGTACGGAGAGATCGGGGCGTTGGCGCGGTTCGTCGAGAACGCGATGAAGACCGTTTCGGAAGTCGGTCGTCCCCTCGTGAAGAGCGGCGCGGAGCTTCCGACGGTCACTTCTCACCTGGCCGATCTGAGCAAGATGACGGAAGAGGGCACGCTTGAAGTGATGCGGCTGACCGAGCTGATTCAGGACACCCGTGTCCGTCTGGTAAGGGAATGCCGGGCGATCGCCGAAGCGTCCCGAGAAATCGGGGGCAAGACGCTCGCGGACAGGATCGAGAACGTCATCGCCGATCTGAACCAGGATGAGCGACACTTGACGGAGATCATGACCGCTCTCTCATTTCAGGATCTCGTGGCCCAGCGGGTCAAAAAACTGGTCGTGATTCTCGAAGACGTGCATGAGAAGCTGATGAAACTCGTCGTCGCTTTCGGCATCCAACAACACCGGGACGGCCGCGCGGCGGACGGGAAAACCGAAGAACTCCTCCGGCAGCTCGAACAGTCGAGAAGCGGAGGAATCAAGCAACACACGGCCGACGAGATTCTGGCGCGGTTCGGATTCCAGTAGCGCGGTTCGATCGTCGGGTTTCAGGTGCCGGCCTCAGGCGACGATGGAGAGAACGTGCATCCAAAGACCCATTGCCCGTCCCTATTCGATCTTCATTCTTCCAATTGCAAAGCGGCTGCATTCTCAGTGGGCCGTCATCGCGAGCGATAAAGAATGGACATCGCCACGATCATAGGCATCGTCGTGGCTCTCGGAGCCATCATCGGCGGTCAAGCGCTGGAAGGCGGCCATTTGGGCTCGATTCTCCAATTGACGGCCTTCGTGATCGTCATCGGCGGCACGATCGGCGCCTGCTTGGTCCAAAATCCGCTGCCGGTCGTCTTGAAGGCCGTGGGCGCGTTGTCCCTGGCGCTTGCCGGGCCTCGTATCGACAACAAGCAAACGATCAAGTTGATTCTCGACCTGGCCAACGTATCGCGAAAACAGGGATTGCTGGCGTTGGAGAGCAAACTGAAAGAAATCAAAGATCCGTTCATGAAAAAAGGGGTGCAGTTGATCGTCGACGGCACCGACCCCAAAGCCGTACACGAGATCTTGGAAGTCGAAGTGGAGCATCATGAAGAAGAGGGCATCAAAGCGGCCAAAGTGTGGGAGGCGGCCGGAGGATATGCCCCCACGGTCGGTATTTTGGGCGCGGTGCTCGGGTTGATTCACGTCATGGAAAACCTTGCCGATCCGTCAAAACTCGGCAGCGGCATCGCCGTCGCGTTCGTAGCCACGGTGTACGGCGTGGGCGCGGCGAACTTGTTTTTTCTACCGTTGGCGAACAAGATCAAAATGAAACTGAAAGAAGAGGCCGGTGCGCGCAATTTGACCATCATGGGGCTGGTGGGGCTCGCGCAAGGAGAAAATCCCAGGTTGTTGCAGGAGAAACTCGAAGGGTTCCTGCCTCCCAACGAACGGTCGAAACCGGCCAAGAAGTGAGCGGTCGATAGCAAGAAAGTTCCCGGTTGTCAGTAGTCAAAGAAACCGAGAACCAATCCCTGTCCCTCTTCACCGGCGAATGGTCGTCAATGGCGAAACAGAAACACGAGGAGCATGAAAACCATGAGCGGTGGCTCGTGTCCTACGCCGATTTCATCACCCTGCTGTTCGCGTTCTTCGTGGTGATGTATTCGGTTTCGGCCGTCAATGAAGGCAAGTTCCGCACCGTAAGCGAATCGATCCGAGCGGCCCTCCGTCCCGTATCCAACCCGGAAGTCTCGCAGATGATTTTCAGCGTCGGCCAATACCGGCCGGCCATGAAAGCGCCGTCCATTCCAGGGTCAAAGGAATTGGCAGTCCGGCGCCTGCGCGAGCTGGTGAAGTCGTCCCAGACATCGTCCCAGTTCGCGCTGATTCACATGTTGGAAAAGGAAGACGGAGACATCATCATTACGATACCGGACAGCATCCTGTTCAAAAGCGGCGAAGCGGCGATTCGCCAAGAGGCGCTGTCGTTTTTGAAGGGGCTGGCGGGCGCGCTGCTGGAGTTGAATCGGCACGTTCGCGTGGAGGGCCATACGGACAATGTGCCGATCAGGACGGCGCAATTCCCGTCAAATTGGGAACTTTCGGCGACGCGGGCCGTGATGGTCGTGCGGGTGCTGTCCGAGCTGTACGGAGTGCCGTCCGATCATCTGGCGGCCATCGGGTATGCCGACACCAGGCCGGTGGCGTCCAATCTGACGCCGGACCAACGGGCCAAAAATCGGCGCGTGGAAGTCATCATCCTTGAACATGCCCCCGCCTTCTCGCCTCGTTTCCCGGAAGACGAGCGAGAGGGCTCCGATCAATCATCGAACAGGATCGAGTCGTTTCCTCCCCGGCCTTTTTCGACAGGCTCCGATTTGCCGAAAAGTCCCGACTTCCAGAAAGAAGATATGGTTCGATAATCGAGCCGATAGGCCGATTCCCAGCAAGTTGCTATCAAGAATTGCGGGCGACCTGCCGATACCGCTTCCAATCCGGCTCGCTGCGTAAGAACGGATCGGGCTGAAACGGAGAATGTGCTTCATGGCGGTCGGATCAGGAGCATTGACGTGGAAGAAAATCCCAGGCAGTTGACCCCGACGGGCGATTTGACGATTTTCGAAGTCGAGGATTTCAAAAAGGCGTTGGTCAAGTTGTTTCAAAACGACGGCCTGGTTTCTCTGGATCTTTCACAGGTGGGTCGTGTCGACACGGCGGCGATTCAATTGCTGTGGGCGGCTCGAAAGGAAGGAAGAATGTTCGTCGCGGGTATGTCCGAAAACTTGCAGTCAACGTTGAACCGATTGGGATTCTCCGAGCCGCTCGGCGAATAGCCGGGCACGGTGATCATGGCCGTGGACACAGACGTTCTCCGTGGAGACTCAAACGATTCCGCCGACGCGGATGAACTCCGGAGACTGCGAGCGCATCAACGGGCGTGGCGGACGATCGCTTCGTGCGCCGTGCGCCTCATTCCGATCTTGAATGAAGAAATGGCGGCCGTCACTCGGATGACCGAGCGCGCCGCGATGGAACTCGGAGCCCATCTTCAAGCGTTGGCGTCGATGGATGGGGCAGTGCATCAACAAGAGCGCGCGGCAAGCGTTTCGAAAATCGTCATGGCGCTGCAGTTTCAGGATATCGTCGGCCAAAAGTTGAACCATGTCGGCAAGGCATTGGATGAGTGGCGCGGCCACATGGAGGAACTGCTCGACGCGACGCAAGGCGAGCGCGCGGCGGATCGGCTTGCGGACGTGGAAACGATCGAGCGGAACCTTGTCGCGATGGAAGCGCGGTGTTCCGACGTCTCGGCGTTCAAGATCGCCGACCAAGAGCCGACGGCCGACCGGGTGGAATCGCCTGGGACGACCGAATCGGTCACGCTGTTTTAAGTGAGCCGGTCGTCCGGGCGACAACAATGCCTCGAAAAACCGAATCGCTCAAATCGGAGGATGAAGATGGGAAAAACCGCGCTCGTCGTCGATGATTCGCCCACCATGCGCCAGATGGTCGCCTTCACGCTCATGAACGCGGGGTTCACGGTGATCGAAGCCGAGCACGGGAAAGACGCCGTCAAGAAAATCGCGGGAAAAAAAATGGACATCGTCGTGACGGATCTCAACATGCCGGAGATGGACGGCATCGCGCTGATCAAGGAACTGCGGAAGTCGGCCGATTTTAAGTACACCCCGATTCTGATGCTGACGACCGAGTCGGCGGTCGAAAAAAAGATGGCTGGCAAGGAAGCCGGGGCCACCGGGTGGATCGTGAAGCCGTTCAATCCGGATGTCTTGCTGAAGACGATCGCCAAGGTCCTGCCGACGTAGCGGACATAGCGGAAGAGCCGAGGCGCATCGCACTTGCACGGTATCGGTTCCCGGTTCCACGAGAAGATCGGATGACGGCGCGGCGAAACGCTTGGGGCGGACCGTCTGAACAACATCCGATGTCCGAAGCAACTTTCGAAGCGGGGCTTGAAAGACAAGGCGGACGATGAGCAACGAGTTCGAACAATTCCAAGACGCGTTTTTTGAGGAAGCGGCCGAACATCTCGCGATCGTCGAGGAAGGGCTGCTTCAGTTGGAACGACATCCCGAGGATCTTGACCTCTTGAACAAGATCTTTCGCTCGGCCCATTCGATCAAGGGGGCGAGCGGCATGTTCGGCTTCGACGCCGTCGCTCAGTTTACGCACAAGATGGAGACGCTCTTGGATCTTCTCCGGAGCGGCAAGAAAAGCGTCACGCCGGGCCTCACGGATTTGCTGCTCAAGTCCACGGACTGTCTGAAAACGTTGTTGGATGGAGTCAAGCTCAATGCGCCCGTGGATGACAACGTCGTGCAACGGCTCTCGACAGAACTCGCCGCCGTCAGCGCGGGAGAGGGAGAACGAGCATCCGCCTCCTCGCCGACGGCGGTCGCCGAACCGCCCGCGTCGTCGGGGGGGGCGTATGACATTCGCTGGACTCCGCCCGAATGGCTCTTTCGGCGCGGGCTCGACCCCCTGCAGATCTTCAAAGAACTGGCCCGCATCGGGCGCCTCGGTCGCGTGAACGTCGATACGTCTCGGCTGCCGGACCTGAACAACATGAATCCGGAGACGTGCTATCTGTCCTGGACCATGAGGCTGGAAACCGCCGCGTCGCCGAAAGAGGTGGAATCGGTCTTTGAGTTCGTGCGGGAAGACGGCGAGCTTTCAATCGAAGCGGTCGCGGTTCCGGATTCCGCACCTACGGTCTCAGGCGCGGACGTTCAACGCGAGGCCAAAAGCGCGACGCTCGAAATTTCCGAGGGCGGACCGAAGTCGATCGGCGAGATTTTGGTTGAGAGCGGGGCTGTCTCCAAAGAAGCGTTGGAGCGGGCGTTGTCACAGCAGAAGCGGGTCGGCGAGATTTTGATCGAGCAGAAAGCCGCGACGCCCCAGCAGATCGAACAGGCGCTGCAAACGCAACGGCAAATGGAGGCCGCCGCGCAGGCGAAGAAGGCCGATACGGCGTCCATCCGCGTCGACACCGCCAAAATCGACAAGCTGATCAACTTGGTCGGGGAACTGGTCATCACGCAGTCGATGTTGAGCGATCTGGGAACCCGCTTCGAGATGGGACAGGTTCACGTTCTGCTGGAGCGCATCGCGCAACTGGAGCGGAACACGAGGGAGATCCAGGAACGGGTGATGAGCATCCGCATGGTTCCGATCGGGACGGCCTTTAGCCGCTTTCCGAGACTCGTCCGCGACTTAGCCGCCAAGTTAGGCAAGAAAATCCAGTTGGTGCTCTCAGGTGAGGAAACGGAGCTTGATAAAACGGTTATCGAAGCCATTGGAGACCCCTTGACGCACCTGGTGCGCAACGCCGCGGACCACGGGCTGGAAATGCCGGAGGAGCGCCTGGACAACAACAAGCCCGAAACGGGAGTCATCAAGCTGAACGCTTTTCATGAAAGCGGCAACATCTGCATCACCGTCGAAGACGACGGACGCGGCTTGAATCGCGACAAGATCTTGGCCAAGGCGGTCAAGCAGGGGTTGGTCGCCGACGGTGCCGCGTTGTCGGATGACCAAATCCATGCGCTGATCATGAAACCGGGGTTCTCTACCGCCGAACAGGTCTCAGACCTATCGGGCCGTGGCGTCGGCATGGATGTGGTGAAACGGAACATTGAGGCACTAGGGGGTACCGTCTCGATTAAGACGGTCCTCGGCAAAGGTACAACATTTACGCTCAAACTGCCGTTGACGCTGGCCATTATCGAGGGCATGACGATCCGAGTCGGGCGAGAAACGTACATTGTCCCCATGTTGTCGATTCTTGAATCCATTCAGCCAAAGCCGGAGGCGGTCAAGACCATTGTCGGCAATGGGGAGCTTATCGACGTGCGGGGGATCTATCTGCCCGTGATTCGGCTGTACGAGGTGTTCAATGTGCAACCGGAGTATGAAGATCCAGCGAAGGCCATTCTACTGGTCGTGGAAACGGAAGGCGAGCGGGTGGCGGTGATGGTCGACGAGATTCTCGGCCAGCAGCAGGTGGTCATCAAAAGCATGGAGCAAAACTTCCGCAAGGTGCAAGGGATCGCGGGAGCCACGATTTTAGGAGACGGGACCGTGGGATTCATCTTGGACGTCCGCGGCCTGTTGGAAATCGCGCGTCAAGAGGCGGCGGCTGCGGATGCCGCATAGCGCGAACAGCAAATTTCATGTTTCGAGCTACACGATTCACAGGTTCCCTGGGAACAAGAAACCTGAAACGTGAAACCTGCAGCGGAAGATGATGAACCGCATACGGGGTGAAACGACGCCTTATTCGGAAAGGCCAAGACGATGTTCGATGCGGCTGACACGATGATCGAGATTCTCGACCCGCTCATGGAGTTGCGCGTAGGACAGTTTCAGAAGCGCGCGTATCTCTCGAAATTCTCGATCCATGTAGTCGCGGTCTTCGGTATGCCGGCGGTCCAGATGCATCTGAAATCCCTCGGCTATCGATTGAACGTCACGGCGAAGACTTTCGATCAGGACTCCGGTGTGCCGCTTGGCCTCTTCAGCGGAGGCGGCGATCTCTTGGCGGAGGGATCCGGCTGTGGCGGCGATCTCTTGGCGGAGGGTTCCGGCTGTGGCGGCGATCTCGTCTCGGAGGGCGGTGGCCATAGTTTCTTGGGATTCGCGCAAGGCGGCGAGCTCTTGGCGGAGGGATCCGGCTGTGGCGGCGAGCTCGTCCCGGAGGGCGGTGGCCATAGTTTCTTGAGATTCGCGCAAGGCGGCGAGCTCTTGGCACAGACCCTTGGTGGCCGCCGTCACGATCCGTTCAACTTGGGCAAGGGATTCGGAATCCATAGTTGTCCTCCGTGCGACGGCCGCGAAGTGTAGGGCTTCTGATGGGGGATGTCAACGGAATGTGAGGGAACGCTCAGGTTTTGCGTTTCAAGTCGTCAGGAAACCCTGAAACATTGAACTTTAAACTTGAAACCGGCACCGCGAGACCTGAAACGCAGAAGGATCTACGTAGATACGATGGCGCTCATGATCAATGACCACTGCATTGCCTGTGACGCCTGTTTGCCGGTCTGTCCCAACCAAGCGATCTTCGACAAGCGCAGCGTCGCCGAGGCCAAAGGTTATCGGGTTGCGGGGCAATGGGGCATCAAGGACGACATCTATGTCATTACCTATGACCGGTGCACCGAGTGTGCGGGGCATTTCGAGGAGCCGCAGTGTGCCTCGGTCTGTCCTATCGGGGAATGTTGTGTGCCCGATCCGGAGCGGCCGGAGTCGCGCGCCGCGCTGTTGGAACGGGCTCGTCGCCTTCATCCGAACAAGCTGATCGATGAAAACAAGGCATGGACGGGGATCAGAGGATGACTCAAGAGACGTGAACGAGGGGGTCGGTGTTCAGAGAAGGCCCCGGACGGAATCGATCGAGACGAGGGTGGAGCCAAGGCTCGACATTCGCCCGATTCTATCGGGCGGTCTCGGTGCGACCAGCGGGAGAAGGAGGATCAGATGGCGGCTGTAACGGCGTTGGAAACTGCGGTGAAGCAATCACACCGACAAAGCGGCGTGCCCAGCGGCGGGGCAGCGGACGGCAGTCAATTGTTGACCTTCAAACTGGGCGACGAGCTGTACGGGGTGGATATTTTGCGCGTGCAAGAGATCAAGGGCTACACCGCCGTCACCCGGATCCCCAACACGCCGCCCGCCATCAAAGGCGTCATCAATCTGCGGGGCACGATCGTGCCGATCGTGGAGCTGCGGACGGTCTTTGGGATGCCGACGATCGACGTGACGCCCTTCACCGTCATCATCGTGGTGGTGGTGCGTGAAAAGGTCATGGGGTTAGTGGTCGATTCGGTCTCCGATGTGCTGACCATCGACCGACAGGACATGCAACCTCCACCAGCTTTTGGCTCACGAGTGGATGTGAGTTGCTTAAGCGGCATCGCCAAGTCAGGCGACAAACTAGTGGCGTTGTTGGATATCGACCGGTTATTGGCGGACGGTTGAGGCAAACAACGTCTACGGGCGGCATTCGAAGAGAGCAACGTAGGGAATCGGACTGCCTGTCGAGCCTGAACGGATTCATACGGTCTTTTCAGCCTCGGTCGGCCAGCCCAATGGACGAGTAAGGGACGAGCAAAAAGGAGAAGGCCCATGTTGGGAACATGGTTGGGATCATCTACCGGGAATCTGAAACAGTATGGTCAAGCGGCCGATCGTGCACAGGCCCTGCTTGAGTTGGCGCCCGACGGGACGGTGGTGACGGCGAACGAGCGGTTCCTCACGCTCACGGGCTATAGCCTGGACGACATCAAGGGAAAGCCGCATCGTCTCTTCTGCGACCAGGAGGAGGCGGAGAGTCCGGAGTATCGGACTTTCTGGGAACGGGTGCGGAGAGGCGAGACCGAATCCCGCGTGGCAAAATGGCTGGGCAAGGGCGGCAAGGAAGTGTGGCTGGCGGCGTCATTCGTTCCTCTCGGTGGAGGAGCACCCGGCAACATCGTCGTGGTCGCCACCGACGTGACGGCACTGTGCTCGGAACTAGAGACGGTGCGCGAGGAACTGGCAGTCCGCCAGGCCATCATGGACATCACCAGTGTCGTCTCGGAGACGAATCTCAAGGGCGACATCGTTCACATCAACGACTACTTTTGTCGGCTTTCCAAGTACAGCAGGGAGGAACTCCTGGGCAAACCCCATAACATCGTGCGGCATCCGGACATGCCCAAAGAGGTCTTTAGACAGATGTGGGCCACGATCGGGCGG
>JANDJE010000032.1 GCA_024331095.1 Nitrospira sp. | reverse complement strand
CGCCCATGACCACCTATCGAGAAAGCGGGGTTGACATTGAGGCGAGCGACACCTTCATCGAGCGCATCAAGCCGCTCGTGCGCTCCACCTTTCGGTCAGAAGTGCTCACCGATCTAGGCGGCTTCGGCGGGCTATTCGGCTTCAAGGCCGATCGTTATCGCGAGCCGGTGCTCGTCTCTGGCACCGACGGGGTCGGCACCAAGCTCAAGATTGCTTTTCTGATGAACCGTCACGATACGGTCGGCATCGACCTGGTCGCTATGTGTGTGAATGACATTGTGGTGAGTGGAGCCGAACCGTTGTTTTTCCTGGATTATTTTGCGACTGGCAAGTTGTCGATTGCAACGGGACAAGAGGTGATCAAGGGGATCGCCGAAGGGTGTCGCCAAGCCGGGTGCGCCTTGATTGGCGGCGAGACGGCTGAGATGCCGTCATTTTACCGAGACGGTGAATATGACCTAGCCGGTTTTGCGGTCGGGGTCGTTGAGAAAGCCAAGATGATCGATGGTCGATCGATCGTGCCGGGTGATGTGCTGATCGGGCTGGCGTCGAGTGGTTTGCACAGCAATGGCTATTCGCTGGCGCGCCACGTGCTGTTCGAACGGGCAAAACTGGCGGTGGACAGTTTGGTGCCGGAACTTGGCCGGACCGTGGGAGAAGAGTTGCTCACGCCGACCAGAATCTATGTGAAGCCGATCCTGACCCTTTGCTGCGAGTTTCCCGTCAAAGGATTGGCCCATGTCACTGGCGGAGGGATGACCGAGAATCTCCCGCGCGTGCTTCCTGCTGGTGTCAAGGCGCGTGTAGATCGACGGGCCTGGACTGTGCCGCCAGTGTTTACGTTGCTAAGCAGTGTGGGAGCAATCGAGCCAGACGAGATGTACCGGGTGTTCAACATGGGAATCGGCATGGTTATGGTCGTGCCCTCGCATGTCGCGGAATCGGTCGTGTCTCGCGCCGCTGATTTAGGTGAACGGGCGCAGGTGATCGGCGAAATCGTGGCATCCCGGTCGGCGGAACCGGAGGTCGAGTATGTGGCTTAGGCGGACGGCTCCGTTGCGTGTGGCCGTGTTGGCGTCGGGCCGTGGATCCAATCTCCAGGCAATCATCGATGCCATTGAAGCCGGTCAACTCGAAGCTACGATCGTAGCCGTCATCAGTAATAAAAAAGATGCGCAGGCGTTGGAGCGGGCCAGGAACCATGGCGTGCCGGATGTCTTTGTCGACCCCAAACCCTTTGCCGGATTGCCTGATAGCCGCGAAGCCTATGATCGAGCCATCTTGGAGATTCTTCAACAACGGGATGTCGAATTGGTGTTGCTTGCCGGCTATATGAAGATCGTGACCTCCGTGCTGGTGAATGCCTATCAGAACCGAATGATGAACATTCATCCATCGTTATTGCCATCGTTTCCCGGCTTAAATGGCCAGAAGCAGGCATTGGACTGGGGATGCAAACTGGCTGGCTGCACCGTCCATTTCGTGACCGAAGGAGTGGATGAGGGGCCGATCATCATCCAGGCTGCCGTGCCGGTTTTTGATGACGACACGCCCGATACCCTCGCCGCCCGCATTTTGGTTCAAGAACACAAGATCTATCCGCGTGCCGTGCAACTCTTTGCCGAAGGTCGCCTCCGCGTCGAAGGGCGCCGGGTGTATATCGACGGCGGCTTTGATCGATCTCACCACGAATCCCAGGCGCTCATCAGCCCGGCGTAGAATTCCTCTCTGAACTGCCATTGGGTTGCCTGTCCTTCGATGGCGGATTTGAAGAATCGGCACGGCGTTCAGCACGGGCTGGAGGCAGCCTTGGTGCTTGCAACGGCTTGCGGGCGAGGAAAAAGATGCTAAAGTTGCCGCGACCGTGGCCACGGATTTGCCAGTGGAGAGGGCGATCAAACAGGGTTCATCGTTGATGGAGAACGTGAGGCTCCCATGGCGATAAAAAAATCCCAGCTCTATTCCTCTCTCTGGCAATCCTGCGACGAGCTGCGTGGCGAATCATCTCGCCCGTCAGGGCTGTGTATTTAAGATGAAGAAGAGAGTCTGTTACCCTCTATTTACCTGCACTATGACCGGCGGCGTGCAGCGAGTCCCACCAGGGCCGTGAGGCCGGTAAAGAGCAAAACTCCTGCTGCCGGAATGGGCACAGCAGCCAGCCGATAGTTGAATCCCGACTCGGAATGCACGGTGTAATTGCTGACGCTGTTTCCCTGAGCATCAGTCACCCCAAGCAAGCCGGCCCAGTATGCCGTGTGGCTGAAGTCTGCTGTGGAGTTGGTGAAGGTGTGTAACGAGCAGGGACTGCCGCCCGGGCAGGCGAAGGCCACTGCGGCGGTGTGGGCGCTTCCCTCAATCTGGAGCAGAAGGGGGCTGCCAAAAATGAAGTCCAGCTCAATTGTCCATAAGCCAGGGGCACGCTCTGGCCCGGCACCTGGCGCTGGTCCCCACTGCTCCACGCCGGGATAGGAGATGCGGTGGTCCTGTCCTCCCCTGGTGGAGGCAGAGTCCACCCCGCTGTTCAGCGTAAGCATCGAACTGTAGTACTGATCCATGACAGGATTGGCGACGGTGAGAGCCCAGGGATCCACTGTCCAGTCGAAGGAACCGTCCACCCGGAAACCGGCAACGAGATGTCCTCTTGTTCCATTCAGCGACTCACTGTTGATGGTGAAGGTGTCTTGCCATCCTGCAATGACCGTGGCTTGCGCAGCTGAAAGCACATGGCCGAATGCCAGAGGTGCTTCGAAGATCGCCGTGGCCGTGCTGCTGGAGAAAAATCGAATCAGGCCCGGCTGCACCTGTCCGTGCGCCTCGGCCACCATGGAGCCCAATTGATGGGAAATGTTTAACGAGGCATGGGATGCCAACGGCGCTCCGGTCTGACTTGATCGATTTTGTGAATCGGTCAACAGCGGCGAGAAACTCGCGTGGGTGGAAACGGTAGGATAGACATAGGATGCCGGCATGGCCCAGCTTGTTGAGGCGGACCAGAGTGTCAGAAGGGCCAAGCCACAGGTGAGTGAACGGTGAACCATCATGATGTCCTCCTTGCTCCTAAAGACAATGAAGCGTGTTGGTTCGAGAGAGCCATTCACGAAACAATGTATTAAGCGCGGTATGCTAAGGGAGAGCCTCCACAAAAACAAGCGGGCGACTACCATCTCTGCTCGCTTCTGAAGGGTAGAAGAATGATTGAAAAACGAACGAAAGCACGCCACAACGGAAAAGAACAAACCAGGGGGGCAACAGCCATGTGGTTCTGGCGTGAGGGAGGGCTGACAGGCAACGTGACGGGAGGAACCTTCCGGCAGGTCCGCCAGCGCGCCATCATCAGGGCGTTGCCTTCGCAACTCCGCGTTTCCGGCGAGAGATAACGAAACAGCCGGCCTTGCTGCCGATCCTGACCGGGCATGCGGTACCTCCGGGAGAGCCGGGCGAAGACAAGAGTTTCCCGCGGCCTGCTAGGACTTCGGCTAGAAAGGAGACTGGGAGTGGGAGCGTTGATTCCGTTGCGCGATGGTCGCGTTGCGACGAAGCCCGTCAAGTTTGGCCCGCCGGATCGGACTCCGCTGAAACAGGCTGGAGAAGGTCGATTCGTCCAAGGCGGACAGGGTGTCGAGGTTCGGTGCAAGGGCCAAGGGCGTAGGTTGAAAAGCCGGTTCATTGGTCGGTTCGGCGCGGAGATTAAACGGGCAGACGTCGAGACAGTCGTCGCACCCGAAGATCTTGTTGCCCATCCGTTGTTGGAGGTCTGGTGAAATTTCTTCTTGAGGGCCGCGCAATTCGATGGTCAGGTACGAAATGCACCGGGTGGCATCGACCACATAGGGCTCGACGATGGCGCCGGTCGGACAGGCCTGAATGCAAAGATTGCAACTGCCGCAAAGGTCGGTCGCCGGTTCGTCGGCATCCAAGGCCAGAGTCGTCAATACTTCTCCAAGCAGAAGCCAGGAGCCATGGTCCGCCGACACCAGGTTGGAATGTTTACCGATCCATCCCAGGCCGGCCCGTTCCGCCCAGGCTTTCTCCATGATGGGACCGGTGTCGGCGTACGAGCGGGTGTGGGCGCCCGGCGCCAGGCTCTGGATCCGTCTTTCAAGTTGTCCGAGGCGATCGCGAAAGACCGTGTGATAATCCCGTCCCCAGGCGTAGCGGGCGACGCGGCCATGGCCGGGCCGTTCATCCGCCCGGTAATCGGTCAAATAATTGAGCCCGACGGAGATGATGGACCGACACCCCGGCAATACCAGCCGAGGGTCGGACCGTTTTGCCGGGTCACGGCCCATCCAGGCCATGGTCCCCTGGTAGCCGCGACGGAGCCATTCGCTCAGGCGATTCAGCAAAAGATTCGGCGACGAAGCGACGGACGCCGGTCGGACGTCGGCCTGCGAACCGGCGTCCGTCCGTGAACGCTCCTGTGCATCGACCCGCGCGATGCCGACGGCGTCGAACCCCAGGGCGAAGGCTTCTTGTTTGACGGATTCTGCAAGGGTCATGCGACTGTCCGGAGATGGAGGGTAACACAGGCTTCTGGCTTGCGGCCATAGAATGCCCCCACGTAGAATCCATCACAATGAAAACGCTCGTGGGGAGCGAGGACCATAAGGCGCCGGTTTCTCTCGGACGATCTGATTGGAACCGACGGGGCTTCATGCGGCTGCTGCTTTTCGTCGTCGGGCTGTATGTGACTCTCGAAGCTCAGAACCTTTGGGCGTCGGCTCTATCGGCTTCATCGGAAGGCTCGATTGATACGTTGGAGGTGGCTCAAGATCCGACGGGCGGTATCCGCGCCACCGCCCGGCTCTTGTTGCCGGCCACGACCCAAGTCATTCGCGACCTGTTGACCGATTATGTCCGCTGGCCCGAACTGTTCGACGTCCGCATGAGGCTCGCCGGATTGACCGTGCAAGACGGAGTCGCCACGGTCGATCTCAGGATTGCGCATCCCCTGTTGCCGGGGGAACGCCGGTTGGTGACGGAATCACGGATCGTACCGGGCGGCGGACTGGTTACCGACCTCAAAGGAGGGGATTTCAAACGGTATCGCCGTGTCTGGACCCTGCGTCAAGCCGGAGAAGGGAATCAGACACAGGCCGACTTTGAATTGGTGTTTGAGTTGGACTCGCTCGTACCGGATTGGATCGTGATGATCGCGGTTCGGCAGGAGCTGGAAGCGCACTTTCGAATCCTCAAACAAAAAGCGATGGAACGTTCGCGGCTCTCGTCCTGACCAGAGCGGGCCGGCAAGGAGCAAACCCTCGATTCGGGAAACCAGATGAAACCGACCTTGTCCGGGCTCTACATCATCCTCGATTCATCCAATGTTCCCCATCGACCGCTTGCCGACATCTTGAAAGAGGCCGCCGAGGCTGGAGCCCGATTGTTTCAATACCGCAATAAGGGCGCGTCGATGAAAGAAGCCTATGAAGAAGCCCTCGGGCTCAGGCGGGCTGCGTCGGACTGTGGCGTCACGTTCGTCGTCAATGATCGGTGCGATCTGGCGTTGGCCGTTGACGCGGACGGCGTTCATGTGGGGCAGGATGATTTACCCTATGAAGATGCTCGCCGCATCATGGGGCCCCACAAACTGATCGGACTGTCCACGCACAATCCCGAGCAAGTGATGGAGGCCGACAGGCTCAAGCCGGACTATATCGGTTTCGGACCGGTCTTCGAGCCTGGGTCCAAACGGGATCATGATCCGGTCGTCGGAATACAGGGACTGGCAAGGATTCGACCGCTCACTTCTTTGCCCGTTTTTGCGATCGGCGGCATCACGGTTCAAAACGCCGAAGCCGTTTTCAAGGCGGGGGCCGATGGCATCGCGGTGATTTCCGCGATCATGAACGCGACCGACGTGAAGCGGGTCGTGGGGACGTTCGTCCGTCTGATGAAATCATCAGAGCCAAGGTCGTGATCGCGGTGTGTCGGGCGAGGCGAGATGCCGCTTGGTGAAAGTCTCGCGCGAGAGTCGGCTGATAAGGCAACGGTCCCAACACCGGCACACCGGTCAGCCGTCGGAGCAAGTCGATGGTGCTCCGCTCCTGCGCGCGAGCCTTCGGTGACGTGACCGGGCTGGTTCGGTTGAGCAACAGGGCGACGACCGGAATCTTTCTCCGGCGCAGTGCCTCGATCGTCAACCGGGCATGGTTGATCCCTCCCAGGCCGGATCGCCCGACAACCAACGCCGGTAGGTGTAATTGAGAAATCAAGGCGGCGACATCCACGCGCGCCGTGATGGGGACGAGGACTCCGCCCACGCCTTCGACAATCATCCGCTCATATCGCTCGGCTATCCGGCGGTAGCCGTTGCGGATGATCGAGAGGGCGATCGTCCGTCCTTCGTGTTCGGCGGCGGTGAGAGGGGCCGCTGGCAGTGAGAACCGATAGGGGCTGACGGTTTCCAGTGTTTCCCGACAGGCAACCGCGCGACAAAGCCGAGCGGCGTCGGATTGAAAGGGGCGAGAGGGAGAGACCCCGGTTTCAATCGGTTTCATGACACCCACCCTGTGGCCGAGCCATTTCAGCGCGATCGCCAAGGCCGCCGAGACCACTGTCTTGCCGACGCCCGTATCGGTGCCCGTGATGAACAGTCCGCGGTTCATAGAGACGCTGCGCCTGGAAAAAGCGTGCGGAAGGAGTAGAGGGCGGATGGTCTCATGCCGGGTATCGATTGCACGTCTCGCCGCTTCGTCACAACAGCCTGCTGTCGCAGTTCCAGACCTGTCCGGAAACGTGTTCGAGCCCGGCCACATACACGATCGTCCGAGCCGCCTCAGCGAGGGTGGTGGGACGCCGGAGTGCATGGTCCGGCCACCCTCCGTCTTCCGGATAGATGTCTTTTGTCATGTTCGTTCGTTGCCAGCCCGGCAAGACCAGGTTCACGCGGATATTGTGAGGTCCCCATTCCCACGCCGCGGTTCTGACCAATCCGATCAGCCCGGCCTTCGACGCGGCGTAGGCGACCTGTCCGGTGGCTCCGTGAAATCCGGTATGGGAGCCGATGACGACGATAGAGCCTCCGCCACGGGCCATCAGCACGGGCGCGACGGCGCGCAGACAGTAAAAGGTTCCCGTCAAGTTCGTCGCGACGACATCGTTCCAGACCCGTTCCGAATGTCGAATGAGGAGATCGCCCCCCGCAATCCCGGCGTTGCAAATGAAGACCGAGGGAGCGGGCGTATGGGTTCGCCAGATGTCGACCATCCGTTGCACAGCGTCCGGCTCGCGGACGTCCGCTTGATAAAGATCGCCCGTGCCGCCGTTCGACAGGACTTGACGGAGCGTCGCCTCGGCGGCACGTTTGTTTTGAGCGTAGTGGACGCCGACGTGCCACCCGATCGATCCGAAGGCGCAACTGATGGCCCGCCCGATTCCTCCCGATGCTCCGGTGACCAGCGCGGACGGAGGAGGCTGCGCGCGCTCGGTGGCGCGCTCCGATCGTTCCGTTGCTGGCCTCTGTTTCCTTGGAAGCGAAGCCTTCATACCGTTCGAATTATGTGGGGAGGGGGGAGCGAACGCAAGCCGGCAAATGGTGGTGATAGAACGCCAAACGGTTTGCTTGCTGAGCCTGTGATTCCTATGGTACGGTCGAACACCGTTCGGACAAATGAACAGTCGGAGACCATTCGTCATGGATCGATACAAGATGACTGCAGTGATCGTTCTGTCCGGCTTGTGGCAGATCGGATTCTTCATGGGGCCGGCCGTGGCAGACACCGCGGAGCCCGTGACGATCACGGACTCCGCCGACTATTTTCCCGACGCGGTCGGCAATCGGTGGGTCTATCGCGGCCATATTACGGAGGGGCCGCTCCAGACGGTGGACAACAAATTTTTTACCAACGTCTCGACGGTGACGGGAACCAAAACGATCAATAACGTGCGGGTGACCGTCTTTCACGATACCAATCCAGGCAACCACGGTCCGTCGGACAGTTTTTACCGGCGGGACAGCGTGGGTATCGTCTATTATGGATCGGAACCGGGGACGCCTTTGGAAAAACAACTGACCCCGTACCAAATTTTTCGGTTTCCCATGAAAATTCCCTCTTCCTTTCAACAGTTCGACAGAACCGGCCTCGATTTCGGGTCGGATATGGACCATGACGGCGCCGACGAGAAAACCGACGTGAAGGGATGGGTGACTCTGCTCGGCCGTGAAACGATCACCGTGCCGGCCGGCACGTTTCCGGATGCGATCAAGGTGGAAGCCAAGATGACCATGCAGATTCATTTGTCGTCCGGCCGAGGCGCCATTGCGGGATCGGACGTCATGACCGCGTGGTTCGCCAAGGGGGTCGGTCTCGTGAAATACGCGGAGCGTCAGGAAATGGGGCCGATCAAAGAAGACCGCGGGGTCATCGTGGAAATTACGGAAGAGTTGGAAGAATATGAAATCAAGAAGTGAAACGGTTCACTCGGCGGCCTCGAATCCCCGGCGGAGGGTGTTTTCGCAAACGATGCGAGCGATCATGAACTGCGGCAAGTAGTCTTCCCCTCCCGCTTTCGCTCCCACCCCTGAAAAACGATGGCCGCCGAAGGGTTGCCGCCCGACGAGCGCGCCGGTGATCGGCCGATTCAGGTACAGATTGCCGACGTCGAATCGGTCGCGGGCCAAAGCGAGATTCGCCGGACTCCTGCTGTACACACCGCCCGTCAACGCGTAAGACGTCCCGTTCGCCATTCGCAGCGCCTCCTCAAAACTCTCCGCTTTCATCACGGCGAGCACGGGGCCGAAGATCTCTTCCTGCGCCAACCGGTGGGGCGGTTCTACGTCAACAAAGACCGTCGGGCCGACGAAGTATCCTTCCTGGTCAACCGATCGCTGAACCAACGGTCGGCACTCGCGCAATCCCTCCGTGATGAATGTTTGAATCGACGCCTGCGCCCGCGCGTCGATGACCGGTCCCACCCGGGTACCGGGATCCGCCGGGTCGCCGATTTCCAGGCTCAAGACGGCGTCCTTTAACCGGCCCACGAACTCGTCGTACACCGAGCGATGCACGATGGCCCGCGAGCAGGCCGAACATTTCTGCCCCGCGTATCCCGTGAAGGAAGCCACGACGCCGGCAATGGCTTCGTCCAAATCCGCCGTATCATCGACGATGATGGCGTTTTTGCCTCCCATCTCGGCGATCACCCGTTTGACCATCGGTTGCCCGGGCCGCACGACGGAGGCTTCGGATAGGATGTGAAGCCCGGCGGCTTTTGATCCCGTAAAGGCGATCGTCACAATGTGAGGATGGATCACGAGGGCGCGCCCGATCTCCGGTCCTCCAGGGACGCAGATGAGCACGTCGGACGGCACTCCGGCGGACGTCAGAATCTTGGCGAGGAGCGTTCCCAACAGAGGAGCCCGCTCCGACGGTTTGAAGAGGACGGCGTTGCCGGTCACCAAAGCGCCGGCGACCATGCCGGCCGGGATGGCGAGGGGAAAATTCCACGGGGCGATGACGGCGGCGACACCGCGCGGGCTGTACAGCCGATGATTGATCTCCCCCGGTCTGTCGCCCAGTTTAATCGGTTCGGCCAGTCGATACATCTCCCGGCTATAGTACCGAAGAAAATCTATCGCCTCGGCGACGTCGGCGTCCGCTTCTCTCCACGGTTTGCCGACCTCGAAGACTTCCCAGGCGGCCAATTCGTAGCGCCGTCGCGCGATCTCATCGGCGGCTCTATCCAAAACGGCTGCCCGTTCCTCGGCCGGGCGCCGCCGCCAATCCTCGAAGGCCGCCTCCGCCCGTCGGACGGCTTGGTCGAGATCCGAAACGGATGAGCCTTTCACCTCCGCGACGACTTCTTCCGGTTTGAACGGGTTGCGAGACACCAGCCAGGGACCTGTCGATTTCAAATCCGGCCCGATCGATTCCCATCGCCGTCCGAGTTGCGCCCGTACCGATGCAAGGGCGTCTCTCATGGCTTGACGGACCTCGGCCCGCGAAAAATCGCTGTGCGGCTCATTGGAGAACGTTCGCCGGCCGGTTGCGGCTGGCGTTTCCGCCTCGACCGGCGGGACCGAGGGCGGAGCCAGAAGCTGCGCCAGCGACTGGGATTCGACGTATTCTTTACGGAGAAACGATTCGTTGGACGTGTTTTCCAACAGACGGCGGACCAAGTAGGCCATGCCGGGCAAGAGCCGGCCGACCGGGACGTAGAGGCGGACTCGGCGCCCGAGCGTGACCATGGCCTGTTGAAAGGGCTCGGCCATGCCGTAGATCATTTGATATTCCCGCGCGGAGGCCGGCAGGTTACGGCTGTCCGCCACGGCCTCGATGACGGACAGTGTCCGCAGATTGTGTGTGCCGAAGGCCGGACGAACGACATCCGCATGGTCGAAGAGGAGACGAATCAGCCGTTCGTAGTTGGCGTCCGTTTCCGCCTTGTGTTCGAAGAGCGGAACCGGCCACCCGGCTTGCCGATACCGGACTGTATCCGAGTCCCAATAGGCGCCCTTGACCAACCGGATTGTGATCGGCGCGCCGCGTGTTGTGGTCCAGGCGATCAGACGATGGACGTCCCGTTCAGTGTCCCGATGATAGGCCTGCAAGGCGAGACCGGCGTAAGGGTAGCCGCGATAAGCCGGTTCGGTGAACAGCCGAGTGAAGATGTCCAACAAAAGAGGCTTGGTCTCGGCCTGTTCCATGTCGAAGATCAACCCGGCCGATAATGAGACGGCTTGATCGACCAAGGGGCGAAGGCGCGCCGCCACCGATCGATAGCTGCCGTCGGGATCGATCGGGTCCAAGCGAGAGGAGAGCGCCGAGATTTTCAGGGAGAGTTGCACGCGCGGCAGCGGCCCCAGGTGGTCTGTTTCCAAAAGAGGGGCCGACGGCCAGGAAGAAGCCGTCCGCGCCAGCTCGCTCAACGTTTGGAGACAACGGTCTCGGTAGCGATCGGCTTCCGATTCGCCGACCGTCGCTTCTCCCAGAAGATCGACGGACCAGGCCCGTCCGGCTTTCCAGAGGTGCTCCAACATCGGAGCCGCCTCTTTCACGGAAGCACCCGCGATGAATGTTCGAGCCATCTGCTCGACATGAGCCCTGATCGACTTGCCGGTCCATCTGGCGCCGAGGCCGGTGGCCGCCAATGCGTTGAGTCCCCATTGAAGACCGAATAAGTCGGCGTGTAATCCGCCGAAATATTCCCGGGCGAGAGAGACGACGCGCTCGTCATCGGCGACCGACGGCAGGACATCGATGAAGCGAAAGAGGCGGGTTTTGAAGACGGGGTCCTTCATGGCGAGATTGATCGCCGACTGGGACCACCACCGGCCCTCGAAAACGGTCGGCTTGTGGCCGGCGGAGAGGCGGGCAAGGTGTTCGCCGATCCGGCGAACGGCCGGTTCGAGCGATTCCGGTTCGTATGATGAAACGGTCGTCATGGTCCGTCACCCCGTCACAGCAAGCGGCGTTTGTCATAAGACTAACATGGAGCAGCCGAATGGGCCATCGCTTCCCGGGGGATTTCCCGTGAGGGGACCATCGGCGCATGATTCGACCGGCCCATTTCTTTCCACGATGCCATCGCTTATGATGGAACAAAGCGACGGGCGGGCTTACAACGGAGGATATCGACTATGGCTGATGAGCATTCCCATGCCCAGAGCGGGCAGCCGCAGCACGCGACCGGCAATTTGGTGCCAGGAGTCAAACACGTGATTGCGGTGAGCAGTGGAAAAGGAGGAGTGGGCAAATCGACGGTCGCGTCGAATCTCGCGTGTGCGCTGGCCCTCACGGGCGCCAAGGTCGGTTTGTTGGACGCCGATCTGTACGGCCCCAATATTCCGATGATGATGGGGCCGGCCAAGGGGCCCGAACAAAAAGACGGAAAAATCGTCCCGGCCGAAAGTCACGGGGTCAAGTTGATCTCCATGGCGTTTTTGGTGCCCGATGAGACCCCTCTGATCTGGCGAGGGCCGATGGTCCATCAATATCTCCAGGCGTTCTTTCGCGACGTGGAATGGGGCGAGCTGGATTATCTGTTGATCGATTTGCCTCCCGGGACCGGCGACGTCCAGCTTTCCTTGTCGCAGATGGTGCCCTTGTCGGGGGCCGTCACGGTCACGACGCCCCAAGAGGTCGCGCTCCACGACGTGCGCAAGGGGATGGCCATGTTTCAAAAGGTCAACGTGCCGCTGCTGGGCATCATCGAAAACATGAGTTACTTCGTGTGCGGCCATTGCGGGGAACGGACCGAGATTTTTTCCCATGGCGGCGGCGAACGAGCGGCCGAAAAGCTGGGAGTCCCTTTCCTGGGGCGTATCCCCATCGATCCGGCGATTCGAGAAGGAGGGGACAGCGGGCATCCGATCGTCGTGACGGATCCGACGTCGCCGCAGGCCGCGGCTTTTCGTGACATCGCGCGCAAGTTGATCGACGAATTGGAAGGCGACAAAAAGAGCGGGCCTTCGATCGACAGTCTGCTCAAAAAGATCAAACAACCGTCGAGCGGCCATTGATGGCCGATCGACGACTCATCGTGGAGGAGAGCATGGCGGAGTTTGTGCGGGTTGCCGGAACGTCCGACGTGAAGCCGGGGCAAGGTCTGACGGCGGAGGTCAACGGCCGAACCTTGGCCGTTTTCAACGTCGATGGGACCTATCACGTGATCGACAATACTTGTCCGCATCGCGGCGGGCCGCTGGGGGACGGCGAAGTCGAGGGAAACATCGTGACCTGCCCTTGGCACGGCTGGCAATTCGATATGACCACGGGGGCCTGTACCAGGAATCCATCCGCGACCGTCGAGGTCTTTCAAGTCAAGGTGGAGGGTGACGACATCAAGGTGCTTCTCTAGGCCGTCTCGTCGGCTTCGTGCGATCGCTTGAACGGCGAGAAACAAGAGGCCGGTTCGACAGAGGAATGACGCCATGGCCGAGCCAGCTCTTGATAAACACCAACTGGCCGGATTCGATCCCAGGGAGCGCGGGTTCAGTCGCGCCGTCGAATTTCACCCGGTAACGGAAGGCTATCAGGCGATCCTGCGCTATGAAACGGTTCGTGTCACGACCGAGCCCTGTCGGACGCAGGATGACGCCTTGCTGGCCTTGATCGCGCTGCTCCACGGGCAAGGGTACCGGCAGTTGAAAACCCAGAAAAGTTTCCACAAGGGTGCGTATTTGGGTTCGCGGGAACCGTGGGTCGAGTATCCGGATCCGCCCCACGAGCCGGAACGACGAGGCGTTCTGGCACGGCTGCTGAACTGGTTCGGTTCCACCGCTCGCGTCGGAGGAGACCGATGAATTTTGTTCCCGTCGATCGGCTTCGGTCTTCCGTCGTCGGTTTTTCGGATCCGTCTTCTTCGCCGAGCCCGAACGAAAATCGATCGTCTCGTTCCCGATTGCCCTCTTGGTTTAAAGTCGTCGCCACAACCGGTCCCGACTATTTGGATGTGAAGGGGGCGATGGACCGGCTCGGGCTCCATACGATCTGCGAAGAGGCTCGGTGTCCGAATCGCTGGGAGTGTTGGAACCAGCGCACCGCCACGTTTTTGATCCTGGGCGATATTTGCACCAGGCGCTGCCACTACTGTTCGGTCCATACCGGACGGCCGCGACCCGTCGATCGCGACGAGCCGCGACGGGTGGCCGAGGCCGTGCAGGCCTTGGGCCTTCGCCATGCCGTGATCACGTCGGTCAATCGTGACGAACTGCCGGACGGCGGCGCCTCGGTGTTCGCCGACACCGTCAGACTCATCAGGCAACTGAATCCGCACTGCACGGTCGAAGTGCTCATTCCCGATTTTGAGGGAAACCGGGACGCGCTCAAGACCGTCTGCGCCGAACGGCCCGACATTTTGAATCACAACATCGAAACGGTTGCTCGATTGTTTCCGGCCGTCAGGCCGCAGGGGAAATATCGACGATCGCTCGAACTGCTGGAGCGGGCCAAGGGATGGGGTATGAGGACGAAATCCGGTCTGATCGTCGGCATGGGAGAGACCATCGACGAGGTCCGAGACGTCATGCGCGATCTGCGATCGGTCGACTGCGATGTTCTGACCATCGGCCAATATCTCCAGCCGACGAGGGACCATCTGCCCGTCTCACGATTCTACGATCCGTCCGAGTTTGCCGATTTGAAAGAAGAAGGGCTTGCCCTGGGGTTCAGCCACGTCGAGTCCGGGCCGCTGGTGAGGAGTTCGTATCATGCGGAGCGGCAGGTGACGGTTCGACCGTAAAAAGAACGGGAAGAGATTCCAGTGCATCGTCAACTGGCCCGAGTCGCCGCGTTCGACGTTTGAGCTTCGGTGTCGTTCCCGAAGAGACTCAAAACGCCAACGCCTTGCCGATGATGGCCTGGGCTTCTTCCTGAATCCGCTTCAGGTGTTCCCTCCCCCGAAAACTTTCCGCGTAGAGTTTGTACACGGCTTCGGTGCCGGACGGCCTGGCCGCGAACCAGCCGTGCTCCGTCACGACTTTGATGCCTCCGATTGCGGCGCCGTTGCCCGGAGCGGTCGTGAGCATGGCGATGATCTTGTCGCCGGCCAATGTCGTGACCGTCAGATGACGGGGCGACAGTTTCGAGAGCGCGGCCTTCTGTTCCGGCGTGGCGGGGGCGTCGATTCGTGCATAGACCGGCTCGCCCAATTCGCCGGTCAAATCACGATAAAGCTGCGCCGGGTCCTTGCCGGTGTTGGCCGTCATCTCGGCCGCGAGAAGATCCATGATGATGCCGTCCTTGTCGGTGGACCACACGGTGCCGTCCAGGCGGAGGAACGACGCGCCCGCGCTCTCTTCCCCGCCGAAGCCGAGGGAGCCGTCGAGCAGGCCGTTCACGAACCATTTGAACCCGACCGGCACTTCGACGAGGCGTCGTTGCAGGCGTGTTGCCACGCGATCGATCAGACTGCTGCTGACCAACGTTTTGCCGATTCCGGCGTCGGTCCTCCACCTGGAACGGTGCGCGAACAGATAGGCGATCGAAACAGCCAGATACTGGTTCGGGTTCATCAAACCGGATCGAGTCACGATCCCGTGCCGATCATTGTCGGCATCGTTGCCGAACGCCACGTCGAAACGATCCTTGAGCGCGATCAGATTCGCCATGGCATGGGGGGAGGAACAGTCCATGCGGATTTTCCCGTCCCAATCAAGCGGCATGAAGCGGAACGTGGGATCGACGGTCCGGTTGACGATTTCGAGGTTCAAGCCGAATCGCGCCGCGATCGGTTCCCAGTAGGCGATGCCGGATCCGCCGAGCGGGTCGACCCCTAACTTCAACGCGGCGGATTTGACGACGTCCATGTCGATCACATGGGCAAGGTCGCCGACATACGAGGAGATGTACTCGTGCCGATAGGTCGTCGGAGCCCGGCGCGCCCGCTCAAACGGCACGCGCCGCACGCCGCGTAAATCGCCGGCCAAGAGGTCATTCGCCCGATCCTCGATCCATGTGGTGACATGGGTGTCGGCGGGCCCTCCGTGCGGCGGGTTGTACTTGATCCCTCCGTCCTCCGGCGGATTGTGCGAGGGCGTGATCACAATGCCGTCCGCCAATCCGGACGTCCGGCCCCGATTGTAGGACAAAATCGCATGGGAGATCACCGGCGTGGGCGTGTATCCGTCCTCGTGGTCGATCATGACGGTGACGCCGTTGGCCGCCAGGACTTCGAGGGCCGTGACAAAGGCCGGTCGGGAGAGCGCGTGCGTATCTTTTCCCAAATAGAGCGGCCCGCTCGTGTTCCGATCGAATCGGTAATCGCAAATCGCTTGGGTGACGGCCGCGATGTGCGCTTCGTTGAAGCTGCGCGTGAACGACGACCCGCGATGCCCCGACGTGCCGAACGAGACTCGCTGCTCCCGTATCGTCGGGTCCGGCTTCTCCGTTTCATAGGCGGTCAGAAGCTTGGCGATATCGACGAGGGAAGAAACCGGCGCCGGTTTCCCGGCGAGGGAGTGAATAGTCATGAAAGACCTCTCTTGGTCGGAGATGGGATGGCTCGTTCGACTGTATCTCACTTGTGATGAGATCTGTCAAATGGCCAATGGAACGGAATGAGAGAGTGGAAGAACGTATGGTCGATCGTCAGGCCGCCTGTCGGAAGGCGGCGGTTTCTTCTTGATGCCGTTGCAGCATTTGCACGAGTTGGAGAACCGCCGCCTCCAATTCCGTGAAGAGGGGGCCTGCGTCATCAAGACGTCCTTGCCGGGCCAGTTCTTCGATCCGACCGGATGCCGAGGCGACTTTCCCCGCGCGCAGATTGCCGGCCGCTCCCTTCAAGGTGTGGGAGGCCCGCTCGACCGTCGTGGCGTCGCCCGTCTCAAGGCCCGTTTTGATCTCGGCCAACCTCGCCCGATGTTGGTCTATAAACAAAACGACCAGTTCCCGGATCAGTCGATGGTCGCCTCCTAAATTGGCCTCCAAATCGGCGAGGTCGAACGTGTCGACGTCAACATGGTTCGTGATCGGTCGCTTGTCAATCCGATCCGGAGATAATGCGGGGCGTGGAATCCACCGATCGAGGACCGAACGCAACGCCTCCAATTGAATCGGCTTGGCGAGGTAGTCGTCCATGCCGGCGGCGAGACATTGCTCGCGATCTCCTTTCATGGCGTTGGCCGTCACGGCGATGATGGGGATGCGCCAGGGGCGGGACGTCCCGGCCTTGCGTGTTCCTCCGGCTGTTGTATCGGCGGCTGTTGCGGCGTCCGCTTCACGCTGCCGGATGATCCTTGTCGTCTCAAAACCGTCGAGGATCGGCATTTGACAGTCCATGAGAATCGCGTCGTAAGTCTTCTCGGCCAGGGCGTCGAGTGCTTCCTGTCCGTTGTTTGCGATCCGGGAGTCGCAGCCCAGCTTCTGGACCATGCGCGCCGCCAGTTTCTGATTGATTTCGTTGTCTTCAACGATCAAGAGAGACGGCCGCCGCGAAGCATGGGCCGCCGGCGCTCTCTCCGTCGATGAAGAGTCCGGGCGAATGGGTTGACCGGCAGGGGGCTCGCTTGCGAGGGCCAAGGCCTTGCGAAGACAATCCCGCAATTGATCGTGACGGATCGGTTTCTGGAGATAGCCGACCGGCCCGACGGACTGTCCCCGTTCGGTGTAGTCTCGTTGAAGGAGAGGAGTGAGAAGAACGACGGGAGTCGTTTTTCCTTCGGCGTGTTGTCGCAGCTCCCGAACGAATTGCAGACCGTCTTTCCTCGGCATGATGACGTCGGCGATCACAAGTTCGAAGGGGATCCCGCCCGTCGCCGTTTCCGCGAATCGGCGCAAGGCGGTGTCGGCGTCTTCCACGGTTTCCGCGAGCATGCCCCATCCGCTCATGAGCGCGCGCAGCACTCTCCGACCGGATTCATGGTCGTCCACGATCAACACGCGATGTCCCGCGAGGTCGTCCGACGGAACGATCGCCCGCGGAGAGTCGGCTTGCTTCACGAATCGAGCCGTGCATTGGAACGTGCTCCCTCGGCCGACCGAACTGGTGACCGTGATGTGTCCGCCCATGAGCTCAATGAGCTGTTTGGAGATCATCAGGCCCAGGCCCGTGCCTCCGTATCGTCTGGTCGTCGAACTGTCTCCCTGCACGAAAGGCCTGAACAGTTTGGCCTGGGTGTCCGGCGGGATGCCGATTCCGCTGTCCGTGACATCGAAACGGATTACGACGCGGTCCGACGAGTCTTCTTCCAGAAAGACTTGCAGCGAAACTTCCCCCTGTTGGGTGAACTTGAGGGCGTTTCCGATCAGATTCGTGAGAACTTGGCGCAGGCGCGAGGGATCCCCCCGGAGGGCGATAGGGACGTCGGCGTGAACGAGTCCGGTCAATTCAAGCCCCTTGGCGTCGGCCTGCTGGGCGAATTGCGCCAGCGTGTCTTCCACCGTGTCGCGGAGATTAAAGTCGATCGATTCAAGCTCCAGCTTTCCCGCTTCGATTTTGCTGTATTCGAGCACGTCGTTGATCACGTGCAGCAACGACTCGCCGCATTGACGGATGGTGGTCGCGTAGGTTTTTTGCTCGGGGGAAAGGGGCGTCTCCATCAGGAGGCTGGTCATGCCGATCACGCCGTTCATGGGCGTGCGGATCTCATGGCTCATCATGGCCAAAAACGTCGCCTTGGCCCTCGCCGCCTCTTGCGCGACGGTCAGCGCCTCATCCAACCGACGATTGGCGTCCCGCAGCTCTTGGGCGGTGCGCATCAGTTCTTGCTGTGCCTTGCGGATGTTGGTGACGTCGATTCCATAGCCACGAACCAAGCCGTGCGACGTTACCGGGCACAGCGTCCATGAGAAGCTGGCCTCCGGGAGCAAAACCTCCAACCCTTGCAGTGGCTCGCTAGAGCGCAGACAGTGCGCCACGAGATCGGGAAGATTCGGCGGCAAGACGGCCGGTGTGCCGTTCGGTCGATAGCCGAGAGCGGCGAGCCGAGCCGTCATGGCCGGATTGGCGTAGAGGATGTTGCCGTCGCGATCCAGTTCGACGACGGGCGACGGCGCTTCTTCCGCGATGGCGGCGAGCCGGTCCCGCTCCGAACGCAGCTCCTCTTCACGAGACAAATCCCGCAGGCTGATCGCCAGGTTCGGCGCATTGGAGCGGCCGTCATGATCGAACGCGTGACAGGTCCATTCCACGGGAGTCTCGCCGATGACGCCGATCCGCAGTCGTACGGTCGCGCCCCCCATCGGCTCTTTCGACGCAGCCACAGATTTGAGCCGGTCGAGCACCAGGGAGGAGTCGGAATCGGTCAGAGCGGCCCAGATGTCGGGGAAGGGTTGTCCGATGAGAGCGACTTGTGTCCGCCCCAGCAAGCGCGCGCCTTCCATGTTGCTCCAAGTAATGGACCCATCGTCGCGCAGCAGCACGATCCCGAAGGGAAGATTGTCGAGGAGAGCGGTCACGGAGAAACGATGGAATTCGTCGTGGAGCGTATGCTGGTTTGTCGGTGTCATGGTGCAGCCTCGAGCGCGACGTCGTCCAAATACAAGGCGATGTTGACGAATTCGTGAGCCGGGTCGAGCACGCGCGCGACGGCGGGAGCCGCCTCACCGCCGGAAGGCGTCGCCAGATCGACAGGATGAGGCTTGAGATACGCTTCGCCTCTCGGTCCCTTGATGACCAAGACTTTCGGCTTGAGCCGCGCCTCCGGATTAAGGCCGACGACGATGGCCTGTTCGCCGGTGTTCAGGAGCACCAAGCTGCCGATGGGATAAACGCCGACGATCCGAACGGTGGTTTCAATCAGCGCCGCGTCGAAGCGACCTTCTTTGCCGGAAAGAAACAGGCGGCGTACGGCGTCGTTCGGGAGCATGGCCGGACGTCCTCCGCGGCGGCTCACCATGCCGTCGTACCAGTCCACGATCCCGACGATTTGGGCAAGGCGCGAAATATCCTGTCCTCCCCGTCCCTCGGGAAATCCGCTGCCGTCCAGGCGTTCATGGTGTTCGGCCACGATTCGTTTCACCTCGTCATGAGCGTCGTCGCATTCGGCCAGCACGGTCAGGCCCAATCGCGGGTGTTGTTCCAGCAGCGTGCGTTCTTGGCCGGTGCATTCATGACGATTTCGGACGAGGTTGCGCGGCAGTCGAAGATAGCCGGCGTCGTGAAGCAGGGCGCCCGTTCCGAGGAGCGTTTGCGCATCGTGATCAAGACCGTATTCGACCGATACGGCCAGCGAGAGAATGCAGGTGTCGAGCGAATGAGCGGCGAGGGATTGGTCGAACCGCTTGATTTTACGAACGGCCCATTGCGTCATCACCGCCTCGCGGTCGGTGAAAATCCATCGCAGGATGTTGACCACGGCGGTCTTCGTGACGGCCGAGGGCGGAGGGCCGCCTTGCACGAGCCGATCGAACATTCGTTCGATGGCTTCTTCGGCGGCGCTATAAAAGGCGTTCGCCGAATCCGCTTGGTCCAGCGACGCCGCAATGATCGAATCCGGAGCGGCCGCTTCCTTCTCGTCCTGATCGTCGCTCCCGTCGCTTGATGGTTTTGCGGCCAGGTCTTTTCCTTTACTGGGGTCGATGGTGACCGTTCGAATGCCGCAACTCCGCATGGTGTCGATGATGGCCGTGCCCTCGATAAGACGCTTATGGGAGAGAAACGGGGTTCGATACCACGGTACGTCGACGCCGACGACGTACATGCCTGGCGTCAGATCGTCGATGGAAATGTGTTTCAACTTGCTTTGGGTCATACGATCGGGCGCACAGGGCGGACAACGTGTAAACAGTATCGGCATGTGCCGGGGGAACTTGACGGGTCGCGATGAGTGCGGGGGTCAAGATTTCAATAAGACGGCCGATAGAACATGGGGTGTCTTGCTTCTTGAGGCGTGTTGCAACGGACTGACCGGGCGGCCATGAACAAACGGATTGCGGTGGATGAGCTTCGGCCGGGGATGCGCGTGGTCGCGATCGATCGCTCCTGGCTGGTGACGCCTTTTTTGAGTCACCGGCTGACGATCGCCTCGCGG
>JANDJE010000031.1 GCA_024331095.1 Nitrospira sp. | reverse complement strand
AGCGCCCGCTCGAAAGGGCGGGCGAGGATTGAAACGGCGGTATCCGGCAAATCGCAATCCATCAATCACCGTAGCGCCCGCTCGAAAGGGCGGGCGAGGATTGAAACCAGCCCCATGGCCTGTAGGCAAATGCCTACGGTGTAGCGCCCGCTCGAAAGGGCGGGCGAGGATTGAAACTCTGGGGATACCGGGATCCACCAATCCCGGCATCGTAGCGCCCGCTCGAAAGGGCGGGCGAGGATTGAAACTGCCTCAGTGGGCTGAATCGTGAAAAATCGCGGGTAGCGCCCGCTCGAAAGGGCGGGCGAGGATTGAAACGACCAACCGCACCACGGTGAGAATCGTCCCCCGTGGTAGCGCCCGCTCGAAAGGGCGGGCGAGGATTGAAACTGCCTCAGTGGGCTGAATCGTGAAAAATCGCGGGGTAGCGCCCGCTCGAAAGGGCGGGCGAGGATTGAAACTCGCAGGGCTATATCCTCACTACCGGTCGCGCGCTGTAGCGCCCGCTCGAAAGGGCGGGCGAGGATTGAAACTGTCTCTAGATCCGCGTATCGGTACAAGCCCTTACGTAGCGCCCGCTCGAAAGGGCGGGCGAGGATTGAAACTGCAAGATGTCGGCCAGTTCATCGGAGGCCAACTCGTAGCGCCCGCTCGAAAGGGCGGGCGAGGATTGAAACTCGCCGCCTTATACCCCCACTACCGGTCGCGCGCTGTAGCGCCCGCTCGAAAGGGCGGGCGAGGATTGAAACTGCCCGACCACTCCCGACCAGACGACTGGGAGTTGTAGCGCCCGCTCGAAAGGGCGGGCGAGGATTGAAACGGTCCAAACCGCCGACCAAGACGCGCGCTCATGCGTAGCGCCCGCTCGAAAGGGCGGGCGAGGATTGAAACTAAAAGAGCGCGCCGCCCCCTCCTCCCTTCCCCATGGTGTATTCCCCACGCGAGTGGGGATGAACCGTCGGCTAAGATCTCAATATCGTCGCGCCTCGGTCCGGCGAAAGGGCTAGAGACCAAAAGATATGCGTCTATGTCGCCGATCTTCCGATGTTTTCTCTGAGGTCCCACATGAAAGGTGGCATCTACGGATCGACCATGAAATCAGGGCGAAAATCTTCATCCCCATCTTCTGTGGATAATCATGTGGATAAGTCTGTTTGCTACGCTCAAACATCGCATAAATGACGCTTCGATTACCAATTTGCCTATTTTTTAGGCGTCTGTAACACGTCGTGAAAACCACAACTAATTGTGGTCTCGCTAAAACTTGTTGGAAATGATCTACATTTTGTTAGAAAACTGCTTGACATTGTGTGTTCACCGCGACTGACGCGGCGTTTCAATCAGCCGTTCGTGTTTTTATCCACAGACACGAGCATTTTTGAAGGATTGGGACCGCAATTTCTCGCCCAGAGCGATGATTGGTATCTGTCAAGATGCGGCTGCAAAAAATGGCTCTCTTTCGTCCAGGGTCATGCGGGGATGATTCGAATCAGCCGCCTGTCTATGGCCGGCGTTGCCGCTTCGTTTTGGCCGTCGGAGTCGCCGTCAGCGGGTCATCCGGCCAATGGTGCTTAGGGTAGCGGCCCCGCAGCTCCTTTCGCACGTCCTGGTAGCCTCTGGCCCAAAAGCCTGCCAGGTCCTGCGTGATGTGCACCGGCCGTTTGGCCGGCGAAAGGAGATGTATGATCAACGGTGTGTTCCCTCCGGCGATCCGAGGCGTGTCCTTGCATCCGAACAGTTCTTGAATCTGAACGGCCAGAATGGGGTGATCGGAGGTCTCATAGTCGATACGAATCTTCGATCCGCTCGGCACCGTCACATGGGTCGGAGCCAGCCGGTCCAGGTCTCGTTGCCGCTCGTGACTCAGGAGCGCCCGCAAGGGGCGGGTGAGATCAAGCCGCCGCACCCGTTCGAGCGTGGTCATACCGGTGATGAAGGGCCCCAGCCATTGCCCGATGGTATGGAGCAGGGCTTCGTCCGACAGATCAGGCCACGAAGAGTCGGTTCCTTCCGTTCTTCTGAGCCATTGCACGCGAGCCCGCCATTGTTTCAGCTCCGGCGTCCAGGCGAGAGACGATAATCCGACCTGCCGCACACCCTCGATCAGCGCCGACGAGACGAGGGAAGGGTCCGGGTCGGGCAATCGCTGCTCGGTCAGCACGAGGGCTCCAAATCTCCGCTGCCTGGTTGCGGTGACGGCTTGTGCCTTGTCGTTCCAGATGACGGTCTGGGTTTCCACGATCCGGTCATGCAGGAGCGATTCAATGTCCGTTTGGTCGATCGGCGCGGCCAACTCGATGGAGGCCCAAGGCGATCCGTCGGAGAGAGACGCGATAACGAGATAGGGCTCGACCGTCAGCGGGTCCGGCCGGGTGAACCGGGCACCTCGGCCGTTGGAAAGAAGGTAATGGGCGGTCGGGCCGCTCTGCCGTTGAGCGAGACGATCGGGATAGGCCAGCGCAAGCAACAGCCCGACTCTGTGTTCATCCTTGAGCCCGGTTTCGGCGTCGGCTTGCTCGACACGCTCTCCCAATTGCCGTCGCAATATGTCGGCCGTCCGTCGTATCTGTCGAATGACAGGCCGGTCGATTAAGGTGGACGCGGCCAGAGCATCGTTTCCGTGCAGGACGTCCAGTCGAAGGCGGAGATCGGCTTGTCCGCGAACGGTCGGGCCATGAAAGCCGTCGCGCTCGCTCAAAAGCGCGGCCAGTTCGCAGGCCAGATCGACGCAGCCGAACCGGCCGGATCGGATCAGCATGTGCGACAAGCGAGGATGGAGCGGAAGCTCCGCCATCCGTTTGCCGTGCGCGGTGACGCGCCCGTCGGCATCCAAGGCGCCGAGCTTGGTCAGCAACTCCTTGGCTTGGCAGACAGCTCCAGAAGGAGGCGGGGTCAACCACGAGAGTTCCGATGGATCGCCGGCGCCCCACAGCGTCAAATCGAGCAAGAGCGGAGCCAGATCGGCCTCCAGTATTTCGGGCGGGCGACGTGGTGAGAGTCGTTGGTGCTCTTGTTCCGTCCAGAGCCTGTAACAGACGCCGGGCTCCGTCCGCCCGGCTCGTCCGCGACGCTGCTCGGCGGAATCGTGCGTGACACGAATTGTCTCAAGCGTGGTGAGGCCGGTACGGGGATCGAAACGAGGAACGCGCATCCATCCGGCGTCGATGACCACGCGGATGCCCTCGATGGTGAGGCTCGTTTCGGCGATGGACGTGGCCAGCACGACTTTTCTCTTGCCGGGCGGAGCCGGTCGGATCGCGGCGTCCTGCGCCGATTGAGGCAACTCGCCGTGTAGCGGCGTGACGACAATATCGGGATCGAGGTTCAAGTCGAGGAGACGGCGTTCCACTCGACGGATGTCCGCCATGCCCGGCAAAAAGACGAGCAGGCTGCCGTGCTCGCGAGCCAGCGAACGTCGAATGGTCTGGGCCACGACCGCGTCGACGGGACCGGTCGCCGGACCGTCGAGGTAACGGGTATCGACCGGGTGGAGTTTCCCTTCGGATCGAATCGTGGGAGCCTCGCCGAGCAGTTCGCGGAGAGGGCCCGTCTCGATCGTGGCCGACATCACCACGATGCGCAGGTCGGGACGGAACAGGCGTTGCGCTTCGAGTGTCAGCGCCAGTCCCGCGTCGGCCTGAAGGCTGCGCTCGTGAAATTCATCGAACAAGACGGCGGCGTAGCCGCGTAGGTCCGGACTCGATTGAAGAAGACGGGTCAGCACTCCTTCCGTCACCACTTCAATGCGGGTCCGGGGGCCGACGCGGGTATCGAACCTCATGCGATAGCCGACGGTGTCTCCCACCCGTTCTCCCAGCAGCGACGCCATGCGCTGCGCGACGGCGCGCGTGGCGAGGCGGCGCGGTTCGAGCATCAGAAGTTTTTGATCGGTCATCCAGGATTCGTCGAGCAATGCCAACGGCACGCGGGTCGATTTGCCGGCGCCCGGCGGCGCCACCACAAGGGCGGCCGGTCCTCGGCCCAACGCCTCCCGCAAAGGAGCAAGGGCCTCTTCTATCGGGAGGAAAACCATGGTAGGGTCTGCCTTCACCGGCTGACTGTAACAAAAGACGGTGACAAGCGAAAGGAACAGGGCGATGTTGAGATGGACGACCGCGAAACCGACGGTCCCGGGCTGGTATTGGTATCGCGGCGACGCGCACGAAGCCGATGCCTTCATCGTGGAGGTCGACTCGGTGGGGCAATTTCAGTGGCCGGACGGCGGTTATCAAGAAGTGTCGCTGGCAAAGGGCGAGTGGGCCGGACCGATCGAGGAGCCGGTCGAATAGCGAGGATGGCCGGCTGTTCCCGGATTCACGAAAGATGTCGAACGGATCGAATTTCCACGGAAGATCCGAGGCACGTTGTCTTTTTCTTGATGCAATGAGGTGACGCACGTGAAGCGAACGGCATTGTCTCCGGCCGGCATCATGAATCTCGGCAGCGGATTCATGGCGTCGAAAACGTTGCTGAGCGCGGTCGAGCTGGGTCTGTTCACCGTGCTGGCGGAGGGACCGCTGACCTGCGAAGCCTTGGCGGCGCGGCTTCAGTTGCACCCGCGCGGCGCGCGCGATTTCTTCGACGCCCTGGTGGCGCTGAACATGCTCACGCGCGCGGGATCGCGCTATCGCAATACGCCGGAGACGGCTTTCTTTCTTGACCGGAACAAACCGTCGTACATCGGCGGATTGTTGGAGATGGCCAACGCCCGCCTCTACGGATTTTGGGGAAGCTTGACGGAGGCGCTTCGGACCGGGACGCCGCAGAATGAGGTTCGGTCCGGCGGAGATTTTTACGGTACGCTGTACTCGGATCCGGCCAGGCTGGAGGCTTTTCTCAAAGCCATGACGGCCCTCAGCCTCGGATCGGCCCGCGGCATCGCGCGGAAATTTCCCTGGAAAAAGTATAAGACGTTTGTCGATATCGGCTGCGCCCAGGGCGGCGTGGCGGTTGAGGTAGCGTCAGTCCACAAGCACCTGAGGGGCGGCGGGATGGACCTTCCGGTCGTTCAGCCGATCTTTGAATCGTATGTGGAGGGGAAAGGCCTCGCCGCCCGGCTGCATTTCCATCCGGGGGACTTTTTTAAGGATCCTTTTCCGAAGACCCACGTCGTCATCATGGGCCACGTCCTTCACAACTGGAGCCTCGACGAGAAACTCATTTTACTTCGCAAGGCCTATTCGGCCGTTCCTCCCGGAGGGGCGGTGATCGTTCATGAAGCCCTGATCGATGATGCACGGAACAAGAACGTGTTCGGTTTGTTGATGAGTCTGAACATGTTGATTGAAACTCCCGGAGGGTTCGACTTTACCGGCGCGGACTGTCAGCGATGGCTGAAGGAAGTCGGATTCGTCCGCAGTCGAGTCATCAAGCTTGACGGGCCGAACAGCATGGTCGTGGGGTGGAAGTAGAGGCCGAAGGTCATAAACGCCGAGTCGGCGACTTGTTATTCCGATGGAACCTGAATTTTTGGCTTCCAGTTTCTGGTCAGATCCTGTGCGTGAGTGATCTGCGCGGTCGTCATGGCGCCGGCGAGTCGGTCCCGTCGCGTGGCTCCTTCCTTAAGACCGTGAGCGGCGGCCAAATTGTACCAGTGATAGGCTTGTATCGCGTCTTTGGGAACGCCGCGCCCCCGTTCAAAAAATCCGCCGACGACCAACATGGCGTTCGCCTGCCTTGAATCGGCCGCAAGGCCGCACCACCGCAACGCTTCTTGGTAATCTTGAGGGAGACCCGTCCCTCTGTCCGACAGGAGGCACAGGCGATACATGGCGTCCGGATGATTCTGTTGAGCGGCCATGCGATACCAGCGGGCTGCTTCTTGATGGTCGCGGGCGAACAGTTCGTACCGCAAGCCGAGACGGTATTGGTCGTCGGCGCTTCCCGCCTCGGCAAGGGAACGGGCGTCGTCCAAGCGCGTAACCAGATCATGAACGCCGATGTAAGGAGACTTGGTGGAGTCAACGCATCCTGAGAGAAGAATCAGTGACATCGTCACCATAAGCAATTTCAACGCGACTGACATGGGCTGCTCCATTTTATGGGATGGTGTCATGTCCTCGAGGCCGTGCTTCATCGAATTTTCCCGGGTTCAGATCGATACTTCGCAAAACAGATCAAATCAAGGTGATCGTAGTGGTCTGGAAGGAGCGCTTCGGCCCTGTACCCGAGGCTTAGGAAAAAAAGAATGTTTCGCGGTGTACGCAACATGGTGCAGGCGTAGAGTTTATGGGCGTCCGTCGCTCTGCGCTCGACGTCGCCCATCAATTGTTTGCCAAGGCCTCGCCCCTGATAGGCGGGATCAACGGACAGCAGCCGGATGACGCACACCCCGCCCACCGTCCAAAATCGAACCGATCCGACGATCGTTCCTTCCGATTCGGCGACCACAATGTGCTTGGTTTTCGCGTCTTCTTTGAGACTGTCGATCGTTTCGGTCGTCCATCCGCTCACTTGGTAGATGTCGGCATATTCTCCGAATGCGGCCTGTTGCACTCGTAAGAGCGAGGGGAAGTCGTTTTCGGTGGCGGAACGAATGCGCGCCATGAGCGAAACCTCCGGAAGACAACGGTGTGAATCGATTGACCCGATCAGCCTCGATGCCGAAAGCGTCAGGATGGTGGACGGCTTGGCTCATCTCCTCTCCGCCAATGAAGCCGGATATTTATTCGCGAGTCACCCGCGGATCTCCGGGTTGCGACCACTGAGCGCCCGGCTTGTCAAGAAACGTCAACAGAGCGATAAGAACGAGCCCGGAAAGCAGCCAGAGAAACCCCGCTTTCCAGTTCTTTTGGGAAAACGAAAAGAGGCTTATCAGAAGCACCACCCCGCCGATCAGTCCCGCGATGCCGGTTCCGAACGCGCTCATTGTCTTGCTCCTCCGACGGCGAGTCTCCGTCCAGAGTGGCGGAGATCATTCCCGTTGTGTCACCGCATCATCGTACAGGCTGAAGACAGGGATATTGTACAGAGAAAGGTCGACAAGATCATCTTCCCGATTTTCCGACTTCCTGGCCCGAGGAGACGTCGGTTGAGAGAAAAAGTAGGAAGTGCGAACCGGCCGGCGGCTCCCATGGAGAAGGAGCCGCCGACCGACTCGGCGATGACGGCGCTCAGTGGTTGCCGGATTTCGGCACGGCCGGTTGCTCACGATCGCGATGGAGCACGCCCTTGGGAGCGGCGACGCCGACCAGCTCGCGAATCTTGTCATACGTCTTGACCGACACGATGTTGCGAGCTTTCAAGTCGTCGATGGAAGCATAGGGACGACCGGCCACGATCTTTTTGGCGGTGACGGTTCCGACGCCGGGGAGCGATCGCAAGTCGGCAAGCGTAGCGGAATTGATGTCGATGAGGTTTGCGATTTGACGCCGTTCCGTCCCCGGTGCGGCTTCGGACGGTTTCCCTTTTGCCGTCGGCGTCGCGCCGACTGATGGCATAACCATGAAAAGCGAGAGCAAGATCATCGGAAGTATGAAGAGACGAGTGGGAGACGTCATGGTAATCCTCCTGCATCGGGCTGAATAAGTTCTCGGCCCATCGATGAGCCAATCGATCTGGACCGTGCGCCGCGGTTCAGATCATTCCTTTCTTTGCCGGCATGGTGGAATTAGCCAGATCCGTTCCATTGCCGAAGCAGCGGAAAAACATCGTCGATCGATGGAGGATCGGCAGGATGGCGTATCCGAAACACTAACCCCGTATCGTGAGGGATACAGAGAAAAACAAAAAAAGCCGAGGTCGGCTCAGTGGGTCGTCGTTTGGTTCTTGATTTGAGCGGCGCAGGACATTCGTTGTTCGGCCAGCGAGCGCAACGTCTGTCCCGCGAGCGATTGGGCCACCGCTTCATCGCGCCGCCGAAGGAGCGTTTCGAGCGGATCGTCGGGAGACAGGCGCCCGCTTGTTCCGGCGGGATTGCCATCTCGGACGATGTCGAGGACTTCTTTGATCGTAATCAACTCGGGGGCTTTGATCAGACTGACGCCCTCCGGTTCCTTGACGAGACCGACCATGTCCGCTTCGATCAATCGTTCCAATTCTTCGACCACCAGTTCGTCGGGCAAATTCAGCTTGATCGCCAGATCGGAAACGCGGAGAGGCGGACTCCCCTGAAGATAGCGGCAGGCCAAGGCCAACAACAGGTTCAAGGTCACACGCTCGCGGAATGCCGGCGTGCCTTGTTGCCAGAGCTGCCGTGATAGATAGGCCGTCGGATGTTGGTGAAAGAAAGAGAACTGAGCGCCGATCAGGATGATCATCCAGCCCGTATAGAGCCAAAGGAGAAACAAAATCAGCACGGCGAAGCTGGAATAGATCGCGCTGTATTTGGCGGACGCGGCGACGAATTTGGCAAACACCTCCCCGGCGACGCCCCATAAGATGGCGGCGGAGACCCCTCCCACCAAAGCGGAGGTCACCTGAACACGGGTATAAGGAATGAATTTGTAGAAGAACGTGAAGACGCCGCAAAGCACGAGGAAAGGGACGATCTCGGCGGTCCATAAAAACAATGAGCCGAAAGGCTCCATTCCGATGAGCCATTGCACGACGGTATGGCTCTGGAGAGACGCCAAGACGCCGAAGGCCGTGAAGACCAGGACGGGTCCCACCAAGACGACGCTGAGATAGTCCGTGAATTTCCTGTTCCAGGGGCGGCCTTGGCGAACGATCCAAATGGCGTTCAGAGCCTGTTCGATCTTATCGACCAGCGAGTAGCTCGTATAAATGAGACTCGCCACGCCGAGGGTGCCCAATACCCCAATTTTGAGGTTGTCGACAAACTCGATGATACGACCGGTGATTTCCAGGCTTTTGGGTCCCAGCGGCTCCAACGCTTGGGCCAGCAAGGGTTCGATCTGGTGATGGACGCCGAACGCCTTCAAAACGGAGAACATGACGGCAAGAAACGGAACCAGCGACAAGAGCGTCGTGAAGACCAGCCCTGCCGCGCGCGCATCGAGCAAGCGAGGGCGGAACTCCAGCGCCACAGCCAGGATAAGCCGAAGCGTATGCCAGGCCGTTCGCTGGAGCACCGGCAGGGCGGTGAGATCCGTATTCCAGAGATCGTGTTTAATAAACCGTTCGAAACGTGTCGGACTGTTTGCCATAGTCGGCCGATGGGGCTTTCGAAAGGAATTCAGATGCCTGACGAAGGCCTACTCTAACGCGAAGCGAGGTGATTTGTGAATGGAAACGAGAGCTCTAGGCTCGGGAGGAGAGGACAAGAAGGTCGGCTCTTGAACGCCTGATCCTTCAATGCCCTCTTCCGGCCGAGTTTGTGGATGCGCCGATAAGTGGGGCTGCCGTCGATTATCGGATGCTTCGTGGCCCCACGGAGCGCAATTGCAGATTTAATGGTCTGGGGGGGCGAGCAACAGTCGGCGCGCTTACGGTGACGGTCACGGGCACCGACACGCTCCCGGCTCCTGTTGCGGTCAGCGTCAAGGTCGCCGTGTAGATTCCGGCCGCAAGGGAGTCTGTCGCCACGCTTACCGTGATGGTTCCGTTTCCCGTTCCTGATTGCGGCGTGTGCGTCAACCATGACGCATTATCACTGGATGACCAGGTCAAGGTGCCTCCTCCCGTATTGCTGACGCTGAGCGTTTGAGGCGAAGGATTCCCGCTTCCTTGAACCACGGTGAAAGACAAGCCGGTCGGGCTCACACCGATCACCGGCGGTGACGGGGGAGCAGACGGCGGAGTATAGGTGGCGACGTTGCTCTCGTTTGATTCGTTGTTGTTGAAATCATAGGCCGTCACCACGTAGTGGCGAACCGTTGTCGGCGCTCCGATGTCGAGACTCGTCACCGTCCCCAAGTTGGCCAGAAGCGACGCCGTACCGGCGGCTCTGCTGCACGGCAATTGAGTGCATTGATATACACGATATCCCGCGAGATCCGATTCGGTATTCGCGTTCCATGTTAATGTGGCTGCGGGAGAGACGGTGCTCCAGAGCACGACGGAGCCGACGGCCGTCGCGAGGCGACACGCGCGCGACAATTTGCCGCGTCGGACCAACAAGCCGGTTCCAGAACGATTGTTGAAATAAAAAGGTGTTGAAAGCATGGCTCACCATGAGTTGAGTTCTGTTTGGATCGCGACGATCGATACCGCTTCTGCCTACGCATGAACCAGCAAGTCACATGCCGCGCGTTCCATGCCGCGTATCGGCATATGACGCAGTGAAACGGAAAGTATCGGACAGCACGGCTTGTGCAACGACGAAAACGCTGTAGGAATTCCACGACGGGCCGGCGCCAAAGTTGTGCAAGGTGGAGCAAAAGAGGGCGGAAAAGAGAAGAACGCCCGTTCCGATCGCAATCGACGGCAAGAAGCGGCGTTAGACCACCTGTTCGCAAGGAAGAATAAAGGCGTGAAGCGGAACACGATCGTCGTTCTGTCGCCTCGCGTGTTTCTCCCTGAACGTCGTCAACCCGTCAATGAGACGGTGGGCGACGTGTTCGGGGACCGCCGCGAAGATCATGCGATTGGCGTCGGCCGAGAGGGAAAATTGAACGGTGGGGCCGGTCATTCCGGTACCCGCGACATTGTGCAGTTCGGTAAACGCCGTGACGCCGTGCTCTTTCAATAGGGCGTGAACGTCGGGCGCCATCACTTCTCGAAAAATGATCAGCAACATTTTCATCTGAGAAACTCCCCTCAAGACCGAAGAAGCGCTCGAAATATCCGACATCCGCTCTTCTGTTCTTACGAAAGAGCAACCGGAAACACAAGAGGTTTCAGTCGATAGGTCGTCTGATTTTCACCTTGAACGGACGAAACGGTTGTGATACCAGCGGTCATTCCCATGAAATGACACCGCCTGCAAACGGCTCTGCCGCCGACCCAGCTCTTTATGGATAGTCGACTCGCACTTCTCAGAGGTGAGGCGTTCTTGCAACGCTATCAATTTCCATTGCTGTTGGGATTCATTGTCCTGGCAGGCGTGTATCTGCTTCTTCCGCTCGGCGCGTCGTATCTGTTGGCTCGCGAACTGTCCCGACTCGGTTATGAGCGTGTCATCGTTCAATTGGGTTACCCGGGCCTTGGAGGAATTCATGTGCCCGTCGTGTCGCTCCAACAAGACTTGAGCGGAGAGACGCTGCTGCTGTCGCTCACCAATGCCGAGATTCAGTACAGTTTGCCGAAGCTGATCCAAGGACACGTTGATAACATCCTTCTTCCCGACGTCGCCGTTCAAGTGCTGACGACGCATCGGCAGGCAACCGGCGAGGCCGGCGACATGACGGAGTCGGAAGAAGATGATGAGGATGAACTCCCTTGGAGTTTTCTGACCGTCAACGATCTGTTGCGGCGCTTGCCGATTTTCCCCTTTGATGAATTGCATCTGGATCGCGTTTCGATCTTTAGGGAAAAAGCGACCGGCCCTCTTCGCAAAGTGATCGTTTCAGGATCGGTGCAATATCGGCATGGAGAGGTGAACGGCCACTTGTCGTTTCAAGGGCAAAATACCGTTTCCTACGGGTTGACCATCTCAGGAAGCTCGGTCAGCACCTGGTCCGCCGTGTTGGTGTCCCAACGGCTTCACACCGTCCCGATCGTTTCTTGGGAGTCGCAGGCCCATTCGAGCGGCGAGCAGATTCAAGTCAAGGGGCGGCTTGATGTCAACGTCCGCGAGTTCGCTCCATTCATCGCGCTGCTGGTTCCGATCGGTCCCGATTTGGGAAAAGTGACGGGACGCGTCACCGTTTATTGGGTGGGAACGGCTGCGGCCGATACGGCGTTGACCACGCTGTGGCGTGATCCCAGGACCCGTTTGGAAGGAGGCGTCACGGCTTCCATTACTCTGCCGGCTCTCAAGGGGATTGCAAAAGATATCGCCGTTGCCTATCAAGGCACCTTTACGGGCAATGCAACGGAAGTGGCCTGGACGTTGGCGCCGGGAGTCCCGCTCGAAGCGACGATCAATGGCCAATCGCCCTTCTTTCATGAGGCGTTGCGGAACATCGTTCCGCGAGGAGATCAGCCGATATGGATCGAGCATTCGCAGCCGCTTCACGGCGCGGTGTATTGGTCGGAGTCGCCCGTGCGGACGGTCATGGCCAGCCCCGTACGCGTCAGGTATGGGCGGGCACCGGAATCATTCGTGGTGGAGGCGGAAGCGTCCCATGCCGAATGGAAGGGAGGGGAGCTTTCAACCCTGGAAGGAACGTATCGCGTCTCGGGAGCCCTTCCTCGAGCCGTTGCCGAAACGTTGTTCGCCCGTGAAGCCTCGGCCGATATCCAGGGAAATCTCAGGATCAAACGCGGAAGAGTGCAGGGAACGATATCCTCGTCTTCTTCCGTGAAAGTCAGGCAGATCGAACGTGAAGCCCTATTCATTCCGAACGCCACGTTTCAGTGGCACGACGCGTTTCCCTTCCAATGCGAGGTGGCGGCGCTTCGATGCAGTGGAGGGCCGGCGACCGTGGGAGTTCGGATACCTTCGCTGAGAGTAATGGGGCGGGATGTTCACGTGGCTCAGGGATTCCTGACATTGCAACTGGCTGAATTGGCTGGGCGTTCGTGGCATACACAAGGGAAATTCTCGCTGCAAGGCGTGTCGCCGAATCTTCTGCCGTGGAAAATACAACCGACGGACTGGAAGGGTCGCTTTCTGGCCAATCAAGCGGGGATCAAGGCCGATCTTCATATTGCAGCCCCGTTTCAAGACCATCTGGTGTTCGCGGAAATCGATCAACCGCTGACGGCGGGAGAAGGGATGCTCCACGCCACCATCGGGCCCGTCGACTTCGACGGCGCGGAGCACAGACTGGGTAATCTGATAACAAAGATGCCCTGGCCTGTCGAATTCATCGAGGGACGGATGACGTCCACGCTTGACGTCTTATGGGTGGGCGGATGGGGTGATCGGGGAGAAGAGTTTCGAGTGATGTCGGGATCGGGGACGGTGGTGGCGGAGAAGCTGTCCGGCCGGTATGAGGACTCTGTGTTTAAGAACGCCAACACGACGGTGACCATTCGAGCGGGCGGTCCCAACTTGGCCGTCACCGTGGAGCCGGCACAGGTCTCCGTCTCGTCCATACGGTCAGGTATCGAAATAACCAATTGTTCCGCGAGGATCGGAGGGTCATGGAGATTGGCCGACGTGTCGCCGACCCTTGAATTGTCTAACGTCAGATGCGAGGCGTTCGGGGGAGTGATCACAAGCGATGGATGGGCTGTGGACCAAACCCGTTCTCGGTATCAGATGACCGTCTCCCTTCATGATCTGGACCTTGCCAAAATTTTGAGCATCGAGGCCAATCGGGGCCTCCAGGGAACGGGGACATTGAATGGAACCTTGCCGATCGTGATCAATCCATCGGGGATTACGGTGAAGGACGGCCTCTTGATTTCATCGCCGCCCGGGGGAATCATTAGCTATACTGCGTCCGAGGATTCTTTGAAATCATTCGCCGAGACGAACGCCGAACTCCATCTGGTCGCCCAAGCATTGAACAATTTTCACTACACGGTGCTCAGGACCGGCGTGGATTATGCCGAAAACGGAATGTTGCTGCTCACTGCGCGGTTGGAAGGAAAGAATCCGGACCTCAAGGCGGTGCCGCCGATTAATTTCAACTTGACGGTACAAGAGCATATTCCGTCTTTATTGAAAAGTCTCAGAGTGGTCGAAGAGCTTGAACGGACCGTGGAAAGGAAGTTCAAACGGCCGTGAGCATCAAAAGACGTTCCATACCAAGCCATACAGCCTGCGTGTTGACAGGTCTGTTGGTGGCGGGCGGGATTCTAGCATCAACCGGCGCCTGTACTCCGCGCGTTGAGGTGACGGCGCCGGAGAAACCGATCACCATTAACTTAAACGTCAAGATCGACCATGAGGTTCGGGTCAGGGTGGACAAGGAGTTGGACAAGGTGTTGTCAAAAGAGAGCGGCCTCTTTTAACGCAGGAGAGACCCCATGGCCCGATGGATGCGACGGATCGTATCAAGTGTTTTGTTGGGATGCCTGATCTCTTCCGATCCTCTCTTCGCCCTCTCTCTGGAGGAGACGAAAGCAAAGGGATTGGTCGGAGAGAAAAGGAACGGATATTTAGGCCTTGTTGATCCCACGAACCGAGAGGCGCGGGAACTGGTGGCGGATATCAATGAAAAAAGACGACAAGCCTATCAAGACATTGCTCGCCGCGACGGGACGGCTTTAAGCGTCGTTGAATCATTGGCCGGAGAAAAGGCGATCGAAAAAACAGAACCTGGACACTACATTGAAGGTCCGAATGGGTGGATTAAAAAGTGACGATTTCATGCGGGCACGATCATTCTTTGACGACAGAACCATGGGTAATATTCCGTCCTCCTTTCTCTATCACATCATGCTCTGAGACCGATGCCCTATAATTTCCGCCCGTATTTTTCCGCGTGCGGCTCACAAGAAGGGTGATTCAATATCATAGGCGTCGAAGCATCTGCTCCCGCTCTCGAGACGGTTTCCCCTCCCTGTCGGTCGAGCGGATAACGCCGCTCGATCCGGGCGATTGCGATATTCATCGACGGAAAACGGGGGATTGATAGACAACCGGCGATATCCTGATAGACTTAACAATAAGTCTTCATGGCTTGGATCGCAGAGGCGTTCACATGGCGCCTTTTTGATTCGACAGTCGACTGTATGGGGGACCGGCTGAAGAAAATTGAGACCGTCGGCATCACCTTATCCCGGAGATCAGGCCATGCGTCCGACCACCCTTGCTCTCCTACCTCTTTTGCTCAGCCTAGGATGCGCGACGCAGGAAGGATCCAGGGGATCCACCGTCGGTTCACAAACCGATCTTCCACCTAAATCCTGCTCGTCTCGGCATTACCCCGTTAAGAGTTCCGGGGAAGCTTCACAGCCCTGCCGGCCCCAACGTGCCTGGTTGGAACGGCTTGGAACCGCGCTTGACGGCGCCGCCGCGGCGGTGCGGGCTCCCAATCAGTAACCCCTTCGCCCTTCCGTTTCTCCTGTCCGCGTCGCGCTTTCAAATCCTTGCCGATCCTGTATCCCGGCAGCTTGACAAGGATCGTCTGTAGCGGAGCATGATTTTTTACACCGGCCAGCGAATGAACACACGTTGACAGTCAATCCCGATGCCCCCATGATACGGCAAGCGCGTCGCATGGATGCGCGAAAATTGTATGACTCAGCCGCTCACGACGTCCTCTAAAGGCAAGGTCGCGCTCGCCCTTGTGATCGCCCTCGCCATCGGCACGTTGTATTATCTTGACGTGGGCCGCTACCTTTCCTTGGAATCTCTCAAAGAGAACCGCGATCGTCTGCTGGCCTTTACCGAAGAACGGTATACGGTTTCAGTCGCCCTGTTCATCCTGACCTATGTGGTGGTGGCAGGCCTTGCCCTGCCCGGCGCCGTGATCCTGACCTTGGCCGGCGGGTTTCTCTTCGGCAGCGCACTGGGAACCCTATTCGTGAACATCGGCGCCACGACGGGGGCGACGTTGGCGTTTCTGGCCTCGCGGTACCTGTTGCGTGATTGGGTGGAAGAAAGGTTTGGGGCTTGGGTGGGGCCGCTCCAGGATGGCATTGCTCGGAACGCCTTTAATTACCTGTTGACCTTGCGGTTGATTCCCATCGTTCCTTTTTTTGCGCTCAACCTCGTTTCAGGGGTGACGCGCATGAGTTTGAGAACCTATGTGTCGGCCACGGCGCTGGGGATCATTCCCGGCTCGTTTGTCTATGCCTACGCCGGGCGGCAGCTCGGTTCGATCAATTCCCTCCAGGAGATCGCTTCTCCGGGGGTCATCAGCGCGTTCATCCTACTCGGGCTTCTCGCGTTGACGCCGGTTGCGTATAAGAGGTGGTCTGCTAAAAAAGCTGGGCTGCGACAACCGGCGGAGGAATACCATGGGCCACAATGAGAAGGGGTTCGTTCTGCCGGACGACGAACAGGATCAGCAGCTCATCACCAACGTTTACCCTTTTGACTGGGTCAATCCCCAGCCGGATGGGCGATACAACATTGCGGTGCTTGGCGCGGGAACGGCCGGGTTGATTACCGCGATTGTCGCCGCGAGTCTTGGCGCCAAGGTCGCCTTGATCGAGAAACGGGCCATGGGTGGCGACTGTCTGAACGTCGGGTGTGTGCCGTCAAAGGGGCTTCTGCGGGCCACCAGGGCCTGGGCGGATCTCCACCGCGCCAAAGACTTCGGCATTCATGTCCCACCTGGTGCGACGTTCGATTTTAGAGCGGCGATGGCGCGCATGAGAACGTTGCGCGCGCGCATCAGCCGTAACGATTCAGTGCATCGCTACACGAAGCTCGGCGTGGATGTGTATCTCGGTGCCGGTCGTTTTTTGAACAGCGACTCCCTGCAAGTGAACGGACCAGCCGGCGAGCGAACGATCCGTTTTGTCAAAGCCGCGATCTGTACCGGAGCCCGTTCCTCCGTCCCACCGATTCCAGGATTGCAGGAAGCCGGCTATCTGACGAATGAAACGGTGTTCTCGTTGAGGGAGCCGCCCAGACGGTTGGGGATCATCGGCGCCGGGCCGATCGGCTGCGAGCTGGCCCAAGCTTTTGCCAGGTTCGGCAGTCAAGTGTATCTGATCGAGGCGCTCCATGGCATTCTGCCAAGGGAAGATCGCGACGCGGCAGAGATCCTCCATCGTCAGTTGGTGCGGGACGGCGTGCAAATTCTTTGTTGCAGTCGGGACTTGGCCGTGGAGAAAACGGGAGCCGGCAAGCGGCTGGTGCTCAACTCGCACGGCCAGCAGCACTACATCACGGTCGATGACATTCTGGTCGGGACTGGGCGGACACCGAATGTGGAAGGGCTGGGATTGAGCAACGCCGGTATCGACTATGGCTCTGCGGGAATCACTATCAATCGGCGACTTCAAACATCCAACCCCTCGATTTTTGCGGCGGGCGACGTCTGTTCCCGCTACCAGTTTACCCATGCTGCCGACGCGATGGCGCAGATCGTGATCCAGAACGCGCTGTTTCCCCATCCATTTGGATTGGGCTACGCCGACGTCGATTCATTGATCATGCCCTGGTGCACGTTCACTGACCCTGAAATCGCCCGCGTCGGGCTCTCTGAACGGGAGGCGAAAGCCAAGGGGCTTGAAGTCGAGACCTATACCTGCAAACTTGACGAAGTCGATCGGGCGATTCTTGATGGAGAGGAGGAAGGCTTCGCCAGAATCCATATCCAGAAGGGGACCGATCGGATTGTCGGGGCGACCATCGTGGCAACCCACGCGGGCGAGATGATCAATGAATTCTCTGTTCTTATGAAGGCCGGTCACGGCGCAAAGGTCATTGCCGGGACCATTCATCCCTATCCGACTCAGGCTGAAGTCAACAAGAAGGTTGTCAACCTCTGGCGCAAAGCCCATTTCTCCGAGAGCACCAAACGGCTCCTCGTCAAACTGTTTGCTTGGCTGAGGAAAGAATGAGCGGGAAGCATCCTTCACGATGAAGCAGCAGTATGTTGTCGGCTTGGTTCTCTGGCTCGCGATCTATGGGACGATCGCAGAAGCGGCCGATGAACAGTGTTCCCTTCCCCTGGCGCAATCCTGCCAGTATCCCCGACGCCGCTCGCTCCGGTGTTTGCGGTTTCTGTCGCTGCTGCCCTACCGCCGCATCCGTTTCCCTTTCGTGTCCCTATCGTTCGTAGAGGCGTGGCTGCCCTTTGTGTAAGGAACGAGAGGGATGCCCGACTCACTCGGTGAGTTTGGGAGATCGGCTGCACGGAAAGGAGCTTCCATGATACGACCACGGGCGGCTATGACCACGTCAGCCTCAACCGACACCGCCACACAGGGTTCGAACGGCGGCAAGGTGGCGCTGGCGCTCACGATTGCGGTCATGATCGGTGCGTTTTTCTATTTTGACTTCGGGCAGTATCTGTCGCTCGACGCGCTGAAAGACAATCGAGACCGGTTGCTGACCTTTACCGAATCCCATCATACCGCGGCAGTCGGACTGTTCATCATCGCGTATGCCGCGGTAACCGGGTTGTCGCTGCCCGGCGCGGCTATCATGACGCTGGCCGGGGGCTTTCTCTTTGGTGCGGTTCTCGGGACAATATTCGTCAACCTGGGGGCGACGATCGGGGCGACGCTGGCCTTTCTGGCGGCTCGCTATCTCTTGAGGGACATGGTCGAGCAGAAGTTCGGGAGGTGGATCGGGCCTTTCCAAGAGGGATTTGCCAGGAGCGGGTTCAGTTACCTGATGACTCTCCGGCTCATTCCTCTTTTTCCGTTCTTTGTCGTCAACCTCGTCTCGGGCCTCACGCGGGTTAACGTCGGTACGTATGTGGCCGCCACAGCCCTGGGCATCATCCCCGGCTCGTTCGTTTATGCCTACGCGGGGCGTCAGTTGGGGACGATCACCTCGCTCAAGGAGATCGCTTCGCCGAACGTCCTCACCGCGTTCGTCCTGCTCGGTCTCCTGGCTTTGGTCCCGATCGCTTATAAGAAATTCTCCGACAAACAGGCATGACGGCGACGGTGCGGCTCATCACTTTCGGGAGAATGGGAAGACAAGGCATGATCAGGCGACCTGTAGAGAGGACGGACTCCATGGCTCAACCTGAAAAATGGTTGGTACCGCCGCGGGACGAGCACAACCGGACACTCATCGAAAACGTGCATCCGTCGAACTGGGTCAATCCGGAGCCGACGGGGCGTTACAACATTGTGGTCATCGGGGCCGGGACCGCAGGCTTGGTGACCGCCGTCATTGCCGCGGGGGTCGGCGCAAAGGTTGCGCTGATCGAGCGGCACCTGATGGGTGGGGACTGTCTGAACGTGGGCTGCGTGCCGTCGAAGAGCGTCATTCGCGCCGCGCGGGCTTGGACAGACCTGAAACAGGCCGGGGAGTTCGGCCTGCACATCCCGCCCGGCATCGAATACGACTTCGGGGCCGCGATGGCGCGAATGCGGAAGTTGCGCGCGAAGATCAGCCATACTGACTCGGCGCACCGCTATAAGAGCCTCGGGGTCGATGTGTATATCGGCGGCGCCTGTTTTGCCGGTGCGGACACCGTCACAGTCGAAGGGCCCGCCGGCAACCGCACGCTGCGTTTCGTGAAGGCCGCCATCTGCACCGGTGCGCGGGCTGCCGTACCGCCGATCCCGGGTCTGCAGGAAGCGGGATACCTGACGAACGAAACGGTGTTCTCGCTCACGGAACTTCCGCAACGACTCGGGATCATCGGAGCGGGCCCGATTGGCTGCGAATTGGCCCAGGCCTTCGCCCGTTTCGGCAGCCGGGTGTACTTGATCGAAGCCCTCCACGGGATCATGCCGAACGAGGATCACGATGCCGCCGAGATCGTCGAGCGGCGGATGGTGCGGGACGGAGTCACGCTGCTCTGCTGCGGGAAGGACCTGAAGGTCGCCAGATCGGGCGATGCCAAACGGCTTACGGTCGATTCCCACGGCCGTCAATACGACGTCACCGTCGATGAGATCCTGGTGGGAGTCGGCCGCACGCCGAATGTCGAAGGACTCGGTCTGGAGACCGTGGGCGTGGCGTACGACAAGATCGGCATCCGGGTGAACGCCCGCCTGCAGACCACCAACCCGCGCATCTTCGCCGCGGGAGATGTCTGCTCGAAGTACAAGTTTACGCATGCGGCGGATGCGATGGCGCAAATCGTGATTCAAAATGCCCTGTTTCCCCATCCGTTCGGACTGGGATATGCCAGTGCGGACTCGTTGATCATGCCCTGGTGCACGTTCACGGAGCCGGAGATCGCCCACGTCGGAATGTATGAAGCGGAGGCCAACGCGAAGGGGATCGACGTCGAAACGTACACCTATCGGATGGACGAGGTGGATCGGGCGATTCTGGACGGCGAGGACGAAGGCTTCGCGCGCGTCCACATTCAGAAGGGCACCGACAAGATCCTGGGCGCGACCATCGTCGCCGCCCGGGCCGGCGACATGATCGGAGAATTTTCCGTCGCGATGAAAGCAGACGCCGGTGCCAAGGCGATCGCCGGGACGATCCACCCCTATCCGACGCAGGCCGAGGTGAACAAGAAGGTTGTCAATCTCTGGCGGAAGGCGCACTTTACACAGGGGACGAAAAAGTTCCTGATAAAGTTGTTCACATGGATGAGATGGTGAAAGGCTAGGCATCATGATCTGCTTGTCTTGTGTGTTGCGGAGCTTGCTGGTTGGTATCGCCATGTTGGCTTTCACCGGTTCCGGTTTGGCTTGGGCGGAGAACGACGCGGTGATCGAGGTTGCAAAGTTTTCATCAGCCACGGTCGGGTCCGCTGTGCCGGAGGGGTGGAAACCGCTCACGTTCAAGAAAATTCCCAAATCAACTGTCTACGAATTGGTCAGGGACGGCAAACGAGTCGTGGTGAGGGCCGTGAGCGAGTCATCCGCCTCAGGCTTAATCAAGGAAGTCAAGATCAATCCGAAAGAATTTCCGATTGTCCAATGGAGCTGGAAGGTCGAAAACGTGCTTCAACAGAGCGACGTGACGAAAAAAGAAGGAGACGACTATCCCGCGAGGCTCTATATCACGTTTGAATATGATTCTGACAAAGTCAGTGTTGGTAAGAAGCTCAAGTTTCTGACGGGCAAGGCGCTGTTCGGAGACATTCCGATCGCGGCGATCAATTATATTTGGGAGACAAAGACACCGGCCGGCACGGTCATCGACAATGCCTATACGGATTTCGTGAAGATGATCGTCGTGCAAAGCGGCCCCAAGAACGTCGGGCGATGGGTCGAAGAATCCCGCAATCTTTACGAAGACTATAAAAATGCCTTCGGCGAAGAGCCGCCGATGATCAACGGCGTGGCCATCATGAGCGATACGGACAATACGAGGGAGCGGGTGACCGCCTACTACGGGGATATCGTCTTCGTCCGGCGGTAGGTCATGAGGCGGAAGAAAATGCAAGGGGGCCGGCCTGTACAGGGCCGACCCCCTCAAAGACACCTTCGCGCCGGATGGGTGCGCAGATTCGAATATAAGGACTACTGAATGGAATTCGCGAAGCCTCCCCGCGTGATTTCGGCGCGAACGGTGTCTCCAACTTTCTTGTTGCCCCGGAGATGCTTAGTGCCCTGGCCCACGTAGAGCTGGACCTGGTTGCCCTCGTAGTCCTCGACCGTGTAGATGTCGCCGTTAATGTTCTTCACGGTGCCGCCTACGGTCCTCCAGGCCGGGCCGGGTTTGGTGTCGTGCTGGCCTGGTTTTGGCGCAGGGCCCGGGTTGGACACCGGAGCGCCGGTAGCGGCCGCGGCAGCGCCAGCTGAGGCATGGCTCTTGGACTTCTTTGATTCTTTCTTATTGTCGTTGGCGAGCGCCGGGGTCACGACCAACACGAGCATCACCAGAGCACTGACCGTCATCGAGAAAACCTGCTTCGTCTTCATTGCGATGCCTCCTTATTGGAAACGACATAAGTCAAGCACCACAGGTCAAGCAATGGATGTGCCACTTAGGAGGTTCCAGAAGAGATCAGGTTTTCATCTGCTTTTGCGGGCAGAACGCCACCGCGGCGAATCTCGATGGTCATGGAGGAAAAAAACGGCATGTGCTCGTGCAATTCTGAGCAACGACCTGAGAAGGCAGAGGAAAGCCTTGGGGGCTGCCTGGTCGGTGATCCTCCTGTCTTGGGGATTGTGGGCAGGATGTGCCGCAGTGCCGGAGCGATTCGCCCCGGTAGACCGCCTGGACCCGGTACAGGTGACTCACAAGGATTTGGATGCGGTGCTTCGGTCCGCTGTGCGCGACGGGTATGTCGACTACCCGGCAATTCAGGTGGATCCCCGGTTCGATTCGTATGTAACCGACCTCAACCGTATCGACCCGCAATCGCTCGCATCAGAGGCGGACCGTCTGGCTTTCTGGATCAATGCCTACAACGCCTTTGCCATCCGCGGCATTCTGAACGGCTCCAGTCCCAGACCCTACATCGGCTGGTATCGCTACTTCAAAGCGCGGACCCATATGGTGGGCGGACGGGAGATCACTCTCTCGGACCTTGAGCACGGAATCCTGCGTAAGCGGTTCCGCGAACCGCGTATCCACTTCGCCATCGTGTGCGCCTCGCTGTCTTGTCCGAAGTTGCAATCCTATGCCTTTCGAGGCGACCTGCTCGACGAACAACTCGACGCCGCAGCCCGATCCTTCGTCAACGATCCGGACCGGAACCGGTTCGATCGCCAGGCCAAGGTAGCGCGGCTTTCGAAAATCTTCGACTGGTTCGAGGAAGACTTCGCAGCGGCGGCCGGCAGCGTGCTGGCCTATGTGAGCCGCTACGTGATCGATCGCGAGCTGGTGCGAGAATTGTCGGAACATCGCTACCGAGTCGAGTACCTCGACTACGACTGGAGCCTGAACGGGATTCCACCCAAGGAGAAAGCCCATGCTGGTGCGTCCTGACGAAAAGACGCCGATCGCGCGATTGCTCACGTTTCTCGAGTACGGCGAGCGAATGGCGCAAGACTGTGCCGGCAGACAAGCATCGCTGGTGACGGACGCCCGGGCGAGCTGGTTCCTCCGGAGCCAGGCGAGACAGGAAACCATGCATGCGTATGTGTTCCAGGGGGCGATCGCCTGGTTGGCTCCGCGGCATCTTCGCGACGCACCGTTTCTGCCGCCCTTGGAGGAGTATCGGCGAAAGCTCGACGATGCCTTGGACCGGCGGGACCTTCATGAGTCCCTCTTGGCCGAGCAGATCATCCTCGAAGGATTGGGCGAAGCGATCCTCAACCGGATCGAGGCGGGGCTGGCGAAACGGGAAGCCCCGTTCCGGCGTGTGCGCCGCGTCCTGCTGTACCAAGAAGAGGCCCATCATGCGTTTGGGGAACGGATGATCGACCGTGCCATCGATAGGGGACAAGCGGATCGTGTCGAACTCCGCCGCAAGGCGCAGGATTATCTGGCGTTGACTCAAGCGATGGTGCTCGCGCTGGCCGAGCTGTTCGACACGATCGAGGAAGATCCGGCCGCTTGGGTGTCGGACGTGAAGAAGTATTTGCCGGCATGGCTGGCTGGGGAAAGCCAAGGGCGAGAGGCGTAAAGTGACCGCTTGCCTGGAGCGTAAAATATGGTTTCCGTCGTCATCCCAGCTTACAACGAAGAACGGGCCTTACCGAGCACCCTCGACGCGCTATTCCGCCAGCCTGGCGAGTACGAAGTGATCATCGTCGACGGGGGCAGCTGTGATCGGACGATCGAGATCGCTCGATCGTTCCCAGATGTCCAGGTCATCGCTGCACCCAAAGGCCGCGCCTCCCAAATGAACGCGGGAGCCGGGTGGGCGCGAGGCGAGTGGCTGCTGTTTCTGCATGCCGATACGGTGCTCCCCTCGGGAGCGATCCGGCGGCTCAATGGGATGGAGGCGGACATCAGCGCACAAGCCGGCGGATTCCGCCATCGATTCTCCGGCGATGATTGGCGGCTCAAGTTGATTTCGCTCCTCGATAATGTTCGCTGCGTCAGGAGCCGCATCATCTACGGCGATCAGGCGCTCTTCGTCCGCCGGACGCTTTTCGAGCAGCTCGGCGGCTTTCCGAACCAACCGATCCTCGAAGATGTCGCCTTCTGTGAACGACTGATTACGGTGACCACTCCGCTGCTGTTTTCTCCGCCGGTCATCACCGACGCTCGGAAGTTCGTGAAAATGGGGGTATGGACGAGCTTCCTCCGTGTTCTCGCCATCATTCTTCATGTGGAGTGGGGCATTCCTGTCCTGCCGCGGGCGTTTTTTCAGGATATTCGATAGACGGCCTCTCCCGTTTACATTTCCCTCATCTTCTCGTCTAACCTATCGGACGACGGCGGGTCGGACGTGCCGGTCCCGCCTCCGGCAAGCAAGAGCCTCAGTCTCATCGCACTCAGTACTTACGCATGTTCTTAACCAACGGTTCTTAACCAGGAGCGTGAACCATGGAGCGGCGATCGCGTGTTCTTATCCTTTGTGCAGCGGTTGGACTAATCGGCCTGCTAACCGGCTGCGGGAGCGGCGATTCGGTCTCGGCATCGGCAAGCGGATCGGGGAGCGGGTTCGGCAGCGGTTCCGCCTCGGCTTCCGGAACGGTCACGGGGTTTGGGAGCCTGCTCGTCAACGGCAAACGATTCGAAACGGACGGGGCGTCGGTGACGGTTGACGGACAGCCTCAGCCGTCCTGCACGGTGAGCCGATCGAATACTTGCGGTCTGCACGTGGGGATGACAGTCAAAGTGGCCGGTTCATTCGACGGCCCGTCATACCGAGCTGCGGCCATTGTGCAGGAAGATGTCCTTGAAGGACCGATCACAAGCAAGAGTCAGGAGACTCCGACCAGCGGAACGTTGATCGTTTTGGGGCAAACGGTTCTCGTTGATGAGACCACACGGTTCGATTCGGGGATCAACCTTGGCATCCTGAACGTCGGTGATCTCATTGAGGTCAACGGCTTTGTCAAAGCGGATGGGGTGATTGTCGCCACCTTCATCGAGCGAAAACCTGGAGCCGGCTGTGGGCATGATGGTTGCGAAGTGAAGGGGTTCGTCACCAATCATGATCATGCCATGACAAGATTCCAGATCGGTGGCTTGACCATCGTGTATGACCGTGATGGCATTCAGCCCGATACGGTGATCCACGACATGCCCTCTCCATCAGGGAGTAACTGGAACGGGCTTTTCGTCGAGGTAAAGGGCACAAGGCTTGAAGGAACAACGCTCTACGTCACCAAGGTGGAGCGGGAGCGAGAGGGGATTGGGAGTGTCGATGATGTCGATTCCTTCGAAGTCGAAGGGATTGTGACGCAGGCCGACACTGCCGTTGGCCAGACGATCGAATTTACGATTGGAACGATGCCGGTGAGGACAACGGCTGATACCGAATTCCGCGGCGGAACGATCGACGAGATCGTGGTGGGGGCCAAACTGTCGGCCGAAGGCCGAGTCGTCAATGGGGTCCTCATCGCCAAGCATGTGAAGTTCCATGAGAGTGTCCGGTTGGAAGGAGATGCGTCGGTCATTGGCAATATGCTGACCTTGGCGGGACTGCCTGGCGTGACTGTCGTCGTCAACAGTCGGACGGAACTGCGAGACGGGGGAGACCGACTCTCCATCAACGATCTGGATGGCCGCCATGTGAGAATTCGTGGGCGGGTCGCAAGTGGTTCTTCCGTGATCGCCACTCGTATTCAGCGAAGATCGTCAGATTCCGATGTCGTCCTCCAAGGACCGGTGCAGGCGATCAACGGAGATGACATTGTAATCCTAGGCGTAACGGTCGATACCCGCACCATCGATCGATTTGAAGGCATGAACGGTTCGTCTATGAGCCGGACCTCATTCTTGGCAGCGGTCACGGTTAATTCGTTGGTGAAAGTGAAGGGCGAACGGCGCGG
>JANDJE010000030.1 GCA_024331095.1 Nitrospira sp. | reverse complement strand
GCTCCTTTCAGGAGCCGCCCCCCCTTCATAAACCCTTCGTAATCTTTCCCCCTCGAGACTTACAGCATCCCCTTCGTCGAAAGGACCTTGCCGGCCAATCGTTCTTCCGGCATCGTCGCCTGATCGAGCGCCTTGGCCAGCGCCTTGAAGACGGCTTCCATAATGTGGTGCGGGTTGCGGCCATACATGAGATTCACGTGCAGATTGAGCCCTCCGTGGGTGACGAAGGCCTGAAAGAAATCTTCAAATAAACCGAGATCGAACGACTTGATCTTCCGATCCGGCAAAGCGACATTGTAGACGAGGAACGGCCGGCCGCTGAGATCCACGGTCACCTGCGCCAGCGTTTCATCGAGGGGGACCGAGGCGAAGCCGAATCGTCTGATCCCGGCTTTCTCGCCCAAAGCCCGATGCAACGCCTGCCCCATGACGATGCCCACGTCTTCAACCGTGTGGTGCTCGTCAATGTCCAGATCGCCCTTGGCTTGCGCCGTCAAATCGAAGAAACCGTGCTTCGCCAGCAACTCCAGCATATGGTCGACGAAGCGGATGCCCGTATCGATCTTCCCTTGCCCCGTGCCGTCCAGCACCCATTCGACACGAACGTCGGTTTCTTTCGTCGCGCGATGGACGATGGCCTTCCGTGGCGAGGAACCGTCGGTATTCATAAAAACCTGCTCTGGGCCGACTTGGCGTGCGCGTCGAATCCCTCGATGTGGGCAAGTCGCAACAAGGGATCCTTCACCTTCGCCAATTCCTGCTTCGTGTAGTGCACAAGATTGCTGACCTTCACGTAGTCATTCACCGAGAGCGGCGAGAAGAAGCGGGCGCTGCTCCCCGTCGGCAGTACGTGATTCGGTCCGGCCACGTAATCCGCCACCGACGGCGGCGTGTACCGCCCCAAGAACAGCGCGCCCGCATGGCGGATTTTTTCGAGATAGTCAAAAGGGTTGTCCACGGACAACGTGACGTGCTCGGCGGCGATCTGATTGGCCACGTCAATCGCGTCGTCCATTGTCGGGACGACGAACGCGACGGAGTGACGCGCCACCGCCTTCGAGGCGATCTTTTCCCGCTGAAGCCCTTTCAACTGTTGTGCGATCAACTTGGACACGTCTTTAGCCAGCCGCTCCGACGTCGTCACCAGAAACACCTGCGCATCTTCGTCGTGCTCGGCCTCGCACAATAAATCAGCCGCGACGTGGGCGGGATTGGCCTGGTCATCCGCCACCACCAACAACTCGCTGGGACCCGCGATCATGTCGATACCGACGGTTCCATAGAGCAGACGCTTGGCGGTCGCGACGTAGATGTTGCCGGGACCGACGATTTTGTCCACCTTTTCGATGGTCTTCGTTCCATACGCCAGCGCCGCCACCGCCTGAACCCCGCCGACTCGATAAATTTCGGTCACGCCCGCGATATCGGCCGCGACCAGGAGATAGGGATTGATTCCCCCTTTTTGCGGCGGTGTGACCATCACGACACGCGGCACGCCGGCGACCTTGGCCGGAATGGCGCACATCAAGACCGACGACGGATAGACGGCCTTCCCGCCCGGCACATACACGCCGACGGCGTCCACCGGCGTGACGAGCTGCCCCAACGTGGCGTCGCCGTCTTGATACATCCAGGTTTTCGTGCGTTGACGCTCATGAAACGCCGTGATCCGACGCGCCGCGAGCCGCAGCGCATCCCCTTCTTCTTTGCGGATATGGAAATAGGCGTTCTTGATTTCGTCCGGCGTGACCTTCAGCTCATCGGGTTTCAACGATACTTTGTCGAACTGCTTGGCATATCGCAGTACCGCTTTGTCGCCGCCCCGTTCGACGGCCTGGAGAATCGCGCGCACCGTCCTCTCCGCCGAAGCGCCAGCCGTTTGCCCACGTGAAGAAGCTTTTTTCAGAGCGGGCAGAAAACCACGATCAGCCTGGGTCACGATCTTCATACGCGCGCCGCTTTCTCCTTGTCGGTTCGTAGAGTCTGCCTCCGGCCGTTTCCGCGCATCGACTTCCGACCGGCCGATACCGCCCGCAGTCTTTCGATCAATTCACGAAGCGGCCGGTGTTTGAGTCGAAAGCTCGCCCGATTGACGATCAGACGCGCCGTCGATTGGGCGATGACTTCCAACTCGACGAGATTGTGAGCCCTCAGCGTGTTGCCGGTTTCAACCAGATCCACGATCCAATCGGCCAACCCCACGACGGGAGCCAATTCGATCGAACCGTAGAGCTTGATGATCTCGACCGGGACGCCGCGCTGATTAAAAAAACGCTCGGTGATCTTGGGATACTTGGTGGCGATACGGACCTTTGACGAGAGCCGATCCCGCACCCCCTCTCCCTCCGGCGCAGCGACCGCGATTCTACACGCTCCAAACCCCAAATCCAACGGTTCATAGACATCGGTTTCCTGCTCCAGCAACACATCTTTTCCGACAATCCCCGCGTCGGCCCCCCCGTACTCCACGTAAGTCGGCACGTCACTGGGCCGAACGATGAGAAACGTCATCCCGATTGCGGGGCACTCAAACACCAAACGCCGACTCTCGCCGGACAGCCCCTCCGTGGGGTACCCGGCCCGCCGAAACACATCCATCGCCGACTCGATGAGTTTTCCTTTCGATAAGGCGATGGTCAGCATCCGTCCCTCTTAGTGCGCAATCGTCGCCGGTCTCGCACTGCGCCGCTCGATCTGCGCCCCCAGACCGCGTAATTTTTCCTCGATTCGCTCGTATCCTCGATCAAGGTGATACACCCGTTGCACCTCGGTGACCCCGTCGGCCGCCAGGCCGGCGATGATGAGCCCGGCGCTGGCCCGCAGGTCGGAGGCCATGACCGGCGCCCCGGTCAAACTGGGCCTTCCCATGACCAGCAGGCGATTGCCTTCGACACGAATATCGGCTCCCATTCGCCGTAATTCTTCCACGTGCATGAACCGACTCTCGAACACCGTTTCCGTCACGACGCTGGCGCCCTCCGCCACACACATCAACGCCACCATTTGCGCCTGCATGTCGGTTGGAAACCCGGGATACGGCAACGTTCTGACGTCCGTTCCCTTGAGCCTGCGAGGGGCCGTGACCCGCACGCGCTCCTTTTCCGCGTGAACCTCCGCTCCCGCTTCCTTGAGCTTCATCAGTACGGCTTCGAGATCGACGGATCGGCAATGGGTCACCGTCACGTCGCCCCCCGTCATGGCCCCCGCGGCCAAATAGGTGCCGGCCTCGATCCGATCGGGAATCACTTCATGATCTCCGCCCCGCAGCGCCGGCACCCCTTCGATCGTGACGACGTCCGTTCCCACTCCGTCAATTCGTGCCCCGCGCTTGATCAAGAAACCGGCCAAATCGGCGATCTCCGGTTCCTTTGCCGCGTTCTCCAACACGGTCGTCCCTTCGGCCAGCGACGCCGCCATCATGAGATTCTCGGTTCCCGTGACCGTCGGGGTATCGCAGTAAATTCTCGCGCCCTTCAACCGTTTGGCCGTGGCGGTGATATATCCGTGTTCGAGCGAAATGTCGACGCCCAATTTCGCCAATCCGGCCAAATGAAGATTCACGGGGCGCGATCCGATGGCGCAACCGCCGGGAAGCGACACCTTGGCTCTTCCCCACCGAGCGACCAACGGCCCCAGCGTCAGAATGGAGGCGCGCATGGTCTTGACGAGCTCATAGGGAGCCTCCGTGGAACCGATCGAGCCCGCGCGCACGACCACGCGATGGCCTTCATGGGAAACCGTCGCGCCGAAAATGGTCAGCAGTTTCTCCATGGTGATCACGTCGACCACGCGGGGAACATTGGTGATGACGCATTCCCCGTCGCTCAGAATCGTGGAGGCCAAGATCGGGAGCGCGGAGTTTTTCGCCCCGCTGATCCGCACTTCACCCTCCAGCCGATTTCCTCCCGTAATGACGATCGTGTCCATCGACGGCCCGACCCTCTATTCCATCCGCTGTACGATCACCGTCCGCTCCAGACCGGCTTCATCCTTGACGACCTGCGCCGGGCCGTAGTCCTTGATTTGCTCGACCATCCGCCGCACGGCCGGGAATTGCCCGCTTCCAATTTCCATGACGAGAGTCCCCCCCGGCGCAAGATAGTCCAACGATTCTCGCAGCAACCGCTCATGAAACTCCGTGCCCAACGGTCCGCTCACCAACGAAGAGCGAGGCTCAAACCCGCGCACCTCCGGCTGCAAATTCGCCCACTCCGCTTCCGCGATATAGGGGGGGTTGGACGCAATGACGTCCACCTTTCCCATCAACCCTCGTTCGCGCAGCGGAGACAAGAGATCGCCCTCCATCCACTCAATCTTGTCCACAACTCCATGCCGCTCCGCGTTGGCTTTTGCGACCGCCAAAGCCTCCGGCGAGCGATCCACCGCGACAATGCGGGCCTTACCGAGAATGGTGGCCAGCGTCACGGCCACGCAGCCCGACCCGGTCCCCACATCGACCAGCACGGTCTCCTTGGCGAAATCAACGACTCTCAGTGCTTCCTGAACAAGCAACTCCGTTTCAGGCCGGGGAATCAACACGGCCGGCGTCACGTGAAACTCCAAACCGCAAAATTCCTGGGTACCCAAAATGTATTGCAGCGGCTCGCGCGCCGATCGCCTTGACGCCAGAGACGCGACACGGGCCCAGGTTTCATCCGAAACCGATTGCTCCGCTCGGCTGACCAATTGATGACTCTCCAACCCGAGCACGTGGGAGACGATCCACCGGGATTCTTGATCCGCCTGTTCCACCCCGGCCTGTGCCAATGTTCGTTTGGTCACCCCGAGCAACGCCTCGATGGTCCGCGATTCCCTCATGGCAATCCGCCGCCGATCATTTACGCCGTTTACGCATTGACGGTTTCCGTTTGTTGCTGGGCCCTCAACACCGCCACGATTTCGTCGAGATCGCCTTCCATGACCGCATCGAGTTTATGCAGCGTGATCCCCACCCGATGATCCGTCACGCGATTTTGCGGGAAGTTGTACGTGCGAATTTTTTCGCTCCGGTCGCCGGTTCCCACCTGAGCCTTGCGGCTTTGAGCGATTTCCGCCTCCTGCTTCTGCCGCTCCGCTTCGACGATGCGGGCCCGCAACGTTCTCATCGCCTTGGCGCGATTCTTGAGTTGCGACCGTTCATCCTGGCATGAGACGACGACGCCGGTCGGAATGTGGGTGATGCGAACGGCCGAGTACGTCGTGTTCACGCTTTGGCCGCCGGCGCCGGATGAGCAGAACGTGTCGATCCGCAAATCCTTCGGATCAATCTGGACGTCGACTTCGTCGACCTCTGGCATGACCGCCACCGTCACGGTCGACGTATGGATTCGTCCCGACGCCTCGGTCACCGGCACCCGCTGCACGCGATGGACCCCGGCCTCGTATTTGAAATGACTGTATGCGCCCTTTCCTTCGATGAGGGCGACGATGTTTTTATACCCGCCAATGCCGGTTTCAGACGCCTCGACCAGATCGACTTTGAATCCCTTCTTTTCCGCATACTTGCCGTAAAGACGAAACAATTCGCCGGCAAACAGGGCCGCCTCCTCGCCGCCGGCGCCGGCTCGAATTTCCAGCACCACACTCTTTTCATCCCGTGGATCTTTGGGGACCAGAAGCGCCGCGGCCTGTTCCTCCAGTTCTCGACGTCGGCTTTCCAACTGAGCGGTCTCGTCCCGGGCCATCCGATGAAGCTCGTCCCCCGCCGATGGATCGGCAAGAATCTGCGCGGCTTCCGCCAACTGTTTCTCGACCGCGCGGTGGGCCTCGAACAGCTCGGCGATCGGCTCCAGATCGGCTCGCTCTTTCGTCAGGTTTTTCAGTTGCGCCGGCTGGTTCGCGACGGACGGATTCATCAACTGATCGGTCAGCTCATGAAAGCGCGACGAGGCGGCTTCCCATTTTTTGAGCAGCGCGGCTTCCATCGGATTCGCTTCTCCGCTTTCCAGTGGACGAGCTCCACAAACAAAGAGACCCTGCTTCAGGCGAAACAGGGTCCCTCCGTCGCTCAGAGCCCGCTACTTGGTTTTTTGGGCGTATTTCTTTCTGAACCGCTCGACACGCCCCTCCGTGTCGACGATCTTCTGCGTCCCGGTAAAGAACGGGTGACAATTGGAGCAAATGTCGACGTTGATGTCGCCGATGGTGCTTCTCGTCTTAAACGAATTACCGCAGGCACAATGGACCGTGGCTTCCCGATAGATCGGATGAATTCCCTTCCGCATGGCTTTATCGCTCCTTACACGAATTTGGATACAAAGTCGGCCTCTTCGCCGGCGCTCCGGGCGAAGGCCGAGTTCCTGGAGAGTCCGCCTCCCAAACGCAATCTACCGATTCATGGATTGCAAAAATTCCTGATTGGTCTTCGTGCCCTGAATTTTATCCATCAGGAACTCCATGGCCTCCATGGTGCCGAGCGGGCTCAACACTTTGCGCAAGATCCACATCTTGTTCAGTCGATCCTTATCCACCAGCAGTTCTTCCTTGCGCGTGCCCGATTGGCTGATATCGATGGCCGGGAACAGACGTTTGTCGGCCAATCGTCGATCCAGATGGACCTCCATGTTGCCGGTCCCTTTGAACTCTTCGAAAATCACGTCGTCCATCCGACTGCCCGTGTCCACGAGGGCGGTCGCGATGATGGTCAAACTGCCGCCGTTCTCGATGTTGCGGGCCGCGCCGAAGAATCGCTTGGGCCGTTGCAACGCGTTGGAGTCGAGTCCGCCCGACAGCACCTTGCCGCTGGGAGGCGCAATCGTATTGTAGGCGCGCGCCAACCGCGTGATGCTGTCCAGTAGAATGACGACGTCCCTTTTGTGTTCGACCAGCCGTTTGGCTTTTTCCAACACCATCTCGGCGACCTGGGCGTGACGTTGCGCCGGCTCGTCGAACGTCGAACTGATGACTTCCGCCTTCACTTGACGCTGCCAATCGGTCACCTCCTCGGGCCGCTCGTCGATCAACAAGACGATCAACGTGACTTCCGGGTGATTCTTGAGAATGGCGCGGGCGATCGCCTGAAGGAGCATGGTCTTCCCGGTCCGGGGAGCGGCGACGATCAGCCCCCGCTGCCCTTTTCCGATCGGCGTCACCAGTTCCATCACGCGCGTGCAGTATTCCTCACGGTCGAATTCCAGGTTGAGCCGTTCTTCCGGGTAGAGGGGCGTCAGGTTGTCGAACAGGATTTTATCCCGGGCCACTTCGGGATCTTCGTAATTGACCTTCTCGACTTTGAGCAGAGCGAAGTATCGTTCGCTTTCTTTCGGAGGACGGATCTGTCCGGACACGATATCGCCCGTCCGAAGATTGAACCGTCTGATTTGAGACGGAGAAATATAAATGTCGTCGGGGCCGGGGAGATAGTTGGAATCCGGAGCGCGCAAAAACCCGAAGCCGTCGGGAAGCGTTTCCAGCACGCCCTCGCCGAACACGACTCCGTTCTTTTCCGTCTGAGCTTGCAAAATCGCAAAAATCAACTCCTGCTTTCTCAGATTGGCGGCCCCCTCGATCTTCAGATCGCGAGCCACCTCATTGAGGTCCGCAATCGACTTCTGTTTCAACTCTGCAAGATGCATTACTTCCCCCCTTGCTACCGACATACGACTCCTCTCGACCCTGGTTTGGTTAGGTTACGGTTACGCCCACGTTCACACTGATCGCTCCTGCGAAACATCGCTCCTCAACGGCTATGATCTCCGGATTCGTTTCGACGACCGACGTTTAGATGTTCTACACGCTTGATTGAATTGAAATGGAATATATGTGGGAGATGCCCGCCTCTATGTGAACAGAAGCACGTCCTCCACGATGCTCAACCCATCGGGCACGAACAACATCTTCGGCGGCCCACCAACTCTCTCATCCCTGCGCTTTCAAGAGCTTGGTTCGAGACAGGTTCCTGACTTGAATTCTTTGTTGGAGAGAATGCGCTCACACTGGAATGATCGTTGGGCTAGATCATACTCAGGCCGTGGCTGGATGTCAACTACATCTCAATGATCATCTCGATGATCCGCGCCGTCTTGAGAGGGTTTCGTCTGAGCCTCACTTGTTGCCCGAATCGAAAGTATGTTACACAGCTTCGAGCTTTATGTCGGACGATCCTCAGTCATACGACGACCACACCCCGGATCGGGTTTTTTCGCTTTCCGAAGCCAATCGGTTGATCCCGCAGCTTCAGTCCTACCTCACGACCGTCCAACGGAGGAAAGCCGTACTCCTTCACGTTTGTCAAGAAGTCCGGAAGGCGGCGGCCAACGCGGTCAATGGAGGCGGGACGGCGGTCGGAGCGCATTACGTCAACAGTCTTCAAGACATCAGCGCAAGCCTTCGCGCCATCCATGACTTGGGCGTCGTCGTCAAAGACATCGATCTCGGACTGTGCGATTTTCCACATATCCGAGACGGTCGAGTCGTCTATCTGTGCTGGAAGCTCGGCGAGAAAGAAATCCGGTGGTGGCATGAACTGACGACCGGCTATAAAGATCGCTGCCCCATCGAAGATCATGACTGATCCGATGCCGCACCTGCTCAACCCCTGTCACACGTACAACCCGTTCACATGAGGAGCGCCGGAGCACTATGACGTTCGTCATCATCGGCTATGACGGCCCCGAGGGAGAGGCCAAACGAACCGTCCACCGACCGGCGCATTTGGCCAACTTGGAGCGACTGGATAAAGAAGGGCGCGTCCTTCTTGTCGGTCCCCTGACGGACAAAGCCGGCAGTCTCATGGTCCTGGAGTTCGCAAGCCGAGAAGAAGCCGAACAGTTCGCCCGTACCGATCCCTACACCGTCCACGGTGTCTTCGAACGGATTGAGATCCACCCTTTTCTGCAAGTATTGCCCAAGCCCCGCTAGCGGAAACCTTCATCCGAAACACTGAGCATCGACTTTCGAGCAGAATACAAGAAGAGAAGGGCCTGCTAGCCGCCGGCGACGCCGGAGTCCCCTCTCATCGGCGGAGCCCCATCCGAGGCATAGAGCAGGCGGACGATTTCAAGGGTGTTGAACAACATCGCGTTCATCCTGGTATAGGCGGCGTGACCGTAATAGTGATCCCGAACATGCTGCGAGCCGGTACAGTCTTTGTAATCCACCAATAAACAACGGCCTTCGGTGGGAAACCGTACCGCTCGTCGCGCGCATTCCAACCAGCGCTCGAAGCCATCATAAGGCTCCACGATCTCCCAGACGGCCTTATTCGCGGCTTTAGCTTCCTCCGTTGCGGGAAGCGCGTCACTGCCCGCCACCGCCAGTTGCTGGACGTAGTCGCCACCCCATGCAATCGGCATCTCCATCGTTATTTGAGGCAATTCCATCTTCGCCAGCCATACTTTCCCGTCGGTCCTCAGATGTCGATGATTGACGATGTGCAGCAGCTTGCCTACTCCGGACGGATCCCACCCATAACGGACCGGCGTCCCCAGCGTCACCACGTCCAATGTCACCCCGTTCAGAAGCGGCCCGCGCTCCAGGGCTCGTTCGAGACGGGCCACGGCATCGGCCAATTCCGGCTGTCGGGTACGATCTGCATAGGAGGTCAGGATACGAAGCAGTTCGGAGCGGCCGGTTATGGAGCTGGGACAGAGCAGATTCGAGACCAGCGCCAGGACGAGGCCGGCTTGTCCATGGGCTTGAATGAGAATCCGCTCGCCCTGACCAATTCGATGACGTTCACAGAGCGCCGCCAAAAAATCAAGCAGGCCGACCGCCGCGATCGCCCGGCCGAGGTGATGATGTTCGGACAACCACGGTGAGCGGACACAGAGCATAGGCCGGGCGATCCGCCTGTTCAACGCCTGACGAGCCAATGCAACGTAGGCGTTCGTGAAATTTCCCGCGTCGCCAACCTGTCCATCAAGCCATGCTCGCGTCTCCTCATCGTTTGGGAACGGCGGTTTCTCCCCTCCGGGAAACGGCGGTATTCCATTGTCACCCTCCCGCATCAAAGAAAGAAGCGCGTCCAAACCGGCTACTCCACGTGAGTAGCCGCGTTTCAAGCCCCCGGCCTCGTCCAGCCGCCGTGCGCCGAACACGTCGGTGCCGTGGATCGACCCATGGAAAAAGACAACGGCCCGAACCCCCGACTCGAAGAGTCTTTCCCCGCACTCAGCCATCGCGTCATACCATGCCGGAGACTCCACCTTCGCAGTAGCAGTCAATTCGGAGACACATAACCGTTCCCCCGGATTTTTTCTCGACAGGTCGTCGTGTTGGAAATTGTTCTCAACCGGCATGGTCGGACTCTCTTACCGGAAAGCGAGCCGTGCTTCAAGAACAGTTCCCGACCTTACGGAGACTGATGGCGCTTATGGCGAAAGTGATTATTGACAAGCGGGCTCATGGCACCATAGAGTAGCGCCCTGCTCCCGGCGGCCCCCATGCCGCAGGGTGCCGATTCGGCTGAAGATGAAGTTTTTTCACGGCCGAACGCTCGTTGCTCTTGTGTCTATCGCGCTTCTTGCGCCAAGGGTGACAACCGGGCTACTCATCGACAGAGGAGGCCAGTTATGCTGACCAGATTCCTCCGATGGGCGCTACCGTTTGGACGACACACCCCTCGCATTTGGTCGCTCCTCTCCAACAATGCGGCAGGTTGGGCCGTTCATCGACCGCAACGGTGGAACATGCCCGCCCGTGCCGGGCCCTGATGCCATCAGGAACAAGAAAGGCGCAGCAAGAAGAAACGATCTCACAGAGAGCATCACTAAAAATAATGGCAATCCAACCATCACTACCAGGAGGACGCACCATGAAGAGACGACGGTTCATGATGAGCGGAGTGTTGGGGCTTGCGGCTGCGGGGCTATGCTTGTCAGGGGCCGAGTCGGCGCAGGCCGTCTCTTCGACCAATCTCTCCTATTCGGAACAAGCGGGGAAACCGCACCTCGTAGCCGCGGCACGATTCGTCGTTTTGCCGGACTGGTCCAAAGAAGCGGTCTTGGACCGTGAGACCGGGCTGGTATGGGAATTGTCCCCCTCAAAAGAGCTGCTGGATTGGCCTGCTGCTCAAGAATATTGCCTGAATCGAACCACGGGAGGACGGAAGGGATGGCGGCTCCCGTCGGTGCACGAACTGGCAAGCTTGGTCGATCCCTCCATTGCCCCTCCCGGTCCGACCTTGAGAGAAGGTCACCCATTCACCAACGTTCAATCGGCCCGTTATTGGGGAGCGGCGCCGAACTTACAATTCGCGGCGCCGCCATGGTTCGTGCTGTTCTCCAACGGCCGAACCGTCATCGCCGGAGAGAAGGGCGGCAAAGCCCACGTGTGGTGCGTCCGCACCGGCGGCTTCGATATGATGGAGGCCAGCGGACAGTAAGCGGACGTGTGCCGCAGCAAGAAAGCGATTCGCAGGCCGAGCGGAGAGTTTTCTCTCCACTCGGCCTGCATCGTCTGTGGTTGAAAGATGAGATCGCGTTGGCCTTCCAGCGTGATCGGCCATGATCGGCTTGGATGGCTTGCTCGGAAAGATCCACACATCGTCCTTGTCTTAACAAAAACAAATAAAAATACCTGCCCTACTTCTTCGCCATCACCGCCGTCACAGAACAGGTCTTCTGTTCTTCGTCGATTCGATAGTCGACGATCGTGACTCCCAGCAAATATTCCTGAACGATTTCCTCTCTCGTGAGCTCAATATCCTGCTCAGGTTCCTTTCCCGATCGTTCGCGCACCCGATCAACAAGATGTTCTTTGACCAACACCCGAACCTGTTTGGCCAGATCGGCGCGAGCCGACAGTTCGGCGACGCGGCGACACATCGTTCCTCCCTTGGTCAAGTCGCCCTGGCCTTTGCCGATCCAGTACAGGTCGGGCGGATAGCGATCACCGATAGTCTGAGCCGAAGTCTGAACCAAGACTTGGGTTGATAAGATCACCGGCACCATCAAGGCCGAGATGCCCCACTGACGCACCGCGATCGAGACATTTCGCACCATCACTCCGGTCATCGAGCCTCCGGGTTTCCCTCCATGGACTTTTCAGATCTATCAGGATCCGCAGACAGGCGAGGGCGCGATTCGGCCCCTGTCGGCAAATCGTTCGCGCGCGACGTCGCTCTCTCAGGCGATCGGTAAACAATTTCGTTCAATGTGCGCGTACCTCCTTGCGATCCCGGACCAGGCACCAGTTCGTACCGTGGCATAAGGCCGGCCCCCTGAACGGGCATAGAAGGAGGCGACGGCGGCGAAACAGACCGGCGCCCATTCCCCGCCAGTTTGTTCTCCGCAACACCCACGTGCGGGCTGTCCGGATAGAAGGCTCGCGCCGCCTGAAGCAAATGCGCCGTGTCGCGTCCCTCTCGCGAGACAACCGAGGAAAGCCCTGACAAAGCCAACGCCCAATCGGTCCACACTTGCGACAATATGGCGTTGGATTGGACACGATACAGTATTTCCCGCCGGCGCGCCGCCGATCCCGCGTGATCCGCCGTTGAAACATCGGCCAACACCCGATTTGCCCGGTCCAGCTCTTGCCGCAGCCGGTCGGTCTCTCGCTTCAATGCCGCCAACTGCACTCTGGCATCTTCGTTTTTCCGGAGGATCGCGATTGCTTCGATCACATCCTCCGTATCGATCTCTGCGAGCAGATCGACCCTGACCACGACGGTTTCCCCGTCAACCGACATCGTCAGGCGCTGCTCCCGTACAAGCACGACGCCGGCCGTGTACGTGCGAATTTCATCCTTGGTGAGGTCCATCCCCTTTGTTGCCGTGACGCTTTCCACGTAGGTGGCGACCTGTTCCAGCGCGTTTCGCTTGGCCGCCTCGATCGCAAGACGAATCGCCTCTTCCTTTGTGTCTCCCTGTTCCATCCGATATTCCCCGCCGGCTTCGACCGTCTTGACCTCGGCGAACACCGGCGAGGCGGCCGCAGACACAGTGAGAAAAACGAACGCGCAGGCTATCGCCACCCCTTGGCACGGCGACAGCCGTAGGGCCGGCCGCAAGCCTGGCAAGTCTGATGAAGCCGGTCGCTGAAGTCTCCGCCCCTGCATCATCCGCCTTTCTCCTCGATAAAAATCCACGGACCTGCTCCTTCCCGCGTGCCACACCCGAATCCCACGGCCTTCTCACCATCAATACGGCTTCAGCATATCACCGGGAACACAGACGGCCAACAGAACGCGATTCACTGTTCGCCGTCTTGCCTTCGAGAAAATTCACGTGTTAGGGTACCGGGCTGGATAGCGCTTCCATTCTATTGTAGGACTCTCTGAATATGCCCATTGCAGGAAAATTGCTTCGCCTCATTGCGGCCGGCCTTTTTGTGATTTCGGAGACGCTTGCCGCGGTTCCGACCACCGCTACAACACCGCCCGGACCTGGACCGACGACCCCTGCTCCGGCTGAGCATGTCATCCTCTTTGTCTTGGAGGGTTTCGATCGCGATTCGCTCAAAGACGGCCCCATGCCGAACCTCGGCAAGCTGGTCAAGGACGGATCGGTCACCTGGTCGGCCAACGGCGTCACGCCCGCGCTCCGACTCCCGACGATGGCGTCGTTGATCACCGGCATGCCGGTCGAGAAGCACGGGATCACGTGGAACTTCTTTGAAATAAGCCGCGGCTACTACCGCGCGCCCAGTCTGTTCGATTATCTCGACGTCGGCGGCGGCCGGGACAGCGCCATCTTTTACATGGATGAATCCCTGTACCAACTAGCCAAGCCCGCGCCGTACACGGACCATCAACTGTGCGGCGCGCTGCGTCCGGAGTGTAATTCGGCGAAAATCACGGCGTACATCGAGCAATATCTTGAAAAGGCCACCAGCGGCCACGGATACGGCCACGCGACGCTCGCGGTGCCGGATCTTTTACTGGTTCACCTTCCGGAAGCGGGTCGGGCCGGCCTCACGCACGGATGGAATTCCAAAGAATACAAACAGGCGTTGCGCGCGGTCGACGGAGCGATTCGAGCGGTCTTGGATTTATTCAAACGCTACAAGCTCGCCGATCGAACCGTCGTCATTGTGACGGCCCTCAGCGGAAGAGGGGCCGATCCGGGCGCCGAGTCGGCGGAGATCGATTCGCCGACGGTTCCCTGGATCGCATCAGGCGTCGGCATCAAGCCGGGCCAAGTGATCCGCCGGCCGGTCTCGATCATCGACACGGGGGCGACGGTCATGCGTATCCTCGGGCTCGATACCCATACCGAATGGGACAGTAAATCGATCGACGAAATTTTTCAGGTTACGGCTTCTTCGGCCGGACCGTCCACTGTGCGATGACGCATCATGCCTTATCAACACGCTGCACGGCATAGGCTTTCGATCTACGGCGGATTATTGCTCGGCGTCGCGGCCATGTCCGTCGGCGCGACGTCGGCCGGCAACCTCCCGCCGGCTCATCTCAAGGAATACTCGATCACGATCGACGCCACCGGCCTGGTTCCCCCGTCATGGTGGCAAGTGCCGGGCGTCACGCCCTCGATTTGGGCGTCCGATCCGGAATCGCTCGACGCGCCCAAAACATCGGAACGTCGCCAACTGTCCTTGAAGCCGGGCAAATACAAGTTCATCAGTTTTACCTTTGATTTCCCGTTCACCGTCACGTTGGACGGAACGCTTGAGTTCTCCCGATCGCTCGACCAATGTGTCGAAGGGCGCGGCACGCAGACCCTTATCGTCCGGTGCAAACGGATGTACCCCCACGGGGGGGAGCGGGACTCGTACTACGATCAGACTCCTTGATGACTTCTCCTACGCTCCAACATTTGCTCGATGCGCTTGAAGACGTCGATGACGCCACGCGCGAGGAAGCGGCCAAAACGCTGGCGGATCGCGCCGACCCTTCGACGATAGACGCGCTGGTCTCCGCCTGCGGCGACGACTTCTGGTCCGTGCGTGCCCACGTCGCTTGGGGGTTGGCAAAGATAGGCGGCTCCGCGGCGGCCGAAGCCGTCATCGGCCTGTTCAACGACCCGATCATGGAGGTCCGAAACCAGGCGGTGGAGGCGGCCGCCCACATGGGACCCGCCATTCTGGATCGACTGATCAGCGCCCTCAAGGACGAACGGTGGCGCGTGCGCGAACATGCCGCCAAGGCCTTGGGCGGCATCAAAAATGCCAAGGCCGTCGATGCCTTGATCGTCGCTTGCCGCGACCGTGACGGGGCGGTCAAGAGCGCGGCGGCGGAGGCGCTGGGCAAGATCGGCGATCCCAAAGCCGTGCCGGCCTTGATCAAGCTCTTCCGCGACTCCTCGAAAATCGTGCGCGAGACGGCCGGCACCGCGTTGGTGTACATTGGCGAGCCTTCCGTCGACGCCCTGATCGAAGGGCTGGCGGACAAGGACTTCGTCGTACGCTGCCACGCGGCCCGCGCGTTAGGCGGCATGACCACCGACTATCAAATCGGCCGGACCTGGGTCCGGGAGCCCAAGGTGGTCGACGCCTTGATCGCCGCCTTGAAGGACCCGGACCGGGCCGTGCGGGAGGACGCCACGATCGCGCTCGGCATGATCGGCGACCCACGGGCCGTCGACGCCCTGATCGAAGCCATGAGAGACGGCGCCGTCAAGCGGCATGCCATCGCCTCGTTGGGCATGATCGGCGATCCACGGGCCCTCCCGGCTGTGCTCGATGCGCTGAAGGGCAAGGGAATCAAGCAGCAGGGCTCTCCCACCCCCGGCTGCATCGTGAGCGAAGAGGCCCTCATCAAGGAAGCCGCGGCGACGGCGCTCGGCCAATTCCGCGACTCCCGCGTCATCCCCGATCTGATCATGTTGCTGAAGGACGGTGTCTTGCGGGAGAAAGCGGCGGCGGCGTTGATCGTCATCGGGGATTCGGCCATCGAGCCGCTTGTGTCGTTTCTTCATGATCCCAAGGCATCGGAAGTCGAAGCGGAAATGGAACGGGTGCTCTCCTACGCCTCGGTGCGCCTCAGCGCCCAAGATGCCTTGAGACTGATCGTACTCCAGACGTTGGAACGGCTCGGCTGGGCTCCGCCGGACGACGAAAAAATGGACATCAGTTCCAGCAGGGCGGACAATCTCCGCGTCGATCGCCCATTGGGTGTCACCGGTCGCTTCGGACCGTCAGGCGACACCCTCTGATACAATCCGGAAGCACCATTCAATTCAATCGGAGGTTCCAGTGCCTTCCTAGCGAGGGGGGGTTATTGTAGCGGGGGATCTTTTTATGAAGGAAGGACAAACCATCCGTCTCCCCTCCGACGAGTGGGCCGAGCATGAGCGGATCGTTCTGTTCGACGGGGTCTGTCGTTGGTGCGTGACGTGGGTGGGATTCGTGATCCGGCACGATCCGCTGGGACGATTCAAATTTGCCTCGCTTCAATCGGGTCCCGCGCAACAGCTCCTGGCCACCCTCGGCCTCCCCGCGCAAAACTTTGAGACATTTCTGCTTGTGGAACAGGGACGGATCTATACCAAATCCACCGCCGCCCTCCGGGTGATAAAACTGTTGGCCGGGCCTGTTGCTCTGTTATACCTCTGTATTTTGATCCCCCGCCCCTTCCGCGACGCCCTATACGATTACGTCGCGCGCCGCCGGTATCGGTGGATGGGGAAGGCCGACACCTGCCCGACTCTCCCTCCCTCGACCCATAGACGCTTTATCTAACTAAGTCTGAGCAACATCAGACGGCGCTTTTTATTTTCTCACCGCAATCCCGTGCGGATCGGCGGTCTCTTTGCCGTCTTTTATATTTGTGACCGTCGTCTGGCCCTTGTAGCGGCCGCTTCGCCCTTCCTGTTCCACTTCGATCACCCCGACACCGGGCACCAGTCCCTGGGCGTTGTGGGCATCCTTGTGGTCGCCGGTCAGCGGGCTGGAACCTCGCAGGGCCACGAACACGTACCGGCCGTCTGGAGAAACATCCATCAAGTCCGGAGCGGGATCACGATTGGCGTCCGTCACCAAGTCGATCGATCCCACGCTCAGATTGCTGAACGTGTCGATGATCTCAATATCGTTGCCCGCTCGATCCGCGCTCCATACATACCGCCCCACCGATGCCATGCCGTGGGAGTCGGCGAACCGACCTTCTCGATGCGAAACCAGCTTGGCCGAGATCGATTGCGGCAGATTCGTGAGGTCGAGCGCGTAGATGTAATACGACAACGGCGCCACGGCCCAGCCGCCCCCGGAATTGATATACATCGTGCCGTCGGACTCGATGCCGCCGCAGCCGGCCGGCTCGATTTGACGGTTGTTCAATGTCGCCACGACCTTGAGCGGCGTCGCCGTCACGTCGATCACCAGCAATCCTCCGCCGCGCAAGGTCACAAAGGCATAGCGGCTTGAGGATTCGGTGATCGGGCAGATCGGCGCGGTGTCGGGCAGATCCCCTCCCTCAAACGCGGCAAGATCCAGCACGTCCGTGGCAGGATCGAACCAGTATCGACGGGCGGCATAATCTGTCCAGATCCGGATGAACTTCTTGTCGGCGATGTTGGCGGTGATGGCCATTTTCTCATTGGGCGTCGGCCAGGCCGCATGGGCGTTTTTGCCGACCAAGAGACAGGCTTCCGGCTTTTTCGTCGCCGCGTCCATGAAGAGCACGTGGCCGCTTAAAAACGACAGGATCACGTGGTCCTGCTTGGCGTTGAAAAATACCATGTGCGGGCGGCGAACGGCCTTCTTCGTGGCTTCTTCGCAAAACATGCCGACGGCTCCGGCAAAATCGATGGTCTGAATCGGCTTGGCCGATGAAGGATCGGCGGCCAGCTTGTCTCCATCATAAATATGGAGATAGCCTCCGCTTTCCTTCCCCGTGTCCGATTGATCGGTCACCCAGACTTCATACGAGTAAGCGGCCGGCGCAGCCGCCCCCAACACTCCGGCGAGCACCATAACAAGACCGAGAGGACCGCTTCGCAACATCTTGGTTTGTCGAGCAATCATGATGGCCTCCTTGCGGATGAACAAAGCAGCGCGGAATGAAATTATCGAACGCCTTCTTCCTTATTTGCTAGTCCGGAATATCCCTGCCGCCCGCGTTGACCCTGCAAAAAATCCTATGTTAGGGTCATCGACGCCTTCATACCGAAGCAGCCGAAATGGACGACCCCGTGACCCAACAGATTGCCGCCCTCACGGACCGTGACTGGACCGTCCGTGAAGACGCCGCCGCCCGGTTGGGCCGGCTCAAGGACCTACGCGCGATCGAGCCGCTGGTCACAACCCTGCGCGACCCGGATCGCTCCGTGCGGGAAGCCGCGATTGAAGCCCTGCTGGCCATCGGCGCTCCCTCGACGACCGCGCTGAGCACCTGTCTTGCCGATCCGGACCTCTCGATCCAGGAAGCGGCGTCAAAAATTCTGGCCTCGATCGCCGACGCCCGCGCGTTGGATCAACTTCTACCGGCCCTGCGCAGCCCCGACTGGATCGTCCGCATGCACGCGGCCAAGGCCCTCGGGCGCATCAAAGACGCGGATTCGGTCCGATCGCTGGTTCCGCTGCTCCAGGACGGCGTGAAAGCGGTGCGGGAGGAAGCTTCGGCGGCCTTGGCCGCGATCGGCGACGCCGCAATCCCCTCCCTGCTCTCGGCGTTGACTCATCGGGATTGGCTTGTCCGCCTGCACGCGGTGGAATCTTTGGGAGCCGTCAAATCGCCGGAGGCGGTGCCGTCGCTCATTGCAACGGTTTTCAACGATACCGACTGCGCCGTTCGTGAAGACGCCGTTCGGGCCTTGGGCGCCATCGGAGATCCAAGAGCCGTCGAACCGTTGACGGTCGTGGTTAGAAAAGAACCGACACTTCGTGTTCCGGCGATCGAAGCCTTGGGACGCATCGGGGATCGGCGGGCCGTGCCGGTATTGATCGAGGCGGCCGGAGGAACGATGGAGCCGGCTGCGCCCCGGACGTTGACGGGTTGCGGCGACCGGTGGGACCCGACCATCCCGGAACGAGCGGCGGCCGTGCGCGCGTTGGGCATGATCGGTGACGACGCCGCGATCCCGACCTTGACGGCGGCGTTGACCTCCGCCGCCACGAGAACGGAAGCCGCCGAAGCCCTGACCGGATTCGGAGCCAAGGCGATTCCTCGGCTGCGTTCCGTGCTGAGGAACTCGCAAGACGATTCCGTGCGCCAAGCGGTGAAAAAAATTCTCGCGGCGGCCGGCCGGCTTGCTCGCGGCGGGCATAAACCGGCCGAACCGTTATTATCGAGGAATTCCCAGTGACCATGGCGAAGGTGTCGATCGAAACTCTGGTCTCGGAACTCGTCCACGAAGAGGAGTGGCGGCGGATGCGGGCGACGGCGGCCTGTGTCCGCGGCGGGCCTCGCGCCGTGCAGGCGCTGATCGAGGCGCTCCGATCCGGCCCCCCGGAATTGAAACGGGAAGCGGCGGCCATGTTGGCCCGACTCAGGGATCCGGCCGCGGGCATCGCGCTGGTCCGCTTGCTGGAAGACGAGGACGATGCCGTTCGCGAGGCGGGCGCCGCGGCGCTGGAGCAGATGGCCGGAGTGCTCGGAACGGATACGGCTTCCGAGCTGGTGGCCCTGCTTCCCATCACCGACGACGAAGTTTCCAGACGACGCCTGACACGCTTGATCGGCGCCATTCCCACCGCCGTGGCCCCGCTGTGCGCGATGCTGAAACACCAGGACCCAAACAGGCAAATTGCGGCGGCGACGATCCTGGATCACCTGTTGGATCCCCGTTCCATCGACGCCCTGATCGACGCGATGGGGCAGCCGGCGATTCGGGACCTCGCCGTCGAGACCTTAAAAAAATTGGGCGCCGTTCGCGATCGGATCGACCGAGCGTTCAACGCGCTGCGTGACGTCGAGGGACCCGTCGAGCGGGAAGAAGCCCGGATGGCCACGGTGATCGACCTCCTGCCCATCGGACGACCGGGCGTCGAGATTCTGATTGAGTATCTCGAGGACGAGGATTGGCTCGTGCGCGAGGCGGCGGCGGATTTGCTCGGGAAAATCGGAGACGTGCGGGCCGTGGATCCGCTCATGAGACGGCTCGAACGGGATAAGGATACCGGCGTGAAAGAGCTGGCCATCAAATCGCTGGGGCTGATCGGAGACGCGAGGCCGATTCGCCTGTACCTGGAGGCGATTCCCATCCGGCCGCTGCGGGTGTCCGCCATGGAAGCCTTGGCCAAGATCAAAGACGTGGAAGCCCTGCGCCCGCACAAGGATCTGTTTGATCAATTGAGAGCGGACCGCGACGGATTAGTCGCTTACAATGCGGGGCTCATCGCTGATAAACTGGCCGCCTTGGCGGAGCCGGAAAGTCGGGAGGGGCAAGGGACGCGGGAAGACGATGAGTGAGAACGCGAAATCGGATCGAATCGACCAACTTCTATCTGCCTTGCGGGACGACAACGAGGCCCTGCGGGACCATGCGATCGCCGGGCTCGGACAGGCCGGCCCGGAGGCCATTCCACGCTTGATCGAGTTGATGGCCGATGAGGACGCCGTGATTCGAGAAGCGGCCGCCGGCGCCGTCGTCAGAATCGGACCGGCGGCGGTCGAGCCCATGCTGGAAGCTCTGCGGGACGACGAATGGGCGGTGAGGGAACAGGCGGCATCGGCTCTCGGCAGGCTCAAAGACCCTCGCGCAATCGAACCGTTGGTGGCCGCTCTGCGCGACAAGGACGGAGCGGTGCGAACGGCGGCTGTTTGGGCGTTGGAGCGGATCGGCGACGCGAGGGCCGTCCCCGGCCTGATCGATGCGCTGGGCGACGGAACCCTGCGGGAAGATGTCGCGCGGGTGCTCAAGAAAATCGGCGACGTCCGCGCAGTGGAAGCGCTGATCGACTGTCTGGCCGGCGCGAATTGGATGGTCCGCCGTCACGCGGCGGACGCCCTGGGACGCATCGGCGACCCGCGCGGGATCGCCCCCTTGATCGAAGCGCTGAAAGACGAAGACTGGCTGGTTCGCCGCAACGCCGCCGAATCCCTGGCCCGCCTCCGTGCGACGGAAGCGGTCGAGCCGTTGCTGCCGCTCTTGGAAGATGAGAACGCTCTCGTGCAAGAAACGGTCGAGGCCGTCTTAGCCAGCCTCGGCTGGAAGCCTCCCGCTGAAAAACCGGAAACCTACACACAGTAAACACATAGTAAGGACGGACCATGCCGGAAGAAACTCCCATGACACTGATTCAAATCGTGCCCAAGGGCGGAGAGAGAAAAGATGGATTCAACCTGGTGACCGAACGGGTGGTGGCGGTCAATCCCGAAACCAAGCAGGTGGAAGTCGAATTGCTGGCCTACGACGGCAAGACCGTCGTGCTGGACGTGGCGGACGAAGCGCTTGAAGATCTCAAGAAACTCAAGGCGGGCGACGGCGCCACCATCCGCGTGGTGGAAGAAGGGGGAAAACGGATCGCCAAAAGTTTCAGGATTCGCCCTAAGGATCCCAACGCGGCCAAGGCCGACGCCATGTTGCTGGACCTGAAAGATCCGCACTGGCTCAACCGCAAATACGCCGCCGAAGTGCTGGGCGAGTTGAAAGATCCGCGGGCCGTCGCTCCCTTGGTCGAGGCGTTGACGGACGAGGTGGGGGATGTTCGGCAACGGGCTTATGACTCGTTGATCAAGATCGGCGGGCCGTCGGTTCCCTCTCTCATTCCCCTGCTGGTGTCGGAAGAGGATGAGATTCGGCAGGCCGCGACGGAGATTCTCCGCAAGATCGGCAAACCGGCGGTCGAACCCCTGGCGACTGCGCTCGCCGATGCGGACGATCGGTTGAAGACCAGGATTCTGAAAGTCCTGGACCGGATGGGCTATAAGCCCAAATCGCCGAAGAGTGACGCGACGGTCGAGCTGCCCCGCTTGACGTAGGCCGTCACGCCGTCGGGTCCGTCTGCCGCGAGCGACGTCCCACGGACACGTGCGTGAACCCCGCCGCCGTCACTTTTTCCGGGTCATAGACATTGCGCAGATCGAGCAAGAGGGGACGGCGCATCACGGCTTTGAGTCGATCAAAGTCCAGACTCCGGAACAGATTCCACTCGGTCATAATGATCAGGGCGTCCGCCCCCTCGGCCGCATGGTAGGCGTCCCGGCACGGTTGCAACTGGGGGAGGATTCGGCAGGCCTCTTCCAACGCCTCGGGATCGTACGCGCGAACGGACGCGCCTTCCGCCAGCAGCTCCTTGCCGATCGCCAAGGCCGGCGCTTCCCGCAGGTCGTTGGTGTTGGGCTTGAACGAAAGGCCCAGCAGTCCCAACGTTTTCCCCTCCAGTCCCCCAAGGGCCTCGCGAATTTTCACGGTCATGCGCTTCCGCTGCGCCTCGTTCACGCGCGAGGTGGCCATGGCGATCTGCATGGGATGGCCGTACCGCTCGCCGGTCTGGATGAGAGCGGCCAAATCCTTCGGAAAACACGATCCGCCGAAGCCGGGCCCCGCGTGGAGAAACTTCGAGCCGATCCGATTATCGAGCCCCATCCCTTTGGCGACATGTTGGACATTCGCGCCGACCAGCTCGCAGAGGTTGGCGATCTCATTGATGAACGAAATTTTCGTGGCGAGGAAGGCGTTCGAGGCGTACTTGATCAGCTCGGCGGTCGGAATATCCGTCACGACGAACGGCGTTTCGATCAGATACAAGGGCCGGTAGAGATCTTTCATGATCGCGATCGCCTGTTCGCTGTCCGCTCCCAATACGACGCGATTCGGTCGCATGAAATCCTCGATGGCCGAGCCCTCGCGCAAAAACTCGGGATTCGAGACGATGTCGAATCGATGGGGAACCGGTTGCGTGGCCTTGATCACCTCGCGAAGCTTCTCCCCCGTTCCCACCGGCACGGTCGATTTCGTGACGATGACCTTGTAGTCCGTCATGTGGCGGGCGATGCCCCTGCCCACTTCCTCGACGTAGGACAAGTCCGCGGAACCGTCGCCGCGCGGCGGGGTTCCGACGGCGATAAAGATCACCAGCGCCTTCTCGACGGCCTTGGCGATGTCCGTCGTAAAACTCAGTCTGCCTTCCCTGACCCCCTTGGCCACCAATTCCGTAATGCCCGGTTCATAGAAAGGGACTTTGCCCTTCTCCAGCTTCTCGATCCGTCCGGGATCATTATCCATACAGGTGACGTTGACGCCGAACTCCGCGAAGCACGCTCCGGTGACCAGCCCGACATAGCCCGTGCCAATAATGCTGATGTGCATGAATCTCCTCCTGCAGAGCCCCGACCGACTTCCGCTATCCCCTACTAAACGGGGGCAGTATAGCAACAGGTCCCACACCGGGCAACGAATCTCCGGCAATGCGTGCGTCTCCGGCCGGATCGGCTCCGGCCTTCGGTTGACTCCCAAGAAACCCGATGAGTACAATCCGGCGCCCACGCTTTCGCACAACGACGCAACGATCCGCTATGTTCCCATCCGACGCCGCCATTGTCACCATCTTCTCCATTGAATCATCCCATCATCGATGACTCACCCTGCCTCCCATGTTTCTCGCGGCTTTTTGCTGTTCACAGCCCTGCTGACCGGCGCCGTCGTGATGGCGCTGGAGATCATCGGGAGCCGTCTGTTAGCGCCAGTGTTTGGCAATTCGCTCTACGTCTGGGGAGCCTTGATCGGCGTGATCTTGGCGGCAATGAGCAGCGGCTACGCCTTCGGGGGCTGGATGGCCGACCGTTACACGGGCGGCGGCGTGTTGGCCGCCCTCTTGCTCGGCTCCGGCAGTTGGACCTTTCTTGTCGCCTGGGGAAACCAGCCGGTGCTCTTCGAGATCGAAAAGCTCGTGCAAGACCCTCGGTGGGGCCCTTGCCTGGCCGCGACCGCGCTGCTCGCGCCGCCGGCGTTCGGACTGAGCGGCGTGCTGCCGGCGATGCTCCGATTGGCCGTCGCGGACATGGCCCACATGGGATTCCACACGGGCCGCATGATCGCTCTTTCGACGGTCGGCAGTTTGGCCGGCACCTGGGGAACGGCGTTTTTTCTCCTCTCGTGGATCGGCACCCAATCGCTCCTCACGTGGCTGGGGATCATTCAGATCCTACTCGGTCTCCGGTGGTTGATCACAGGAACGGCGGCTCGCGCATCCATACGGCTGGTGGCGATGGGCGGCTCCGTCATCATCGGCATCCTGCCCTGGTTCCCGATCCAGCGACTCAATCAACCGATCTACCAAGAAGACAGCCCCTACCAGCAGGTGCGCATTCGTGATGACGAGCTGTTTCGGTATTTGATCTTGGACCGCACGTTCCACGCCACCATGTGGAAAGCCGATCCGGTGGCCCTCTTTCTCCCCTACAGCCAACTGATGGTGTCCGCCCTGGCCCTCTGCCCCGCACCGAACCGCGCGTTGATTCTCGGCCATGGAGGAGGTTCGATCGCCAAATGGCTCGCGCGCCAGTGGCCGACGCTGGAAGTGGACGTCGTGGAGGTTGATCCCGCCGTCGTCCGAATGGCGGAGGTCTATTTCGATTATCACCCTCCGGCCAATCACCGGGTCTTCGTCAAAGACGCCAGGGCCTTTTTAAGAAGCACGGATCGGACCTACGACGTCATTTGGATCGATGCCTTCGCACGAGACATGATCCCCTTTCACCTGACGACCGTCGAGTTTTTTGCTCTGGCGCGGGCGCACTTGGCACCAGAGGGCGTTTTGGCGGTCAACCTCGCGTCATCCGGCACGGAAGGAGACCTGGCCAGGGCTGCATCGGTCGTTCAGACCATGAAGCGTAGCTTCCCGACGATCGAAACCTTTGCGGTCGAGGGGCCCTGGAAAACCGGCATGACCCTGGCCAGAAATCTGATCTTTTTCGGAGGACATTCGATCGAAACCGGCTCGATCGACGAAGTCGTGAACAAGATCACCAACATGGCCATGCAACGGCGAGTGCCAATCGAAGCCGTCGCGCTCCTCAGTACCCGCAGAACCGACCCCTGGCCGGCCGGCATCGAATTGACCGATGATTTTGCGCCATACGATCTGCTGATCGGACGGGAACAGGGGCCGCACCAACAAGAAGACCGGGGATCCTAGCATCGCCCCTGTTGCCGACGGTAAGCGACAGCTCCAGGGCCCGCATGGACGGCACCACAAAGAAATGCACCGGCATGCCCCTTTTCAATCGCTACATCGGCATCGACTATTCTGGCGCGAAGACGCCCACCGACAGCCTGAAGGGGCTGCGGATCTACGCAGCCACTCCTGACGACGATCCGGTGGAAATTCACCCTCCGCCAAGCAGGCGCCGCTACTGGACACGTCGGGGCACCGCTCAGTGGTTGCTCGAACGATTGCGAGAACCGATCCGGACTCTGGTCGGTATCGATCATGGCTTTTCCTTCCCTCTTCCATATTTTCACCAGTATGGACTACTACTCGACTGGCCGGCCTTTCTTGAAGATTTTCACCGCCATTGGCCGACCGATGACGACCACGTCTCGGTTGATGATGTGCGATACGGCAGAGTCGGCAGAGGACAGGCTCGTCTGGGCCACCCCCGGTGGCTGAGATTGACCGAGCAACGGGCGCGCGCGGCCAAATCGGTCTTTCGGTTCGACGTGGAGGGGTCGGTCGCCAAATCCACCCATGCGGGTCTGCCCTGGCTGTTGATGCTGCGCCGTCTGGTCAGCGCACAGGTCCACTTCTGGCCCTTCGACGGATGGGACCTTCCTCCAGACCGTTCTGTCGTCGCCGAGATCTATCCCTCGCTCTGGCGCCGAGCAATCCCAACAGAAAGACGGACACCGGACCAACAGGACGCCTATGTGGTTGCTGATTGGATGAGAAAGGCTGATGGCGAAGGATCGCTGGCCGGCTTCTTTGCACCAGCCCTGACGGCCGAAGAACAGGCGCAGGCGTCTATTGAAGGCTGGATCTTGGGCGTTCGCTGACTAAACCCCAAAAGATCTTCATCCGCATGAGCAACGATCATTCGTGTCCATGCCGACGCAGGTACGTTCTCAACCGATCAAAACGCTGATCGGTTTCAAGAGCGG